>JBJKRT010000032.1:0-43258 GCA_046704545.1 Longimicrobiales bacterium
TCTGTCACTACCACCACCGGCTGCTGCACGAGGAAGGCTGGCACGTGGAGATGAACCCGTGGCCCGGTGGGCGGCCGGTGTTCTACAGCCCGACGGGATTGCCGCTGCCGGAGCGCGCGCCGGCTCCCCGGGGAATCGGGGGTGGCAGCCTCGGAGACGGTATGGGCCGGGATCGTCCCGGCGTCGAAGTCGATCCCGTTGTGGCCCTCCTGCGGTACAACCGGGCTCGCGGTGTCGATCCCGACTGGCGCACGGCCTCCAGCCGGTGGAAGCGCGAGGAGGACATCCCCGCGCGTGTGCTCAACGGCGCGTGGGAGGCGCTGGATCCTGTGGATGGGAAGGCGGTAGGGTAGCGTACTCCGATTAGTGAAGCCGGATTTCCGAATCGGCCTCACGCATCCCTCAACGTCTCCATCGGATCCGCGCGCATGGCCGTGCGGGTGGGTACCCAGCACGCTGCGGCGGCGATAACGGCGAAGAGCATGGCGGCTCCTGCGTACGATACGGGATCCACCTGCGCGACCCCGTAGAGTTGGTTCGCCAGGAGGATCGACAGCATATAGGCGCCCAGGAGGCCTGCGGCCGTCCCCACCGCGACGATGGCCGCGGCGTCGCCCAGCACCAGACGGGCGATGCGGCCGCGCTCGGCCCCCAGCGCCACCCGGATCCCGAGCTGGCGTCGACGCTGCGCCACCGAGAAGGCGATGACGCTGTAGAGACCGACGGAGGCGAGAATCGCGGCGAGGATCGAGAGGAGCTCCAGAAGCCGACCGAGGGCCCTCTGTGTGGCGAAGACGTCTCCCAACTGCGCCGTGAGTGGGGTCGGGTCGGGCGGGACCATGTTGGGCAGGACCTGCTGGACCGCCTGGCGGATGCCTGTTCCCACCTGATGATCGAACGAGTGCGCGCGCACCACCAACGTGGCGCTCGGGGCGTAGAACGAAGACAGGGGGACGAAGAACGCGTCCATGGGTTTGTCCGGCTGATCGGCGAAGCGTATGTCGCGGCTGACGCCCACGATTCTGGCCTCCTGCATTCCCTCCGTTGAGAGGTGGGCGAGCAACGTGCGACCGACTACGTCCGTTCGGCCGAACACGCGGTGCGCCAGCGCCGACGTCACGACCATCGGCACCGGCGTGGAGCCGGGTCGCCAGTCACCGTCGCGGAACGGTGCGCCGGACACCATCGGGAGGTGAACCAGGGCGAACCAACCCGGGGTGACGGCCCGGATGAGCGCCCCCCTGATCCGGTCCGGGTCCGCCGGCCGAGCAATGCCCGTGCTCGTTCGGGCGACCGTCAGCGGTCCACGCATGCCCATGGCGGCTCCCTCGACACCCGGAACACGTCGCACCGCCGCGACGACATCCCGGTACACGTCGGTAAGCGTCGAGGGAGCGCCCAGGTTCGCCGGCTGCCCGAGATCGACGGTCGCTAGCTGGTCGAGCGACATCCCGGTGTCGACCGCATACAGGTTGTGCACGGTCCGGACCAGGAGCGCGGCGCCGGTGAGCAGGGTGATGCAGACCGCGATCTGGCCGGCGGACATGAGACGACGGAGACCCGCCATTCCCTGTGTGTCGGCGCCACCCGCCGCCCGCAGGGCCGCCGCCAGGTCGAACCGGCCTGCGAGCATCGCCGGGCCCGCGCCGAAGACCACCAGCGTCCCGGCCGCCGCGGCCACGGCGAACACGAGGACGCCCACGTCCATGTGGAGTCCTGCGAACGCTGGCATCCCCCGGGCCACGCTCTTTCCGGCGAACGGAACCGCGATGAGCCACGCCACGAGGAGCCCGACGGCGGTGCCGAGCACCGCCAGGAGAGCGCTCTCGGTCAGGACCTGTCGGGCGATGCGGCCGGTGGAAGCACCCAATGCGCGGTGGGTGGCCACGAGGCCCCTGCGGGTGACGTTCCGCATGAGAAGGAGCGTGGCCACGTTGGCGCACGCGATGAGGAGGACGAGCCCGACGACGATGAAGAACACGTGGAGAGCCGCGTAGGTGCGTTGCGCGGTCCTCGGCGGGACACGGAGGCCCGGCAGGAGCGTCGCTGTCGCATAGTGCACGAGATCGTCGTCGGGGTGGGCGCGGGCGATCCCGCCGAGGACCGAGCGGATTTGCGCCTCGGCCTGCTCGGGGTGGACTCCGGGGCGGAGCCGCGCCACCAGCGTCTGGAAGTAGTGAGGCCGGGAGATGGCCTGCTCCAGGGAGCTGTAGCCGTTGTACAGCGTGAGCGCCGAGTACGGAACCCACATCTGGGCTCGCAGCGAGCGCCGAGCCCCCTGGAAGCCATCGCCCGCGACCCCCAGCACGGTCACGGAGTGGCCGTCGATCTGGATGGTTCGTCCCGCTGCCTTGCCGGCACGCCCGAACAACTCCTGCCTCAGCGTCTCGCTGATGACCGCAACATGGGGGTCACCCAGGCTCTCGTCCGCCCTGAGCAGGCGACCTTCGCTGGGATGGACGCCGAGCACGCCGAAGTAATCGCCGTAGATGCCTTCCGTGAACGCCATGACGGCATGCTGACCATTGGCGGAAACCCGCAAGCCGCCGTCGTTTCCGTACTGCGCGATTCCCGAGAGCAGGTTCGTCTTCGCCCTCAGCTCCTCGAACTCCGCGACGTTCAGGCCGGGGAAGAAATGGCGCTTTGCGGCCGGCGCGGGCCCGATGTTCACGTACGCCGCCCGATCCGGATCCCTCACCCCCGGCACCGGCCGCAGCAGCAACTGATCCACCATCCCGAACACCGTCGCGGTCGAGCCCACCCCCACGCCCAGCGTCAGGACCGCCAGAAGCACGAAGCCAGGCTCCCGGCGGAGGGAGCGGACGGCGGTGCGGAGATCAGTGAGTGAGTCTCTCAGCATGGCGGCTTCCGAGTGGAGAGAACGATCCCCCTACTCGCTCCGGAGCGCTTCGGCCGGATCGACCTTCAGCGCCCGGCGGGCGGTGAGGAGCGAGGCGGCGAGCACGGCCGCGAGGACCACGCCGACGGTCGTGAGAATCAGCCCGGGATCCAGCAGGCTCGGTGTGATGACGCGAATCTGCGGGTCGACGAACAGCTTCACGATCAGGCTGCGCAGCAGCACCACCGCCAGCAAACCGCATCCGAGGCCTGCGGTGCCGGCGAGAAGGCTCTCCCGCGCGACCGCGCCGAGGACCTGGGCGTGGCGCGCGCCCAGCGCCATCCGAACACCGATCTCACGGGTTCGCCGGGTGACACCATCCGCGACGACCCCCACGATGCCGAGCAGCGCCAACAGCAAGCCGACGACCGAGCCGGCCGCGACGAGCCTCCCCGGAGGGATGATACGATCGGCGACCCACGAGTGCATCTGCTGCTCGTAGATCGTTCCGAGGAAGTTCAGGGGGAGATCGGGAGACAGCGTTGCGAGCGCACCGCGCAGCGCGTGCGCGGCTCGCGTGGGATCGCCGGAGGCGCGGACGGCGACGCTGACGCCCATGCACTCCTCGCAGTCCGCGGTCTCCCGCCACGCGGGTGGAAGCCCGGTCCACTGGCGCGCCGGCACGAAGACGGAGGCCACCGTGACCCAGTGGATGCTGCGAAGGTGGACGACCGTGCCGCGGGACGCCTGCCCGATCATGCTTACAGGACGGACCACCCCGACGACGGTCATCCAGGGCGCATCACGTCCGAACTTGATCTGATGCCCGAGCGGGTCCTCGCCGGGCCACCACGCATCCGCGCCGTCCTTCGAGACGATGACGACATCGGGCGAGTTGGCGTCGTCCGCGTCCGTGAACGCGCGACCGGCCAACACCGGGATGCCCATGGCGCGGAAGAAGCCGGGGTCGATGCGATAGGGGGATCCGAGCCTAGCGGCCTTGCCGTCGGATCCCTCGATCACGGGCTCGTACTCGGGACGGGGCGGCCAGGCTCCCATGAACTTGTTCCAGAGCGCGACGCCGCCCACGGACCGGTCGCGCCGGAGGCGCTCGGCCACGCGACGCGCCAGCGCCCACTGGGCAGGCTGCTCCATCCCCGCGGCCTCGTAGTCCGGCACGGCTCTCACCAGCCGCTTCGCGTCGTAGCCCGGATCGATATCCCGATAGGCGCGGAAGGTCGAGCCGAACAGGCCGAGCACGGCGAGAAGCGCGACACAGGTCGCGACCTGCGCCGCGACCATGATGTTGCGCGTACGTCGCTCACCGCGTGTGCTCGTGGAGCCGGCCGCACGGCGCTGTAGCAGGTCCCGCACATCCAGGAGGTGGAGTCTCCGTAGCGGTTCCACGCCAACCACCACGGTCACGAGGACGCCGAGCCCGACGGCGGCGAGCACCGAAAAGAGTCCGAGGCTCGGCGTCGCGGTGGAGACGATCGATGCCGCCGCTTCGCTTCCCCAGATGGCCAACAGGATGCCGAGGATGGAGCCGCCGGCACCTACCAGCAGAGCCTCGAAGAAGAGTCCCCTCCCCAGCTGCCAGGTGCTCGCGCCCAGCGACGCCCTCACGGCGAGCGTGACGCTGCGTTCCTGGGCTCTGACCAGAAAGAGGGTCGTAAGGTTGCTGAGGCCGATGAGGAGGACGGCTGCGACCACCCCGGCCAGGATCCAGAGTGTGGGACGGTCTCCACCCGCAGCGGTCCCGATTACCGGGACCGCAGTGGCCCCGAACCCGCCCCAGCGCGCCGAGTCGGAGGCGACCTGCGCGGCCGAGCGCTGCTCGATCTCCTGGCGGGCCTGCCCCTGCGTGGCCCCTGGCCGCAGGCGGGCGAAGCCCAGGTAGACCTGGGGCTGCTTCGCGGTCGGGAGCCCGGCAGCGGGGATCCAGATACGATCCCCTGCCGCGAAGGAGCGAGGCATCACGCCGACCACCGTGTAGGGCCCGGTGGTGGTGTGCAGCACCCGTCCCAGCACGTCGGCGTTTCCTCCGAGGCGGTTCTTCCAGAGATCCCAACTGACGACCGCCGCCGGCTCCGCTCCGGGACGTTCATCCCCGGTTGCCAAGGTGCGACCGAGCGCGGCGGGCGTTCCCAGTGTCCCGAACCAGTCGCCCACGATCGGTTGTGCGGACACGCGTTGCGCACCGCCCGCGCCTTCCAGGACCACGCCGAGCGTGAGGCCGTAGCCAGACACACCGGTCAGATATCGCATCGGCGTGCGTATCCACCCCTGCATCCGCTCCGGCAGCAGGTAATCGCTCTTCTGATGGCTTCCGGGTCGCTCTGTCTGCCAGATCTGGACGAGCCGACCAGCGTCGCGATATGGCGGCGGCGTGAAGAAGACCGCGTGCACGACCGCGAACACCGACGTGGCGAGCCCGATCCCGATCCCCACGGAGAGGATCGAGACGCCGGTGAAGATCGGCGTGCGGGCGAGGCTCCTCGCGGCTTCACGGATGGAAGAGGTCATGGTCGGGGGCGTGGTGTGGGAGCGAATGGGAGAAGGCCGGCGCCCTCGGCCCCGTACCTGTTGCAGACACCGAGGGAGGTCGTGATGGATCCTATTCGCACGAAGGCCCTGGAAATCGTGGACTCGGTAGACCAGACGGTGCGTGGCGCCGCGCAGATCTTCGGGTTCCTCTCCGACGAGCGCGACAGGCTCGACGTCTCGACGCTGGAGGACTGCGTGGAGGTCCGGTTCGCGGACCGGGCGGACGAGGGTTGGCCAGGCTTTGCGGTCAGCCTCCCGAAGAGCTTCACCTTCTTCATCACGACCTCCAGCGTTCTCACCCGCCAAGCCACGTTCCGGTCTCGGGCCCCGCTCGAACAGGTCGAGGCGGAGCTGACGGCCGCGGCGATCCGGCGGACTTCATCCGGCCGAGAGTGGACGATCGACCGCGGCAACGGCGTCACACTCAAGGTGGGGGTCAGCACGCGCGCATCGTTCGTCGTCATCTCACAGCGTCGCGACCCGGACGCGATACAGGCGTCGCTGAAGCGCCGTGTCCGCACCGACGACGTCACGCCACCCCCACCTCCCTCCTCACACGCCCGACCACCCGGCTGACCCGGCTGCGGATCGTGCCCGGCCGACAGCCGAACCGAGCCGCCGCCTCCACCGAGGTCATCCCATCCCGAGCCGTCATGGCGATCAGGCGGAGCTCGGATGGCGTCAACGTCCCGTCGCGAAGCCAGGCCCGCACGAGCCGACGGGCCTCGAGCGCCTCGAGCATCGGGCCTTCACGGCTGTCCGCGAGCTGATCCGTCCGCGCGCCGAAGCGGGCCTCGGCCCGGCTCCTCAGCTCCGAGCGCCGGACCCGCGTCAGCAGGACGTTGCGGGTGATACGGTACGTCCACGAAGAGACACGGGCGTCGCCGCGAAACCCTTCGCGGAACCGCAGGACGCGGAACAGCACGTCCTGGGCGATGTCCTCGGCGTCATCGTCGGTGGCGCCCCAACGGGTCGCCCACCTCAGAACGAGACGCCGCAGGTCGAGCAGCGCCGAGCCGTCGATCTCCACCGGGTCACCCCCCTCTACGCCACGCTCCGCTTCGTCGCCCAGGCTCCCGCGATGGCCCCGCACACCGCGAGCAGCAGGAACCCGCCCACCGCCGCGTCGCGCGGCAGAGAGGGGCTGGAGCGGTAGTGGTAGGTGTTGGCGCGGGCCCACTGCGCCAGCCAATCACCCATCTTCATGCCGAACGCGTCGTGGAACGCCTGCGGCACGTTTTCCTGCGAAGTCCAGAACCGTCCGAACGCCTTCGGCCCGAACTGCCGCTCGAGGTCGGAGAGCAGGTACCGGCTCGGGAAGCCGAACGCCGACAGCCAGTGGGCGCCGCCCACCCGGTAGAACGACGTGCGCGCGGTGACGAACCGGGCCACGGCATCATCCACGCTGTTTCCGGGCGCCGTACCGGGAAGGCCGGTCCTCGGCAGCCCCTCGAGGGCGACGTGGAGACATGCATCCTCGTGCCCCGAGAAACAGCCGTCGAGAAGGACATGGGGGCTTCCGAGCGTGCGCCATGTGGTCGGCCTCGGGGCGGCCATCCATGGTGGCATCCCCGCGTCGCTCTGCGCGGGGGGGGTGGCAGCCTGTGCGAACGCGATGCCCCCTTTCTTCAGCCAGTCAGCAATCCGAGGCCCGGGCAGCCCGAATTGCACGAACGGACGGCACGCGCCCATCGTGCTGCTCATCGGCCCAGCGGACCAGGCACCGCGAAAGATCCCTACGTATCGGCCATCCCGGACCAGCCGTCCCTTGGTGAGAACCAGCGTGATGCAGTACGGCTGCCCATCCACGGTTCCGGCCAGCGTTTCGGGAGCCGGACCGTCGAGCGGCGCCGTGGGCACGTCCGGTGCGGCACTCTGGTTCCAGGGCTGGACGTAATAGCCGAAGAGCACGTTCGCGTCTGCCGGCCGGAGCCGAGCCTTCTCTCCCATCAACCGCTGGCGAATGTCGTGTCGGATGCGCTCGGGGAGCCATGCGGGGCCTCCGACCGCGACTCCCCCCTGGGCGTCCTTCAGCAGCAACGTGGACAGGGAATCCGTCCATCGGAGCCGTTGGAGGAGGGCCTGATTGCGCTGCACTTCGGTGCGTAGTGTCTCCATACGTCGGTGTGTCGCCGTCGGCAGCGGGCGGGCGCTGAAGTACGGAGCTTCCGGAGGCAGCTCATGGATTGCGACGAGCGCGCATCCCACCGCGACGAGGCCGATCCAGTACTTCATCCTAAACGCCATCTCGTGCTCCTTGCGGCGAGCCCCGCGAACAGGAGAATCCAGAAGCCGGCCATGACCATGCCACCTCCGAGACCGGCGGACACATCGGGCCGTTGCCGGAGGACCCATCGCCTCCACGCCCCGCACAGCCTGTCCACATTCAGCCCCGACACGTTGGCGAGCGCCTGTTCCGGCGTCGCGTCGGGATGGGCGAGCAGGCGTGCCCAGGCCCCGGCGCCTCCGCGTTCGAGCGCGAACCAGACGAGCGACTGTCGGGCGTCCGGATCGAGCGTGCCCTGGGCCGTAGCCCGCGTGAAGCGTGTATAGAAGGTGGAAACGATCTCCGCGCAGGCGCGTTGCTTGCCGTTCCGACAGGCGTCCTGCAGCGCGATCATGTGACGGTCGCCGAAGTAGTAGAACCGCCTCAAAGCGATATCACGCTCCTCGTCCGGCGTGAACCAGCCCTTCCAGGAGTCGGGGCTCACCCCGAGCCCGAGCGCCTCGGCACACGCATGCGCGTCTCCGTCGAGGCAGGCCCGATTGGGCTTCGACGGCGTCGTGGCGAGCTCGCGGTACACGCCGGCCGGGTCGGGTGGCGGACGGACCGCTGCCCGGTACCAGGACTGTCCGATTGCGGTGCTCCCGAGGTCGGAGGCCAGCGCCATCCCGATCGCCTGGCGGATGTAGCCCTCGACGTGGCTGCGGGCATCCCAGCGACGCGCCTCCACCCGCCGGACGGGTCCGTCGATTGCGATCGGCACGAACCGGAAGGACCACTGGAACGTGAAGAGCGTACGCTCCAACGCGGGACTGTCGTGGATCGCAGGTTGGTAGCCGTGCCAGACCGAGGAGAACAGCTCCTGCGCCGTCTGCGCCTGATCGGACGGGGTCACGATCCGCAGCGGCCCCACCCGGATCGTGTCGAGCTTCGGCTGGGTGCTCGCCGCCATCTTGCGCTCGTGGGCCTTTGCGCGGGCGGCCTCCCGTTTTTCCTGCTCCTTCGCGGCCTCATAGAGCGGCACGACCGAGTCCAGATGCCGGACCAACGCGGCCTCCTCCGCCCGATGCGACTGCTGCGCGCACAGCGGTGCACCGGACAGCAGCGTCAGCCCCGCCGCCAGCGCCAACGCCGGAACCACCGTGCGCCGCCTAGACATCGATCAACGCCCAGTTGCCGACGAACACGTGGAGCGGTCCCGGCAGAGAGGACAGCCCGTGGAGCATCATCTGCATGAGGCTCGTGTGCTCCAGCGTCGGGAAGTAGGCGGCGAGCACGCCGTTCAGCAGGCCCGCCGCCACGATCAGCCCGGCCACGACCGTCACGACCCACACCGTCGTACGGATCGTGCCGGCCGCGAGCGCGAAGAAGACGGCGTACGCCAGCAGGGTCGCCGCGAGAAAGCGCACGGCCAGAAGCGTCGGATAGGCGTGCAGGCCGGTCGGAAGCGTGACGGACGCGGACGCGACCAGCCCGCCGACCCAGAGCGCCCCCGCGGGCAGGAGCGCGAGCATGGCTCCCGCGCCCATCTTCAGCGCCGCGTACTCCCACCGCGGGATCGGCAGCGACAGCGCGTAGACGTGCCCGAGCTGGTGGTCCCAGTTCCACGACGACAGCGCCAGCGTGGCGCCGATCGCCGCGGCCAGGATCGGATAGAACACCATCCACACGCGGGTCGCGTCGACGACATGGTAGGCCAGCGTGTCCATGCCTGGATGCCCCGGCGGCGTGCCCAGGCCATGGACGGTCACCAACGGCAGACCGAACGATGCGATCACGAACGGGATCAGCGCGAGCCGGATCTGCTTCCAGTGCAGGTAGAGCATCGGTTGGTACATGAGATCAGTCCTCGCGTGGGGACGTGGGCCTGGCGGAGCGGAGCAGCTCGACGAAGCTCTCCTCCAGGTCCAGGTCGATGACGTCGCGGAGCGTCGCGCCCACGCGGTCGAAGTAGTAGCGCATCGGGTCTTCCCATCCGCGGACGATCCAGGTCTCTCCGGAGCCGGGGCCGTTCACGCGCTCCCGGCTCAGGATCGTGAACGGAGCCTCCTCGGCGAGCTCGGGAGGCCCGTGGACCCGGATCCGCTTGATGCCGTTCTTGAAGCGCTGCATGGGGAGCTCGGCCAGGAGCTGGCCGTTGTCCATGACCCCCACCCAGTCGCAGATGCGCTCGAGCTCGTGGACCAGGTGGCTCGAGATGAAGACCGTGGCGTTGGTCTCGGATACGTAGTCGAGGACCGCGCCGAGCACGTCGCGGCGCACGACCGGATCGAGTCCGTCGGTGGGCTCGTCGAGCACCAGCAGGTCCGGACGCTGGGCCAGAGCCAGCAGCATGAGCAGCTTGCCCGTCTCGCCCTTGGACATGCGCGCGATCTTGCGGTCGGCGTCGAGCCTGAGCCGCCCCATCAGCTCCTTGGCCCACCCCCCGTCCCAGAGCGGGAAGAAGGAAGAGTGGTAGCGGAGCTGTTCTCCCACCGTGAGGGCGGGATAGACGTGCGGCCGCTCCGGCACGTAACCGACCCGCTTGAGAATGTCCGGAAGCTGCCGGGGCGACGGCATGCCGAGCACGTGGATCTGCCCCCCGTGCGGCTTCATCATGCCCATCAGCAGACGGATCGTCGTGGTCTTTCCGGACCCGTTCGGTCCCAGAAAGCCGTAGATGGAGCCCGTGGGCACATTCAGGTCGAGCGCTTTCAGCGAGAAGGACTTCCCCGCTCGCCAGCGCACACCCGCGAGCTCGATCGCCTTATTCACGGATCTCGACTCCTGTCTCGGCTACGAATGCCTCCGCGAGCTCTTCCACTCCGATGCCGAGCCGCGCCGCGTCCTGGAAGAGCTTGCGCACCAGATCGGTGGCGCGGGCCTGCCGCTCTTCGTCGCGTACGTGGCCGGGTACCTCGAGGACGAAGGTCCCCTGTCCATGGCGCGTCTCCACGAACCCGTCGGTCGCGAGGTCGCGGTACGCCTGGACCACTGTCGCCGGGTTGACGCGCAGCTGATGCGCCAGTTGACGGGTGGAGGGTAGCGCATCGCCCGCGGTCAGCTCGCCCGAGGCGATCGCCACGCGTACGCGTGCGGCGATCTGCTCGTAGAGCGGGGTGGGGCTGCGGGGATCGACGTCGTGGAACACGGGCGCTCCTCAGCTCCCGCCGGCCGAGGTCGAATCCGACCCCGCCGCCGGGCCGCACGTCAGCCTTCCGGGGTCCCATCCGGGTGGGACGTTGCCGCCGTAGGCCAGCCCGCAGATGCGGTCCAGCCCGGGATGAGCGAACACGGCGGTCCAGCCGCGTGTGTTCGCCTGCACGATGTCCGCCTGGATGCTCGGATCGGGATGGAAGGCGGAGAGCGAGTCGATCTCGGCGGAGTACGTGTAGGCCTTCGCGTAGTGGATCTCCTGTGCGCTCGCGAGCTGCTTCAACGACGCCTTCACGGCCGCGAGGAACTTCGCCTGGTCCGCGGGCGGGCCCTTCTCGGGGGGCGCAGCGGTCAGCCAGGCCGGTGTCTCTCGATCCTGACCGGTGCCGCCGTATTTGTACGTGCGGACGAAGCTCACGTCCTTCTCGCCCAGCCAGCGCCCGGTCATCTCGTCCGAGCGGATCTCCTCCGGATCGAAGCGTACGGGAATCGCCACGCTCGCCGACGGCTTGCCGTCCGTGTCGATGATCGTCCAGATGTGGGCGTCGCCCGCCGTCACGCCCGGCTCGCGCACCCAGAGGCGGCCTTGTTGATCGACGCGGACGTAGCGATAGCCGGGGGCGACCGTGGGTTGGGGTAGCTTGTCCAGGATCGAGCGCACGTGCTTGCGCTGATACGCGGTGAGCGCCCCGTCGACCCAGAAGCGGCCGTACAGCCAGACGTCGAGGCTGAAGATCGAGTCTCCGGAGATCCGCGAACCCGGTGCCTGGCCCACGTAGTGGCCCGCGCTGTCGAACACGGAGACGGTCCGGCGATACGCGTCTTCGGCGAAGATCGAATCTCCTCGGGTGATGTAGAGATCGGAGAGGCGCCGGAACTCGCCGGGGCCGTCGCCCTTGCCGCCGATGCGGCGTATGAAGCCTCCGTCGGGGGTGTACTCCAGGATTTCGTTCGCCATGGCGTCGGCGACGAGGATGTTTCCCGACGAGAGGTGGCGCACGGAGACGACGTTGCCGAAGACGTAATCCGAGTCGCCCTCCAGCTTCCCGATCTGCAGCTTCGGCTTGCTCGCCAGCTGCAGGACCGACAGATGCGCGGGTGTGCCCGCACTCCCCAGGTCCAGGCCGCATCCGGTCAGGACGAGGCCCGAGAGCGCCAGAGCCAGCGCAACACCGATCCTCTTCGTGGCGCTCACCTGCCGCTCCGTTCGCGATCCCTTCACGATCTCTTCTCTCCTCGAGACCGGGCGGGCGGACCGCCCGGCATCTGTATCACTGTATCAGTTAACCAACACAGTAGGACACCTGGACACGAAAAGTCAAGCAACTGGCGCGGAGCCGTCGATCGTCCGAATGTTCACCTCCGTTGTTTATGTCGGCGTGCTTCGTGCGCGCTTCGCCCAGGGACCCTCCGTCCGACGAATCCATGCCCAGGCCGCCACGCTCCTTCGACCGCTCCCTGGTGGAGGGCCCCATCGGAGGGGCCGTCTGGAAGCTGGCGTGGCCGACCATGCTCCAGAACGTCATCGGCGGGCTCCAGGGCCTGGTCGACCACACGATGGTCGGCCACTACGTCGGGTACACGGGCAACGCCGCCATCGGCGTATCGTGGCAGATCTACCTGGTGGTAGTCGTCTTCATCAGCTCCCTCTTCTCGGGGATGGGGGTGCTGGTCGCCCGCTTCGCGGGCCAGGGCGACTCCGAGAAGGTCAACCGCACCGTCTACCAGGCCTTCCTGGTGGCCGCGCTGCTTTCGGTGGGGGTCCTGGCGCCGCTGGGCTACTTCCTGGCTCCATCCTTGCTCGGCGTCGTCAACGCCACACCGACCGTGGCGGCCGAGGCGCTTCCGTACCTGCGTACGCTGTTCGTCTTCAGCTTCGGGTCCCTGATGTTCTTCATGGTCGGGGGAGCGTTCCGCGCCGCCGGCGATGCCCGCACGCCGCTCCGTCTCGGCGTCGCGCTCACCATCCTGAACATCATCCTGAACGTGATCTTCATCGCCGGGCTCGGCCCCATCCCCGCGTTCGGGACGCTCGGCGCCGCCATGGGCACGGTGATTTCCGGCGCGATCATCGCCGTGGTGGCCCTGATCATCATGTTCTCGGGCAAGGCGGTCGTGCAGTTCCGCAGGGGCATGAACCTCAAGCCGGATTGGGCCATCATCCGCGAGCTCTTCCGATTCGGGCTTCCGACGGGACTCCAGGGCGTGGCCATGAACGTCGGCGGCGTGATCCTGCTCCGGTTCGTGGGGTCGCTCCAGGAGAGCGCCGAAGCGCAGGCGGCCTACGTGATCGCGTACACTCAGCTCTTCTCCTTCGTCACGTGGTCGTCACAGGGGCTTCTGGGAGCCGCCGCCGCCGTCGCGGGGCAGAACCTGGGCGCCCGTAAGCCCGACCGGTCGATGCGCGCGGTCCGGTCCGCGTCGCTGTTCGGGATCGGTGTCGCCTTGTTCGTGGGGTTCTTCTTCCTCGTGATGCCGCGGACACTGTTGGGCGCGTTCGGCATCGAAGACCAGGCGGTCATCCACCTGGGCGCGACGCTTCTGCGCGTCCTGAGCCTGTCGGGGCTCTTCATCACCGTGGCGCTCGCGCACACGGGTGGCCTGCAGGGCACGGGCGACACCAAGAGCCCGCTCTACATCTCTCTGGTCTCGCAACTGGTCGTGCCGCTCGGGATCTGCTTCGTGGTCCAGGGCACGGTCGGCCTGCACGCCATGGACATCTGGCTCGCCATCCTGGCCGGACACTTCACGAGGATGGTTCTGAGCGTGTGGCGCTTCCGCCAGGGCAAGTGGAGGAACATCAAGGTCGACATCGAGCCCGCGAACGCATAGGCGGGTGGGGTGATCCCCTTTCCGATCACCCTCCTGGAACGATCACCGAAAAGGAACGGACACCTCATGCCGAAGCGATTCTGGCTCATGAAGAGCGAGCCCGGCTCATACAGCATCGACGACCTCGAGCGCGACGGGTCCACGCTCTGGGACGGAGTCCGCAACTACCGAGCTCGCAACAACATGCGGTCGATGAGCGTCGGTGACGAGGTGCTCTACTACCACAGCAACGCCAAGCCGTCCGGCGTGGTCGGCATTGCCCGGGTGTGTCGTGATGCCTACCCGGACCCGACCCAGTTCGACCCGAAGAGCCATTACCACGACCCGAAATCCGATCCCGACGATCCGCGCTGGTGGCTGGTCGACGTGGAGTTCGTGGCCCACCTGCCGGAGATCGTGTCTCTGGCCGACGTCAAGGACGCCCCGGAGCTGGCCGACATGGAGCTGGTGCGCTACGGCCGGCTCTCCGTGCAGTCCGTGAAGCCGGAGGAATTCGAGCGCGTGAAGAAGATGGGTGGCCTGGCCTGAGGTCGGGCGTCAGGGGTCGCGGGGCTCGGGCTCCGTTCCGGTGAGCGCGTAGTACGCGGCCTCGCCGATCGCCGCGTCCTGGGCACCCACGCCCGTCAGGTCGCACACGATCGTCTCGTCGTCGGCTTCCCTTCCGGGCCGCTGCTCCTCGAGGATCTGCCCCAGCTCGGCGTGCACGTCGTCAGCGCTCATGAGTCCCGCCTCGACGGCGTGATGCAGCTCCCCCAGATTGAGGCACTGTGCGGTCAGGTCCGTGACGACCTTGTCGGCGCTCGCCAGAAGCGCGGGGTCGAGCTCCATCTTGTCGGGGCCGTCCGACCCTACGGCGACCACGGTCGTGCCTCGTGTGATCCACTCGGCCAGAACGAGGGGCGTTCGCGAGGGCGTGGCAGTGATCAGCAGGTCGACTCCTTCTGCCGCTTCCTGTACCGAGGCCATGCTCTTGACCGGGATCTCGAGTGCCTCGCTCATCTTTCGCACGTAGTCCGTGGCGTGGGGCCCGCTTCGCGACCAGACCTGGATCGCCTCGATCTTGCGGACGCGGGCGGCGTATTCGACTTGCATCCGCGCCTGAATGCCCGCCCCGAGGACACCGACGCGCAGCGGCCGGTGCGGAGCGAGCTGGTCGACCGCGAGCGCACCCGCCGCGGCGGTCCGGGCGTCGGTCAGATAGCCGTTGTCCTGGAGAATGGCGCGGGGGAATCCGGTCTCCGAGTCGAAGACCATCACGAAACCGGCCCCGGTCGGCATCCCGAACTGGATGTTTCCGTAGAACCCGGTGGCGACCTTGAACACGAAGGAGCTCGAATCATTCAGGTGGGCTCCTTTCACATGGATCTCGCCGTGGACCTCCGGGAACTCGACGTTGAGGGGAGGAGGGACGCTGGCCTGGCCACGCGCCAGCGTGCGGAACGCCGTGTCCACCGAGGTGAGCGCGACCTCGGGGCCCACCGCCTTGCGGATCGCCCACTCGTCCCAGACGCGTAGCGCGGGCCGCCCGTTCATGAAGCTCGTTCCAGCCATTGCCGGGGTGGCACGGCGCGGCGACGCTCCTTCGGCCGCAGTCGGAACCATTGAGCCACGAGGAGGATCTCGGCGGCATCCTCCGGACCGAGGCCGGCGGGGCCGGGCTCCGGCCCGTCGAACACCTCCTCCACTGCACGGATCACCGCGGCCCGGGCCTTCGCGCTCTTCGGGTGCGCCACCTCGAGGCGGATCCGTCCTTTCCGGATGAGATACAGCCGGTCATCGCCCCGGAACCCGGGCACCCGGTAGACCAGGTCGAGGTCCTCGACGCGCCCGCGGAACGCCACGAGCTCGTCGCGGAATCGCTCGAGCCGCTCGAGGCGGTCGCGCAGGAGCGCGGCATACTCGAACTCCATGCGCCGAGCCGCACGCTCCATCCGCTCTTCGATCTCGCGCAGCGGTCCGGAGGCTCTTCCCTCGAGGAAGCGTCGAGCGGTCTCGACCGCCCCGGCGTACGTCGCCTCGGCGGGACGTCCACAGCACGGCGCGAGGCATGTCCCGAGGTCCGCGCGCAGGCAGCGCGGCGGACGTCCTCCACCGAACAGCTCGAGCTGGTCGTGAAAGAAGACCGGGGTGGATGCGGGACAGTCACGCAGTCCGAGCACGTGCGCGAGGTCGCGGATCGTCGTGGTCAACGCGCCGACCCGGGGAAAGGGCCCATAGTAGGTGGCTCCGTCGTCGGCCACGCGGGTCACCGGGAGCAGCCTCGGTGCCGCCTCCCGGGTGACCTTCACGAACGCGTAGATCCGTTTGCGCTTGTGTTGCACGTTGAAGCGGGGGAGGCGCTTCTGGATGAGCTTCATCTCCCGCACCAGTGCAGCGAACTCGTTGGGAATGTACTCCCATGTGACCTGCGACGCTTCCCGGATCAACTCCCACGCCTTCTCGCCGCGCGGCGCGCGGAAGTAGGAGAGCAGCCGGGTCCGGACGTGCACGGACTTGCCCACGTACAGGAGCTCGTCGTCCGGGCCCGTCATGCAGTAGACTCCGGGCCGATTCTCGGCTCGTGCCCGGATGTACTGTCGGAGCGCAGGGTTGGCGTACATGGAGCGGATCAGGTGCGGCCTTCGCGTTTTTTTCGGTAGAGTGGCAAAATAGAGGACGCGAGGGCGAGATGCCACGGCGTCCCGTCGAGTCATTGCTCCCCACCCATTCTCCGAATACTGTCCGGCATGACCACTCCGGGACCGGGAAAGATCGTCAGGGATCCGCTCTGGAACACCATACGGCTGGATCCCACCGCCGTACGTATCGTGGATACCGCCGAGTTCCAACGGTTGCGCTACATCCGGCAGCTGGGCCTCGCTCACCTGGTGTATCCCGGGGCTACCCACACACGCTTCGATCATGCGCTGGGAGTCTATCACCTGACCGTCACTGCGTTGAGGCAACTCCACGATCGTGGAGGCGTTCCACCAGAGGTCTGGGAGGGGGAGGAGCTCGTCCCCTACGCTGCCCTCCTGCACGACATCGGGCACTATGCATTCTCCCACGCTCTGGAAGAGCTCGAAGGCGATCACGTTCCCGCGCACCACGAGGAGGTGAGCCGGCAGTTCTTCGCATCTCCGGCACTCCGCGATGCGATGGCACCGTTGGGACTTACGGCTCCTGAGCGGATCCACGAGCTGATCCGGGGCGAGAGCACGATTCCTCTTCGGGGCCTGGTGAGCGGCAGCCTCGACCTGGACAAGATGGAGTACCTTCGCCGCGATGCCCGTTTTTGCGGGGTGCCGTACGGCGAGGTCGACGTCGACCGACTCTTGCAAGGTCTGGTCCTCCTCCCGGACCCGGAGACGGGCGACTACGAGGTCGGAGTCCACGAGAAGGCGGTCGCGGCGTTGGAGTCGTTGCTGTTCGCGAAATACCAGATGTTCCGCAACGTCTACTGGCATCACGCCGTGCGAGCTGCTACCTCGCTCTACAAGCGCATCGTGGAGGACGCGGTGCGCGGCGGCCTCCTGGATCCCGAAGAGCTGGTGGGTCCCACCGACGAGGAGCTGCTCTACGAAATCGCGCGCCGTGCCCACGAGGACGATTCGGAGATCGCCGAGCGGCTCGCGACGCGCTGGCTGCCCGCGCTCAGGCACCGGCGGTTGCCGAAACGCGCGATGGAGCTCACGGCGGCGGACCTCCAGGGACGTCGGGTCGAGGATTGGGCGGTTGGAGACTCGCCCTGGAAACGGGCGGTCGAGGACGAGCTCGCGGCGGAGCTGGGCCTCGAGTCCGGAGAGGTGATCATCGACTTTCCGGTCAAGCGCGCGATGTTTCAGCTCGACGTGCTGGTGGAGCGGCGTGGCGGGGCGATCGCCCGTCTGGGACCGGAGGGGCTGCCCGGGATCGTCGATCTCCCACGCGTGGCCGCGGGGCTGTACTCCGCCGCGCGAGTCCTGCGGATCTTCACCATGGAGCGCCGTGAGATCGCTCCGGAGGGGGTGCTGGACAGGATCACCCGTCCGGTCGAGGCAGCGTAGCGTCGGCCTCCGCGGGAATCCTCACGAGGGCCACCGTGATGTTGTCCTCGCCGCCGCGCTCGTTCGCCGTATCGACCAGGGCTCGCGCCGCGGCCGCAAGCTCCTCCGCGTCGGCCGCCGACCCTATGTGGGCACGCAGCACCTCCGAGAGCGAGGCCTCGTCGATCATCCCGTACAGCCCGTCCGAACACAGTACGTAGAGGTCTCCGGGGTATGACGGTCCCGAGTCGACCTGCGGCTCCGGCCGATCCGGTGAGCCGATGCACTGGGAGAGGATGTGCCGGTACGGATGTTGCTCGGCCTGTAGGTCGGTGATGCGACCCTCGTCGACCATCTCCTGGATCCACGTGTGGTCGTGGGTGAGCTGCACGAGCGTCCCGGACCGCCAGACGTAGGCGCGCGAGTCTCCGACGTGTGCGAGGGCCCAGGCACCCGGATCGGGAAGGAAGCCCATGACGGTGAGCGTAGTGCCCATGTTCGCGAGCTCCGGATCGGCGTCGCCGGCGCGGCGCACGGCGGTGTGTGCCTCCCGCACGGCCGCCGCGAGCACCGAAGCCAGGGTCTCACCCGACAGGTCTGACGGGGCCGTGCCGATCATTTCGCGCAGTGCGCTCTCCACGGCCTGTCCGGCCAGGCGGCTGGCCACATCGCCGCCGGGCACCCCGCCCATTCCGTCGGCGACGGCGGCTACACGGAGGTCCGGGAGGACGACGAGGGTGTCCTCGTTACGGGCGCGAACACGGCCGACGTCGCTGGATCCGACGATGAGGGAATCGGTGGGCACGACCCAAGGTAGAGGCCGCCGATCGGGCTCGGCAACCGCGGGCTTCGCGGCCCCGTCCGAATGGGTGGGTTCAGGAGGAACCCGCCCCTGACACGGGTTTACCAGGGGAAAGCGGCCGGAGGGTGTTCGGCCGTGAAACAACATGCGGTCGAGGAGGTGGAACGCCCCGTGCAGGCGGGAGTATCACGAAATCCCAGGTTCTTGACACCCTGGTGTCCTACTGGCACAATAAACGGCTCAAGATCCCGGGCGTCTTCGACGGTCGGGTCCAACGCGGGCCCCACCCCCTCGACACCGTGACACGCGCCAGGCCCCCGGGCCCGGACCAGAAGGAGCAATAGATCGCGATGGCCACTGCAACCGCGAGCAAGCGTCGTAAGCGCAAGGGGAAGAACCTCCTCACGGGCTTCGACGCGAGCGTAGAGGAGCAGAGCGCCCTCGACCAGTATCTGCGCGACGTCAGCCGCCACGAGCTCATCACGCCCGAGCGCGAGAAAGAGCTCGGTGCGAAGGCGCTCAAGGGCGACGAGGCTGCGATCCAGGAGCTGGCTCGGGCCAATCTCCGCTTCGTCATCAGCGTGGCGAAGAAGTACCAGAACCGCGGCGTCTCCCTCACGGATCTGATCCAGGAGGGCAACGTCGGGCTGGTGACGGCTGCGCGGAAGTTCGATCCCGAGCAGGGCGTGAAGTTCATCTCCTATGCCGTTTGGTGGATCCGGCAGGCCATTCTGGCCTCCCTGGCAAACCACGGCCGGGCGGTGCGCGTGCCGCTGAACCGTGCGAGCGATCTAGCGCGTATCTTCCGTGAGAAGGAGCGGCTCAAGCAGGAGAAGGGCCGCGAGCCGACGACGGAGGAGCTGGCGCAGGCGACCGACCTGACGCCGGAGCTCGTGGAGTCCCTCCAGACGCTGAACGCCGCCGAGATCCGTCTCGACGCGCCCATCGGCGATTCCGAGGACTCTCAGCTCGTCGAGCGCTTCATCACGGAAGAGGCCGCCGAGCCCGAGGTCGAGGTGGAGAGCCGTCTCCTGACCGAAGCGATCACCGATGCGCTGTCCACGCTGGAAGCGCGCGATGCCAAGGTCCTGCGGCTCTACTTCGGCCTGGAAGGGGAGCGTGAGCACACGCTGGAGGAGATCGGCAACATGCTCGGCGTGACCCGAGAGCGCATTCGTCAGCTCCGCGACCGGGCGCTGCGGCGTCTCCGTGAGGGCGAGAAGGGGGGCGCGTTGGAGTCCTTCGCCGCGTGAGTTCCTGCCGGCCGCGTCGGCTGGCCGATCGGTTCGAGGCCCCCTGCCGGATCCTTTTCAGGTCCGGCAGGGGGCCTCTCGCGTAGCGTAGCCATGGGTCGGGAGGTTGCTCGCAACGGTACCGTATGCGCGACGGGAGGCGGAGTCTACCGCGTATGCCTGGACGACGGCCGGATGGTCGACGCGGCGTTGCGCGGGCGATTGAAGCTCGAGCGGCGCACGGGAGACCGGATCGTGATCGGCGACCGCATCCAGGCGTCGGCCACCGAGGACGCCTGGGTCATCCAGGAGGTGGCGAACCGTGCCTCGGAGCTGGTCCGGCGCGGTCCCGGAGGACGTCGGCCGAAGGTCATCGCAGCCAATCTCGACAGCGTTCTGGCAGTTGTGGCCGCCGCGGATCCCGAGCCCAGGGCCGGGCAGGTGGATCGGTTGCTCGTCGTCGCCGAGGCGAGCGGACTCAGCCCCGTCCTGGTCGTCAACAAGGTCGACCTGGCCGAGGACGCCGCCGCCCGCATCCGGACCCTGTACGAGCGGGTCGGCTACCGGGTCGTGGTCGCCAGCGCGCTCACCGGTACGGGGCTCGACGAGCTCAGAGCGGAGGTGTGCGCGGGAACCAGCGCCCTGATCGGGCCGTCCGGCGTGGGCAAGTCGAGCCTCCTGAACGCTCTGGAGCCCGATCTCCACCTGCGCACGGGCGAGTTGTCGCGCCGGCGCGGCTCCGGGCGGCACACCACCGTGGGCGCGCGCCTGCTTCCTCTGACGTGTGGCGGCCTCGTCGCGGATACGCCCGGGTTCGCGGACGTGGGTACCTGGGGCGTGTCGCCCGAATCCGTGGACGGATGCTTTCCTGAGCTGAGGCCGTTCCTGGACAGCTGCCGATTTCGGGGGTGCGCGCACATACAGGAGCCCGGCTGCGCCGTTCTGGACGCGGTCCGCGGCGGCCGCATAGCAGAGAGCCGCTACGACAGCTACGTCACGCTGCGGGGTGAGGCCGAGGGTCGCTCCGGAGGGGCGTGACCCGCGTGACCCCGGTGTCCGGATCGACGGTGACATCGACTGGCCACCGGTAGACCGACTCCAGGACATCGGAGCGCAGGACGTCCGCCGGCGTGCCCTCGGCGGCCACGCGTCCTTCGGACAGGAGGAGCATGCGGTCCGCGAAGCGCCCCGCGAGGTCGAGCCCGTGGGTCACCAGCACGACCGTCATGCCTCGGTCGACGGATGCCCGGAGGAGCTCGAGGATGGCCATCTCGTGCCGGATGTCCAGGCTGGCCGTGGGCTCGTCGAGGACGAGCGCACGGGGTTCCTGCGCCAGCGCCCTCGCAATGAGCACTCTCTGGAACTCGCCACCGGAGAGCGTGGTCACGTCACGGTCGGCGAGCTCGGCGACGTCGCACTGCTCCAGCGCCCGCGCGACCGCTGCCCGATCGTGGTTCCGCTCCACGCCGAGGGCACCCAGATACGGATAGCGACCCATGGCCACCATCTCGCGTACGGTGAGGGGAAACGCGATCGTCTCGCCTTGCGGTACGACTCCGACCGAGCGGGCCCGCTCTTTCCTCGTCCACGATCCGGTCGGGCGCCCGTCCAGTAGCGCGCGCCCGGCAGCGACGGGTACCGAACCCAACAGCGCTTTCATCAGCGTCGACTTGCCGGATCCGTTCGGGCCGAGCACGGCGTAGAGCGACCCCGTCGGTACCTCCATGCCGACCCCGTCGAGCGCCGGCCTGGAGCTCCCGGGATAACGCACGACGAGGCCCTCCGCCGTCACCCTCACGGCGACCCCGTCAGGCTGCGGCGAAGGAGGAAGAGAAAGATCGGAACGCCGACGAACGCGGTGATGACGCCGATCGGCACCTCCGTCGGTGAAAGCACGGTACGCGCTACGACATCGGCGAGCGTGAGGAACGCGGCCCCGGCCACGAACGAGAGGGGAAGCAGCCAGCGGTGGTCCGATCCCGACACGAGGCGCACGGCGTGCGGCACCACGAGCCCGACGAAGCCGATGACGCCCGCCACGGCCACGCCCGCCGCCGTGATGAGCGACGCCACGCCGAGCGCGATCTGTTTGACGCGCTCCACGTCGGCTCCGAGGTGATGCGCCGTCTCCTCGCCCACGGCCAGCAGGTTCAGAGGCCGCGCGAGCGCCATCAGCACGACGGCGGAAGGCACCGTATACGCAGCGACGATGGCGACCTTGCGCCACTCCGCGCCGGCGAGGCTCCCCATGATCCACAGCACGATGCTCTGCACCGTGCGTGCCTGCGAGATCGAGATGATGAAGGCCACACAAGCGCCGAAGAAGGCCGCGACCACGACGCCGGCGAGCAGCAGCACGCGCACGTCCATGCTCCGGCCCGATGCGGTGGCGACCCGGAAGACGAGCACGATGGCCAGCAGGGCCCCGGCGAACGCTGCGAGCGGCAGAGCGAGGGAGGAGGCACCGGCCAGCCCGAGGGCGAGGACGAGCACCGCCCCGACCGACGCACCTCCCGAGATGCCGAGGATGTACGGCTCGGCCAGCGGGTTGCGCAGGACTGCCTGGAAGGTGGCGCCGGCCAACGCGAGTCCGCCACCGACGAGCACGCCCAGGAGCGTACGCGGCAGGCGGATCGAGAGCACGATCGTGCGGGTGGTGGCGTCACCCCGCCCCATGAGTGCAGCGAGCACGTCCCGGGTAGGAATGGCGACGGGTCCGAAGCGCACACCCGCGACGATCGAGGCACCCAAGGCCCCGATCAGCACGACGGCCAGCGTGCCGCGCTTCAAGAGAGCGTATCCCCGTGGATGAGGCGCGCGAGGTCGCGGGCCGCCGAGACAACGTCGGGGCCGGGGAGCTCGAGTGCCCCGCTCACCACCGCGATGCGGGCGTGAGGCGCGAGATCGCGGTCGAACGTGGACTTCTTCGGGACGAGCACGATGTCGAGGTGACGGTCGGCGATCTCCTCGGGACTCACGGCCGCGTACAGAGATCCGAGGTCGGCGAACGCATTGCGTGCACCCGCGATCGTGATCAGCTCGTCGATGTAGGTGCCCGGACCGGCGACCCACGGTGGCGTGCCTCCCAGCACGTACGCCACGAGCGGGTGCGGGAGGCCGCGCACGGAGTCGCGCACGGCGGCGAGCCCGAGCGTGATCGAGCGTACGAGCGAATCCGCGCGTGCGGGATGTCCGGTCACCTTGCCGAGGATCTCGATCGTGTTCTTCACGTCGGAGATGCGATCCGGGCGCACGGCCAGGTGGGGAATGCCGAGCTGGTCGAGGCGCGCGGGCGTACCGGAGTCCTGCTTGCCGGAAAAGAATACGACCAGGTCCGGGTGAAGAGCGACGATCGCCTCGACGCTCGGATGGAGCCCGCCGCCTACGGACGGGACGTGGGCCGCCCACGAGACCGTATCGAAATCCGTGCGGCCCACCAGGACATCACGGGCGCCGAGCGCGCCCAGCGTCAGCGTGGCAGACGGTACCAACGACACTACGCGGTGCACCGGACGCGAGAAGTCGTGCTCGACGCCCGCGGCGTCCACGAGGTGGATCGGGCCGTTCGCGGATGCGTCGTTCGTGCGCGCCGGACTTCGCTTGCCGTGGCAGGCTCCCACGAGCAGCAGCGCAGGAAGGAGCCCGAGCGGCGCGCGCGGTGAACGGCGCCTCCTCCTCATCTCCCCGTGGCGGGTCCGGACCGGGTGGAGCAGGGGTCCTCGTACGTGCGGACCCAACTTCCACCACGCTCTCCGAGCAGCGCGAACCACCGGGTGCCGTTCCCCAGCACGTCCAGCAGGACCTCGTGCCGGCCGTCTCCAGCGAGGTCGAGATGGTCGAAGTAGCGGGGAGCACCCTTCCCGTCCTTCGCCGCCTGCCGATACCAGACGAAGTCCGACCGGTACGTGGTGCTGTCGCGCTGGGAGCCCATCACGAACAGCGCGTAGGCATGGGATCCGGGCGCGGCCGTTGAGAGGTGGTCCTGGTAGAGGAACGTCGCGGCGATCGACGGCCCGGAGGCTCTCTGGAGCTGGAACGCCTGGATGTCGGCCCGGGACCCCAGGAGCGACGAGGGCCAGGTGGCTCCGACCTTCTGGATCGCCTGAGAGGCGAGCGTGAGGGAGGCCACCCTCTGGTCGTAGTTGTCGTGCAGGGCCCGGTACGGGCGATAGGGCACGGTGTCGGCGGCCGAGCCGGAAAGCGCCAGGAAATGGCTGGCCCCGGCCGCGGAGGGCACGAGCTCCACGGTGCCGGACACCGTCGGCCGCGGCACGCAGTAGCGCTTGTCGACGCCGGTGTCGGTCACGGTGAGATGCCCGACCCGAACCCCGTCCGAGAAGAGGACGAGGCGCGATCCGGGCGCCAGGAGCTTTCGCGTGAAGTAGGCGCGATATCCGGGGACCGTCTTGTCGGACGGGAACGGAGAGAGCGAGTCTCCCGCCACCGCGCCGACGACGTCCAGGGTGGCCGATGCCCCTTTCCGGGTCCCCGCCAACAGGATCGGGCCCGACGGGAGCGACACGTGGACGGCAGGGGCCTCCGAATCGGGCTTCTGCACGCGCGCTTCAACGCGTGGCCGCTCGACGGACGCGTGCTCCATATGGATGTCCGCACCGCCCCACTTCACGTTGTCGCAGCCTGAGGGCACGGTTAAGATGACCGCGATCGCGAGCCAGCGCCGTCGCATGGATCCTTCTTCGGGGAGGGGTGTCGTCCCCCGTAGCCGGGAGATGTCCGGAGGTTGCAAAGCTAGGGGATGTGCGTGTGATGGAACAGGACGCTGGGGTGGTATTGCGGGAAGTCATGCGCCATTACCCTACGGGTGTGGTCGTGGTCACCGCGCGCACCTCGGAGGGCGACATGCTGGGCATGACCGCCACGTCCTTCACGTCCGTCTCGTTGCGGCCCCCGCTCGTGCTGGTCTGCGTGGACCTCGATTCGTCCTCGCACGACCGTCTCGTTGCGGGTGGATCGTTCTGCGTGAACATCCTGTCCGTGGAGCAGGCCGAGCTCGCGGTCCGCTTCTCGATCGAGCCGAGCGCGAGCCGCTTCGCGGGGGTCGCCTGGCACAACGCACCGAAAGGCGATCCGATCCTCGACGAGGCGGTCGCCTGGCTGGGGTGTGACGTCTGGGCGGTGCACCCCGGGGGGGACCACTCCATCGTGGTCGGCCGCGTCCTGGAGACCGGCGTCGGCGACGGGGAGGCGCTGGTGTTCTATCGTGGCACCTACCGGAGCCTGGAGCCGTGAGCGGCGGGCGTCTCGGCGCTCTGCGCGGCCTGCCGCCGTTTCTGATCGGTGCGGCCACGGCGACGAGCGCCGAAGTCGGTGCGGCCCTCCTGCTCTACTCCGGGCCCGGCATGCTCCGGTCGCTCACGATCGTGCTCGTCGTGGATGCGGCGGCGCTCGCGCTCGGCCTCTGGTCGGCGCCGGAGGCGGGACCGGGTCTCGCGGACGCCCTTCGCCGTCGCTGGCTTCTCTACCTTACGTCGATTCTCGCGGCCACCGTCTTCGCGGGCGTCTGGAGCCTGAGCTGGCGTGAGAGCGCCGGCGGCCTGGAGCAGGGGCTCGGTCTGGCGCTCCTCGCGGCGCTGCCGCTCTACGCGTGCGGGGCGCTCCTCGGAGCGTTGAGCGCGGGCACCCTGGTAGCTCCGTCCGGCGGTCCGGCCCGCGTCGGGGCGTGGGCGACGGCAGGCGGCACGGTCGGCTTCGCGGCCACGGGCCTGGCGCTCACGCACGTGCTGACGCCCGCCTCGCTCCTGCTGACCGCGCTCGCTCTGGTCTCGGCCGGTGGTCTCGTGCACGGGTCGATCCTCGACTCCACGGCCCGGCCGGAGCCCGAGATGACGCAGGCCGCCGAAGCCGAGGCGCAGGACGTGGAACCGGGCGAAGACGAGGCGGAGCGCGCGGATCCTCCCCTGCCCGACAGCGGGCCATGATCGTCGCGCACCTCTCCGACCTCCACCTGGGGTTTCGAGCGTACGGGCGCATCGAGCGTGGCACCGACGTGCGCGAGCGGGATGTCGCGGTGGCGTTCGAGCGTGCCGTTCAGGAGCTGGTGAAGGTCGCACCCGACGTCGTGGTGGTTTCGGGCGACGTGTTCGACCGCCCGGATCCGCCCGCCGGAGCCCTGGTGGCGCTGTCACGAGGCCTGGAGCTGTTGCGGTCGTCGCTCCCCCGGACGCCCGTGATGATGGTGGCGGGCCCTCGTGACACTCCTCGCCGACCGGGCGATCCGGGTGCGCTCGCCGTGCTCGACACCTTTCCGAACGTGGAGGCGGCCACCGCGCTCGCTCGCTCGATCATCATGGAGCGGCTCGACCTGCACGCCAGCCTCGTGCCGTACCGGGCGGCCGTGCGTGAGCCTGCGGCCCTGCCGGAACCCGACCCACGACTCAAGTGGAACCTGTTGGTGGTGCATGGAAGCGTCGGCACGGGAGGCGATCGAGGGGTTCCGGTCGATCCCGGTGACTGGAGCTACGTGGCGCTCGGGGGTGAGCACCGGCGGAGGAGCCTGGCGGCGAACGTCCAGTACGCCGGCTCCCTGGAGCGGGTCGCGCTCGATCCATGGGACGAAGCCGCCGACGAGAAGGGCTTCTTGCTCGCGGACCTCGAGCGCAAGGAGGTGCTCTTCCATCCGATTCCCGGGCGCGCCGTCGTCGCGCTCGCGCCCATCCGGGTGGGCTCGGGGGACCCGGAGCGCCTGCGCCGGCGCGTTCGGGAGGTCACGGCCGAGGTCCCCGGAGGCATCGACGGAAAGATCGTGAGGCTGCGGCTCGACGGCGTCGAGCCCGAAGAGCTGGTGGCACTCCAGGGCGAGCAACTCGATGTCCTGCGGCGTCGGGCCCTCCATCTGACCGTGGAGGTCGGCGGAGGCCTGCACCTTCCTCAGGATGTGTGGCTGGCGGCCGACGCGTCGCGTCTCCTTCGCGAAGCGCTGGAGGCGGAGCTGGAACGCGACGGCGTCCGTGACGCCGCTGCGATGGAGCTGGCGGAGGCGCTGGTGCGTGACGACGACGATCCCGGCGATCAAAGCGTGGAGCCACTGGGACGCGTCGAGGTCCTGGAGGGCGAGATTCCGGGTGTCGGACGGGTGAGCACCTCGATTCTGCCCGGGCTTACGGCCGTTATCGGGGGCCCGGGCCGGGCCCGACGTGCGGTCGCGGGCTTCCTCGTACGCGAGGCGGATGGGGCCGCGGTCGGACCGACGTCCGACCTGTGGGCCGGGCGCGCGGCCGAGACGCTCGACGGGGCGTTGCACCAGGGCGTGGAGGCCGTGGCGGCCGCGCGCGGGCTGAGCACGGTCGCCGCTGCGCACGAGCGCGCCCGGGCGATGGGCGCTGACACGGGGCCGACGGCATCGGCCGAGACGCTGCCCGAGGCCCGAGGAGCCGTTCGGGCCGATCCGAGGCAGGTCGCGGCGGAGCTGAGGGCGGCGGAGCGGGAGTTGCGGGTGCTGCGGGCGGATGCCGCGGAGCTCGGCGGTGACCTGGAGGTCGCCACCATGGATTGGCTCAGGGAGCGGCAGGACGCCGAGACGACCCTGGGCGCCTACAGAGATCGGGCTCGAGAGCTCAAGGGTCGCCTGCGCCGTCTGGAATCGGCCGGTCCGGAAGCCCCCTGCCCGACGTGCGGGCGTGTGCTCCAGAGTCATTACGAGGAAGTGCTTCAGGAGCTCGAGGAAGAGTGGGAGGGCGTGGTCCAGGACGGAAGCTGGTGGCGCCGTCGCTGGGAGCAACTCGAGTTGAAGCCTCAGCACCTCCAGGAGCTCGAGGGGCGCTCGGTGCGCCTGCACGCGACGCTGGATGCCAGCTCCGAGCGCGTCGAGCTGTTGCGTGCCCGCCTGGCCGAGCTCGAGTCCCTGAGCGATTCCACCTCGGTACCGACTCCCACCGGTGGTACGCTAGGGGCCGTCTTCTCGGCGTTGAGACGGCTGCGTGAGGCCCGCGTCTCACGGGCGCGGGAGCTCCTCCTCGCGCGCGCGTCGCGCTACCTCGGTCGGATCTCGGGAGGGCGGATCCTGGCCATCACCTGGAGCGACGAGATCGCCCAACTCCAGGGAGACACCGGTCCCTTGAGTCCGCTGTCCGAGGAGGATCTGGCAGCAGGCAGGCTTGCACTGCGGCTCGCCGCGGCGTCGCTGGTGGCGGCGGGCGGCCGCGTGATCGCTTCGCTTCCGGTGGAAGAGCCGTTCGATCGTCTCGACATGGAGGCGCGCGTGCGCACGCTGGTGCTGATGCGCGAGCTCCTGAGGGAGATCCCGACCGTCCTGCTGTTCAGCCGCGGAGAGGCGGTCGACGCGCGCCCCGAGCTGTTCGATGCGATCCTCGAGCTCAGGGACGACGCGCTGGGAGGGGCTTCGCCGCTGAGACCGGCGCCGGCCGGCGCCGGGCGGATTCTACTGAGGGCACCCACGCGCCCCGCCGGTGTGCATGCGCGCCGAGCGTGAGGGCCAGGCTCCTACTCGTCCCTACCCCACAGCCATGCGGCGCCCCGGACGCCGCTCGAATCGCCGTGGACATTCGTCACCACGCGCGTCGACACCTCGTCGGTGAACACGTAGGGGGGGAGCGCCGCTTCCGCCGCCGCCGCCAGACCCGGCAGGTTGGACATCCCGCCGCCCAACACGATCACGTTCGGATCGACCAGGTTGATGACCGAAGCCAGACCCCGGGCCAGCCGGTCCACATAGCGATCGAACGTGGCGGACGCCTTTTCGTCATCCGCCCGGAGAAGGTCGACGATCTCGTGGGTGGTCCGTCGGTCGCCCGTGACCGCCTCGTGGTCGCGCGCCATTCCGGGGCCCGACACGAAGGTCTCGATGCATCCCCGCCGGCCGCAGTAGCACGGCGGTCCGGGAGCTTCGTCGCCTCTGGGCCACGGCAGCGGGTTGTGACCCCACTCACCCGCGATGAGCTGAGCACCCGCCAGAATCCGACCGTGCACCACGATGCCACCGCCGGTTCCTGTTCCCAGGATCACCCCGAAAACGACGTCGGCGCCCGCTCCGGCGCCGTCCGTGGCTTCCGAGAGCGCGAAGCAGTTGGCATCGTTCATGAGCCTGACCGGCCGGTCCAGATGCTCCTCGAGGTCACGGTCGAACGCGTGCCCGGTGAGCCATACGGAATTCGCGTTCTTCACCTTTCCCGTCGCCGGGGAGATCGTGCCGGGAATGCCGATACCCACGGGGCCGCTTCCGCCCGCCTCGCGCTCGATGTCCATCACGAGTTGCGCGATGGCGTCGAGCGTAGCCTCGTAGCTTCGTGGAGTGGCGATCCGTCGGCGCGTGAGCTCGCGGCCGCGCGAATCCAACGCCACGGCCTCGATCTTCGTACCTCCCAGGTCGATGCCGAGGCGGATCTTCGCTCCGTCCGGTCCTTTACGCATTCGGGGCAGCGGTCATGGGAAAAATGTGCGGCCGACCGTCGCTTGGCAGCCGGGGCGGTGCCACAACGTTGTACGAAAGGACGCAGGTCGAGCAAGGGAAACCCTCCAATCACGAGAATGGATATGCAGATCAGGATCCTCTCCGCAGCGGACGTACGCGCCGCCATCGACATGCCTGCCGCGATCGAAACCATGCGCTCGGCGTTCGACGCGCTCTCCGCCGGGAAGGCCACCGTGCCGGTCCGCCTTTCGCTCGAGACCCCGCACGGCGTCACGCTCTTCATGCCGGCACACATGCACGACTCGGGTGCTACCGGCGCGAAGGTCGTCTCGGTCAACGTCGACAACCCGTCGCGTGGGCTTCCGGCCATCCACGCCGTCGTGCTCGTCCTGGACGCGGCGTCGGGGCAGGTGCGTGCGCTCATGGACGGGACCTGGCTCACGGCTCTGCGGACCGGCGCGGTGGGAGGCCTGGCCGCCGACCTGCTCTCGAGGCCGGACGCATCCGTCGTGGCGCTCTTCGGCGCCGGGGTACAGGCACGTACCCAGCTCGAGGCGGTCCGCTGCGTGCGGAACGTCGAGGAGGTTCGCATCGTCGATCCGATGCGGGAGTCCGCCGAGCGCTTGGCGGCCGACCTGGTTGGGCTGGAGGCGCGCGTCGTCGACGATGCGACCGAGGCCGTTCGCGACGCTGACATCGTCGTGACCGCGACCACGAGTCGAATGCCGGTCTTTCCGGGATCGGCGATCGGCGCGGGCACGCACGTCACCGGCGTGGGCTCGTACACGCCCGAGATGCGGGAGGTCGACGTCGACCTGATCCGGAGAGCCCGCGTGGTGGTCGATCAGCGCGAGGCCGTGCTCGCCGAGGCCGGTGACCTGATCGTGCCCATCGCGGAGGGCATTCTGGACGTGAGCGTGATCGCGGCCGAGATCGGAGAGGTGGTCGCAGGCCGCGTGCCCGGACGCGAATCGGAGGACCAGATCACGTTCTTCAAGTCGGTTGGCAACGCGGTGCAGGACGTGACGGTCGCCGACGCCGTGCTGGCGTCTGCGGAGCGCAACGGCCTGGGGACCGTGCTGGATCTGTAGCCGCCCATCTCAGCAGCCCGGTGCGGGGCTGGGGCGGGGAGGCCGTGTCCCGCTCCCGGGGACCTCTGCGCGGCGCAGCGCGGACGTCCTGCTTCGGGACGCATGTGGATGCCCCGCGCAGCGGAGGCGAGCCCCGAAACAAACGGACATCGAAACGGCGAGCCGGCCCCGGGGGTGGGACACGGACTCCCCGCCCACCTACCCTGTGCGCCTCCTTCAGCTTCCGAGCTTCGACCAGGCCTCGGCGCGCTGCTGGTAGTGGTGCGCCTTCTGCTCGTCGCCCTTCTGGATCTCGCCCTGCGTGACGGCCAGATAGGCCCACAGGTAGTAGTTCGGGATCCCGATGGTCGAACGATCCGGCCAGTGACCCCACTTGTCCGGAATGCCTGTGTGATGCTCGAAGACGTGGTCCAGCAGGTTTTCCGTACGCGGCACGTTCACCCAATCCCCGGTCACGGCGAGGTAGGGTGACTTCTCCATCTTCATGATGCCCGGATTCGTCGAATCCGGCAGCGGGCCGTTGTGCAGCTTGAACGCGAGACCCTGGCGCACGAGGTATCTGTTCACGCCCAGGGCGGATGCGGCGTTTCCGCTCGACGCGAAGTAGACCGGGCGCTGCCCGATGACCTGGTTGATCATCGTCAGGGCGAACTGCTGCCACGGATAGAGCGTCGTGCCCTTCCTGAGTGTGGCGTCGATGTTGCCCATGTGCAGCGTCTGGTTCTTGTCGAGCGTCGCGTAGCTCTCGGCAACTCGGTCGATGACGGCGTTGGAGAGCGGCATGATCGACTTGGTGGGCTTCACGATCGGGTGGCCCAGCACGATCGCCGTCTTGCCGGCCGGCGCGTCGGCCGAGTCCGCCACGTACGCCGAGGACGTATTGGCGTACGTGTACGGCCACTGGCACGTGTTCAGCGTCCAGTGGTCGGAGGGCTTCACTCCCGGCGGGCACGGCCTGGTGACGTGCTTGGCCTGCTTCACGTACCAGGACGTGTTCAGATACGAGGTGACGAGGACGGTCACGTCCTTGCGCACACCTTCGACCTGCTGCTCGTACCAGAGCGGGAAGGTGTCGTTGTCGCCGTTGGTGAACAGCACCGCGTAGGGCTCGACGCTCATGAGCAGGTTGTAGGCCCAGTCGCGTGCGCTGTAGTCCCAGTCGCGGCTCGCCCAGCTCCAGTTGAGCACCAACGGGATGAAGGCCAAGGCCAGGATCGGCGCCGATTTCATCCAGCCGACGCGCAGATTGTGACCCACCTCCTGCCAGAGCGTCGCGATGCCCATCCCCGCCCACAGCCCCCACACAGAGAAGCTGACGATGAAGAAGTAGTCGCGCTCCCTCACCTCATGCATGCTCATGTCGTGGATCGACGGCTTGAGGGAGTAGCCGTACTTGAAGTTCATGTAGAAGACCAGCGCCAACGACACGGTCAGGAAGAGCGTCAGGAAGAACCAGAAGCTCTTCTTGTCGCGCTTGGCATGCTCGACCGCACCCCACACCCCCAGCCCGGTGAACAGCATCGTGAACGGCAGACGCAGCGTCGCGAAGACCGTGTTCGTCCCCTGGATCGAGCGTGCCCACTGCCAGTCGAAATACTGCAGGTAGTTCAGGACCTGCCAGCGGAACGGCGCCAGCCGCGGGATGAGCGGCGGTTTGTCGTACTGCGTGCGGTTGAGCACCGCGGAGAGGTTCGTGCACCCCGCCTTGCCGTACGTGACGATGGCCGCGACCGCGGACCCGAGGCTCGGGCACGTCGGCGATGCCTCGTTGATGGCCGGGCCGAGCGCGGCCCGCAGCGGCAGCACGAGGTGGATGCTCAGGCCGAGCAGCGCCGCGATCGCTCCGAATACGTAGATCTTCCAGTTCGTGAACGTGCGCGGCTCGACGATCAGCACGAACACCGCGATGGCCGGCGCCACCAGGAACGCCATCAGGTGGTTGCCCACGCTCAGTGCCAGGATGAACGCCATGAGCACGAGGACGTTGTCGTTCCTGACCTTGGTCCGCTCCAGGTTCTCCTGCCAACGCACCGCGAGCCACGACAGCAGCGCGATGGTGAGCAGGCTCACCGTGTAGACCTTCTCGTTCACGTCCGACTGGCTCCACACCGTGAACGCCGTGGCGCTCACCAGCACGGCGGCCCCGGCCCCGATCAGCCGGAAGCGCCGGTCCTTGGAGAAGTAGCCCAGGACGTGGAAGACGACGAGGAACCAGAAGAAGTGCGCGCCGGCGCTCATGAACGCGCTGAACAGGTTCACGCGTATGGCGATCGGCAGCCCCAACGGCGCCAGGAGCACGGTCCACGCCCGTGCCAGCACCATGAACGTCGGATTCCCGGGCGGATGCGGGATCCCGAAGATGTGCGCCGTGGCGATGTATTCGCTCGTGTCCCAGAAGGCGGTCGTGCGCGCGAGCGTGATCGCGTAGAGCGCGAACACGAGCGTGCCCGCCAGCGCGGCCCAGCCGTAGGGCGGGCGGGTAGCGGGGTCCTCCGAAACGGTGGAGGTCGGCTTGGAGATGCGGTCCTGGTCGGCCATTCGTTCTGTTCGTTCCGGTTCGTGGAAGCTGGAAAGATAACCCTTATGGCGCATTCATACGCGTAGGACGTTGCATCACCGAGCACGCTGAAGGTGGAGGCATCCCCACTCATCGACCGTGATCGCCCACTCGGGCGGTACCCACGTGGTCGCGCTGTATTCCTGGACCACGAGCGGGCCTTCGAGCTCGTGGCCGGCGCCGAGGTCTCCGCGCCATACGCGTCTTCCCTGGATCCTTCGCCCGGCATGGAAGACGGTGGCGACCTCGGTCGGCGGATCCTTCTCGGCCTCCGGCAGCTTCGGCACGTCGACCTCGGCCGCGGGGGCGGTCACCACGGTCCGGAGCGTGACCGCTTCGACCGGTGCATCGTCACGGCGATAGCCGTAGCGCTCCTCGTGTGCCTGGTGGAATCGCGTGACCCAACCCTCCGCGGCCACCCGCAGCTCGAAGCTCTGGCCCTGGTAGCGGGCGTCGACCCAGCGCTCGGCGACGAGCGCCTCCGGGTCCGCTCCTTCGTCGAGCATCTCGGCTCGCGCCTGGTCCTCGAGCGCTCCGAAGGTTTCTCTCACGCGGGCGTCGATGTCGGCCGCGTCGCTCGACAGGAGCACCGTGCGCGACGCCTCGCGCGTGACGGGCGAGGCGAGCATGCCGTAGGCGGACAGCAGCCCGGGGTCGGGCGGCACGAGCGCGCGCTCCGCACCGAGCCGGCCGGCGAGCTCCGCCACGTGGAGGGCTCCCGCACCGCCGAACGCCACCACGGCGAAGTCGGCGGTGTCGTAGCCCCGCTCGACCGAGATGACGCGCAGCGCGCGCTCCATGGCCGCGTCCGCGACGGACAGGATGCCCTCGGCGGCGCCCTCCAGGCTCGCGTCCAGGCCCTTCGCCAGGGCCTCCAGGGGTGCCCGGATCGCGTCCCGGTCGAGGCGCCCTTCGCCGCCGAGGAAGGCGTCGACCGGCAGGCGGCCCAGCCAGACGTGTGCGTCCGTGACGGTCACACCGCTGCCGCCCCGACCGTAGCATACGGGTCCCGGATCGGCACCTGCGCTCTGGGGCCCGACCCGGAGCGCGCCGCCCGCGTCCAGCCGGGCGAGTGATCCGCCACCCGCCCCCACCGTGTGGATGTCGATGACGGGGATGGCCACCGGCTGCCCGTCGATCTCGAACTCGCGGGTGTGGAGCGGTCGTCCCGGGCAGAGCGAGACGTCCGTGGACGTCCCGCCCATATCGAAGGACAGCACACGGTCGTGTCCGGCCCGACGGGCCCAGGTGAGCGCGCCCACCACGCCGCCGGCCGGCCCCGACAGGACCGTGTGTACGGGCTCACGACGTGCACGGGCGACCGGGAAGGCCCCGCCGTCCGAGCCCATGATGGTGACGCGCTCGGCGCCGGACTCGTCGGAGAGACGACCGAGGTAGCGCGACATCATCGGCGCGACGTAGGCGTTTACGACCGTCGTGCTCGTGCGCTCGTACTCGCGGAACTCCGGGAGGAGCTCCGAAGACACCGAAAGCGGCAGGCCGGTCGGCTCGAGCGCTTCCGCGACGGCTCGCTCGTGCTCCGGATTGGCGTAGGCGTGCAGGAGCGACACCGCCACCGATTCCGCATCGCGCTCCGCCACGAGTGTCGACAGAGCCTCCAGCACGGCCGGGTCGAGAGGGGAGACCTCCTCGCCACGTGGACCCAGCCGGCCCGGCACGCCGAGGCGGTCGTCGCGGTCGACCAGCGGTGGAGGGCGATGCCCTACCAGAGCGTAGAGTTGCGGTCGGTTCTGACGGCCGATCTCGATGACGTCCTGGAATCCTTCGTTCGTGACCAGCACGACGCGCGCTCCGCGTCGCTCCAGGAGCGCGTTCGTCGCAACGGTGGAGCCGTGCAGCAGGACCCACGGTGTCCGGCCTCCCAGAATGCGCCGGGCACCGTCCAGGACGGCCTGGGCGGGGTCGGATGGGGTCGACGGGACCTTGAGCGTTTCGACTCGGCCGTCCACGAGCAGCACGAGGTCCGTGAACGTGCCGCCGGTGTCGACGGCCAACACCGCCGTTGACGCCCCGCGGGCGCGGTCGGACATTGGGGCGCTCATGGACACCGGCCTCCGGGTCGGTACTCGGCTTTCCACACGACCATCATCGATGCAGTCCTTCCCTTCGTTCGATCAGTTCCAGGCCCACGCACGAAACGCTCGACTCGTTCCCGTCTGGACCGAGTTCCTTTTCGACGTGGACACGGCCGTGACGGCGTACGCCAAGCTCGCCCGTCCTCCGTTCGGCTTTCTCCTCGAGTCGGTCGTCGGCGGCGAACAATGGGCGCGGTACTCGTTTCTGGGAACCCGTCCTTCCGCAGCCTGGCGGCTCCACCGCGGGCAGGTATCCTGGTGGACGCCGGATGAAGGGTGGCAGCCCGTCTCGACGACCGATCCCCTCGCGGACCTCGACGCACGCCTCCAGGCACGCGTTCCCGCGAACGTCGAGGGACTCCCCCGCTTCTGGGGAGGCGCCGTAGGGTACTTCGGATATGACGTCGTGCGCCAGATCGAGCGTTTGCCGAGCCCCCCCGCCGACGACCTCGAAGTGCCCGACGGGATCTTCCTCTTCACGGATACGGTGCTCGCGATCGACAACCTGAAGGGCCGCGCCATGGCGATCGCGGCGGTTCCGGTGGACGACGGGCTCGACTCGACCGAGCTACGGGATCGTTACGACCGCGCCCTCGAGCGTGTCGGCGACCTCGTGCGTGAATTGAGTGAAGGATCGCCGCCTCTCCCGCTCACGCTGCAGGACGAGACGGAGGAGAATCCCTCGTTCGAGAGCGCGATGAGCCGTGAGTCGTTCGAGGCCGGAGTGGAGCGCATCCGCGAGTACATCCGAGCTGGCGACGCATTCCAGGTCGTGCTCAGCCAGCGTCTGGGCATCGAGTTGAAGGCGACGCCGTTCGAGCTCTACCGGGCGCTGCGCTCGCTCAACCCGTCGCCGTATCTGTATTTCCTGGAGCTGGACGGACTGACGCTCGTCGGCAGCTCTCCCGAGGTCCTCGTGCGCGTGGAGGAAGGCACCGTGACCGTGCGGCCCATTGCCGGCACGCGGCCGCGTGGACGGACGCTGCAGGAAGAGCAGGAGCTCGCCGACGATCTCAAGGCCGACGAGAAGGAGCTCGCGGAGCATCGGATGCTGGTCGACCTCGGGCGGAACGACGTGGGACGGGTGGCCGAATACGGTACCGTCCAGGTGCCCGAGCTGATGGTGGTCGAGCGATACTCGCACGTGATGCACCTCGTCAGCCAGGTGGAAGGCCGGCTGCGCGAGGGGATGAGCGCCATGGACGTCTTCCGGGCGTGCTTCCCGGCCGGCACGGTGTCGGGCGCCCCGAAGATCCGCGCGATGGAGATCATCGACGAGCTCGAGCCGACCCGGAGGGGGCCGTACGCCGGGGCAGTGGGCCATTTCAATTACGGCGGCAGGAGCATGGACACCGCGATCACGATCCGCACCGTGATGGTGACCGGCGGAAAGGCCTATGTGCAGGCCGGTGCCGGCATCGTGGCCGACTCGAACCCGGCGCTCGAATTCGAGGAGAGCCTCAACAAGGCGAGAGCGCTCCTGAAGGCGGCCGCGATGGTGGGATCGGCAGGGTAGGGGAGACGACCGAGGATGCATACGCCCGCCGCCCACCGCTACGCCGCCGCCGACTTCTACCGTCGCTGCGGGCACTCGGGACTGAAGCTGCCGCGCGTCTCGCTGGGCTTCTGGCACAACTTCGGACGGCGAGGGTCCTACGACGACGCGCGCGCCATGGCGCTGAGGGCGTTCGACCTGGGCGTGACGCACTTCGATCTCGCCAACAACTACGGCCCCCCTCCCGGCGCGGCCGAGGAGACCCTCGGGCGCATCCTGCGGGAGGACCTGGCGATCTGGCGCGACGAGCTCGTGATCGCGACGAAGGCCGGTTACGACATGTGGGCCGGCCCCTACGGTGACCACGGGTCGAGGAAGTACCTGCTGGCATCGCTCGATCAGTCGCTCGAGCGTCTCGGCCTCGAGTACGTGGACGTCTTCTATCATCACCGGCCCGATCCAGAGACGCCGCTCGAGGAGACGATGGGCGCGCTGGCCCATGCCGTGCGCAGTGGCAAGGCGCTCTACGCAGGAATCTCCAACTACGGACCCGAACGGACCGTCGAGGCGGCGCGGCTCCTGCGCGAGATGGGCACCCCGTGCCTGGTGAACCAGGTCAAGTACAGCCTGTTCCACCGGGCTCCGGAGGAGGGGCTGCTCGACGTGCTCGAACGGGAAGGCATCGGGTGCGTGGCCTTCAGCCCGCTCGCACGCGGGCTCCTCACCGATCGCTACTTCGAGGGGATTCCCGAAGATGCGCGAGCCTCCCGCGATCCGCGCTTCCTGCGCCCCGAGCACGTGACGGACGCCGTGCTGGCCACGACGCGCGCGCTGGACGACATTGCGCGTGCGCGCGGCCAGTCGCTCGCGCAGATGGCGCTGGCGTGGGTCCTGCGCCACGAGGCGGTCACGAGCGTCGTCATCGGCGCGAGCAAGCCGGGCCAGATCGAGGACTGCGTGGGAGCGGCGGCCAACCTGTCGTTCGACGAGGACGAGCTGTCCCTGATCGAGGACGCTCTGAAGGGCTGAGCGCACGCGGCGACGGGCTTTCGCCCATGGCCCGTATCCTGCACCATGGAGGTGCGTGGCCCTCCCGCCGGATCCGAACACGGAGTCGGCGACATGGCACGTTCTCCCATCACGGTCGGCCTGGTCGTCGGTGCGTCCCTGCTCGCGGCAGCGGCGCCCGCGAGCGCCCAGACGCTCTTCGGCCACGTGCTCGACCGCCTCAGCGGTAGGCCTCTTCCCTTCGCGGCGGTGATCCTGCTGGATTCTCACGGAAGGTCGAGGGGGTACACGCTGAGCGACTCCACGGGGAAGTTCACCCTGGACCTACCGCGCGCCGGTCGGTACGAGCTGTATGTGGACCAGTTGGCGTATCGTCCGCTCGTGAGCGACACCTTCGACCTGCGGAAAGGGGAGCGTTGGGAGACGCTCTTGTGGGTGACGCCGATTCCTCTGGCCCTCGATCCGATGTCGGTGACGGTTCGCGGCGAGGTTTCGGCGCTGAAGAAGGTGGGTTTCTATCGGCGCGAGAAGATCGGAATCGGCTACCTGATCGACCCCGAGAAGGTGCGGGCGAGGCAGCCGATCGAGACGCACGAGTTGCTCTGGGGGATCCCTGGATTGCTGCTCGCGACGACGTCGACGGGGACGGGATACATGATCCTGTCGTCGCGACCGCACCGGCTCCTGAGGCAGGATAGGGGCGTCTCCGGCAACTGTCCGTTGGCGATCGTCGTGGACGGTCACCGGTTCAGACAGAGCCTGGCCTTCACCCTCGACGACATGGTCGATGCGGGTGACGTGCTCGCCATGGAGGTCTATCCGCAGGGCGGTACCGGTGCACCCATCCAGTACACGGGTCCGGATACCGACTGCGGTATCGTGCTCGTCTGGACGAGGGAGAAGAGATGAAGCGCGCGCCGATCCTCGCCGGCGTGGGCCTGGTGACGCTCCTCTGTAGCGTGCCTGCACCGGCGCGCGCCCAGACCCTCGTCGGCCATGTGCTCGACAGCCTGAGCGGCCAGCCCTTGCCCACGGCCGCGGTTATGCTACTGGATGCGAAGGGCAACAAGGTGCGCTACGCGCTGAGCGACTCCGCCGGACGGTTCGTGCTGAGGGCGCCGCGCGCGGGCCGGTACGAGGTGTACGTCGATCAGCTCTCGTACGAAGCGTTCATCAGCGACACGCTCGACCTGGACAAGGACGCCAAGTTCGAGCTCCTGCTGCGCCTGGTTCCCACGCCCGTGGCCCTCGATCCGATGTCGGTGACCGTCCGGCGGACGGAGGAGCAGCTCACGAAGGTCGGGTTCTACCGGCGCGAGAGCGCGTCCATAGGGTACCTCATGGACCCGGAGCGGGTCCGCGACGAACATCCGTTCGTCGTCACGGACCTGTTGCGTCAGGTCCCCGGCGTCCTGCTCGAGCCTACCGACGGCATCGGGTACATCATCGCATACCGCCCCCATGGCCGCATCTCCTTCATGCCCGGCTCCTGGAGTCCGAACGGCTGCTTGATGAAGGTGGTCGTCGACGGCTCGGTGGTGACGCAGGACGCGGGGTTCTCCATCGACGACGTCGTGCCGGCCCAGGACGTTCTGGCTGTCGAGGTCTATCCCAACCACGGCATCGGCGCGCCCATCCAGTACCGCGGGACCGATTCCTGGTGCGGGGTGGTGTTGATCTGGACGAGGCAAGCGCGGCCGGAGCGGTAACGCCGTCGGTCTGGCACGCACGACCACCGGCGGATACGATGTGCCACGTGACAGCCGGCCCCCCTGCACGGTGTCGGCGTGCCTCTCCAACTACACATGTCGTTGACATCCGGATACGCCCACCCTACTATCTACGAAGACGCTCGTAGAATGGAGTGACGATGCTGGCTCTCTGGATGGTGTACGCGACGGCCGTCGGGGCCCTGGTGATCGGGGCCGCCGCCGTTGTGGACCGGCGGACCGCGTTCGCGGGCCGCGGGCGGTGGGTGTGGGGCCTGGCGCTGATCGCGGCGCTGGCGATCCCGGTCGTGCGGCCGCAGCTCGTGCTTCGCGCCCCCGGGGCGGTCAGTCTCGGAGAGCCGGTCGTGGTTTCGGCCCCGAGCGAAGCGATCGCACCGCACGCTCCGTCGCTCGTCCAACGTGCCGAGGTGGTCCTGGCCGGCTGGAGCGACCCCCTGGCCGGGGCCTGGGGCGGCGCCACCGCCGTCCTGCTCGCGCTCCTGATCGGCAGCGCGCTCGCACTGAGGCGGAAGCAACGCCGATGGCCGACGGCCACCCTGGATGGCAGGCCGGTTCTGATCTCGGAGGGACTCGGCCCCGCCCTGGTGGGGCTCGTGCATCCCGAGATCGTCGTGCCGCCGTGGGTGCTCGACCTCGATCCGACGGAACGCGCGTTGATCCTGAGGCACGAGGAGGAGCATCGGCATCGGCGCGACCCCCTCTTGCTGGCGGCGGGTGTGCTGGCCCCCGTGCTCTTTCCCTGGAGCCCGGCCGTGTGGTGGGGCTTCTCGCGGCTGCGTCACGCCGTCGAGGCCGACTGTGACCGCCGCGTGCTGGCGGCCGGGCTCGGGAGCCCGGTCCGTTACGCGCGCCTCCTGCTCGACGTGGGCTCCCGCGTCGTGGGCATCGTTCCCGTGAGCGCCGGATTCGGTGAAAACAGCTCTTCTCTGGAGCGGAGGGTACGTGCCATGCTCGATTCACGCATCGTAGGGGGTGTCAAAGGCGCCGTGGTCCGAGGAACGGTTGCGGCCGTTCTGCTCCTGGCCGCGTGCCTCGTGACGAATCCCACGGCGCCCGTGGTGCCGACGTCGTCCGGCGATGGAGCCGCAACGCCGGTGTCTCCGACGGACACGTCGGGCACGGGGGTCCAGAAGGGTCCGACCTTCACACCGTACACCGTTCGGCCGCGGGTGCTGAACAAGGAAACGGTCGTTCGAGAAATGCAGGGCGCCTACCCGCCCCTGTTGCGAGACGCCGGAATCGGAGGCACTGCGATCGTCTACTTCTTCGTCGACGCGAACGGCAACGTCGAGCAGACGAAGATCTTCAAGAGCGCAGGGCGCCCGCAGCTCGACTCCGCCGCGCTGAAGGTCGCGCGGACCTACCGATTCAGCCCCGCGATGAACCGGGACAGGAAGGTGGCCGTATGGGTCCAGTTCCCCATCACCTTCCAGGCGCCCGGAGCGACCGGGGCGAAAGCGTTGCCTTTGGCTCCCCGCACCCACACGCCGGTCGAGGCCAAACCGACCTTCACGCCGTACACGGTGGCACCGAAGATCCAGAACAGGATGGACGTGATCAAGGCGATGGAGCGGGACTATCCGGCGGCGCTGAGGAATGCGGGCATCGGCGGTACCGTCGTCGTCTCAGTCTTCGTCGGAACCGACGGTAAGGTCCACAACAGCAGCGTACGTACGGGCTCGGGTCATCCGGCTCTCGACGCCGCCGCGCTGAAGGTCACGCGTGCCTATCTCTTCAGCCCGGCGATGAACAAGGACAAGAAGGTGGCGGTCTGGATCCAGTTCCCGATCACCTTCGACGTCCACTGACGCGCGATCACCCGCGCCGACCCCTGACGTGCCGAGGGGAGCACCCCGCGGGGTGCACCCCTCCCCGCATGGTGGGGTTCCGGTTCGCCTCTACCGCGCCAGCTTCTCGTAGAGGAGCGCGAGCGCGCCGATCCCCTTCTCGAAGTTCTCGATCGAGAGCCACTCGTTCGGGGCGTGGATGTTGGAGCCCGGCAACCCGAAGCCGACGAGCACGCACGGAGCACGAAGCTTCTCCTCGAACTCGAGCACGATCGGGATCGAGCCGCCGTCCCCGGCGAGCACCGGCCGCGTACCGAACGCCTCCTCGAGTGCCTCGGCGGCCGCGTCGAACGCCTTTCCTTCGACGCGTGCCTTCCAGGCAGCCCCCCCGTGGTGCTCGATCAGCTTCACGGTGACACCGCGAGGCGTCACCTTCTTCAGATGCTCTTCCAGCATCACCTTCACCTGTGAGGCATCCTGGTCGGGCACCAGACGGAAGCTCACCTTCGCCATGGCCCGGTTGGGGAGCACCGTCTTGGCTCCCTCGCCCGTGTAGCCGCAGAGGATTCCGTTCACGTCGCAGGTGGGCCGGATCCAGAGGCGCTCGAGCGTACCGTAGCCCTTCTCACCCGTGAGCTCCGGCACCTCCAGCTCCGCGCGATACTCCTCGTCGTCGAACGGGAGCGAGGCGATCTGCCGACGCGTCTCCTCGTCCCACTCGACCACGTCGTCGTAGAAGCCCGGCAACGCCACCCGCCCGTCCGCATCATGAAGCGACGCGATGATCGTCCCGAGCGCGTTGCCCGGATTCGTGACGGAGCCCCCGTATTCGCCCGAATGCAGATCGCTCTTCGCGCCCTCGACGACGATCTCGTAATAGGCGAGGCCGCGCAGGGAGAAGAGCAGCGTGGGGAGTCCTTCGGCGAACATGCCCGTGTCCGAGACAACGACCACGTCGCAGGTGAGCCGGTCGACGTTCGCCTCCACGAACTGGATCAGGTTGGGCGAGCCGACCTCTTCCTCGCCCTCCGCGATGAGGACCACGTTGACGGGGAGCGTGCCGTTCGAGGCGAGGTGCGCCTCGAGCGCTTTGACGTGCATGTAGAGCTGACCCTTGTCGTCCGTGGAGCCGCGCGCGTAGATGCGTCCGTCGCGCTCGGTGGCCTCGAACGGGGGAGAATCCCAGAGCTCGAGCGGCTCGGCGGGCTGCACGTCGTAGTGCCCGTAGATGAGCACGGTGGGGGCTGCGTCTCCCGCACCGCGCCATTCGCCGAGGACGATCGGGTGACCGGGGGTGTCGAGGATCTCGGCCTCGAGACCCGCATCGCGCATGCGTTCGGCGAGCCATTCGGCCGCCCCGCGGATGTCACCCCGGTGCTCGGATTTCGCGCTGACGGAAGGGATGCTCAGAAAGTCGTACAGCTCGCTCCGGAACCTGCCGAGCTCGCCGTCGATGAACTTCAGTACATCGGACATGGCTGCGACCTGTAGGTGTGGTGGCGGACCAGGAGCCTAGACGAGGCCGCGAACGCCCCACCGGTAGACCCACGCCATGAGCAAGGAGAAGACCAGGGCTCCGCCCATGCCTCCCCAGCTGATGGCCACCGGGCTGTGCACGTCGAAGATCCCCACGCCCAGCATACCGCCGATGACGGAGGCGAGGACGGCGAGGACCAACAGAATCGGTGTGTGCCCCGGCGTCTCTTCCGGGCGCTTGACGATGACCTTCATGCCGAGGCCGATCACGACCCCCATGACAATCCAGATACCGACTCCGATCCAGTTCTGCATTCGCGGCTCCGCGCCGTAGGGCGTGGATGGTATCGGGCTCTTCGAAGAGATGCGCGCGGAAGTTAGACCGCGGGTCCGGGCGCGACCAGGGTGAAGGTCGTTGACGACCCGGCTCCGCACGCGGAGCTTCAACAGATGAGCGACGACGTCATCGACCTGACCAAGTACCTGGATCGCGACGGTGGGGGTGAGGAAGGCCCCGGCTCGATCTTCGCCCTGTGGGGGGCGGAGGGCGAGCGGTCGCGCTTCGCCCTGCCGCTCTGGCGAAGCATCTATCTGGCGAACGGAGACCGTGGTGCGATCGTCTGGTGCGAGCCCTCCAACCCGACGTCGCTTCGCCCGTTCGTGGTGCTCGACCTGGCCAACGACCCGCCGCGCACGACGTTTCCGGCCACGATGGTCGGTGTGCGGGAAGGCGACGAGCCTCCGGCGCTGCGCGACGACGCCGAATCCGGTCTTTCGGTCCTGCTGGGGGTCAGGGAGGGCCGTCGTTGGTACATGGTCGTGGACGGTGGCGGAGACGCCAGGAGCGCGCCGGTTCCGAGGCGCGACCGCGAGGACATCCTCTTTCTCGCGGGAGAGTGTGCCGGCCTCCTGTTCCTCAGGGATTTCGCCGACGAAGCTTAGCTAGCAGGTCGCTGAAAAAGGGGAGCACCCCGCGTTGGGAGCGCCACAGCCCCAGGTTCTAGGCGGTTCGCCG
>JBJKRT010000033.1:0-15690 GCA_046704545.1 Longimicrobiales bacterium
GAGATCTGCCACTTGCCGCTGTCCACGGCCGGGAACGGACGCACGAAGACTTCGTCCCGGCCCCCCTCGGCCGAGTTGTAGGCGATCCAGCGTGCGTCGGGAGAGACGGCCGGAGCTTGCTCGTCGAAGGGCGACGCCATGAGGGGACGGGCCACGCTGTCCACGCCCGGGCGCGCGAGGAGGATGTCACGGCCGCCGAGCTCACCGGCCATCCCCCCCGTCCGCAGCACCAGCCACTTCCCGTCCGGCGTCCAGAACCCCTGTGCCAGGAAGCGGTCGTAGTCGAACAGGAGCTGCGCGTCTCCAATGCCGTCCGCGCGCTTCTGCCACACGTCGAGATCGCCGCCACGGTTGGACAGGAACGTGATGCGGGTGCCGTCAGGGCTCCAGCGGGGCATACGGTCCTCGGCCTCGTCGACGGTGAGACGCGAGAGGGGGCCGCGCGGCAACTCCTTGACCCAGATGTCGTCCCCCGCGTCCGTACGGATCCTCGCCGCCAGACGCGTGCCGTCTGGTGAGAGGGCCCATCCCCGGTTGGCGTCCCCGGGATCGAAGGTCCACCCGGAATCCACGGGCGTCGCGACGCCCTGGCGGCTCACCCAGACGAACTCCGCCTCCTGGCGAAGCGTAGCGCCGGTCTCCATCAGCAGCGTCCCGTCCCGAGCGAGCGTAAGGTCCGGGGCACCGCCGTCCACCTTCACGCCGCTGAGCACCGGTACGGCGCTGCCCGTGGCTTTCAGCGACTTCGGGTCGAACGGTACGGCGAAGACGCTCCCGTCCGGTCGCACGTAGACCAGATCGTGCGGGGGCACGTACTCCGCCTGGAACGCCCCGGATGCCAGGCGGTGCGCCTCGGCGGTGCGCAGATCCAGCGCCCAGATCTCCTGCACGTTTCGGCAGAACGAGTCGCACATGGTGAACAGGAGCGCCCGTGACCCGGGAAGCGCCCGGGGAAAGAACCCGAACCTCCGGTCCGGCGGCGACCAGAGCACGCTCGCTGTCCCACCCTCGGCAGGCACGCGGCGGAAGCGCCAGGACGCGTCCACGTAGACGAGGGTGCCGTCGTCGAGCCAGGCCACCGGAAGGATCCCGGTCCGGTTCAGCGAGTCGGCGAGAACCACACTGGCGCCACCCCGGACCGGGACCTTGTGGAGCTTACCCGCAGCCTGGTATGCGATCCAGGCGCCGTCGGGTGACATCGAGGGCGCTTGAGCACCCCCTGTTCCGTCCAGGGGCTCTGCCAGGAAACGGTCACGGCGCTTGACCCAGAGTCGGTCGGTGGCCACCACCCCTTGCACCGTGTCGGCTCCCAGGCCGACGTAGACGATGGCCGATCCATCGGGTGCCAGGGCCATCGTCGGCCAGCCCCGATCCACCGGCTGCTGCCCCGGCGCGAAGGCCAACCCGTAGCGGGCCACGACGGGCGGAGGGGCGGGCCGAGCCAGCAGTACCCACGCCAGCGCCGCCAGGGAGAGGACCGCGACGCCGGTCACCGCGCCCGCCGTGCGTCGCCACCTGGCGGCACCCACGTCGACGCTCCTTCCGTACCGGAAGGCCGGGTCGGCCAACGACGCCGCGAAGGCCTGCGCGGAGGTGAAGCGGTCGGCCGGCAGCTTCTCCATCGCCTTGCGGATGGCCGCATCCACGTTGCGAGGGATGGTCGCGCGCTGCGCCGAGGCCGACACCGGCCCGCTCTGGATCATGCGGCCGAGCACGGCCTGCGCGGTGCTTCCCGTATAGGGCGGCTCGCCCACGAGCATCTCGTAGAGCACGCACGCCAGCGCGTAGATGTCCGTGGCCGGGCCGATGGATACGTCGCCCGTCGCCTGTTCCGGGCTCATGTAGTAGGGCGTGCCCATGCTGACGCCCGACCCGGTCAGGCGCGGCCGCCCCGCACCTTCCACGGCGAGGGCGATGCCGAAGTCGGCGATGAGCGGAAGGCCCTCGTTGATGAGGATGTTGGCGGGCTTGATGTCGCGGTGGATCACACCCTGGCGATGGGCGTAGTCCAATGCCTCGGCCAGGTCCCGAGCGATGCGTACGGCCTCCTCCACGGGAAGCTGATGCTCGCGCGCCAGCCGGTCCCGTAGCGACTCGCCCTCCACGTAGGGCATCACATAGAAGAGGAGCCCGTCCGCCTCACCCGAGTCGAAGAGGGGGAGGATGTGGGGATGCTGGAGGTGGGCCGTGGTCTCGATCTCGGAGAGGAAGCGCTCCGCCCCCACGGTGGCGGCGAGGTCGGAGCGCAACACCTTCACGGCCACGCGCCGATGATGCCTGAGGTCGGTGGCCAGGTAGACCGTAGCCATGCCGCCCGTCCCCACCTCTTCGTCGATCGCGTAACGGTCGGCCAGCGCGGACCGCAGGCGCTCAAGGGATTCGGACATGGCCGCCCCCGCTCACAAGAGTCAGGCGGGCAGGCCGGGAGCGGGCGCCCCCGGTGTCCCTAATGTCTATCGCGTGCTGCCTACACGCAAACTCCTACTCGACACCTTGCCAGGCCGAGGACGGCCATCCGGGCGAGCGCGCAATCTTCGCTACCCGAAGTACGCCGGCTCGTTGCCCTTCTTCCACTTGATGTTGCAGCCGATGCTGGGCACCTGGTCGTCCGAGGGCCGGCGGCCCAGGAGCACGGCGTCGCACGCCCCGCGCAGGTCTTCGCCCGTGGGCTCCATCCCGTTGCTGGGGCGGCTCGCGTCGAACTGCCCCCGGTACGCTAGAGACAGGTCGGCGTCGAAGAGAAAGAAGTCGGGGGTGCAGGCCGCCCCGTAGGCCTTCGCGACCTCCTGCGTCTCGTCGAAGAGGTAGGGGAACGGAAAGCCCCATTCCTCCTTCTCGCGCGCCATGGCCTCGGGGCCGTCCTGCGGGTAGGCCTCGATGTCGTTCGAGGCAATGGCCACGATCGCCAGTCCCCGCTCCCCGTATTCCCTTCCGAACTCGGCCAGTGCGGCCTTCAGGTGCTTCACGAACGGGCAGTGGTTGCAGATGAACATCACCAGCAGCCCCGGCGCGGTCTCGAAATCGGAGAGCGAGACGGTGCGCCCGTCGGTATCGGGCAGTGAGAAGTCCGGGGCGCGGCGCCCCAAGGGCATCATCGTGGACGGTGTGTCGACCACGGGTACCTCCACGTCTGCGATTCTGGATGCGTGTCCGCCCGGAGGAGGGTCCGCCGACCAGAAGGTGGTCGCCGTGGCTCCAGGGCGTGCACGTAGACCCCTCAACCGCGCGATCGTGCCGGACCGGGCCGGGCGGCCGCGGGGTACGCCCCACCATGCGTGTCGTCTCCCTCGCCTGCTCGAACACCGAGATCGTGGCCGCCCTCGGCCGCGCCGATCTCCTCGTCGGCGTCGACGATCATTCGGATTTCCCCACCGACGTGGTGGCGTCGCTCCCTCGCCTCGGCCCGGACCTCGAGCCGGACGTCGCCGCCGTAGCAGCACTCGAGCCCGACCTCGTGCTGGCGACGCTCACCGTGCCGGGCCACGAGCGCGTCGTGCAACGCCTCGAGCGCGCCGGTCTTCGCTTCGTGGCGCCCGAGCCGAGCTCGCTCGACGACGTCTATCGCGATATCCGCGACATCGGCGCGCTCCTGGATGCGACCAGGGAAGCAGACCGGCTGGTGGAGCATATGCGAGCCGAGCTCGCCGCGCCGGCCCAGAGTCCGGACGCTCCTTCGATCCTGGTGCAGTGGTGGCCCAAGCCGGTCATCGCACCGGGACGCAGGAGCTGGACCACCGACGTCCTTCACGCCGCGGGGGCGCGCGGGCTCCTCGACGACGAGCCCGTCAAGAGCCGTCCCCTGGAGGACGAGGAGGTGGCTGCGGCGCGCCCCGACGCCATCGTGCTCTCCTGGTGCGGCGTCGATCCGGCGAAGTACCGGCCGGACGTCGTCTACCGGAATCCGAGGTGGCAGGACCTGCCCGCGCTGCGCGAACGCCAGGTGCATTGTGTGCCGGAGGCGTTCCTGGGCCGTCCAGGCCCCCGCCTGGTCGACGGCGTCCAGGCGCTGCGCAACATCGTAGGAGGGCTGCGGACCTGAAGATGCGCGGCCTCGGGACCTGACCGCGGCAAGCCCCCGGGCCTGAGTCCGCACGCGGGCACCCTCCGCTCCGATCCTCTCCAGATCGGCCTTGACGAGCCCGGGTCTCTCGTATATTGATACGAACGTATGAATCAATCATCATCTTCCGGAAACGCGCGGACTCAAGGGCGCTCCGAACCGGGAACGTCCGCGCACGACCAGCCGGGCGAAACCGCCCGCGCGCTCGTCACCGCGGGACGCAAGCTCTTCGGAAAGCACGGCTTCGACGGCACCTCCGTGCGCGCTATCACGCAGGAAGCCGGCGCGAACCTGGGTGCCATCACGTATCACTTCGGCTCCAAGCGCGCCCTGTATGCCGCCGTGCTCGAGGAGGGGCTGCGCCCGCTGGCCGATCGAATCGTGGCGGTGGGGCGCGGCCCCGGAACCCCGCTCGACCGCATCGAGGGGGTGGTGGAGGCGTTCTTCGCGCAGCTCTCCAAAGACCCCGACTTTCCCCACCTCATGCTCCAGGAGGTGTCCGCCGGCCGGATCCCGCCGGAGTCGGCCATCGCGCACATCCGCCGCATCGCGGGCACGCTGGCGCGGCTGCACGCGGAAGGCCAGTCGGACGGCTCCCTGCGCGCGGGCAACTCGTTCCTCATGGCGGTGAGCGTCGCCGCCCAACCGCTCTACCTGAGCCTGGTGGTACCGCTCTTCCGCGAGGTGAGCGGCATCGACCTGCGCGACCCCGACACGCTCGCACAGGCGGTCGCACACACGACGTCCTTCGTCCGAGCGGGACTCACGTCCCACGAGGAGGCATCTTCATGACGCACCGAACTCCGACGCGCCTCGTCCGGGGAGGCATCCTGCTGGGAGCGATTCTGCTCCTGGCGGTGCCCCGCCCCGCCCGGGGCCAATCCCTCACCCTGACGGCCGCCCTCGACTCCGCGCTCGCCGGACACCCGTCCGTGCTGGCCGCGCGGGCGCGCGTCGAGGGAGCGCAGGCACGCGTGGCGGAGGCCCGGGCGCAGCTCGTGCCCACGCTGAGCGGAAGCGCCGGCCTCTCACAGTTCGAGAAGCCGATGGTCGTCGCACCGCTCCACGGGTTCGATCCGCGCAACCCGCCCACGTTCGACCGAACGCTCGTGCAGGGGCAGCTCGGTCTGGACTACACGCTCTTCGACGGAGGCGGACGAGGCGCCCGCATCCGCGGGGCGGGCGCGGCCGAGCGGGAGGCCGAGGCCGGGTGGGACGCCACACGCCAGGATCTCCTGGAGCGGGTGACCGGTGCCTACCTGGCCGTGCTTTCGGCCGGTGAGGTCCTGGACGCCGCTCAGCGGCACGCCTCCGCGCTCGAGGCCGAGCAGAACCGGGCGCAGCAGAACCTCGACCAGGGCACGGCGGCCCGCGTGGACGTGCTCCGCGCGAAGGCATCGCTGATGGACGCGCAGGCACAGGAGGCCACGGCGCGGACCTCGGAGGATCTGGCGCGCAGAAGCCTCGCGCGGCTGATGGGGGTGGATCCCGCCACGCTGCATAAGCGCACCCTGGAGCCCGTGCGCTTCCGTCGAGCGCCCGCCGCGGACACGGCGGAGAGCCCGCAGGTCGTGGAGGCACAAAGGGCCGTGGAGGCGGCGCGCGCCCGCGTCGATCAGGCGCTGGCGAGCCGGATGCCGAGCCTCCACGCGGCCGCGGGCCTGCACGAATACGGGAGCGCCCTGGGGAACTACGTGACCGAGTGGCAGGCCGGCCTGCAGGTGTCGTGGCCCGTGTTCACGGGCGGCGCCAGGGGCGCGTCGATCCGGCAGGCCCGCGCCCAGTACCGCTCGGCTCAGCAGGCGCTTCGGCTCGCGAAGCTCCAGGACGAGAACGCGGTGGACCAGGCGCATGCGGGCGTGGTCGAGGCGGAGGCCCGCGCGAAGGCGCTCGAGGCGTCGGTGAATCAGTGGCAGGAGGTGGCCCGCATCGAGGCGCTCTCCCTGAAGGAAGGATCGGGCGTGCAGACCGACCTGCTCAACGCGCAGGCGGGACTCTTCCGTGCTCGGGCGGGATACGCCCGTGCCCGGTACGACGCGGTGCTCGCCCGCGTGCGGTTGGCCCGGGCCCAGGGCTCCCTGGACCGGAAGTGGATCGACGAGGCCCTGGAGGTCCGGTAATGAAGCAGAGGCTGAAGTACCTGATTCCCGCCGTCATCGTGCTGGCCGCACTGGCCACGTGGCTCGTCCTCCGGAACGGAAACGGCTCGAACGGGCACCTGTTCGCCTCGGGCACGGTGGAGGGCACGGAGGCCGACCTCGGCTTCCAGGTGCCCGGCCGCGTGGCCCAGGTCGTGCCCCACGAGGGCGACGACGTCACGAAGGGCGAGGAGGTCGCCCGCCTCGACACGACCGAGCTCGGTGCGGCTCAAGCAGCGGCCGCGGCACAGTTGGCCGCGGCCCGGGCCCGTCTGACCGAGCTCGAGCGCGGCTCACGTCCGGAAGAGGTCGCACAGGCCCGAGCGGCGGTGAGCTCGGCGACCCAACGCGCCCGCGAGGCCCGCCGCGACGCCGAGCGGGCCGAGCGTCTCTACCAGGGTGGCGCCGTCAGCCAGCAGGCGCGCGACAAGGCTACGACGGCGCGCGATGTCGCCGAAGCCTCCCTGGACCAGGCGCAACAGGCGCTCTCGCTCGCGCTCGCGGGACCGCGCAAGGAGACCATCGATGCCCAGCGCGCGGTGGTGCAGCAGGCCCGCGCCAACCTGGAGCGTGCGCAGGCAGCGCTCGACAACGCGATCGTCCACGCGCCGTTCACCGGCCTGGTCACGGTGCGCCACCGCGAGCCCGGCGAGATCGTGAGCCCCGGCGCGCCCGTGCTGACGCTTCTGAATCCGAACGACCGGTGGGTGCGCATCTACGTGCGCGAGAACGAGATCGGACGCGTCCACCTCGGCGAGAAGGCCACGATCACCTCGGATACGTACCCCGACAGCACGTACCAGGGCACGGTGACGTTCATCGGCAGCCAGGCCGAGTTCACGCCGCGCAACGTCCAGACGCAGCAGGAGCGGATCAAGCTCGTCTACCCGGTGAAGGTGCGCATCACGGGCGATCCGAACTTCGAGCTCAAGCCGGGCATCCCGGCCGACGTCACCCTGCTCGGGTCGGGCTCGTGACGGAGCGTACCCCCCGCGGCGGAGAGGCCGCCGTCTCGCTCCGGAAGCTGACGCGCACGTTCGGCACGCTCACCGCGGTCGACGGGCTCACCTTGGACGTCGCCCGCGGAGAGCTGTTCGGTATCGTCGGCCCGGACGGCGCCGGCAAGACGACCACGCTGAGGATGGTGGCCGGCGTCATGCGTCCCACCGAAGGGGAGGTGTGGGTCGACGGCGTCGACGTGGCGCACGACCCGGAGGCGGCCAAGCCCCATCTGGCCTACATGGCCCAGCGCTTCGGGCTGTACGAGGACCTCACCGTGCAGGAGAACCTGGACTTCTACGCGGACCTGTACCGCGTGCCCCGCGCCGACCGGCCCGCGCGCTACGAGCGCCTCTACCGGTTCTCGCGCCTGGACGAGTTCAAGGACCGCAGGGCCGGCGCGCTGTCCGGAGGAATGAAGCAGAAGCTCTCGCTCTCGTGCGCGCTGGTCCACTACCCGCGCGTGCTCCTGCTCGACGAGCCTACGTTCGGGGTGGACCCGATCTCGCGGCGCGAGCTCTGGCTCATCCTCCACGAGATGGTGGCCGAGGGCATCACCGTGGTGGTGTCGACGTCCTACCTGGACGAGGCCGAGCGCTGCGACCGGGTCGTGCTGCTCGACCGGGGCCGCGCGCTGGCGCTCGACCGCCCCCAGGCGTTGCAGACGTCGCTCGGCGGCACGATGCGCTCGTTCCACACCGATCGTCCACGCGCCGCGCGCGACCGGCTCCGCTCGGTCCCGGGCGTCCTGAACGCCTCGCTGTTCGGCGAGGCCGTCCACGCCCTGCTCGCGCCCGGGGCCGATCCCGACGCGCTCGACCGGGCGCTCGTGGACGAAGGCGTGGAGGTCTTCGGACGGGAAGAGGTCGAGCCCTCCCTCGAAGACGTGTTCATCCAGTTCGTGCGCGACGCCGACGTGACGGCGGCCGGCGAAGGAGCCTCCGATGAGCGCGCCTGACGCCTCCGGTGGCGTACCGGTGGCCGTGGACGGGCTCACCCGCCGCTTCGGAGACTTCGTGGCCGTGGACCACGTCAGCTTCGAGGTTCGCGAAGGCGAGATCTTCGGGTTCCTGGGTCCGAACGGCGCAGGCAAGACGACCACGATCAAGATGCTCACCGGCCTGCTCGCACCCTCCGAGGGAAACGGGCATGTGGCCGGTCTGGACATCCGCAGGGAGCACGCGGCCATCAAGAGCCGCATCGGGTACATGTCGCAGAAGTTCTCGCTGTACGGCGACCTGACCGTGGTCGAGAACATCGAGCTGTTCGCCGGGCTCTACGGGGTCGCGGGCGAGCAGCTCGAGCGGCGGAAGCGCTGGATCCTCGAGATGGCGGGACTGGAAGAGGCCGAGGACCGTCCGACCGACGAGCTCCCGCTCGGCTGGAAGCAGCGTCTCGCACTCGGGTGTGCAATCGTTCACGAGCCGCCCATCCTCTTCCTCGACGAGCCGACCTCCGGCGTCGACCCCCTGGCGCGCCGTCGCTTCTGGGACCTCATCGACCAGCTCTCACGCCAGGGCACGACGGTGTTCGTCTCCACCCACTACATGGAGGAGGCGGAGTACTGTCATCGGCTGGCGCTCATGAGCCGCGGCCGCCTGATCGCGCTCGACGCGCCGCGCGCCCTGCGCTCCCGGGTCGTGGCGCCCATCCTCCAGGTGCGCACCGACGCGGCGCCCGACGCCGTTCGGGCGCTCTCCGGCCAGGCGGGTATCCTGGACGTGGCGATGTTCGGCCGGGCGCTGCACGTGACGGTCGAGGAGGCCGAAGGCGGCGAGCGCCGCGTTCGTGAGCTGCTCGACGCGGCCGGCCGCACCGTCACCGCCGTCGGCCCCGTCCAGCCGTCGCTCGAGGACGTCTTCGTCTCCCTGGTTCGAGCCGCGGGCGGCGCTGTGGAGGGATGACGATGGAGCCGATGCGCCTCTTCGCGATGGCCCGCAAGGAGTGGATCCAGCTCTCGCGCGATCCGCGCAGCATGCTGCTCGCGTTCGTGCTGCCCGTCTTCCTCCTGCTCTTCTTCGGCTACGCCATCACGTGGGACGTGAAAGATATCCGCCTCGCCGTGATCGACCACGACGGTACCCGCGCGAGCCGCGCGCTCGTCGACGCCTTCGTGGCCAGCGGCTACTTCACCGTCGCGGAGCGGCCGACGACGGCGCGCACCGCCGACAAGGACCTCGTCCTCGGCCGCGTCCGGGGGGTGCTGACGATTCCGGTCCGCTACAGCCGGGACCTGGACGCCGGCCGCTCCCCCGGCGTCCAGCTGCTCCTGGACGGGAGCGACGCCAACACGGCCACCATCGCCCAGAACTACGCCGACGCGATCGTGACCCGTTTCGGCATCGATCAGGCGCTCCAGGGCCGTGCGTTCGATCCACCTTTCCGGCTCGAGACGCGCACCTGGTACAACCCGAACCTCGAGAGCCGCGACATGATCGTGCCCGCGCTCATCGCCGTGATCATGTCGATCATCGCGGCCATGCTGACGGCGCTCACGATCGCGCGCGAGTGGGAGCGCGGTACGATGGAGCAGCTCGCCGCCACGCCGGTCACCCGGCTGGAGATCGTGCTGGGCAAGCTCATGCCCTACGTCGGGATCGGCCTCTTCGACGTCGCCGTCACGATCACGGCCGGTATGCTCATCTTCGCGACGCCGCTGCATGGGAGCGTTTTCCTTCTCGGTGTGCTCACGCTCCTCTTCCTCGTGGGCGCTCTGGGCCTGGGGATCTTCATCTCGGCGGCCGTGAAGTCGCAGCTCCTCGCCACACAGTTCGCGATCGTGTCCACGTTCCTGCCGGCGATCCTGCTGTCCGGGTTCCTGTTCGACATCGCGAGCATGCCTCCGGTGCTCAAGGCGGTCTCCTATCTGGTTCCCGCCCGCTACTTCATCACCGTGACCCGCGGGATCTTCCTCAAGGGTGTCGGGGCCGAAGTGCTCTGGCCGCAGGCGCTCTTCATGCTCGCCTATGCGGTGCTCGGGCTCGGACTCGCCACCCGCACGTTCAAGAAGGAGCTCGAATGAGCGTCGAGATGGCTCCCTGGCGGCGCTCCGTCCTGCGCGTGCGGCGCATGATCTCCAAGGAGCTCAAGCAGCTCCTGCGCGACCCGCTCACGAAGCGCATGATCTTCGGCGCGCCGATCATCCAGCTCCTTCTGTTCGGCTACGCCGTGAACACCGACGTACGCAACACGAAGACGTTCGTCGTGGACCACGATCAGACCCAGGTGTCACGCCGGCTCGTCGACGCCTTCACGGCGTCGGGCTACTTCCGCGTCGTGGGGACGTCGGACCGATCGGCGGACCTCGGGCATGCTCTGGACGCCGGCGATGCGGTGGCCGGCCTCGAGATCCCGCCGGAGTTCGCCCGCGACGTGAAGGCAGGCCACAGCCCGGCCGTGCAGCTCATCGTCGACGGCTCCAACTCCAACACGGCGACCGTGGCCGAGGGCTACGCGGCCAAGATCGCCCAGGCGTTCGACGCCCGGATCGCCGTGTCCGAGGGCAAGCCCCTGCCCCACACGCTGGACCTGCGCACGCGGGCGTGGTTCAATCCCTCGCTGGAGAGCCGCGTGTACAACGTGCCCGCGGTCATGGGCGTCATCGTGTTCCTCATGTGCCTGCTCCTCACCGCGCTGGCGGTGGTGCGGGAACGCGAGGTCGGCACGCTCGAGCAACTGCTCGTCTCCCCGCTGTCCGCCCGTGAGCTGATGCTGGGCAAGACGATCCCCGTGGCGGCGGTCGCGATGGTCCAGATGACGATGATCGCCACGGTCGCGCTCCTCTGGTTCCGTATCCCCCTGCGGGGATCCGTGCCGGCGCTCGTTCTGGCCGCCGCCCTCTTCATCGTCGCCGGACTGTCCTTCGGGCTCTTCATCTCCACGATCTCCTCCACCCAGCAGGAGGCGTTCCTGGCGATGTTCCTCTTCCTCATGCCCGCCATCATCCTGTCCGGCTTCCTGTATCCGATCGACACGATGCCCTGGATCTTCCGGGAGATCACCCTGCTCAACCCGCTGCGGCACTTCCTCGAGGTCGTGCGAGCCATCTTCCTGAAGGGATCCGGGCTGCGCCAGCTCTGGCCCCACTTCCTCGTGCTCACGGCAATGGCGGCGGGCGGCGTGGCCTTGTCGACGTACCGCTTCAAGAAGACGCTCTGACGTCCCGAAGCGCGCCGGGGCGTCACATGCCCACACGCCCCCCTCTTGACATACTTCAACCTTAAACTAAATTGTAGCCTACAAGCAGCCACGTCCTTCCGGAGGTCCCCATGCCCTCCCTGTCCACCCGCGGATTCCACCACATCACGATGGTGTCCACCGACGCATCCAGAACCCTCGCGTTCTACGGAGGGCTGCTCGGGCTCGGACTCGTGAAGAAGACCGTCAACTTCGACGACCCGGGCGCCTATCACCTCTACTTCTCGGGACAGCTCGGCGAGCCGGGCACGATCCTCACGTTCTTCGAGTGGCCGCGCAGCCCGCGCGGGCATTGGGGCGTGGGGGGCGTGCACCACCTGGCCCTGGGCGTGGCCGACGCCGAGGCGCAACTCATGTGGAAACGGCGTCTGACCGACGCTGGAGTCCGTGTGACCGGTCCGCTCGACCGCGGCTACTTCCGCAGCCTCTACTTCGCGGACCCGGACGGCCAGATTCTGGAGATCGCCACACGGGGTCCGGGCTACGCGATCGACGAACCCGCCGATGCGCTCGGCCGGGAGCTCGTCACGCCCCCCGTCGAGCGGCTCCCCGAGGGCCGCGACGAGCAGGCCATCGCCGCGCTCACGCATCCCGAGCCCGTGCCCGAGATCACGCCCGCCATGCACCTCGAGGGGATCCACCACATCAGTGCGATCACCGACGACCTCGCGCGCGCGGGCGAATTCATCGAGGGCGTCCTCGGGCTCGCGCTCGTGAAGAAGACCTACAACCAGGACGACGCGAAGACGAAGCACTACTTCTGGGCGGACTACGACGGAGCGCGCGTGGGTGCCCACTCGTCCCTGACGCTGTTCGACTGGACGGGCTCCACCCACCGCGCCCGCCCGGGGGCCGGTCAGACCCATCACATCGCCTTCCGCACGCCGGACGAAGAGGAGCAGAAGGCATGGCAGGAACACCTGCGCGTCATGAACGTGGACGTGACACAGGTGATGGATCGGACGTACTTTCGGAGCATCTACTTCCGGGCTCCGGACGGCCTGCTCATGGAGATCGCCACGGACGGACCGGGCTTCGGCGTAGACGAGGTCGAGCTGGGATCGTCGTTGAAGCTGCCCGAGTGGCTGGAGTCCCGGCGCCCGGAGATCGAAGGGGCGCTCACGCCGCTCGGGTGAGCGAGACGGCGCCTGTACCACGCCCGGAAGGACACCCACGGGAGGAGACGCCATGCTGGGATTCGACCTGAGCGGTCCGAAAGTCGCCACGGCGTCCTCCACCGTGCTGGTGCTCCTGCACGGACGGGGCAGTCACCGCGGCGACCTGCAGGCGCTCCGCCCGACGCTTCCGCACGCGTGGACGCTCGTGACCCCCCAGGCACCGCACCCCGGCCACCCGTGGGGCTACGGCCCAGGCTGGGCATGGTATCGGTACCTCGGCGAGAACCGCGTGGACGACGAGACGCTTCGCCGCAGCCTCGACGCGATCGAGACCTTTCTCGGGGAGATCCCGGCGATCGTCGGCACCGAACCCGACCGGGTCCTGTTGGGCGGGTTCTCTCAGGGAGGAACGACCAGCCTGGCCTACGCCCTCACGCATCCCGGAGCGGTCGCCGCCGTCCTCAACTTCTCGGGATTCCTCGCGAGCGCCCCCGTCGTGGACGCGACGACGCCGTCACGCGCGTCCACTCCGGTCTTCTGGGGACACGGGACGCGCGACGCCAACATCCCGTTGGCGTTGGCGACCAAGGGGCGCGAGCGGCTGGCCGACGCCGGTGTGCGCCTCTCGGCGCACGACTACGACATCGGTCACTGGATCGTGCCGGAAGAGGTGGGCGCCGCCGTGCGGTTCATCGACGGCCTGAACGATCGGGCGGAGGAGCGGCTCGGCTCCTGAGAGGCTACTTGGAGGCGCCGTCGAGCTGCTGAGGCAGCGTCGTCAGGTCGAGCACCAGGTATTTGCGCTCTCCCGCCGGCAGATGCACGGTGACCTCCTCGTCCTGCTTGGCCCCGAGCAGCCCCTGACCGATCGGAGACGCCAGCGAGACGTGGCCCGCGTCCAGGTCGATGAAGTCTCCGGCCACGATCGTGAAGTCGAACTCGTCGCCGGTTCCCAGGTCGCGGATCTTCACCTTCGACCCGAAGCCGACCTTGTCCCAGGCCATCGTCTTCGGATCGATCTTGGAGAGCTCTCCCATCCGCCGTGTCAGGTGGTTGAGCCGCGCCTGCACGAACTCCTGGCGCTCCTTCGCCGACTTGTAATCGGCATTCTCACGCAGGTCCCCGTGCTCCAGGGCCGTCTTGATGCGTGCCGGAAGCTCGACGTTCAGCTCCTGGGTGAGACGCTCGATCTCCCCCTCCATCTTCTCTCTGATTTCGTCTAGCATGGGCGTGTCCTGGTGTTGAGCGGGGAGGGTGCGGTCGTGGTGGACCGCACCTCCGGAAGAAACGGCGGCGCCGCCCCGGTCCACAGGGACGGCGCCCGCGTCCATGAAGCATATGTCCTGGCACCTGACGACGGAAGCCGTGTATGTGCTGGGCGCTTGAAAGCGACCTCACGCGCCGGCACACCGCAGTCGGGCTACCGCGGCCGGCCTCCATCACGGAGCGGGGTCCCGGGCGGCGTACTCCACTTCTTCAGCGACTCCGCACATGCCGATCTCACACAGGCGCCGCTGCGTGTTCGTGCACATTCCCAAGACGGGTGGCACGAGCATCGAGCACGCGCTCGGGATGCGCGCCCGGCACGCGCGTGAAAGCCGCAAGAAGATGTTCGGACCCGTACTCTCGGACGATCTTCGCGCTATGGAGCTGAGCTCCGGCTTCCTCCAGCATCTCACGATGCGTGAGCTGCTGCGGCTCCATCCGCACGACGCGCTTCACGGCTACTTCAGCTTCGCGATCGTCCGCAATCCTTGGGATCGCATGGTGTCGATCTACTTCCGGCCCGACCGCGACATGCTCGAGCAGGCGCGGGCGCAGGGCGTGGAGCTCGAAGGTCTCGAGTTCGGCGATTTCGTGGAAGCGTCCATGGACGTGGAGCACGCCCACCTCCGCCCACAGCACGAATACGTCACCGACGACGCGGGGCACGTCATCGTCGATCTCGTCGGCCGGTTCGAGACCCTGGAAGCGTCTTTCCAGGAGGTGCGCGAGCGCCTGGGCGTGCGCCGGCGGCTGCCGGTCAAGTACGCGTCACCGTCGCGCCCCTCACGGGACCACAGGCCCCACTACACGGAACGGACCCGTGCGCTCGTGGCCGAGCGTTACGCCCGCGACATCGAGATCTTCGACTACGCCTTCTGACGAAAGCGTGGACGCGGAGGCGCCGCGTCGGCACGCGGCGCCTCCGCCATGCGACTCGTCAGCCCTCTCTGGGATCCGGATGCGCGAGCGCCTGGTCGCGGCGCGCCTTGCGGTCGGCCCGCACCGCCTCACGGATCTCCGGGTGCTTGCCGCCGAGGATCTCGGCGGCGAACAACGCCGCGTTGATGGCGCCGGCTTTGCCGATCGCCAGCGTGCCGACGGGCACGCCGCGCGGCATCTGCACCGTCGAGAGCAGCGAGTCCAGACCGTCCAGCGCCCACCCCGTCATGGGCACACCGAGCACGGGCAGGATCGTATGGGCGGCCATGACCCCCGCCAGATGCGCGGCGCCTCCGGCGGCGCAGATGATGACCTCGAGGCCGCGCTCCTCGGCGGTCGACGCGTACTCGGAGCTCGCCTCGGGGGTACGATGCGCCGACAGGACGCGCACCTCGCAAGGAATGCCCAGCGCTTCCAGGGTGGAGACCGCGTGAGCCATGGTATCCCAGTCGGACTTGGAGCCCATCGTCACGCCTACGAGCGGATCGGCCATCGTGCACCTCGTCGGTTCTGTTGGCGGAAAGGAGGCCGGGACGTTGCGAAACCGCCGCCGACGGGTCAAGGGTTCATGGTGTCCATGACTCTTTCCTGCACTTCCCGACCGTGAGCGATCTCGAAGGCTGGGACCCGACCCGGCTCGAGGGTCACCCGGAGCTCGTCCCGTTCGTGCCCCTCCTTTATTCAGTGTGGGCGGACGGCTTGCTGAGCCCGGCGGAGCTGCGCGCGCTCCGGGCACACGTCGACGCCCAGGCCTGGCTCTCCGCGGAGGCGCGCGCGGAGCTCGACGCCTGGCTCCACGCGGACGCGCCACCCGCGCCGGAGGAGATCGCGGCGCTCCGCACGATGATCGTGTCGACCGAAGTGGCCGACCGCGATGCGGCCACCACTTCGCTGACGGACCTGGGCCTCGCGCTGGCACGTGCGCGGGGTGCCCCGGCGGCGGGGTGGGCCAGCGCCGAAGCGGTCGCCGCGC
>JBJKRT010000034.1:0-85598 GCA_046704545.1 Longimicrobiales bacterium
CCACCTCCCTCGCGCTCCGGAGCACCCACCCCGTAGACGCGAACCGCCCCCGCCGGACCGAAGTCCGACGGGGGCGTCGCTGCTCGAAGTACTTCCGAGCCTACTGCTGCATCAGCAAGTGCTTAGCTGATGGTGAAGGTGAGCGTCTCGATATCCGCAGGATTCTTCTGCAGGTAGAGCGCGGCCGCCGGGCTCGACGTGGTGTACGCCCCCACCGTTCCGGGCTGAGGCGAAATCTGGTACTCGCCCTCCTCCAGGTTGTTGAAGGAGAACGCACCCGTCGAATCGGACACCGTGGTGACCGTCGTACCGAGGTACGTGGTGCACGTGCCCGCTGCCGGTGGCTTGACCGCGCCACCGGTGGTCTCGCAGCGGCGCAGCGAGATCGTCATACCAGCGATTCCCACGCCACCCGCGGTCTTCACGAAGCCCTTCGCGACCGTGTTCTTCGCGAGGTGAATGAAGTCAGCCGCGGAGCCCGTGCCAGCCTTCAACGTAGTGTTGTCGTAATCCCACACCGGAAGCTTCACAGGCGTGAGCGAACCCCACGTCGGGTTCTTGGCGCTCGGCCTTGCAACGACCGTGTCCTGCTTCAGCGCCCGCAACACGTCGTCGGTGGACGTCGACTTCGCCAGGACAGTGTACCGACCCTCACGTAGGCCAGCGAACGTATACTGCCCGTTCGCGTCGGTCGTGTCCGTCGCGAGCAGGGTGTCGAGCCCGACGCCCTGATAGAGCTGCACGACGCCCCCGGACAGAGCATCGCCCGGATCGAGCGTGTTGTCGGCGTCACGATCGTTCACGACCATGCCGACGACCTTCGTGTCCATCCGGTAGGCCTGGAAGTTGGCCGTGCTCATGGTGCCCGACCCCTCGACGTCGCGAGTGGCGGTATGAGCGTCGGTGTTGTCCGCGGAACCGGACGAGAGCGGAGTCGAAGTGGTCTTGAGGGTCGTCAGGTATGACCACACGCCCGTCGAATCCTGGACGGAGACCGTGTATGGACCCTCACGCATACCCGTCATCGAGTACACGCCGGCCGCGTTCGTCAACACCATGGTGGAATCCGTGCCCATGCTGTCGGGCTGGATGTTGTCCGACGTCGCCTTGATCATCACAGACGCGCCAGCCACCGGAGTCATGCCGTCAACGGACTGCAGCGTCCCGGTGACCCCAACGTTGTTGTACTTGTACGCGAATGCCGAAGCACCGGCACTACCCGCCAAGGCGCTGTCAACGAACGTCTGATCCGACCCATCCGTCGTGACCGTCATGGCCGTGTCGTTCAGGACGCTCAGGAACGGAGCGGTCGAACGAGCATGGACGCTGTAGGTCTGGTTGACAGGCATGTTCGCAAACGTCACGAGCCCGGTGCCAACCGCAGCCGCGGTCGGACCGGCAACCGAAGTCTCGGTACCGTCGCTGTTGACCTTGTACAGCTCGACTGAGATCTGCGAAGCACGCGAGAAGTCGTCACCCTTGGTCAGGGTCGGAACGGAGGTCGAGTCGTCCATCTCGTGGTGGACCACGAAACTCAGGCTCTCGTCCGTGTACGTCACGATCTCGGACCCGGCGTCGACCGTGTCCTCCGGCGCAACGGTACCGTTCCAGATGTACTTCAGGTACTGGCCCGCTGCCATGGCACCCGAAGCCGTCGGGGCTTCCGTGAAGCCGTGTCCGTTGGCATTCGCCTGCGCACCCGACAGACGCATCCAGAGCGTGTCAGGCAGGTTGTGGTCGCTGGCGAGCGTGTTCAGAAGCGAGCGGGTGACGGTGTAGTAGACATCACCCTTCGCGTCGGTGGCGACGCCATCCCGCAACGTCGTGGTGCTGTCCTTGTTGGCGAACAGGTTCATCGTCCACCCGGCCAGCGTATCGTTGTCCATCTCGGCGGCATGCACCTTCACCACGACCTTGTTGTACAGCGCGTCGAACGTGTCGGGCGCCATGCCGAGCGAGTCGGCGCGGTCGTAGTGGATCTCGATGATGTTCTCACCGTTCATCGTGTACAGAGCGCCCGGAACCGCATTGCTACGGGCGAACACGATGTCGTCCGACGCGTTGCCCGCCGGATCCTTGTCCGCGGACCGCGCGAACTTGAAGGCCGCGCGTCCGTTGGCATCCGTCGTGACCGTGGCATCGAGCTTACCGGTCGTGCCACCCGCGGCCGCATCGGCCTGGGTGTCGTACAGATCGATCTTCCAGCCCTTGATCGGGGCGATGCCCGGTCCAGGCGTGGCGGAGACCTGCGCGTCCGTTCCGAGGAACGCGTAGACGTCGATCGTCTGCTGCGTGATCAGGAACGGGAAGTTGACCGTCGCCTGCGCACCGGCCGTAACCGTCACGATCTGCGACGGGGCGCCACTGAAGGCCACCGCACCAGGCAGGTCGGCCGCAGTGCCCTTGTAGGTCACGCGGTAGGTGCCCGCGGCCAAGTTCGGGAACGTGTAGTCGCCGTTGGCGTCGGTCATGACGGTCATCGTGTCGTTGACCGTGCCGCCCTCGAGCAGGATCGGGACGTTCGCCACCGCCAGCTTCTTCTCGAGGTTGACCTCGTACGTCGAGTCCTGAGGCTTGGCCTCGTCGAGGAAGAGCGTTCCGGAAATCGACGCGGTCGTCTTCACGGTGCACGTGAAGGGCACGACCTGAAGCTCACCGGTCGCCAGCGTCACGCTCTGCGACGTCGTCGAGCAGGTGTAGTTCGTCGCGTCGTAGCCGGAGATCGTCACGGTGTAGTCGCCGGCCCGCAGTCCCGTGAAGGGATCCGTCTGGCCGGTGTTGTCCGTGGTCTTGCTCGCCGACGTGCCCTGTCCGCTGATCGCGACCGTCACGCCCGAGAGGCCGGCACCCGAGCCGTCCTTCACCGAGCCGATGATCGCAGAGGTGCGGATGTAGGAGCCGTCGAAGTTCACCGTCACGACCTGGCCGGACGACGAGATGACGGCGGCCTTGGCGGAGGTGGAGAACGTGGCGTCCGAGGGGAAGCCGCTGATGCTCACCGTGTACGCGCCGGCCGGGACGTTGCTGAACGAATAGTTCCCGGAACCGTCGGTCGTCGCCGTCGTACCAGACGACAGCGTCACGGTGACACCCGAAGCCCCCGTGCCCTCGATCGACACGGTGCCGGAGATCGTGCCCGTGACCGGCTGCGTGACGCTCTTGCCACCGCCGTTGTCACAGGCCCCGAACGCCACCAGCGTCGCGAGAGCCAAGTACTTGAGTCGCTTCATGTCACGTGATCCCATGAAGAATGAACGAATGCCCCTTGGGGGGGCGGATGTAGCCGGCCTACTCTCGTGCAAGAGCGATGCCAGCGGACGCTATATCGTAAGTGACTGCAGCACAACGACTTAAGCGAATACGGCAGAGCCACGAGCACCTCAGAAAACCGACAAGCATCAGATTTCTGAGGGTCTACGCGCTTCGGGCCGCTCGGAGCCGCTCACCGACGGGTCCGCGCCGCGCGATGCGGAAAGACCCGAGCACCCTCGGCCGTCACGTCGAAGCTGCCGTCTCGACGCGCCACGACATCGAGGGTTCCTTCCCGATCCGTTCGCCGGACAGGGACCCCCACCCTGCGCAGACGGGCCAGCACCGCCGGAGACGGATGGCCGTACCGATTGTGGCGACCGACCGAGATGAGCGCCACCTTCGGGTGGGCCCGCGCCACCCAGATCGAATCGGTGGCGGTCGCGCTGCCGTGATGACCCACCTTCAGCACTTCGATTCCCCCGTGCAACTCGGGCGCGAGGGCACGCTCGACCTGTGACGGGGCGTCTCCCATGAGCAACGCGTCGAACGCACCGTAGTGGACGTGGAGCACGACCGACACGGCGTTCGTCGGTGACTCACCGGGCTCCAGCGGACCCACACCCGCGGGCCAGGGAGCCATCACGTCGAGCCTCACCCCGTCCAGCTCGATGACCTCTCCGTGATGCGCCTTGTGCCACGCAATACCCCGGGCTCGAGCCGTGTCCAGGATCGCCACGTAGGAGCTCTTGGGAGCCGCGAAGGCCGGATCCATGATCTCGCCCACAGAAACGCTCCGCAGGACCGGAATCGTGCCGCCGATATGGTCGAAGTCCGGATGCGTGAGGATCAGGAGCTCGATGCGGTGGATCCCGAGACGCCGGAGGTCCCTCACGACCCGGTTTCGTCCGGGATCGTGCTCTTCGGGGTCCGCCGGACCCGTGTCGACCATGATCCACCGACCGGACGGCGTACGCATGACGAGCGCGTCACCCTGTCCCACGTCGAGCACGACCATCTCCATCGTCCCGCGGGCCTGGACGCCGAGCAGCACCGGCCAGACCGCGAGCGCACCCAGGGCGGAGAGCGCTCCCACGGCCCGGCGTATTCGAGGCCGAACGCGCGACCCGGCCAGGAGCGCCGTCCCGACCAGCGCACCCGCGCCGAGAATCCACACCCAGGTCCGGGGGACCCACAGGCTCGCCCACGGGAGCGAGGAGGCCGCGCGTACACCTTCGGCCAGCACGACCAGCACGAGGTCGACGCCGCCCGCGAGGAATCGTCCCGCCGTGTGCGAGACGAAGTCGAGCGCAACGGACAGGAGGGCCCCCGGCAGCGCGAGGGCGACCAGAGGCGAGGCCAGCAGCGTCACGGGGATCCCGATCACGGAGACTCGCTCGAAGTGCCAGGCCACGACGGGGAGCGTGGCGAGCGTGGCCGCCACCCCCGCCCCGACACCGCCGGCCAGCGCGACCGGACACCGGCGGCGGACCAAGGCCTCCCGAACGGCAGGCCCCCACGCGACGAGCCCCGCCGCTCCGGCGAACGAAAGCTGAAAGCCGGCCCCGGAGACACGCCCCGGATCGATGACCAGCAGGAGCAGGAGCGCGGAGCCCAGCGCGCCCCACCGCGCGGGAGGCCGTCCGCGCATCGCGGAGGCGCTCACCAGTGTGAGGATCAGCGCCGCCCGGCAGGCGGCATCCGGAAATCCGATCAGCGCCACGTACAGCCATGTCGCCGCCGCCGCGAGCGCAGCCGCCCTGCGACGCTCCAGCCCCGTTCCCCGCAGCAACACGAGCAGCAGGCTCGCCACCACGCCGACGTGGAAGCCCGAGATCGCGAGCAGGTGCGCCGTGCCCGAACGCGTGAAGGCATCGCGCAGCCCGGGATCCAGCGCGCTCTTGTCCGATAGGACGAGCGCGGACACGAGCGGCCCCTGGTCGCCGTACAGGGTGTCCAGCCTGCTCGAAAGCTCCCCCCGCCAGCGGGAAAGCATTCCTGCGGTGCGGTCTCCGGCCGGAGCGCGGAACGCCCCGGTATCGGCATGCGGCGTCACCCTGAAGGCCGCCACGCCGGCGGCGAGGCTCGCCAGCGCCACGAGGATCCAGACGACCCGCTCGGTGGGTCGCCGGGATGTCGCAATGGGCCAGAGGAGAAGCGCGAGGAGGAGCGGCGTCAGGGGGGCGGGAACGCCGGGATGGGTGAGGGCCACGCCCGCGAGGAAGACCAGCGCGAGCCGGCCGACGGGAGGGAGGCCCGACCACCTCACGGTGGCGGCGCCCTCCGTCGTGGGGCATCAGAGCTCAATCGTGCTCGGTGTCTCCTTCTTCGTGAGTGCCGCTCTCGAAGAGGTCGCGCTGCGTTCGGTCCACGAAGCGCTGTCGCTCCTCCTCGTCTTCGGCGGCCAGGCGTGCTCGCAGGATGGCACGCACGCGCAGGTCCGAGCGGACCCCCGCGACCAGCATGATCACCATGCCGAGGATGAGCCCTCCGAACGCCACGGCAGTCATGCTCACCCGGTAGAACGTGACGAAACCGAGGCGGAGCGTGACGTCCTGCCCGCTGTTGAGGGCCGCGAAGCCCATGGAGAGCACCACGACCACCAGGAGCCCCAGCACCGAGAGCACGCGGCTCATGTCAGGTCCCGGCCAGCACCGGCTCGGTGACGCGGCTTCCCACGAACGTCGCCCCCGTGGTGCGCTCGAGGCGCACGTGCGCATAGGAGCCCACGATCGCATTGTCGCACGGGAACGCGACCACCTTGTTGCGGCGGGTCCGCCCCAGCACCTGCCCTTCGCCGCGTGCCTCCTTCTCCACCAGGACCTCTGCGACCCTGCCGACCTCCGAAGTGTTGATCTCGGACTGGATCGACCGACTCACCTCGATGAGCCGCTCTAGCCGGGCCTGGGCCACGGTATCCGGAACGAAGTCCGCCTCGGGAAAGCGGGTCGCCGGCGTTCCGTCGCGCGGCGAGAACCGATAGGTGAACGCGTCGTCGAACCGCACCCGCCGCATGAGCTCCAACGTCGCCTCGAAGTCTTGATCCGTCTCGCCCGGAAAACCGACGATGATGTCCGTCGAGAGGGCCACGTCCGGCACCGCCGAACGCACGCGTTCCACCGTCTCCAGGAAGCCTTCGGCCGTATAGCGCCGCACCATCCGCTTCAGGATCCGGTCGCTGCCCGACTGTGCGGGAAGATGGAGCTGCTCGCAGACGGCCGGCTCTTCGGCCATGACCTCGACGAGCTCGGCGGTGACGTCGTTGGGGTGCGGCGAGGTGAAGCGCACCCGTCGGATCCCTTCGATCCGTGCCACGCCCCGGAGGAGGTCCGCGAAGCTCCAGTCCCCGGAGCGGTACGAGTTGACCGTCTGTCCGAGCAATGTCACTTCACTCACGCCGTCGCGCGCCAGACCGCGCACCTCCTCGAGGACCTCGTCCGGTGATCGGTTCTTCTCCGGTCCCCGCACGTAGGGCACGATGCAGAAGGTGCACCGGTGGTCGCAGCCACGCTGGACCGTCACCCACGCGGAAGGTCCCCCCTCGCGGCGCTGTGCGATCCCGCGGTAGTTCTCACCGAGGTTCAGATCCAGCACGGTGAGCCGCCGCGTGCTGTCCCGCATGGTGTCGAGGCTCGGCGAGCGCAGGGCCGCGAGCGATTCGGGCAGCTGACGGTATCCGTCCGGTCCCATCACCAGGTCGACGTGCGAATCCCGCTCCAACAGGTCTCCGCCCATGCGCTGTGCCATGCACCCGGTGACGCCGATCACCAGGTCCGGACGCTCCTTCTTGAGCGCCCCGAGCTGCGCCACCCGTCCGAGCACGCGCTGCTCGGCGTGCTCCCGGATCGCGCACGTGTTGACCAGGACGACGTCGGCCTCGTCGGGCGAAGCCACGATCTCGTAGCCACGCTCCTCGAGAACGCCAGCCATCAGCTCGCCGTCGCTGATGTTCATCTGGCAACCGTACGTCTCGATGTACGCGCGTCGGAGTCGGCCGGTGTCGCTCATGCGGTCCAATTGGAGTCGATGGATCGGGGCCACGCAATATACAGATGCCCCCCCTCGCCCCGCAGGGTTCCCGCCTGGAGCCCGTGGATCTCTCCGGGCGGCGCCTCCTGCACGTCGACGCGCAGATAGTCACCGGTCAAAGCACTGCGGCCGTCCTCGCCTTCGACCACCACCTCGGCGGGCTGCCCGGAGCGAGCCTCCCGGTAACGGCGGCCTTTCGCCTGAGCCAGTGCCCGCAGCTCCCGACTTCGCTCACCCGCCACGCGTTGGGGTACGGGGTCGGAAAGCTCCGCGGCCACCGTGTGGGAGCGCGGAGAAAACGGGAAGACGTGCAGATACGTGAACGGGAGCTCCTCGACGAGTGCCCGGGTAGCCGCGTGGTCGGCATCCGTCTCGCCCGGAAAACCCGTGATCAGGTCGGCGCCGAGGCCGAGAGGACCGAGGCGCTGCGCAATCTCCAGCGTGCGCCGGCGATACTGCTCACGGGTGTGCCAACGCCGCATCCGGCGGAGCACCGGGTCCGCGCCGCTCTGGAGGGGCATGTGGAGATGGGGCGCGACCCGACCACCGGAGGTCTCCATGAGCTCCACCAGCAGATCGTCGACCTCCGTGGCCTCCACGCTTCCCAGCCGAAAGCGGGTGTCCGGAACCTCGTCCAGCAAGCGCGCGAGCAGTCCGGACAGCGTATCCGGCGTGTCCAGGTCCCGCCCGTAGTGGCCGATGTGGATGCCCGTCAGCACCAGCTCCGGATGAGCGCGGGAAAGGACGCGGGCCTCCGCCACGACCTCCTCCGGAGAACGCGAGCGCGACGTGCCTCGGGCAAGGCGGGTGGCGCAGAACGAGCACTTGCGGTCGCAGCCGTCCTGGATCTTCAACCATCCCCTGGCCGCACCTCTGCGCCGGCGGAGCAGCTCCCCGCCGATCGGCTCCGTGTCCATCCGGTCGAGCGTCGATCGGAGCTCGATCTGAACCAGATCCGCCCCGCCGAGCGCCCGCGCCACGGCCACCGGATCGTGTCCTTCCACGACCGCATCGACCGCCTTCATCGCCCGGTACTTCGGAGCCCGCAAGGCCGCCGAACAGCCGGCGACCACCACGCGCGCGGCGGGATTTTCGCGATGGAGGCGACGCACGAGCCGGCGCGCCTCCGCATCGGCGTGGTTCGTGACGGTGCAGGTGTTGACTACGCACACCTCCGCGTCGGCCCACGCGTCCACGGGCACCGCGCCGTGCGCCTCGCCCTCCTGGCGCATGCGCTCCGTGTCGTACTGGTTCGCCTTACAGCCGAACGTGTGGTAGTAGACCTTCACGTGCGCGGTCGGGCCGACCGGGTCACAGCCCGGCGACCTGCAGGGTCATGGTGGCCCGCCAGAAGTGCTCCAACAGGGTGGCGTCCTGGCGCGTCCCACGCTCGAGGGTGAAGTCCACGCCCGCCAGCGTGTAATCCCCGCTCTTGTGGAACGATACGCCCAGGCCGGCCGACAGCGACTTCTCGATCGGATTTCCGGCACCCGCCGGCGCGAAGGGAAGCTCGGTCCGCCGGTATCCCAGCCGGATCGGCGCTGTGTGGCCGAACACCAGAGCCCGGGTGAGCTCGACCCCGAGCCCGAAGCTCGTGGTGGTGGATCCCGCGCTGCCGTCGTGGAACGTCGCCGCCTTCACGGCGGACCAGTTCGCACGCGCCATACCTGCGTTGAACGTGATTCCCCGCGTCAACAGGACGCTTCCTCCGAGTCGGTACTGGAAGGGAAGGTCGTAGGATGCGTTTCCACCCTCGGTGTTGTCCGAAGCGGTGGCCGTCAGCCCGCTCGACCACGTGAAGCTCCCGGCCAGACGGGCAACCCCCCCGAACTGGACCGAGGCCCCACCCGAGACGAGGGATCCCGAATAGCTCCAGAAGCCCCCTGCCTGATACGTGGATACCAGAGTATCGAGCGGGAACGTGCGCTCGAGGCGCTTCGTGGTCGACCCGGTATAGCGCCCGTAGATCAGCCCGATTGACAGGTTGCTCCCGAGGTTCCGGGCGAGCCCGAGGCGGATCGCCGACACCCCACCCTGGGACAGGTAGACGTCCCGGACCGTCGTCGTGGTGTCGTACAGCGTTACCTGCTCGCTCCGATTGGCCCGAAACCGCTGATCGAGGACCGAACCCAACGTAAGGCTCAACACACCGACGTGCGGAAGCGGATACGCGAGCCCCATCAGCGGAAAGAGCGTGCTCTGGAAGCTCCCGGACTCGGACGGCGCGCTGCGGTCGAACTTGACCCACGAAGGCCGAGCGGTCATGAGCATGGTCGGAAGACCCAGCCCGGCCGCAGCCGCCGGATCCGTCGGCAGCATGTTGCCTCCCAACAGACCGATGCCCATCCCCCCGAGCGCAACGGCCCGCGCATCCAGAGGATCCATCGGCGTGCCGATACCCACGGCATTGAAGAGCGACTGGCCCGCGGCCCCCTGTACGGTGACCAGCACCAGAGCGATCGCCGCGCAGAGCCATGCCGTCTGCTTCATGGATGCGCGCCTCACGGGAGCACCACCGCTTTGCTGGCCGTGACGATGAGCTTCAGCAACGGCGGATGCGCGCTCCCGGGCCCCTGGAACGTAGCGTAGGAGATCGATACGGGCTCGTTGGCCGACAGCAGGGCGAGCACGTGCGAAAGAGGCAGGCCCGCGCTCGTCGTATCACTGGCCAGCAGATCCTGAATGAATCCCGTGATCGGCACTTCCACGTCTGTCCCGCCCGGTCTGTTGAAGTAGAACGACGGCACCCGGAACCCCGTCGAGGAAGCGAGCAGCGAGGTACTCAACGGCGCTTTCGGCAGGGCCGCCGGGCTCAGGACCCTCCGCACGTCGAGCCCGACGCTGTCCGTGGGCTGGAAGGCGGGAGCGCTGAAGTCCGTGTGCAGGACGAGGGCCGCGTAGTTCACCTGACTGGCCTTGAGCTTCATCGGACAGCTGACCACCGCGCACAGGACGGGCAAGCTGTCGAGCTCGCTCGGAACGTTGATGTGCATCACCGTTCGCCACGCCGGTACGCCACCTACACGTACCTCGCCTGAAGGCGCGGGCGGCTGGGGTGCGTAGATGAACGTCATGTGCGCCAGCGAGCTGGTCAGGTACAGCGTCGTGTCCTTGTTGATCTTCGTCTTGGCCTTGAGGCTCGCCGCCAGCTTCGTGATGTGCAGGCGCGTGCCCGGGGTCACCGAGGTGACGACGATCCCGTTGGTCAGGTTCGTCGTGTCGCCCAGATTGGCCACGACGGTCGAATCGATGTTGAAGACGACCGAATCGCCGGTGGAGGGATCCCAGGTCGCGGTCGTCAGCGGGATGATCTTGCCTCCTCCCGGCTGAGACCAGGGCACGTGATCGCCGGTGGTATCGATCGCCATGTTCCAGCTCACCGACACCGGGTCCCACTTCTCCTGGAGCGCTCCGACCTCGAGGACGAGCTTGCCCGGCACGATGCTGGTCGTGGTATCGAACGTGGCAACCACCCGTCCACCGGTCACGCTCACCGCCGTATCGGTGATCAGCGTACCGACGGAGTCTTTGACCAGAGCGTCCGTCGCGAATCCCTGGAACTCCGCCACCGTCTTGGCCGTCAGACCGTTGAAGGTGCTGGCCACCACTCCGGTTCCGAGCTGGTAGGCGTAGCCGTACCCGCCGTACACGGCGAAGTCGGTGCCGAACTGCGACCAGGGAAGCCGGATCTCTACCGTCGCCGGCTGGGCCGGGATCAGGTTCGCATCCACCGAGGTGGGCGTTCTGTCGGCGCACGAGACCAACCCCAGAAACAGGAGCCCCGCGAGGCCCGCCTTCATCATCCGAGTCACGTCGTTTTCGAAGCCTTCACAGGTTGCCAGATGCGGGGAAGCCTGGGTGTGAGCCCCGTCAGGATCTCGTAGCTGATCGTCCCGGCCAGCTCCGCGACCTCATCGAGGGTGATGCGCTCATCGCCGTCCGTGCCGATCAAGGTCGCCACGTCGCCGATCTCCACACCAGATACGCCGCTGATGTCTACCACTGTCACGTCCATAGAGATCCGTCCCACAATCGGGACACGCCGGCCACGCAGCAACGCGCTCCCCTTGTTGCCGAGCGCCCGAGGGAGCCCGTCCCCGTACCCGACGGCCACGGTAGCCCACCGCTCGACATCGCGAGCACGGTACGTGGCCCCGTAGCCGAGGCTGGTACCGGGAGCGGCATCACGCACGTGAACGACACGTGCACGCACGGCCACGACGTCTTCAGGCTGCGGCGTGCCCGCCCCCGCACTTCCTCCGTAGAGGAAGATCCCGGGACGCACCGCATCCGCCGCGTAGCTGGGGCACCTCAGCGCCCCCGCACTGTTGAGCGCGTGGATCAGACGTCCCTCCTCGAATGCGTTCAAGCTCGTCAATGCGACCTGGAAGCGCGACCACTGCTCGTGGATCGTCTCCGGGGCCTCGTCGGCGGAGTGAAGGTGGGTGAAGCAGCCCTCCCACCGAGCACCCGCCTCCTCCGCCAGCCGCGCCGCTCGCTCCGCCATGTCCAGATCGTTCCAGGGAAAGCCGGCGCGCCCCATCCCGGTATCGATCTCCAGATGGAACGCCGGCGCCCTCCCCATACGCGCCAACTCCGCAAGCCGCTCCAGAGGCCCGATATCGGACAGCGAGACCGTCAGCCCGTCCGCGCCGGCCGCCTCGAGGGCGTCCGGCGGCGTAGGGCTCAGCACCCAGACCGGACGCATGACACCCAGCCTGCGAAGCTCGAGTCCCTCCTGGACGGTCGCGACGCCGAACCCCCATGGATTCGCGGGCTCCAGCGCTTGTACCACACCGGCTACGCCCAACCCGTAGGCGTCGGCCTTGACCACCGGCACGACCTTCACGTCCGGACCCACGCTTGCGCGGATCCGGTCGAGATTCTGACGGAGGGCGTACGGTCGTGCTTCGACCCAGGCCCGGGTGCGCGGGTCCGTTGACATGAACCCGGAAAGATGCGACAACGTAGCGCCGGAGCAACCCATCGCCGTCGGAGCCGAGCTCCGGGCAACCTCCCGGTACCCGTACCTGGACACGCAACCCATGACCGATTCCCGTCCGGATCCGGCCCCCCGGCCCGAGCCACCCCGGTTCGAGGGCGCGGGCCCCCTCGAGCGCGCCCTGGCGCTCGTACGCTTCTTGCGCGTGCACTGTCCCTGGGACCGAGCGCAGACGTCGCGCACCCTGATCCCCCATCTTCTCGAGGAAGCGCACGAAGTCGTGGACGCCATCGAGGACGGCTCCGACGAGCACCTCGAGGCCGAGCTGGGCGACCTCCTGCTCAACCTCGCCTTCCAGATCGTCCTGTGCGAGGAAGCGGGCACCTCCGACGCGGACGCCGTATACCTTCGACTCGAAGAGAAGATGGTTCGGCGGCATCCCCACTTGTTCGGCGACGGCGAGCGCAGGGAGTGGGAAGACCTCAAGGCCGACGAGCGGGAGGAGAGCCAGGGCGTTCTGCACGGATTGGCCCGGGGACTCGATCCGCTCACGAAGGCCCACAGGATCCAGGAACGCGTCAGCGGCGTGGGCTTCGATTGGGAGGACTTCCACGGCGCCTGGGACAAGGTAGCCGAGGAGATGGAAGAGGTACGCGAAGCCCTGGAGGAGGGCGCGCCCGAAGCCGTCGAAGAGGAGCTGGGCGACCTGCTCTTTTCCGTGGTGAACCTCACCCGCCTCGCCGGGGCGCACTCGACCACGGCCCTCGAGGCGGCGAACCGGAAGTTCCGCGCACGCTTCGATCGGCTGGAGGCCCTGGCGCGCGAGCGGGGCATCCGGATCCAGGACTCCTCGCTCGAGGTGCTCGACGGCCTCTGGGAGGAGCTGAAGCGGAGCTGAGCCCCGCTTCGGGCGCCGAGACCGCGCGCGTCCGGACGGGCCTTCAATAGCCTGCGGCCTTGTCCACCGTGTTCAGGAGCGGCTCCTCGGCGAGGTAGCGTCGCACGTTCTCCACGATCAACGCGGTCTCGCGCGCCCAGAAGCCCCGGGTGACCGCCGACACGTGCGGCGTGAGGATCACGTTGGGCAACGACCAGAAGGGGTGTCCCTCCGGAAGAGGCTCCTGTGCGAACACGTCGAGACCCGCGCCCCGGATCCGCCCCGAGCGGAGCTCGTGCACCAGCGCGTCCTCGTCCACCAGCTTGCCGCGTGCCACGTTCACGAGGAGGGCTCCATCCTTCAGGCGTGCGAGCGCCTCCGCGTCGAGCATGCCGCGCGTCTGCGGCGTCTCGGGCGCGCATACGACGACCACGTCGCTCTTCGACAGCACGGCGTCGAGGCCGTGCCGTCCGTGGTCCAGCTCGATCCGGCTCGCCAGTCGGCCTCCGCCCTCGAGCGTCTCCAGATCGTCCGCTCCCTCCTCGGCCGGCGTGCGCTTGACCCCGATCACCCGCGCTCCGAGCGCGGCCACGCGACGAGCCACTTCACGGCCGATTCCGCCGAATCCGACGATGCCCACGGTGCAGTCGGCGAGCTCGCGCAGGGTGCCTCCGTCGGCGAAGTACGGATCGGTCGTCCACACTCCCTCTCTCTGACTCCGGACGGCGAAGTCGAGGCCACGAAGGAAGTAGAGGATCATCCCGAGCACGGTCTCGGCCATCGGAGGGGCGTGAACCCCCGCAGAGTTCGTGAGCACCACCGGGCTCTCTCTCATCCCGGGCGTCAGCGAGCCGCCGACACCGGCGGCTCCCGAATGGACCCAGCGTAGCCGTTCCCCCTCCTGAATCAGCGCTTCGGGGATTCCGAATCCGAAATAGACCTCCGCCGGACGGACCGCCTCCACGACGGCAGGAGACATCCGCGACGCACCGTCACCCGATCCGTCGGTCTCCTCGTCGACGACGAAAAGATCCCAGTCGGTGCCGAAGGCCTCCCGGATGCGATCGGGGACCCATGAAGGCATCGCCCACGCAGACCTCAGGTCCATCATGTCCAGGACGGCTCTCGGCATCGGAGGCTCCTTCCTCTTCGGCGATCGCTACGGGTTCAGCCGGTTCATGAGGCGCGGGAACGGGATCAGCTCACGCACATGGTGCTTGCCGGTGATCCACGCCACGGTGCGCTCCACCCCCAGACCGAAGCCCGAGTGCGGGAACGTCCCGTACCGCCTCAGGTCGAGGTACCAGGCGTAGGCCTCTTCGGGGAGATGCTCCTCGTGTATGCGCGCCCTCAGCCGGTCCAGATCGTCCTCGCGCTGGCTTCCACCGATGATCTCGCCGTAGCCCTCGGGGGCGAGGAGGTCGTTGCAGAGCACGGTGCGCGGGTCCTCCGGGTTCTCTTTCATGTAGAAGGCCTTCGCGGTCTTCGGGTAGTTGTACACGAAGACCGGACGATCGTAATCCGCCGTCAGTGCCACCTCGTCAGGGGCCCCGAGGTCCTCTCCCCACGTCAACTCGCTCCCGCCCGCGCGCAGCCGCTCCACCGCGTCCGTATAGCTGATCCGCGGGAACGGAGGGCGCACCTGCTCGAGCTTGCTCGTGTCCCGCTCCAGGATCTCGAGCTCCTCGCCGCATCGCTCCAGGGCACGCTCCACGAGGTACGAGACGAAGTCCTCCTGGAGGCGCATGTTCTCGTCGGAGTCCGCGAACGCCACCTCGGGCTCGACCATCCAGAACTCGGTCAGATGGCGACGCGTCTTCGACTTCTCGGCCCGGAACGTCGGACCGAAGCAGTAGACCTTCCGGAACGCCGCGGAGGCCGCTTCGACGTAGAGCTGGCCCGTCTGGGCCAGGAAGGCTTTCTGGCCGAAGTAATCGGTCTCGAAGAGCGTGCCGGCGTGCTCGCCGATCGATCCGGTGAGAATCGGTGTGTCGATGCGTACGAACCCACGACCGTAGTAGAAGTCGTGGATCGCCTGCTCCACCTCCGCGCGCACCTTGAGGCCGGCTCTCTGCTGGGACGAGCGCAGCCAGAGATGGCGGTGATCGAGGAGAAACTCGACCCCGTGCTCCTTCGGCTGGATCGGGTACTCCTCCGCGGCGGCCAGGAGCTCGATCCCCACCACGGACAGCTCGAACCCACCCGGCGCCCGATCGTCCGCACGCACGTCTCCGGTGAGCGCGACCGTCGATTCCTGCGTGAGCGAAGAGAAGAGGTCCCACGCTTCGTCGCCGATCTCCTTGCGCACCAGGACGCCCTGGACCACGCCGGTTCCGTCCCGCATCACCACGAACGCCACCTTTCCGTGTCCGCGGGTGGTCTCCACCCATCCGGACACGGTCACGCGCTCGCCCACGTGCTGATCCAACGCTTTGATCTCGACCATGGATGCCTTGTCGGCTCATTTCGGACGTAGGGCCTCGCTGCGGGCCCGGGGCCGCAAACGTTAGCGCCACCCGAACCGCTCGATCAACCGGCGTGCGCTCGACGCCGCCGCTCCACGCAGCCGGCCGCTCAGCCCACCTCGAACATCTCGAGGCGATCGCGGAAGCGCGCCTCCAGACGCTCGCGGATGCGGGCGTTCTCCGGGTGCGCCAGCTCCGGGTCGCTCGCGATCCGCTCGCGCGCCGCCGCCTGCGCGCGCATCAGGAGATCCTCGTCCTCGAGCAGATCGGCGAAGCGCAGGACCGGATCGTGTCCGTGCTGCTGCGCGCCGAACAGGTCTCCCTGACCCCGGATGCGCAGGTCCGCCCGCGCCACCGCGAAGCCGTCGGACGTGTCACGCAGGATCTTCAGGCGCTCGGTGGCTTCGTCGCCCGCCTCGGCGATCAGCACGCAGTAGCTCTCCGCGGCGCCGCGCCCCACGCGCCCCCGGAGCTGGTGGAGCTGTGAGAGCCCGAACCGCTCGGCGTGCTCCACGACCATGACCGAAGCGTTCGGCACGTCGATGCCGACCTCGATGACCGTGGTCGCGACCAGGAGGTCCATCTCACCCGCCAGGAACGCGCGCATGATCCGGTCCTTCTCGTCCGAGGCCACCTGGCCGTGCAGGAGGCCGAGCCTCCGGTGGCCGAAGACCTCCGTGCGGAGACGCTCGTACTCCTCCGTGGCGGCCAGGAGATCCACCTTCTCGGATTCGGCCACGAGCGGGTAGACGATATACGCCTGGTGGCCCTTCTCGATCTGCTCGTCGACGAACCGGTACACGGCCGTCCGGCCCCGCGGGGTGCGCAGGGTGGTTCGTACCTCGCGGCGGCCCGGGGGAGGCTCGTCGAGCACGCTGAGATCCAGGTCGCCATAGAGCGTCATCGCCATCGACCTCGGAATCGGCGTCGCGGACATGATCAGCACGTCGGGCCGCTCGTCCGATCCCCGGCTCTCCTGCTCGCTCAGCGCCATACGCTGACGGACCCCGAAACGGTGCTGCTCGTCGACCACCACCAGGCCGAGCCGGTGGAACTCCACCCCGTCCTGGATCAGGGCATGCGTGCCCACCACCAGTGGCGCGCTTCCCGACGCCAACGACTCCAGAGCACGGCGGCGCTCGGCGGCGGCGACACGCCCGGTGAGGAGCAGGATGTCGAGGCCCAGCGGCTCCACCAGCGCGGAGAGATTCCGGGCGTGTTGCTCGGCCAGGAGCTCGGTGGGCGCCATCAGCGCGGCCTGCCACCCTCCCTCGACGGCGAGCAGCATGGCGAACAGCGCCACGATGGTCTTGCCCGATCCCACGTCACCCTGGAGCAGCCGATTCATCCGTCGCCCGGACGTCATGTCGGCGTAGACCTCGCGGAGCACGCGGGTCTGGGCCTCGGTCAGATCGAAGGGCAACGCATCGAGCAGGGACCGGATCAGCCGATTCGTGCGCCGATGCGCGATGCCCGGCGCCGTTTCGGTCTGCCGGTACCGCGCACGCGCCTGCAGGAGCTGGAGAAAGAAGAGCTCGTCGAAGGCCAGCCGCCTGCGTCCGCGCTCGGCGTCCGGGAGGCTCGACGGGCGGTGCATCTCGGTGAGCGCGCGACCGAGCCTCGGCAGCCCGAGGGCGTCGAGCTCCGCCGGAGCGAAGACCTCGTCGTCGTCGGCCCAGCTCAGGAGCGCATCCAGGTTCCGTCCGAAGATCGTGCGCAGGACCCACTGCGGTACGTCCTCGGAGGCCGGGTACGTCACGAAGATCGTCCCGGTGCGGTCGACCTCTGCGCCGCCCCTCGACAGGACGGTGAACTCGCGCGGCTGCAGCTGCCGGCCGTGAAAGAACTTCACGGGACCCGTCACCAGGAGGACGTCCCCCTCGCGAATCTTCCGGTCGAGCCAGGGCTGACCGGGCCAGGCCACCGTGATCATGCCCGACTCGTCCCGGAGCACGGCCTGGAAGATCCGCAGGCCCCTGCGGGTCGGGATCACGCCCTTGCTCCGCACCTGGCCGACCACGGTGGCGTCCATCCCGACCTCGAGCGATCCGATCGGGTGAACGGTCGACGCGTCGTCGTAGCGCCGGGGAACGTGGTAGAGGAGGTCTCGCGCCGTACCGATCCCGAGTCGGGCGAGCGCGTCGGCTCTCCTGGGCCCCACGCCCTTGAGGAACTGGACCGGGCGATCGAGCTGCGAGTAGGAGCCCACCCGGCCGACCCTCAGGAGCTCGCGAACACGCCGTCCACGAACGTCCCCGGATCGAAGACCTCGAGGTCGTCGATCCCCTCCCCCACCCCCACGAGCTTGACCGGCACGCCGTACTCCTGCTGGAGCGCGACGACGATGCCGCCACGCGCGGTGGAGTCCAGCTTCGCGAGAACGATGCCCGTCACGGTCACGGCCTTGCTGAAGGTCTCGAGCTGCCGCACGGCATTCTGGCCCACCGTAGCGTCGAGGACCAGGAGGGTCTCGTGCGGCGCCCCGTCCAGGCGCCGGCGCACTACCCGGTCGATCTTGGCCAGCTCGTCCATCAGCGCCCGGTTCGTGTGGATGCGACCGGCCGTGTCGATGAGCACGACATCGGTACCGCGCGCTTCGGCCGCGTCGATCGCGTCGAACGCCACCGCAGCCGGATCGCCGCCCGACTGGCCACGCAGGAAATCGGCGCCGATCCGCTTGGCCCACATCTCGAGCTGCTCCACCGCACCGGCACGGTACGTGTCGGCGGCGGCCACGAGCACGGAGCGGCCCTCCCGTACGAGGTGGTGGGCGAGCTTGGCGATCGACGTCGTCTTGCCCACGCCGTTGACGCCCACGACCAGGTATACCGTCGGGCCCGAGTCGGAAGCGGCCAGGTCCCCGGCGTCACCGGAGGCCGACAGGATCGACAGGATCTCGTCGCGGAGCACCCCGCTGAGGCCTTCGCGGCCACGGGCCTTGCCTCGCCGCGCAGCCTCCTCGACACGGTCCACGAGCCGCAGGGTGGCCGACACCCCGAAATCCGCGGCCAGCAGCCGCTCCTCCAGGGTCTCGAGAGACTCGTGGTCCATGCCGCCCGCCACCACGCGCACATCGGTGAGCGCGAGGTCCACCACGCGGCGCCACAAGCCCTTCTTTCGTTCCGGTTTCTTCTTGAAAAGGCGTGCCATCGCCTGAGAATGTAATGAGTCGCAGTGTGCTCGCGGCCGCCGCGAAGCACGGAGGTGCCGCGTCGTGGAAGGAGGCAGAGACGGCGCTCTACCTCTGTCCTCTGGCGTCCTCCGGTTGGGTGGGCTGAGACGCGTGACCCGCCGCACTCGCCATGGTACGCACGGGCCCCCCTCCGGGGATCGACATCAGGAGCGCCATCTCCGCCGTTCTTGCACGGTCCCAGTCCGCCTGATCGTGCGCCGGCACGGGATCACCGGCCGGGAGCTTTACGGCGAGCGGATCGATCGCCTTGCCGTGGTGGCGGATCTCGTAGTGGAGATGCGGACCCGTGGCCAGGCCCGTCTCACCGACGTAGCCGATGACTTCGCCCTGATGCACCCGCGAGCCCACGTGCAGCCCCTTTCTGAAGGCCGACAGGTGCCCGTATCGGGTCTGCCATCCGTTGGGATGGCGAAGCTCGATCAGGTTGCCGTACCCTCCGTCCCAGCCTCGGCGCACGACGACGCCGTCGGCCGTTGCCCACACCGGTGTGCCGATCGCCGCGGCGTAGTCCACCCCCAGATGCGGGCGCCAGATGTGCAGGATCGGCTGGTACCGATCTCTCGAGAACCGCGACGAGATCCTCCGGTACGCAAGCGGCTTGCGCATGAAGGCGCGCCGCACCGAGCGGCCGGCCAGATCGTAATACGAGCCCCTCCCGTCGCCGTTGGGGTCGAAGTAGATGGCGTAATAGGGCGTACCCGCGTTGACGACCTCGGCGGCCAGGAGCTTTCCGGAGCGCATGGAGCCGTCGGGGCGAACCTCCTCCTCGTAGACGAAGCGATACGTGTCTCCCTGATGGATCTGGCGCGAGAAGTCGATCTGCCACTGGAAGACCGCATCCAGGTCGTCGATGAGCCCGCCGCGGTCCTGGACCGGAAGCGACGCCAAGCCCGGATTGTCCACGACCGATTCCCACAGTGAGTTGTCGATCGTGCCGGCGGCGTAGAGCGTGTCGACGTACGTCGGCGTCTGGACGATCTGAGACGACCACCCGTCGGGACCGCGCGTGAGGCGGACCGTGGTATCCCGGTTGAACTCGACGTCCACCCGACGCAGCCGTCCGGTATCGGCCCTCCGGCGCAGCGTGATCTCCGTACCGACACGCATACGCCTCGGGCTCGCCTGTTGGCGGAACGCCAGAAGGAGATCGTATTGCTCGTTCGGCTTGATCGAGTTTCCGAGAAGCTCACCGAGCGTCTCCCCTCGCCCCAACGAGAGGACCTTCACGTCTTCGGCCGGCCGGGCGTAGACCGTGCCGATCTCGCCGACGTCCGGAGCACGGGACGAGCACGCTCCCAGGCCCGCGACCACTACCACGGCCGCGAGCCGACACCCTCGCATCACATCCTTCGCTTGCACCGATCCCGTTTCCGGTTGGATTCTCGCCCGGCAAGGCCGGGTCCGCTGCGCCGTCAGTCCATCTGACGGCGAATGAACGTGGGAATATCCAGCTCGACGAGCTGATCACGCGTCACGACGCGCTCGGGAAACCGTCCCAGCGGAAGCACCGGCTCGGCACGCCCGCCACCTACCGCCGCACGCTGCTCGACCCGGGGCTGCTGCTGGACCATCGGCTGCGGAGCCGGCTCCGGAACGGGCTGGGACGGACGATGACGCCGGAAATCGGGCCGGATCACCTTGTCCTCTTCCGTGGAGTCGAACCCCGTGGCGATGACCGTTACACGGATCTTGCCCTCCAGATCCGGATCGTGCACGGCCCCGAAGATGATCTCGGCGTCGTCCCCGGCCTCTTCTTGAATAATGGAGGAGATCTGGGTGACCTCGTCAATGGCGAGATCCAGGCCACCGGTGATGTTGATCAGAACGCCGCGCGCGCCCCGGATCGAGACCTCGTCCAGCAGTGGCGACGAAATAGCCTCCTGGGCCGCTTCCTGCGCCCGGTTGTCTCCCTCGCCGAAGCCCGAGCCCATGAGCGCCGGTCCCCGACACGCCATGATCGTGCGCACGTCGGCGAAGTCGACGTTCACCTCTCCGCTCACACGGATCAGATCGCTGATGCCCTGCGTGGCGTGCAGAAGCACCTCGTCGGCCTTCTTCAGCGCGTCGCGGAACGAGGTCCCCTTCGGCACCACGGACAGCAGACGATCGTTGGGTACGACGATCATGGTGTCCACGCACCGGCGGAGCTCTGCGAGGCCCTGATGTGCCTGCCGGTCGCGCTTCTTGCCCTCGAACGAGAACGGCTTGGTCACGATCCCGATCGTGAGCGCGCCCATCTCACGGGCGATCTCGGCCACGATCGGCGCCGCGCCGGTTCCGGTGCCACCACCCATGCCCGCGGTCACGAAGACCAGGTCGGCACCGTCGAGCGCGCGCCGCACCTCCTCCTCGCTCTCCGACAGCGCCTGCCGGCCGATCTCCGGGCGCGCGCCGGCCCCGAGCCCCCGGGTCAGCTTCTTGCCGATCTGGAGCGTGACCTGGGCGCGGGAGCCCTTGAGGGCCTGCGCGTCGGTGTTCATCGAGATGAACTCCACACCCTCCAGGTCCTCGTCGATCATCCTGTTCACGGCGTTGCCGCCTGCGCCTCCGACGCCGACCACCTTCATGCGGGCGTTCTGGGCCGGGGTCTCCTCGAACTCGAAGATCATCATGGTTTGGTCTCCTTCCTGGTGGTGCGTGAGCGAATTCGTTGGTGTCGTCTGCGATGCGTCGGGTCGGTGATCCACTAGAAGAACTCCCTGAGCCACGTGCCGAGCTTGGTGAACACCCCCGATGTGAGGGTGGACGCACCCTGCCCGGTCTCGGCGAAGCGATCGGCGCCCCAGAGTGCGAGCCCTGCCGCAACCGCGAACTTCGGCCGTGCGACGGAGTCGGCGAGCCCGCCGAGTCCCTCGCGGGGGACGCCGAGCCGTACCGGTGCGGCGAAGATCTGCTGCGCGAGCTCGACGATGCCGGGGATCGCCACCGTGCCTCCGGTCAGGACCACTCCGGCCCCGAGCTTGTCCAGCAGCCCCTGCTCCTGCAGCTCGGTCTGGATGAGTCCGAACATCTCGTCGAGACGCTGTTCGATGATGTGCGCGATGAGCTCCCGGGCGACGTGACGGCGCTGACCCGGAGAGGGCCCCGGGACTTCGACCGTCTCTCTGGGGTCCACGAGCTGGGCGAACGCCGTACCGTAGTGCTCCTTGGCCTTCTGGGCTTCGGCCCACGGAATCGAGAGCCCGTGCACGAGGTCCGCGGTCAGGGTGGCTCCCCCGAACGGGAGGATCGCGACGTGGCGGATCTTGCCCTCGTAGTACGCGGCCAGGTCGGTCGTCGAGGCCCCGATCTCGACCATCGCGACGCCGACTTCCTTTTCGTCCTCGGTCAGCACCGAGCGGGCGCCCGCCAGCGGCTCGAGGACGAGCTCCTGAACCCGGTACCCGGCGCGGTTGACCGCCTTGCGGATGTTGGCCCCGGCCGTGACCGCGCACGTGACGAGGAAGACCTCGGCCTCGAGGCGCACGCCGCTCATGCCGAGCGGATCCTTGATGCCCTTCTGGTAATCGACCCGATACTCCTGCGGAATCGCGTGCAGCATCTCGCGGTCCGGCGGGAGCGCCACGGCCCGCGCCACGACGTGGACACGCTCGACATCGTCGGCGGTGACGTCCTCGTCGGCCACCGCCACGACACCCATGGAGGTCGAGGCGCGAACGTGATCGCCGCCCATGCCGGAGTAGACGCGGTCGACCGTCGAGCCGGCCATGAGCTCGGCTTCCTTGATGGAAGCTCTGACCGACTCGGTGATCTCCTCGATGTTCGTCACGAGGTCGCCACGCAGCCCCCCGGTGCGGGACTGACCGACACCCAGGATCGTGAGGCGGGGACGGCGCGGGTCGTCCCCGATCTCGCCGATGACGGCGCAGGTCTTGCTCGTTCCGATGTCGAGGCCGGCGATGAGATTGGATCGCATGATCTTCCCGTGTCAGCGTGAGCGGCGGACCACAACCTGGTCCGCGTACCTGAGGTCGATGACTTCCGGCGGGTGCTGCGGATCGCGGCCGAGCGCGTCTTCCAGCACGGCGATTCCCTCGCGAAGGCGCCGGGGAGGCGTATCCGGACGCAGGAGAAACTCCACCGGGGGGTTGCTCCAGAGCGCCCGGACCGTGTGATCGGACGTCTCGGAGACGACCGACAGCATCTGGTGGAAGGAGGTGTCCGCCTCGACGAGCCTCCCCACCTCGGCCGCCAACTGACGGCTTCGCCTCGGAAGGAGGCGGGCTCCGGGGGCCGGCCGATCCACCGACTCCATGATGGGCAGGTCCAGATGATGGCGAGCCGGATCGATCGGCAGGCGCATGCCGTGCGCGTCGATGGGCACCAGCGTCGGGGTCGGAACGAGGGCGATCGGATGCCGCTCGACCACGTCCACGATCAGGGTCGACGGAATCTTGCGGGTGACCCGCGCCGTGCGGACCAGCGGGTCGGCCTCCAGCCGCTCGGCCAACGTGTGCGTGTTCGTCCACACGGTGGACCGCGGGCTCAGCTTCATGTCGGCCAGCGCCTCGGTGCGTGTCATGAAGTGGAGTCCGCGAATATCGACGGTGCGGACCCGGAACGTCTGCATCGACGACAGCGCCGCCGGCACACGGCTGCCCACCTCCCACAGCGCCGCGAGCGCGAGCGTCCCGAGCAGGACCTTCGTCTGGCTACGCATGGATCCGCTCCCGGAGGCGCTGCAGGACCTCGGGTCCTACGGCCTCGACCGATCCGGCACCCAGGGTCACCAGGACGTCTCCCTCCCGTAGCCTCTCCGCGATCGCCTCGGCGAAGCCGGTCAGCTCGGCGTGGTACCGCACGTCGGCGGACCCGGCCGCCCGGGCGGCTTCGACGATGAGCTCGCCCGTCACGCCGGGAATCGCGGCCTCCCGCGCGGGGAAGACGTCACTGACCCACGTCACGTCCGCACCGGCCAGGGCACGGCCGAACTCGTCCGCAAAGTCGCGCGTCCGCGAATACAGGTGAGGCTGGAACGCAGCCACGATACGCGCTCCGGGAAACGTCGACCGGGCCGCCGCGAGCGCCGCCCGGATCTCCGTCGGGTGATGCGCGTAGTCGTCCACGACGGTGACGCCCGCGGCCTCGCCCAGGCGCTCGAACCGCCGTGCGACGCCCCGGAAGGCGGACAGCGCCTCGCGGATGCACGACCAGTCGACGTCGAGATGCCTGGCCGCCGCGGCCGCGCCCAGGGCGTTGCGGAGATTGTGGCGGCCGCCGAGCGTGAGCTCCAGCCCGCCCACGTCCCGTCCTTCCTCGACGACGCGACAGGACGTCGACGCGGGCGTCACACGGACGTCGACCGCCCTGAGCCGGCTGCCGGCCGACGTGCCGTACGTGACGACCGGGCTGTCCAGATCGGCCAGGAGCGACGATGCGCCCGGATCGTCCGCGCATACGACCGCGACGCCGTCGGTGCGCAAGCCACGCAGGAATCGGCGGAAGCCCTCCCGCACGCCCTCCAGGTCTCCGTAGATGTCGAGATGGTCGGCCTCGAGGTTCGTGACCACCGCCAGGTGGGGACGGAGCGTGTGGAACGAACGGTCGTATTCGTCCGCCTCCACCACGTAGAGGTCGTCGGACCCGAAGCGCAGGTTCCCGCCCCACCCGGGGACCCGTCCGCCCACGAAGCCCGTGGGATCCATGCCCGCCTGCACGAGGATCTCCGTGGCCATCGCCGTGGTCGTCGTCTTTCCGTGGGTGCCTGCCACGGCCACGACGCGGCCTCGGTTGACCCAGGCACCGAGCGCCTCGGCCCGCTTGAGCACCGGAAGCGCCTGTTCGCGCGCCTGGAGGAGCTCGGGATGGTCGATCGGCACGGCGGCCGTCACGACGAGCGCCGTCGCTCCGTGCGTGTGGTGCGTGTCGTGTCCAACCCACACCGTGGCGCCGAGCCGCTCCAGGTCGCGGAGCGCCCGGCTGTCCTTGGTGTCGCACCCGCTCACCTGCCCGCCCGTCCGCAGCAGGAGCTCCGCGAGCGCGCACATGCCGGCTCCACCGATGCCCATGAAGTGCACCGGGCCGGCGGCGGCGAGCGTGCGCAGATCGACCGGATTCATGCACCACCTCCGGCACGCGGCAGGAGCTCGGCGATGGCGCCGGCGATCTCGTCGGCAGCGCCGGGGCGCGCGCGCTCCCGAGCCGCCTCCGACATGCGACCGCATGCCTCATGATCGGCCATCAGAGCCTCCACGCGCGCCCAGAGCGCCGCGCCGGTCAGTCCCGACTCCTCGAGCACCAGCGCGGCTCCGGCCTCCTCGAGCGCGCGCGCGTTCCGCGACTGATGATCGGCGGCCGCCGTGGGCAGCGGCACCAGGATGGCCGGAAGCCCGTGGTTGAGGAGCTCCGCCGTGGCCATGGCGCCCGCGCGGCTCACCGCGAGGTCGGCCGCCGCCAGCGCCGTCGGCATCTCTTCGATGTAGGGAACCGCCCGCACCCAGTCGGGTGCTCCGAGCTCGCCGAGCTCGGAGCGGATCCCGTCGTGGTGGGCCGGGCCGGTCGACCAGAGCACCCGGAGTGCGTCCGGCCGCCGTGCCTCGTGGCGCACCACCGCCCGAACGGCTTCGATCATCACGCGGTTCAGCGCCGCCGAACCCTGACTCCCACCGACCACCAGGAGCACGACCGCGTCGAGCGGCAGCGCGAGGCGGTTCCTGGCGTCGGCACGGGACACCGTGCCGGCCGGCCGCACCGGGTTGCCCGTGCAACGCGTCCGACCTCTCGCACGAGCGGGAAGACGGTCGACGGCCTCGGGAAACGCGACATGGACCTGGCTCGCCCACCGTGAGAGCGCACGCGTCGTGACGCCCGGCACGGCATTCTGCTCCTGGACGACCAGCGGGATGCGCATCAACGCCGCCATGAGCCCGGCCGGTCCACCGGCGTAGCCACCCGTCACCACGACCGCCTCCGGTCGCAGACGATGGAAGAGGGTGCCCACCCGGACCAGCGACGCGGCGAGCCTCGGTGCGACGCTCCAATTGCTCCACCGGCTTCCCCTGCGGACACCCTCCACGGGGAGGAGGAGGTGGTCCTCTCCCCGCCCGGGAAGCACGCGGGCTTCGACGCCTCGCGAGGCCCCGACGAAGAACGCGCGCACGTCCGGACGGAGCCGGCGCAATGCGTCCGCCAGCGCGAGAGCCGGATAGAGGTGACCGCCTGTGCCACCGCCGGAGAAGACGACCGCGGGACGCTGCATCTCATGCACGGGCCCCCTTCCCACCGGACGGGCTCCGGGCCACGGAGAGCAGGATGCCCAGCGCCGCGAGTGTCACCACGAGGTTCGAGCGGCCGTACGACACGAGCGGAAGCGCCAGCCCCGTGGGAGGGACGATTCCCAGGCCGACGGCCATGTGCAGCACGGCTTGCAGCGCGATGAGGTTGGTGAGGCCGATCGCCAGCAGCTGGCCGAACAGGTCGGGAGCGCGTCGGGCGATCCGGAACCCGACCAGCACGATCGCCAGGTACAGAGCCACCAGGAACACCACACCCAGCCAGCCCCACTCCTCGCCCACCATCGCGAAGATGAAGTCGTTGTGCGACTCGGGGAGAAAGCCGAACTTCTGCCGCCCCTCCCCGAACCCCACGCCCGCGAGGCCCCCGGAGCCGAGCGCGACCAGGGACTGACGCACCTGGAATCCCGCGCCGGTCGGGTCGGCCGCCGGGTGCAGGAACGCCGTCATCCGGTTGGCCCGGAACCCTACCTCGAGCTGACTGCGGAGCAGCGGGATCATCAGGATCCCGAGGAACATGAAGTGCGCGATGCGCGCTCCCGCCGCGAACACGACCAGAAGACCGAGAAGCGCAATCAAGCACGCCGTCGACAGGTCCGGCTCGAGCGCGACAGGGATCAGGATCAGGCCCCACGCGACGAAGAAGGGGCCGAGCCCCCTCGAGAGGCTCTGGAAGTGCTCGACCTTCTTCACGGCGACCGCCGCCGTCCACACGATGACCGCGATCTTCGCGAACTCGGACGGCTGGATCGTGACGCCCAGACGGAGCCAGCGCCGCGCGCCGTTGATCTGGGGCGCGATCGCCTCCGTTCCAGGCAGAACGACCACGACGAGCGCGATGACCGAGATCCACAGGAGCGGCCACGCCATCCGCTCCCACACGTGGTAGGGCAGCCAGGCACAGACACCCAGGACGAGCAGCCCGAAGGCGGCTCCCCCGGCCTGGCGAAGCACGTAATACGTGTCCGGGAGCTTCTCTCGGAGCGCCAGCACGGACGACGCGCTGTAGAGCGTCACGAGCCCGAAGGAGAGGAGGAGCAGCGTCAGCACGAGCACGGCTGCCGGCTCCCATCCTCGCCCGAGTCCGGACTCGGGAAGCCGAACCGGCCCGGCGGGTGCGACGTCCATCGGCCGGGCCATCAGGCCACCTCCCGAACGAGGGCGGCGAAGCGGCGCCCGCGGTCCTCGTAGTACTCGAACATGTCGAAGCTCGAGCACGCCGGGGAGAGCAACACGATGTCTCCCTCGTGCGCCCGCTCCGAGGCCACTCGCAGCACGGATTCGAAGCTCCCGGTGAGCAGCTCCAGCGGTGCCGCGCCCTCGAGCTCGGAGGCGATGCGGGCACCCGCCGCCCCGAACACGAGCACGTGACGCGTCCTGCCCCGCAACGCCGCGCGAAGCGCCCCGAAGTCCTCTCCCTTGTCCTTTCCGCCCAGGAGGAGCACCACCGGCCGATCGAGGCTCTGCAGGGCGCTCCGCGTCGCGGCCACGTTGGTCGCCTTGGAGTCGTTCACCCACAGGATGCCCCGGCGCTCGAGCACAGGCTCGAGGCGGTGTGGCAGGGGTCGCGCGCTGCGGAGGCCTTCGGCCAGGCGTCCCATCGGCGCACCCGCCAGACCGGCCGTCAGCGCGGCGGCGAGGGCGTTCAGACGATTGTGACGTCCCAGGAGCGGGAGCTCGGACACCGGCATGAGAGGCTCCGGCACGGTACCGGTACGCAGCGTCAGCACATCTCCTTCGACATAGGCGTGCACGCCCGACGCGCCGTCTTCGCCGAAGCGATAGCGCCGACCCGGCGCGTCCGCGATCAGTCCATCCACGGCGAGATCGTCGGCGGGCAGCACCCACCGGCTCTCATGGTCGGCGTTGTCGAAGAGGCGGGCCTTGTCGGCGTAGTACGCCTCCACGCTCTCGTACCGATCGAGGTGGTCGGGCGAGAGGTTGGTGAGCACCCCGATGTCGGGCCGCAGACGCTCGATGCCGGCGAGCTGGAAGGACGAAAGCTCCAGCACGTACCAGTCCGGCGCCGGTGCCCGGAGCGCGAGATCCGACGCGGCGGGCGCGATGCCTCCGCCCACGTTGCCCCCGAGGGCAACGCGGCGTCCGGCCGCCTCGAGCAGGTGCGCGATCAACACGGTGGTCGTCGTCTTCCCGTTGGTCCCGGTGACGGCGATCAGTGGACCATCGAAGAACCGAACGGCGAGCTCGGGCTCGGAGATCCACCGAACACCACGATCCCCGAGCGCCCGGAGCACCGGAGCGTCCGGGGGGACTCCGGGACTGACGACGACGAGGTCGGCTCGCGCCACGCGTTCGACGTCGTGCGATCCCACGTCGACCCCGGCGCCAAGATCCCGGAGCTCGGCTCCACGAGCTGCAGTCTGGGCATCAGCGTTGACGTCCGAGACATAGACTTCCCCTCCCTGTTCGAGTACCAACCGGGCCGCGGCCACACCGCTGGCCCCGAGGCCGATGACGGCCACCTTCGCTCCGCTCAGGTCCTTCGCTCCGCTCACTGCTCTCTCAGTCCCCATCGCACGCGCTCACCGTGTCCGCTAACGGATCTTCAGGCTGCCGACGGCGAGCATCGCGCAGAGAATTCCGAGGATCCAGAACCGCACGACCACCTTCGACTCGGGCCAACCGAGCTTCTCGAAGTGGTGGTGGATGGGGGCCATCCTGAAGACCCGTCGCCCCTGTCCGAAGCGGCGGGCCGTGTACTTGAACCAGCTGGTCTGGACGATCACCGAGACGCCCTCCAGCACGAACACGCCTCCCGCGATGACCAGGAGGAACTCGGCCTTGAGGAGGATCGCCATGGCGCCGATCGCGCCGCCCAGCGCCAGCGAGCCCGTATCGCCCATGAAGACCTCGGCCGGATGGGCGTTGAACCAGAGAAAGCCCAGCGCCGCACCGGCCAGAGCGACCGCGAAGACGGCCAGCTCGCCGGCGCCCGGCAGGTACATCAGGCCCAGGTAGTGCGACGTGTCGACGCGCCCGGTCACATACGCCAGGATCCCGAACGTGGCCGAGACAATGGCGGTGAGCCCCGCAGCGAGCCCGTCGAGGCCGTCGGTGAGATTGACCGTGTTCGACGTGCCCGAGATCACGATGATCACGAACACCACGAACGCCGGCGCCCAGAACGAGGCGACCCAGTCCGAGAAGAACGGGACGCTCGTCCAGGTGGTCGGATAGTCCGAGACCGGATGCCAGAGGAGCAGCAGACCCAGGCCGAGCCCGAAGATCGTCTGCCCGATCATCTTGTAGCGGGCCACCAGACCCCGGGGACGTCCACTCACCACCTTCAGGTAGTCGTCCAGGAAGCCGATGCCGCCCATCCAGAGGAGCGCGACCAGGGCCAGGATCGTGTACTCGTTGTCGAGGCGTCCCCACAGCAGCGTGGACAGCGTGGCCGCCGCGATGATGATGATCCCCCCCATCGTGGGCGTCCCGGCCTTGGACAGATGCGTCTCGGGACCGACGTCGCGGACGACCTGCCCGACCTTCAGGCGGGTGAGACGGCGGATGAAGCCCGGTCCGAGCCAGAACGCGATCAGCAGCGACGTAACGAGCCCGCCGGCAGCCCGAACCGTGATGTAGCGGAACAGGTTGAAGACGATGTTCACGTCCGTGAACCGGGGGAGGAGCCAGTAGAGCATCAGGCCTCTCCTCCGTCCGACCCTGTCGCTTCGGGTCCGAAGTCGGCTTCGAGCAGGGGAAGCACGCCCTCCATCGCCACCCCGCGCGATGCCTTGAGCAGGATCACCTCGTGCCCGTCCAGACGCGCCCGAAGAGCCGGATACGCCTCGCGCCACCCCGGTGCGGTGACGACGCGATCGGCGTCCAACTCCTCGACGGCACGGGCAGCCACGGCGAAGGCACCCGTCGCCACCACCAGATCCACGTCGCGACCCAGCGCGTCGTCGAGCACGTCCCGGTGCAGCTGGTCCGAGGCCTCTCCGAGCTCGAGCATGGTTCCCAGCATCGCCACGCGGCTCGAAGCCTCGGCCTGTGCCTCCAACAGGTCGAGCGCGGCCCGCACGCTCTGCGGGTTCGCGTTGTAGCAGTCGACGATGACGGTGAGATCACCGATCCGTCGCAGCTCCGCCCGCATCGAGCGCGGCTTGGCGCCGGACACGCCGCGTGCCGCCGCACGTGCGGGTACGCCGAGCAGGTCGGCGATCGCCAAAGCCAGCAGGGCGTTGGCGACCGAGTGACGTCCGGGAATGCCGAGCGTCACCCGCTGCCCGTGCCACGCGAAGCTGTAGGCCCCCCAGTGGTCGACCTCGACGTCCCTCGGCCGCAGGTCCTCGTCCGCCCGCTCGCTCCACCCGGCCACGCGCACCACCGTGCGGATGCGGCGGGCGCCCTCGACCAACATGGCCGGCTCGTCGCCCACCAGGGCGCGACCGTTCTCGGCCAGGCCACGCAGCAGGTCGAGCTTCTCTTCCAGAACGCCCTCCAGCGACCCGAGCCGCTCGAGGTGGCTCTCGCTCACCGTGGTCACGACGCCCACATCGGGACGCGCCACCGAGGCCAGCTTACCGATCTCGCCGGGCTCGTTCGTGCCCATTTCCAGCACCACCACCTCGGCATCGTCGGGGGTGGCGAGCAACGTGAGCGGCATCCCGATGCGGTTGTTCAGGTTCGCTCGGGTGGCGTGCACGCGGAGCGTGCCCTCGAGGGCCGCGCACGTGAGGTCCTTCGTCGTGGTCTTCCCTACAGACCCCGTCAGCCCCACCACGGGCACCCGCAATGCCCGTCGCCGGTGCGCGGCCAGCGCGCCCAGCGCTTCCAGCGTGTCGGACACCGGGTAGAGCCGTGCATCCGGATGCTCTCCGGCCACCGGCTTCGACACCACGGCGCCACGGGCACCCCGTGCCAGTGCGTCGGCGACGAAGTCGTGGCCGTCGAAGCGGTCGCCGACCAGGGCCACGTAGAGATCCCCGTCACCGATCGTGCGGGAGTCCGTGGACACAGCACCGAAGCGCACGTCCTCTTCGGCGAGATCCGTGCGCAAGCCCAGGGCGTCGCGCACCGCCGCGTCGGTCCAGGCGAACGCGCTCATGCGACCCCCAGCTCGGCCAGGCAGTCGCGAACCACCACCCGCTCGTCGAACGGGCGCTTCTCGCGGCCGACGATCTGGTACGTCTCGTGTCCTTTGCCGGCGAGCAGCACGGTGTCGCCGCGCTCGGCCATCGCGAGCGCGTGGCGGATGGCCAGGCGGCGATCCGCGATCCTGTCGTACGCCGCGTCCTCCAGCCCTTCGGCGATGTCGTCCAGGATCCGCTCGGGATCTTCGGTCCGGGGATTGTCCGACGTCAGGACGATGACATCCGCCAACGCTCGAACCTCGCGCGCCATCAGGGGACGCTTTGCGCGGTCCCGGTCTCCGCCGGCTCCGAAGAGCACGATGAGCCGGCCCTCCGTGAGCGGCCGTACCGCCGCCAAGGCGCCGCGCAGGGCGTCCGGCGTATGCGCGAAGTCGATCAGGACCGTAAACGGATCCCGGCACACGACCTCGAGTCGGCCGGTGATCTGAGGGGCGGAGTCGAGGCCCGCGGCGATCTCGTCCACGCTCCGGCCCGCGAGCCCGGCGACCGCCGCCGCGGCGAGCGCGTTCTCGACGTTGTAGCGCCCGGGCAGCGGAAGGCTGACCTCGGCGCGGCTCCCGTCGATCGCCAGCGTGAACCGGCTGCCGTGCGCGTCGGCGACCACGTCCAGGGCGCGGACCGCACCCGTACCCTCCACGGAATAGACGCGCACGCCGTGGCCACCCGCATCGAGCGCCCGCCACGCGGAAGCGTCGCCATTGACGACGAGCGCCCCATCGTCCTTGAGCAGCTCGGCGAGGTGCGCCTTGGCCCGGAAGTAGGACTCGAAATCGGCGTGGTAGTCCAGGTGGTCCTGCGTCAGGTTCGTAAAGACGGCCACGTCGAAGCGCACACCGTCGAGGCGCCGCTGCTCGAGCGCGTGCGACGACGCCTCCATCACCACGACCTCGACTCCGTCGTCGACGGCCTCGGAGAGCCATACCGCCATCTGCGCCGGACCCGGCGTCGTGAGCCCCTGTGTGCCGGGCCGCACCGTACCGTCGACGTCCACGAGCCCCAGGGTTCCCACGGCGCGCGCGGGAGCCTGCCCCGAAAGCAGATGGCGCGCGAGCAACGCCGTGGTGGTCTTTCCGTTCGTCCCGGTGACGCCCACGACGAAGAGGCGCTTCCACGGCGAGCCGGCCACGACATCGGCCGCGATCGCCGCCGCCCGCCGTCCGTCTTCGACCACGAGCTGCGGAATGTCCACGTCGACGCGGTGCTCCACCACCGCGGCCACGGCCCCGGCGTCCGCCGCGGCCGCCACGAAGTCGTGGGCATCCGAGGCGGTGCCCCTCCAGGCGAGGAACAGATCGCCCCTGCGTACCGTGCGCGAGTCCTGAGTGGTGCCTGAAACGGCGACGTCCCCCGCGCCGTGTGTCTCCCGAAGGAGTCCGGCCGACCGGAGGACCTCGCCCACCGTGTTCAGGGTCGGGGCGCCCTTACCCATCGGTCCTCCGGCGGAGCCGCAACCGTACCGTGTCCCCCGGCGTCACGTTCGTCCCGGCCGAGGGAACGGTTCCGACGATGCTTCCCCAACCTGGATCGGCGACTCGGACCCCCAATGCGTGGAGCCGCCGCACCGCCACGCGCAGTGGCAGACCCGCCACGTCCGGGAGCGTCACGCTCGCGGACTCGGTCCCACCCTGCGCGGCAGCGTCCGAGGTCTCTTCGCGTTCCGGTGGAGGCGGCGGATCGATGGGCTCCGCGGCGAAGTGGAGCGGAGAAGGCGCGACGTCCACGGCCGGCCCCCGCTCCGCACGCAGAAGGGCCGCCCTGTCGAGCGGTGTACGGCGAGCGGCGAGCGCAGCTTCCATCGTGGCACGCGTCACCGGCGCGGCTGCGGCACCGCCGTAGTAGTCGCCATGCGGGTCTGCCAGCTTGACGATCACCACCAACTGCGGCGCATCGGCCGGGAAGAAGCTCGCGAACGAGGCGAAGTACTCGCCGCTCTTGTATCCACCCTTCGTCGAGTAGGCCCAGCTGGTTCCGGTCTTGCCTGCGACCCGGAAGTTGGACATGCGGGCCCGGGTGCCGGTTCCGTCCTCCACGACCGAGACCATCACGCGGCCCACCCGGCGCGCCACGTTCGCGCTCACGGCCCGCCGCACCACGCGCGGGGGAAAGCGCTCGATCACCCGACCGTGAGCATCGCGGATCTCCTTGACGAGCCGGGGCTCCATGAGCAGCCCGCCGTTCGCGAGCGCTCCGTACGCCATGGCCATCTGGAGCGGGGTGACCGCGATCTCGTAGCCGATCGCGAGCGAGACGGGCGACTGGCCCGACCACTCGTCGGGACGCCGCAGGATGCCGCCGGTCTCCCCCGGCAGCGGAACGCCCGTCGGCGTGCCGAAGCCGAAGTTCCGCAGATTCTCGTACTGCTGTGCGTGCGTGAGCCCCGGACCGTCCCGCTCCGTCCCGTGGCTGTAGATAACGCCCTGCGACGCCTTGGCGATTCCCACGTTCGACGAGAGCCGCAGCGCCGTGGCGACCGTCATGCGCCCCTTCTCGCTCACGTCGTGCAGGATGCGCCCGGCGATGTCCCAGGTGCCGTTCCCTACATTGACGGTGTCGGACAGGGTCGCCACCCCGTGCGTGAGGATCCCCGCGACCGTGAACGGCTTCAGCGTAGAGCCCGGCTCGTACGCCGTGTTGATCGACGACAGGCCGCCCGTCTCGCCGTCGTGGATCGAGACCATGGCCAGGATCTCCCCGGTCATCGGGTCGGTGATCAGGACATCGCCACCGCGCGCCTTGGTCTTGTGGATCGCCGCCTCGAGCGCCTGGCGGGCGATCTCCTGGAGATCGGAGTCCAGGGTGAGCACGACCTCGCCACCCGGGACCGGGGGCTTCACCAGGTAGGTCTCGCCCGGGAGCGGGTTGCCCAGGTTGTCGCGCGCGACGACTTCGCGGCCGGGCTCCCCGCGCAGCACCTTGTTGAACCACTGCTCGATGCCGCCGATGGCCGAGTCGTCACGGATCGTGCCCAGAACGCCCCGCGCCAGATCACCGTTCGGGTGATATCGCTCGAGGTCGCGCTGCAGATAGACGCCGGGGATGTCGGAGAGCGTCTCACGCACCGACGGTGGGTAGCGCCCCGGCACCACGCTCCAACGACGATGGGTCGACGTCAGTCGGAGCGCCGTGCCCCGAGAGAGATCGAGATTCTTCTCCAGAAGCGTCCGAACCACGTGGGGCTTCTTGAGCTCGCGAGGAGCCAGCCCCACCTGGAACGTCTCCTGGGAGACGGCCAGGGGATTGCCGTCGCGGTCGTAGATCGTTCCGCGTGCCGCCGGCACCACCTTGTCCTTGCTGTGCTGGCTCTGGGCGATCTGGCTCCACTGAGCACCTTCCAGAAGCTGGATCTGGCCCGCCCGGGCGCAGACGACGAGGCCGGCGAACAGCCAGCCCGCCAGCAAGGTCCGACGGCGCCAGGGGGCCGGCTGGCCCGACATCTCGGGCCGGCTCACCGTGCCGCCTCGGCGGGAAGGATCACGAGCTCGGACGCGTCGGGCGTGTGCATCCCGAGGCGCTTCTCCGCCTGGGGAACGACCCACGCCCGACTCTCGAGATTCTGGATGTCGTGCGCGAGGTCGGCCTTCTGGGCTCGCGCGACCGAGATCTGACGATGCAGGTCGTCCACATGCTCCAGCACCTGGAACGCCCGACTCTGCCGCCAGGTCACGAATCCCAGCGACCCGAGCAGCACGACGGCCGCGAACCCCGCGCGAAGAATGCCGCCGAGCGTCATCACGCCGCCTTTCGCCACGCGCGCAGGCGGGCGCTGCGAGCCCGGGGGTTCGCCGCCACCTCGGCGTCCGACGGACGTAGCGGGCGGCGCGTCAGGGTCTCTCCCAGAGGGCGACCCCGGCAGACACAGACGGGCAGCTCGGGCGGGCAGATGCACGAGCGGCTCCACTCCCGGAACGCGTGCTTCACCACCCGATCCTCCAGGGAGTGGTAGGCGATCACGACAAGAACACCCTCGGCCCTCATCGCGTCGCGCAGCATCGGCAACGCGCGCTCCAGGACCTGAAGCTCCTCGTTCACGGCCATGCGCAGGGCCTGGAAGATCCGTGCCTTGTCCCGGGCCGAAGGCGAACGACCGAGCGTGACCGTCAGGGCGGCCACGAGGTCGTCCGCCGTCCGAAGGGGCTCCGTGGCACGACGCTTCACGATCTCGCGCGCAAGGCGGCGCGCCCGGGGCTCCTCACCCAGCTCCCGGAAGACCCCCGCCAGCTCCTCCGTCGAAGCGTCGCCCAGAAGGGCCACGGCGCTCGCGCCGGTCGTGCCGTCCATCCGCATGTCCAACGCCACGCCTCGTCGGAACGCGAACCCCCGGCGGTCATCGTCGAGCTGGTGCGAGCTCACACCCAGGTCCAGCAGCACGCCGTCGAGTCCCCGGTCCCGCACTTCGGCGTCGGATGCGATCTCGTCGAACCGGCAGTGCAGGAACCGCACACGGTCCGGGTAGGACGAGAGCGTCTCGTGGGCGGCGTCCAGCGCCTCGGGATCGCGGTCGACCGCGAGCAGCCGGCATTCCGGGCAGGCGTCCAGCAGCCTCGCGGCATGCCCTCCGCCCCCCACCGTGCCGTCGAGGTAGAAGCCGCCGTCGACGGGGTCGAGCAGGTCCAGGACCTCCTGCACGAGCACAGGCTCGTGATAGGCGGCCGTGGCGGCCTCCTCCGGTCGGGCTTCGTCGGCCGGTCGCTTCCGGGGCTCGTGCGCTCGCTTCGTCATGCTCACCCGAAGAGCTTGTGGGCGAATTGCTCGAGGTCGCCCGTGTTCTCCTGGACGGCCTCGCGATACGTGTCCGGATCCCAGAGCTCGACCCGGTCGATGTTGCCGCTCAGCAGCACCGTGCCATCGAGGCCCGCGGCGCGCTGAAGCGCAGCCGGAACCAGAATCCTTCCCTGCTTGTCCGGCACGACCTCCACGGCACCCGAAACCACCACGCGTACCTGGTTCCACGCCTCGGGATTGTTCTTCCGGAACTCCATCAGGCGCTCCTGGACCTCACCCCACTTCGTCTCAGGAAAGAGCGTCAGGTACGGCTTCTCCCACTGCAGGAGGACGAAGCGGTCTTCGTCGGCCTCACGACGGAACGCCGCGGGGAGGCTGACCCGCCCCTTCTCGTCCATCTGATGCTCGAACTGACCGATGAAGCCGTTCACGCGTCGCTTGTGGTGGTGAGAAGTGGGTAAGAGTGGGAAGCCGTGGAGGCATAATACGGTCCTGTCCCAAGGGGCGTCAAGGGTATTTTTTGCGAATTTCCGGATGGGCCCCGAGAGCACGCGAAGACTGGAAAGGCATGTCAGGCAGGCATGATCGACACATGGCCCCGGGATGCCTTTCAGAGAAATCCGAACGAAACCCGAAAGTTGTGACCGGCGTGTCGGCCCGGGTGGGTGGGGCGAAGTGGGGTGGTCCAGGGTACCGAGACGAAAACGGCGCCCCGGGGCTTGAGCCCCGGGGCGCCGCTCACTTCTCCGATCCGTCCGTGAGCCGGACGGACCGGGTCGCTGTGGTCAGCGACCGCGCTTGATGATCGCCTTCTGGATGTCCACGTACGTGTTCAGGTTGTCGACCAACTGCTTGAGGTCGACCTTCACCGACTTCGGATAGTCGCCCACGTGCTTGAGCAGGTCGAGGGCCTGCTCGAACTTCGGCAGGGTCTCCTTGGCCGTCTTGAGCGACTGCGGCTTCTGCTCCGCGATGGCCTCCTGATAGATGCTGTAGGCCTGCCAGAACGTGAGCTGGTGCTGCATGTCCGCGCTCAGGTTCGGGAGCGATCGAGCCGCTTCGAGGCCCTTCGAGGCGTACGTGTACTTGTTCTTGCGCACCCCGTTGGTGTACGCGTCGACGAAGATCATCTGCGCCGACTGATCGGCCTGCTTCTGACCCATCGCAGCGCTGGTCTTCAGAACGTTCACGGCGTCCGTGAGCCGCCCGGCCTGGATGAGCCACTGTCCCTGCTTCAGGCTCGCGGTCGGATCGGAGGGGTTCAGCTTCTTCACGGAGTCGAGCGCCGTGATGGCCTTGTCGAGCTGACCGCTCGAGTGCAGCGCGTCGGCGTAGGCCGACCAGATCTGATCCTCGGACGCGTGGGTCTTGATCGCCTGCTGCGCGAGCTGCACCGCCTGCTCCGACTGGTCGAGCTTGTCGAGGGCCAGGATCGTGTTGCGCAGAAGCGCGACGGGCGTGTCCTTCCCCTTCGCCTTGAAGACCTTCTGACCTGCGTCCACGGCCTTCTTGTAGTACTCCGCGGCCTTGGGGGACACACCACTGCTGTCGTTGTCCCCGTTCTGGGCGCTGTCGGCCTCGATGGCGGCGTTGAACGCGAAGCCCGCGTACTGCTCGAGCAGGTTCACGTTGGTCGAATCGATATCCAGCCCGGCACGGATCAGCTGCATGGCCCCTTCGGGGTCACCCGCCGTGGCGAGCTTGTAGGCGATGTTCATGCGGACCTGGGCGTCGGACGGGTTCAGGTCCAGGTAGTGCTGGTAGTACTTGCGGGCCTGCGCGTCGTTGCCCTGCTTCGCGCTGATGTAGCCCGCGAGCTGGAGCGCGTCCTCGTGGTTCGGGTTCTGGTCCAGAACCTTCTGCAGCGCCTGCATGGCTTCGGCGTACTTGTTCTGCTCGAAGAGGATGTGCGCCCGGGTGTATCTCGCGCCGATCGCGTTCGGGTTGAGCTCGATCGCCTTGTTGCACTGCTGCATCGCGTTCTCGTAGTCCTGGCTCGCGGCGTACTCGTTGCAGAACTGGGCCGCGCGGATCTGCTGGACGTACTTGTCGAACGAATTGAAGATGAACTGGGCGGCGGAGTCGGGCTTGTTCTTGGGAATCGTGCTCTGTCCGACCTTGAACGCCTCGCCGCTCCGGACGTCGTAGAACGTGGCGTCCACGACCTCGTCCTTCTTCTCCGAGGACTGGGGATGGTACTCCGCGCACAGCGCGACCTGCGCATTCATCTGCGAGGCGAGCTGCCGGGTCCGGATGCAGTCCAGGTCCTCCATCTTCAGCTTGAATTTCTTCAAGCTGTTCTTCATCTCCTTCTCCGGGACCGGCTGGTGCGTCGCCAACGTGTTGACGAGCTTGCGCAGCTCCTTCGCCGCATCCTTCCCGAAGCCGTCGTCCGCGTTCTGCATCGGCTGGAAGGGGGGAATGAGCACGCGGAACCGCCCACCCACGTTGTTGTTGGCTTCCTGGGCCTTCAAGGCACCGGCCGATGCCAGCGCGAGGCCCGCCGTCACAAGGGTGAGGATCGTGAGCTTGAACCGTCCGACCATGACCTTGGTCTCCCTGGGGGTCTCCCCGTCCTGTTTGCAAACGCGCGAGCGTCCGGACCGATGCCGAACCTGTTTGGACTGCATATTTAGAATAAACCAATCCCACGCCGGAGATCCGGAGCCTCCACGAGGAAAGACCCGGCACGAGAAACCCCGGCGGGGCACGGTCACGCCTTCAGTTCACACCCCGCGTCGCAACATGACCTTCTTTAAGTACGCGCACGGCGCGCGCACTTTACAGCATCCGGCGCGTGACGTCCACCCCTTCGTAACGGACCTCGGTCACATCGATCGCCGGCCGGACCGCCCGAACGGGCCGTCTCGCGTTTCGATGGCCGATCGAACCTCCTCCGGCAGCGGCTTGCTGCCACCCGCCTCGTAGTCGTACATGACCTGCAGGGTCCTGCCGCTGACGAGTAGCTCGCCGTCGCCGCCCCGGACTTCGTACTCCATATCGAAGTGCTTGCGCCCCAGCCGGGTGACCCGCACGGCGACCGAGAGGTCCTGGGGCCACAGCACTCGTCGATGCCACCGGATCTCGGCTTCGGCGAGCACGTAGTCGATATCCTCCAGACCCTCGCGCCCCACCACGTCTCGCCAGTATGCGGACCGGGCTTCCTCGAAGTACATGAGGGCCACCGAGTGGTGGGCGTGTCCTCCGACGTCGATGTCGCGGAATCGCACCGGTACCGTGTGGTGGAAGCGAAACTTCTCTGAGGTCGAGGTGACCGGCACGTGGCTCCTCCTGATCGGGACGACGCTTGGTGCGGGTGCCGCCCATTCTCTCACTCCCGGTGGTTCGTGGAAAGGCCACAAACGCGATTCTGGTCCGCGCCGCCCGTACCACTTTAGGTTGGACGAACAGCCATCCGTTCGCAGATACGAGGATCCGATGCGCCACGATCGACGCTGCCCAAGCTCCGCTCCGCACGTCCGCTCCCTCATCCGATCCGCGCTCCTGCTCGCGCTCGCAGGGTGTGCGGGAGGATCGTCGGGATCGGCTCCTTCACCGCACGCGGCGGGAGCATCGGAGGCCGAATGGCGGGCGCTCGCCACCCCACGCCCGAAGCCTCTGGACGGTGCGGCCCGTATCTCCATCACCCCGATCCAGATCCTCGGGACGGCTCCGTGGAAGCTCACCGCGCCGGTTGGAACCCCGCTCGGGCTCACGGCCCTGGTCGCGGCGGGCCTCCTCAGACGCCGCGACGTCGAATACGTCGAGCGTCGCCGATTCGCCGCTGCCGTGGAGCGCGAGCGCAGAGGAGAGCCGCGCCCGGCCGGAGCGCCCAGAGCCGGCAAGTCGCCGGGCGCGCAGTACATCCTCTCCGCCGCATGGATCCGGCTCGGCCTGGACTCCGCCCACCTGGAGCTCCGCCTCACGGATGCCCAGAGCGGGGGCGTGGTGAAGACCTGGCGAGCCCCCACCGCGAACGACGCTGACCCTACGGCGGTGGCACGCACGGTCGTCGGTAGCCTCCTGGAGGCGCTGAGGCAGATGAACCATCTCCCTTCCTGGGCGGATCCGGTGCCCGCAGCGGCTCCGAGCACCTACCGCGCGACATCGATCCCGACGAACGCCGTCGATGCATTCTTCCGCGGCGTGGCAGCCGAAGACCACTGGCACTGGGAGCAGGCGCGGAGAAGCTACCAGGCAGCGCTGTCGGAGGGGGGAAGCTCGTTCGTCGAAGCCAGGGCGGCCCTGGCCAGGACCGCTCGGCTTCGCATCGGCGGAACGCTGGGCGCCAACTGAGTCGGCTGCACCGCCTCCCTCGGGCTCAGATGTGGACCCGAGGCGGCAGGATGCGTATGTATAAGGCCGCATTCGTCGGAATTTGAACGATCCGCGCCACACATCGGGGAGGAATGCGATGCGAGCATTGGCCGTGTGTCTGGGACTTCTCGTCTCACTCCCATTCGGAGCGAGCGCCCAGACGCCGTCGTGCTGGCGGCGTGGAACGGCTGCGGACCTGGCGACGCGACTCAGCCCGCTCGACTCCGTGAGCATCCCGCTCGGAAACGAGGCCGCGAAGCTCTGCTACGGCCGCCCGTCGAAACGCAACAGGGTCATGGTGGGGGGCCAGGACCCGTTCGGGCGTCCGTGGCGGATGGGTGCGAACGAACCGACGACGCTCCATCTACCGTTCCCGGCCACCGTCGGAGGGATTGCGCTCGGAGCGGGGGCGTATCGCCTTTACGCCATTCCCACGGACAGCACGTGGGAAATCGTCGTGAACGGGAATGTCGACAAGAACAGTTGGGGCATTCCGATCAACGCGAAGGTCCGTGCGGGCGACATCGGACACTTCACCGTGACGCCGAGACATCTGAAGAAGACGGTCGAGACGCTCACGTTCACCTTCGACCGAACGTCGGGGCGGAGCGGAGCGCTCGTGTATGCGTGGGAAAATCGGACGTTCCGCATTCCCATCAAGCGCAAGTGACCTCAGTGTAGTACTGACCGAAACCCGAGCCCCCCCCTGCCCTGAACGTCGATACCTCTACCCGACACGACGAGTCGGACGGGCCTCTCCCGCCCGGCGACGGCCTCCACGTACTCGTCGTCGAGGACAATGCCGGTGATCGCTGGTTCTTCTCGGAGATCCTGCGTTCACGCGGCTATACCGTCATCTCCTGCGAGACGGGAGAAGCGGCCTGGTCCGCCTTCCAGGACGATGCCCCGGCCATGGTGATCCTCGACCTGATGCTGCCCGGCATCGACGGAGTCGAGTTGTGTCGCCACATCCGGGAGCACCCACGCGGACGAGAGCCCGTGGTTCTGGCGGTCACCGGCCGGGACGATCCGGATGCGCTCGAGACGATTCTCGAAGCGGGCGCCGACGACTTCATCCGCAAGCCCGTCGATCCTCCGCTCTTCGACGTCCGCCTGGCCATCGCCGAGCAACGCGTCCGCGACCAGAAGGACCGGGAGGCGACGCGCAGGGCATTGGAGTCGAAGACCCGAGAGCTCGAGACGCTCTTCCAGAACCTGCACGACGTCTTCTTCTCCGTCGACGTCACGCACGACCGTCTCATCCAGGTTTCGAGCGCCGCGACCGCCCTCTTCGGTCACACTCCCGAGGAGCTCCGGTCCGATCCCGCCCTGTGGAAGCGGTACCTCCTGCCCTCCGACGAGGGCGACAACTCCTGGACCTCTCTCCTCGAGCAGCCCTCCGAAGTCCCCGTGACGTCGGAGTATCCCGTGGTGGGTCGCGATGGGTCGACCCGTTGGGTGCGGGCGAGCCTCAGGGTCGAGACCCGGAGCGACGGAGGCATCACCCGCGTCGACGGAACCGTGGTGGACATCACCGTGGAGCGCGAGGCGAACCTCGCCCTGGCGGAGCGCAACGAGGAGCTGGCGGCGCTGTACCGGCTCTCGGAGCTGACGCTGTCGGCGCGCTCGGTGGATGAGGCGTACGAGCCGATGCTGGACGAGATCGCACAGGTCACAGGTATGCCGATCGTCCTGATCGAGCACCTCGACCGGGATCGTGACCGCCTGATCGTCACCGCTTCCCGAGGCCTGTCGTCGATTCCGAACGACCCGATCGAGCTTCCTCTTCACCAGACCCTGGCGGGCAGCGTCGTCCAGAGCGGGCGCCCGCTCGTCGAAGGAGACCTGAAGCACCGCAAGGAGGACGGGCACGAAGCGTTGCTCGAGATGGACATCAAGGCCTACGCGGCGTTTCCGTTGGCGTCGGGCGGTGCGCTCGTGGGCGTGCTCGTGCTCGCCGACACCCGGGCGATCGAGGCGCCCGGGCGATTGCGGCGACTGGGTACCACCCTGGCGACGACCGTGGCGGCGTACGTCGAGCGCCTCGAAGCCGAGGAAGCCCTGCGCGAGAACGAGAGCCGTTACCGCACCTTGGCACAGGAGCTACAGCAGGCCAACCAGGAGCTGGAGTCGTTCGCCTACTCCGTCTCCCACGACCTGCGCGCGCCGTTGCGGACCATGCAGGGATTCGCCCACGCCCTCCTTCAGAACTTCGGTGACCGCCTCGAGCCCGAAGCGCGTGACTACGCTCGTCGCATCATCGCCTCGGGGCAGCAGTCGGAGGCACTGATCCGTGACCTGCTCGCCTACAGCAGGCTGAGCTTCGAGCAGCTCGAGCTCAAGCCGGTAGATCTGGCGTTGGTCGTGGAGGCGGCCAGGGGGCAGGTGGAGGGCGACGTGGCCGCGTCCGGCGCGCGTGTCCAGGTGGTCGAACCGCTCCCTACCATCCTCGGCAGCCACACGATCATGGTTCAGGTGGTGGCGAACCTCGTCTCCAACGCGGTCAAGTTCGTACCCGAGGATCGCACGCCCGAAGTGACGATCCGCGCCGAGCGGCGGGAGGACGATCGTGTGCGGCTGTGGATCGAGGACAACGGAATCGGCGTTCCGCAAGACCAGCGGGAGCGGATCTTCCGGGTTTTCGAGCGCCTGACTGAAGACGGAACGAGGCCGGGAACGGGCATCGGTTTGGCCATCGTGCGCCGGGCGATGCAGCGGATCGGTGGAAGCTGCGGTGTCGTGCCGCGCCCCGAGGGGGGAAGCGCATTCTGGATCGAGGTGCCGAAGGAGCGTCGTCGCTCCTGGAGGCCGTGGAGCCGTAGATCCAAGTAGTGGACCGCAGGACGGAAACGTCTGCGGTCCAGCAGAAGCTGTCCGGCCGGCCGGCTTCCGGTGCAACGCGCGCCTTCGTCCGCATCGTCGTCGTCTCCCCTGCGTCGCACCGGAAGCTCCGGTCGGCCGGTTCACTGCCCTACGGATCTTCGAGCGCCGAAGTTTCGCGCACCTCGAACCTCGCACGCGCTCCAGCGCTTGCGTCGGTGCCCACCGCGTCGACACCATGGAGCGACCCGGATGATTCCCCGAGCAAGCTCGCTGATCGAGCGTACCCGCCATGCAGATCATGCCCGTCGACCTCGTCGCCCTGGTTTCTGCCGTCCTCGGCATCTCCATCGTTCTGATTCCGATCATCGGCCTCACCGCACGGTTCGCGCTCAAGCCAACCGTGGAGGCGTTGAGTCGCTTCTTCGAGCACAAGGGGCTGGACGAGAGTGTCCATCTGATGGAGCGGCGGATGGCGCTGCTGGAGCAGCAGATCGAGGGGATCGAGCAGGGCCTGAGGCGGATCGAGGAAGCCACCGAATTCCACAAGGCCCTGAACGAGCCCGAGTCCATGCCCCGGATCGAATCCGGCCAGACGCCGCCGGCTTGAGGCTCGTCCTCCCGGCGGTTGCCCGGCGGGAGGGGCTCCGCGAAATTCGCGCACACCCACTTCCCGCATGGAGGGCCTTCTGTACGATTCGATCGAGATCATCGGTCATCGCGGATATAGCGCCCAGGCGCCCGAGAACACCCTGGCCGCGCTCGATGCGGCCATCGAAGCCGGTGCCGACGCGGTCGAATGGGACATCCATACGGCGGCGTGCGGAACGCCGGTGCTGTTTCACGACACCATGCTCAGCCGGACCACGAACGGCGTCGGCCCGGTGCGTCGGCGCACCTTCGCGCAGCTCCGCACGCTCGACGCGGGAAAGTGGTTCGCTCCGGAGTTTGCCGGCGTCCGCATCCCCTCCCTCCAGGAAGCACTCTCACACGTCCACGGTCGTATCGAGCGTGTGTACGCCGAGGTCAAGGGGTACCGCGAGCTCGAGGACGTGGATCGGATGCTTCAGGTCGCCCGAGATGCCGACGCCCTGACGCAGACGGTCTTCATCTCGATGAACTGGACGCTGCTCGACCGCCTGCGCAGCGCGGAGCCGTCGTTGTTCGTCGGCTACATCGTCGACAAGGCCGACGACGTGGACTCGGCGCTCGACAAGGGCCGTGGAGATCCGAACGCGCTCGTGGACTTCCGCGCGGACCTTCTTCTCTCCGACCCCGCGATCACCGCCCGAGCACGACGGGAGGGCATCGACCTGTGCGTCTGGACGGTGGACGACCCGGCCCAGGCCGAGGCCCTCGAGGACATGGGCGTACGTCGATTCACGACCAATCAGGTCGGGAAGCTCCTGAGCTGGAAGAGGACCTCGGCTAGCTCTTCGGACTGACGCGACGGCGTCGCGGCCCGGGCGATCCGCCCCAAGAGAAGCCGCGAGCGAGGCTACGCCGGAGTGGGCTCCGACGCATTCGCCGTCGGCAATCGCAGCGTGAATGTCGCGCCTTCACCCGGACGGGATTCGACCTCCACGCTACCACCCTGGGCTTCGGCGATTCCGCGAACGATCGCCAGGCCGAGGCCGGCTCCCTTGCGATCGTTGCGCTCTCCACGCCAGAACCGATCGAAGAGGTGCGCCAGGGCCTGTTCCGCGATGCCCGGCCCTGTATCGGAGACCGAGAAGGCGACGCCCCCGTCCTTCCTCGAGGTGGACACAGTCACACGTCCGCCCTCCGGGGTGAACCGCAGGGCGTTGTCCAGAAGATTCGTGAGCGCCTGGATCACGCGATCCCTGTCCATCCGAGCATGCGGGACGTCGCTGCCCGCTTCGATCTCGAGACGGATGCCACGCTCCACCGCTTGCGGCGCGAACACCGTTCGGATCTCCTCCAACACGTCGCCCGGATCCTGGACTTCAGTCCGCACCCGAAGGGCGCCGGCCTCGATACGGGCGACGTCGAGAAGATCCTCGATGAGCCGGCCCATGCGGGTGGCGGACCTGCGGATGATCTCCGCCTGGTTCTTTCGCTCCGCTTCGCTGAGCGGCAGCTCGAGGATGAGGTCGGCCGCAGCAGCCACCACGCCGAGCGGATTGCGAAGGTCGTGGGAAACGATCGAGACGACTTCCTCACGCGAACGGACGGCCCGGCGTAGCGCCGCCTCCTTCTCGCGAATCTCGGTCATGTCGGTGAAGGTCAGGACCGCACCGCGCACCTCCGTTCCGTCCACGAGCGGGCGGAGCGTCCACTGTGCCTGAAAATGCTCGCCTCGCCTCCGCCAGAGTACGTCACCGTCCGGTGAGCGGGCACGCTTGTTCGTGCGCAGGGCGGCGAGAATCGGAGACTTGTCGCGGGGACGCCGAGAGCCGTCGGGCCGAGCGTGGTGGATGGTGTCGTGCACATCCCTTCCGCGAATCTCCCACTCGGAGTAACCGAGCAGCTCGCATCCGGCGCGGTTCAGGAACGTACATCGCCCCTCCAGATCGATCCCCAGCACGCCGTCGCTCGTCGCATCCATGAGGGCGTCGATCTCCCTCCGCGCCCGCTGGGCGTCGCGGCGCCGCGTCTCGGACTCGGCGCTGATCCGCTGCAATCGCACGCCTACCGCGCCCACCACGAGCGTCGCTCCCAGGCCGAGCAGGGCCAGGACCATCGTGATGATCGTCTGGAGCGTGCGTACATGCTGCATCCGCTGCCGCCCCGCTTCCACGTCGGCCTCGATCGCCCCCTGAAGCTCCAGCGCGGCCCGCTGGAGCCGGTCGTACTGCGCTTCCTCGGACGCGAGATTCGCCAACCCACGCTGCCGCGCCGGCTCGGACTTGAACACCAGTACATGTCCGACGTACCAGTTCATCGACAGCGTGGAGAGGTTGGCCAGCCGCTCCCGGACCTTCAGGTCCATGTTCTGGACCAGGTTGTTCAAGACGGCGGTGGTGTCGATCTCGGCCTGATGGGCCTCTTGATAGGGCTTCTCGTAGCTCCGGTTGCCCGTGAGCAGAAAGGCCTGGAACCGCGACATCTGGCGCGCCTGAATGAGTGCCAGGCGCGTCGCGAGGGCGCGGGCGGGCTCCAGAACCTCCACGATCCTCCGCTGCGTGTGCTCGGATTCCCGTCCGAGGAATACCGGTACGATCGCAAGCGCAAGGAGCGAGCCCACCACGAAGGCGATCGCCCAGAACCCCCCTGCTCTCGCGGGCAGGTACGACGGGCTCCGCAATGGCTGCTTCGGATCGCTCATCTCTGCATGAATCGTGAGGTTGGACATGCGGCCGGCCCCCGACCATCAGGGTGCGACGGCGGTCGTCGCCGGACGTGCCACCGAGCCGACGGATCATGGCCCGACGTGTCCGGTACCCCGCACCACCTCCGGCGCTCCCGGGCGAACAGCCCGGCAGCGCAGCAGTCTACGCGAGCATCACCCAGGCGGCGGTCGCCAGGATGGCGGCCGCGACCGCCACGAATCCAGCCAGACGCCGGAAGGTGCGCACATGGCGCAGGGCGTCGGCCTCACCGCAGAAAGGGCAGTTATGGAGATCCGGGTCGATCCAGGACCGGCACCGAATGCACCGATATCTCTTGGCAGCAGCCACTGTTGTCGCGTTCGAGAATCGCCGCTGGGGGAGGGTTCAAGCCTCAATAGTCGCGGCTGAGGTGATTCCGAGCAAGGAGTGGCGAGGGTGAGTCAGGAATCGGTGTCGCTGGTCAGCTCGAGGTTCATTCGCGAGGCCAGGAGGCCGACCTCCAGGCGGCTGGTCAGTCCGAGCTTCTCCATCGCCCGCGTCACGTGGTTCTTCACGGTCTGCTCACGAATCCCGAGGCGCCGACCGATCTGCTTGTTTCCCAGCCCTTTGGCCACCAATGCGATCACCTCCAGCTCTCGAGGCGTTATCGCACGCGGGGAGCGGTCCGGATCTCGGCTGTCGACACTCATGCGGACGACGGCGGTGAGCCAGGGAGCCGCCGCGATCTCCCCGGCCGCCACGGCGCGTACCGCACGGAGCAGCGAGTCCGGATCGACCTCGTGGGGCAGGCACCCCCGGACGCCGTCCTTGAGCGAGGTCAGGCAGCACTCGTCGAGCATACGAACCGCATCTTCCGAAAGATGCGTGTGCTGGCAAAGCGCAGGCAGATGACGGAGTGCGCAGTGCTCCGCGTTGTGCTCTACATAAATGAGGACGCTGCACGAGGGATAGCGCTCGGTGAGCGTGCCGAGTAGCGTGGCGTCGGCCCTGCGGAAGAACACATCCAGAACGAGGACGTTCGGCTGGTGGAGGTCCATCGCCTCGAGCAGATGCTCGGTGCCGTCGAGCGTTGCGACCGGGCGACAGTCGTCCGCCTCTTCGAGGACCGTTCGGATGCCCACGCGGACCATCGGATCCTCAACGGCCACAACGACATCGATCATCGTACGTCTCCCTTGCGCACCGGATCCGCACAGGCGGTCCAGGTCGTGGGGAGGGTCTGAAAATCCACGTAGGCAGGCGTGCTTACAAAGATAGGTACTTCGGTACGGTTCGTCACCGTACGTACGGGCGATTGTTCAGGGGTGAGCGGATAGGGACTTTCCTCGAGGTGGTGCGGTCGAGTCCCGCGAGTCCAAGCCCGATCCTTTCCCCCTCCTGGAACCGCTCTCGGGTCTCGCCGTGCACCGGGGACCGACGCACGCGCGTACCTGCGGCCCCCACGCCGAACGAGGGGGAGACCATACTGGAGACGAGCCTATGAGACGGCGAGCAACCGTCCTGGCTGGGGCCTTGGCGCTCGCGTTCGCGGTTGGAGGGTGCAAAGGGCCGACGGGACCGGCAGGTCCACAGGGTCCCGCGGGTCCCGCGGGACCGGCGGGGCCGGCGGGGCAAGCAGGGTCGGACGCGAATTCCAACTGCACGCAGTGCCACACGAACAACACCGACCTGTTCGCCAGGCAGGTGGAGTACGAGCACTCGGTGCACTATACCGGTGGTAACTACGAACGCAGCACGACGGACTGCGCCCCGTGCCACACGCACGAGGGATTCGTCGAGCGGATCGCGACCGGCGCGCACACGACCGCGGAGGACATCCAGAATCCTTCGCCGATCAATTGCCGTACGTGCCACCAGATCCACACGACGTATACCAGCGCGGACTATGCGCTGACGACAACGGCGCCCGTCCAGCTGTGGCTCAACGGGAAGACGGTCGACTTCGGGAAGGGCAACCTGTGCGCCCAGTGCCACCAGGCGAGGCCTTTGAGCCCGGCGCCCACCATCGACGGCAACCCGGTGACGGTCACGTCCAGCCGCTACGACCTCCACCACGGCCCACAGGCCGAGGTCCTCGGAGGCACGGGTGGCTACGAGTTCACGGGCTCGCAGACCATCGGAGGAGGTCCGAGCGCCCACGGGTACGACTCCAACGGGTGTCCGCAGTGCCACATGGCACAGCCCTACGGCTCACAGGCCGGCGGGCACACGTGGAACATGACGTACTCGCTCCACGGGGCCATCGACGACAACATCGCCGGCTGCACGGTCTGCCACAACACGATCCAGGACTTCAACTTCCTGGGCTTCAAGGCGCACATGCAGCAACAGGTCGACAGCCTGAGCACGCTACTTCAGAAGCTCGGCGTCCTGAGCAGCTCCGGCAGCATCAACAGGGGCACGTGGCCCGCGAACGTGCTGGCGGCGGCGCTCAACTACGACCTGGTGACGGCGGATGGCAGCATGGGGATCCACAACCCGCCGTACATGGACGCCCTGATTCAGAACACGATCGAGAAGATGACCCCCCTGGCGAAGGCCACCGGTAAGTAGCACGACCGGATCGGGGTCCCAGCGACTCTTCTCCACGAGGGCATCCACCGCCGGCTCCACACCGGCGGTGGATGCCCGACGGTCGTTGAAACGATCGCGTCAACCCACCGAGGAGCCTCTCATGCGCCTGCCTGCCCTCTTGCTGACGACCGGCCTCGCCCTCGCGGCGTGCAAGGGCGGGTCGCCCACGCTGACCGCGAAGGACCGCGCGACGGTGACCGCCGAAGTCGACAGCGCCGTCACGGCCCTCGTCGCTGCCATGAACGCCCACGACAGCACGGCGGTCATGAGCCATTACCTCCACACGGACAGCTTCACCTACGTGGGGGTGACGGACGCGCTGTTCGGCTTCGACACGTTCCGCCGCGATACGCAGCACTGGTACGCGACCCACCCGGACGTGCAGTTCCACTACGACATCGCCCAGACCCAGGTCCTGAGCCCGACCGTGGCGGTGGTCTTGCTGCGCGGGAGCTCCACCCTGCAGCCGGCGCTGGCCGCGACCGAAGTACTCGTGCGCTCCTCCGATGGCCGGTGGCTCGTCGCGCACGAGCACGAGTCGTGGCCGGAGAGCAGGGTCACCGGTCAACCTCACCCGCTGACCACGAAGGACTCCGGGTCCTGAGTCCCGGGGAGACGCCGCTACTCGCGCTCTCCCGCTCCCACCGCCGGGTCATCGACCGTGGGAGGCCCCACGACGCCCTCGTCGGTGCACCGATAAGCTCGGTAGCCGCCCGAGCCGTCGCGGACCAGCAGCAGCATCTCGGTCGCGGGCTCGTCCAGGTCGACGTCGATCAACCGCCCACCGAACCGCGATCGGATCGTGGCGCCCGTCGTGTGGCCCACGACCTGGAGATCCACGTCGTAGGTCTTCAGAACCCGGGAGAGATCGGCCTCTCGTAGCGCCAGGGCGGCTTCGGTGGCCTTCGACACCGAATCGACGGCGGATCCGTCGGAGGCGGTACCCGGCACCCGCGGTACCCTGGCGGGCTTCAGGTATCCCCGATACCAGAACACGCTCGTATCCGAGAAGAAGAAATCCAGGCGTCGGCGGACAACCGCCGTATCCATGACGATCACGTGTGAGGAGGGGAAGCGCCGCACGGATGACGAGTCCACGACGAGGACCGCCGAGCTGTCCGAAGGGTCGGAGAGCGCCTTCAGGTAGTAGAAGAAGTCCTCCGCCAGGAAGGTGCGAAGAGAGTCGTTGAACGACCGCACGGTGTACGCGTCCCAGGACGGGGTGACGCCGCCGTGCACCAGGAGCACCCGACCGACCTTCATCAGGCCCGGACGAGCCCGCAGCCACCGGCCGAGCACGGAGGCCCGGATGTCGTAGAGCTTCGTGTACGTCGTTCGATGGAGCGAGGCGATGAGGCGCTCCTTGGGCGACGTGTAACGAAGGTCTCCGGTAAAGACCATCGTCTCATGGTTCCCGAGCATCACATGGACGCCGCCACCGGCCCGATCGGCCTCGTGCTCGAGCCGATACAGGAACCAGAGGAGCTTCGTCGCGTCCGGCCCCCGGTCGAACAGGTCGCCGACGAAAACCACACGCTTGTGCCCCCCGGTCCACCGCCCGCGTGCGTCGACGAGCCCGTTGGCTTCCAGAAGCTTCCTCAACGGGTCGTACGCTCCGTGGACGTCTCCCACGACGAACAAGGAGTCGACGCCCCCGAGGACGTCACGCGACCGCGCTTCTCGGCGGCTGAGGTATACCGTCGTCGCGTATCGTCCTCTGCCCCCGGGGCGCGTCAGCGTGCCGTAGCGCAGAACCAGGGGACCGTCCCGAGGGCGGGAGAAATCGGCCTCGTGCGCCTCGGACTTCGGCGTCTCGATACGGTGCAGGAGCTTGCCGTTACGGAGGACCTCGAGCACACCCGGCACCGCCGTCTCCGTGAGCCAACCGACGTGGAGGCCGCTGCCGCGCTCCGTCACCCAGAGCCCGTACTCCCCCGCGAGGTGACCTCGACCCTGGGCGACGAGCGCGCACGGAAGCCCAGCGGCGAGCAACACGATCACCAGCAAGCCGGCACCGATCGACATGGGTGGGCGACGAATGGCGCTGCACCGCGGAGCTCTCATCATGCTCAGAACACCTCTACCTTACCGTTCTCGACCCGGTTCACGAAGGTCCGGATCTTGCCCCAGACGTCGTCGATCTCCCCCTTGGTGAGCCCGATCTGCACGACCCCGTCACGCTCCCTGATGCCGGAGCCCGGCTTCCAGTTCTCGGTAGGCTCCACCCTGACCAGCTCGTCGCCTTGGAGCTCGAACTGGGCGAGCACGCCGAGCGCGCGATCGAGGTCCTCGCGCTCGAGCGACCTCAACCGCTCCACGGTACGATGGGGAAATCGGTGGACCTGGAGCCGGCTCCAACGTGTGCCACGGTCACTCCTCGGACTCCGGAACGCGACCCCGTTGTCCACCGAGAAGACGCGCGGATTCGTGGAGTCGGTGGAGATCAGGAGGTTGCCGCTGTTCGCGTCCTTGTGCTCGATGAGATAGGTCAGGACGTTGGCATCGGCCCAGTGACGGGCATAGACCGAATCCGCGCGGAAGCGCTTCTCGTCCCATACCCCTCGGGTCGTGACGTTGAAGAGGTAGAACTGGAGGACCACCAACACCGAAGACCCGCTCCTGAACGTCGCCGCGGCGCCCTCGGCCACCGTGCGATACCAGGCCAACGGGAGCATGCGCGGGACGGTCGGTGGAACAACATAGTCGGCCCCGTCCAGGAAGAGCTTCTGCAGCTCGTACGCGGCGATCTCGTAACGCGGGTTGTTGTTGAACGCCTCGCCTCCCCGGGGCGCCTCGGCCCACTTCACGAGCACACCCGTGTCGTCCTCGTACCAGAGCGGTACGCGCTGCGTCCGATCCTCGGCGAACCGCATCCCGACGAGCGTGTCCGGCATCCGGAAGGAAGCGCGACCCAGGAGGTACTCCACGGAGTCCACCCGGAAGGGGATGTTCGCATCCTGAGCCTTCGCCGCCCACGGGCTCCAGAGCGCGAGCGCCACCGTCAGGAGCGATCGGCCCACGCATCGTACCGGGAAGAGCGCGTTGAGCATCCGTCTCGTCAGCCGCTGAGACCTACGCGGGGGTACGGCACCCCCGCGTGCTCCATATGGGGTTGCTCGTAACCTCCGTGTCAAGGCCGCGCGGCACCGGCACACCTGTGTGTGCCGGCGGCGAGCGAAGTGGGCGCTGACGGATTCGAACCGCCGACCCCCTGCTTGTAAGACGGGAACGTACCGTTACGATACCCGTTCTCTCACAATACTTCTTGGGGTATCGTACCGGTAGGCTACCTGGAACATGGCGTTATTCCTAGGGTCCGTCTGTGACTCAACCTGTGACTCACGTAGCTCGCGCAACCGATACGTCCCCCGTAGTGCAAGCGTCGAAGGAATGGAGGGAGCGCCGAGGAACGGGCGTTTGTCGACCCAATTCGAGGAACCAGCTGAACTGTCGAAACTACCCATAACCTTCGCCCGCAATGAGTGAGGCACAATCATCTCCCACCTCCACACAGCTTACACCTCCTTCTAGCGACATCACCATCTGGGTACGGACGAGTTCCCTCCATTTCTGGGCCAACGGTGAGATACCATGATCGACCGCGAGCCACACGTCGGTCAGACAATGCCACCAGGAGCAGGCCGGCGCTGTCTCCAGGTATGCCGCAAACGCGTCTTTGCTCGGCACGGGCACGCCTGATACGACAATCACGAAGCGCTTCATGCGGCCGAACATTCTCCGCCCGGGAAAGCCTGGGCCTCAGTCGGTAACACCGCCCAAGCGCATGGCTCTCGGAGCGGAGGCTGGAGGGGCCAGCCCTAACGGAGAAGAAGTACATCCCGAGGGTAGAGCGGCATCACCCCGCTAATGCGAGGCCTAGCGTCATCCGAAATCACCTGCCCAATCCAGTGATGTATGCCAGGAGAAGTGCGCCCAGGTTGGCAACGACGAGTCAGTTGAGATCACGCATTACCGTTCATCTCCTTCCCCGCCCCCCGTTCAGGGAAGACCTCAGAGCAGTTCGGTCGCCATGCGCCCAAAGCAGGGTGGTTCGGCCGCGCCACAAACCCGCAGCACCTCTTGACAAGAGCCCGCTATTGCATTATAATCGCTATCAACGTGCGATAGAGCACGTTGCGGACATTTGAGAAGGGGCGTGGCCCACGGCCACCCCCTTTCCTATTGGTAGGTCGGGTTCCTCTTGTTGGAGTGAGAATGCGGATAGTCATTCGACCCCGTATCCGAGACACAACACGAGGCTAACAGCACCGGAGGTGGAGAGGCGAAGAGGGGGGCCATGGTCACTTATAACCATGGCCCCCCTCTCACATCTTCCCCCGACCCAACCGAACTGCCACCGGCACACAGCCGGCCGCGATGAGCCCGGGACCGGCTTGCTGACCTGCGACCAGGCGCCTATGCGCAACCAAGGACCACCCTCGAGCGGTGGTGCACAATTGTGCTCTCCGGGTCCAAGTGGCTTATGGTGGGCGGGGCCCTGCAACCCGGTCCTGATGTCTGATCCTACAAACCGTTCGCGAGGCTCTTAACGAATTCTCTAACGGGATTGAACGCAGCATGGGCGATATCGAACTCGCCCTGTCGTACCGCGATGCCAAGGTTCACGTCAGGGTGGTCCGAAGCGGCGATGTACGCATAGACCCGCGACTTGTGTGCGTTCTTCACCGGCACCCCGGCGTCAGTAAGACAGGAGATAAACGCGTCGACACAAGGCATTCTGCCGGGAGACGCGACGGCATCCGCGCACAAAGTCTCGAGGTTCCCCGAGCTAGTTCCATCGGGTAGGATGAACACTCCCACCTGTGGCGATCCCTGAACTATTGCCCCGTGGGACGAAACGGACGGCAGATCTGCCGCGGCCAGAGCGCTGGCGACACTGGATACTGCCCCGTTTGCGTTGGTTTCCGCGTCGCGGACGACACCGAGCGCCTTGACGTTTGCGAATCCAGAGTCGACCACTAAGCCCTGTATGAAAGTTCGCAGATCAGTGATTCCGCCGGAGTCCACAACTTCGAAGGATTCTCCGAGCCCTAGGTAGTCTACTACTGCCCGCAAGAAGAACTGACACGCTTTTCCCTCGGCAACCAGCAGGCCAGGCTTCGCCAATGGGGTGGGCAGAAGGGGCACCTACCTAATCTCCACATCACCCGACAGAGCCGACAGAACCTTCTCGCGTTGAAATGTCCGGGCCACAGGGCCACGTTCTGTCTTCTCGATGCGGATCAGTCGCACATCTTCCTCAGAGTCCCGCAAGGCCTCCGTTGAAGCCCGCATGCACTCCAAGCTGTGCGATGTGACGAACAACTGTGTGTTGTAGTGCTTGCACGCTGTGACGATGGCCTGCCAAACCTGTGGCAACGTCGAGAAATGGAATCCGTTCTCGATTTCGTCGATGAGCGCGACACCGTTGCGGGCCGAAGCGATGCCTAGCATCAACGACGCAAGCCGGCTCACGCCATCTCCGAGGAGTGCGATGGGGAGAAGCGTATCAAGTCCGATATCCGCATGGACAATAGGGACCCCACCGCGCGAAACGGTGGCCACTCTCCGCAGGGATGGCTCGACAATCCTGACGGCGTTGAGAAAGCCCTCCACGTCGCCGCGCAGTTCCAGGTTCCCAAAGCGATCTGAGTCCTCGCGTGCCGGAATCCTTGAGCGTGTAGCAAGGTAGAAACCTGGGCTGAACGGCCTCTTGGGTGCCGGTTCAATCCGCAGCCCCTGCTCATCGACGATCAGGCGGCTCTTGACCTTCGTGCGGCCGGACCGGTGGTGCTCCCACAACAGGTGCGTGGCCTCAGTTCTCGATCCCGAGTCCAGACCAGCGCCGTGAAGGTCAAGCTGATCGCCTCCTCGTAGCAGTTCAGCCTCGGAACTGCCAAGAGACAGTCGCAAGCTCTGCCGGACTCGTTGACCGTCTCCCACCCAATTCGCGCTGAGTTCTATTGGTGCCTGCGAGCGCAGATCGTGGAAGAGGGTCTCCCACAACTGGCCAACGAAAGATGAAAGGTCAATTGGGCTCGAGGTCAAACCTCTCAAGGTGGCTATGCTCATCACTAGGGATGAATTGTCGCCACCGGCCAGCAGAAAGAGCGCCTCCAATACGGCGGTCTTGCCGCAGCCGTTCCTTCCAGTGAGGATGTTGAATCGACCGGCCTCCGGGAGCTCGAACTCCGCAAACCCTCGGAAATTCCTGATTCGGACGTTCTCGTACATGGCAATCCTTAGCGAGAGCTGATCCCCGCGTGTGGACACGCTCGCACGGCCTCGGTTCGGACGCAAGCTTCCCTATGCGCTGCAGAACACCCCGTGCTCGGCCGGCAGCGGGTCTGCGACGCCCTGCTCGCCGAGCAGCTCCTTTCGTTATGCCACATAGGGTTTTGCCTGCTTCGTGACTCACCATACAGGTTGTCTCACTGCATAAAGCATTATCACACAACAACTTAATGACATTGCGCGAGCGATTTGTGACTCGGTTTGTGACTCGCGCGGGTTTTCACGCATCTTTGACAAAAAGAAGAAACCCTCGGAGCTGCTGTGCCCCAAGGGTTTCTAGTGTATGGGCGCTGACGGATTCGAACCGCCGACCCCCTGCTTGTAAGGCAGGTGCTCTTGACCAGCTGAGCTAAGCGCCCGTGGGTATGTCCGGCCGGACGACTACAGGATGATCGCCAGAGGCAGCAGGACCACGTAGCCGAGAACCAGCAGCAGCGGCGCCGCCGTGATCGACCCTCCCGCGAGGAGCCAGTATCCCAGAGCCAGCACCGCCAGCCCCGCCACGCCGAGCGCGGCGTTCGCCATACCGAACTTGAGGGTTGCCGAGCCGGACGTCGAGCCGGATGTAGATGTCGTCTTCGCCATAGCCGCCAATGCTATCGGGACATGCCCGGAGGGTCAATGTGAGGTGAATGTCGGCGGAGGCTCACGATGCCTTCCCCGACGCTGCGAGGTGCTCCTGCAGCTCCTCGACGGTAATGCCGAGCAGCCCCGCGGCCTCCGCTTCGTCGCCGTCGACGCGGTCCAGCACGCGCCGGACGTGCCTCGATACGGCCGCCACCAAAGAGAGATCCTCGTCGGGCCCGATCGCGTTGCCCAGCACGAGGTGATCCACACCGATGACGGGGCCCCGGGCGAGAATCGCGGCACGCATCAGCGCGTTCTCCAGCTCGCGCACGTTCCCCGGCCATCGATATCCCTCGAGCCGCTTCATGGCCTCTTCGGAGATGCTTCGCACATCTCCGTGGATCCTCTCCCGAATCCGGGTGAGAAGCGCCTGGGCCAACCTCGGCACGTCGCTTCTGCGCTCTCGCAGAGCCGGGACCTGAATCTCCACGACGTTCAGCCGGAAATACAGATCCTCGCGGAAGCTCCCTTCCTCGATCAGGCTCTCGATGGGCTGATGCGTGGCGGCGATGACGCGTGCGTCCGTGCTCAACGGGGTCTCACCACCGACGGGGTAGAACTTCCGCTCCTGCAGGACGCGCAGGAGCTTCGTCTGGAATTCGGGGCTGGTGTCGCCGATTTCGTCCAGGAAGATGGTTCCGCTGCGCGCCAGCTCGAAGTAGCCCTTCCTGGAAGACACGGCCCCCGTGAACGAGCCCTTGGTGTGCCCGAACAGCTCCGACTCGAGGAGCGTGTCGGTGAGCGCCGTGCAATTCACCGCGATGAACGGCTCGTCCGCGAACGCCGAATGCTCGTGGATCGCCCGCGCGATCACTTCCTTGCCGGTACCCGTCTCGCCGCGAATGAGCACCGTCGCCCGGTTGCGCGCCAGCATGCCGATCGTCTTGTAGATCTCGATCATGCGGGGATCGCGTCCGACCAGCGTGTTGGAGGGAAGCACGTCCTCGTCGGCTCCCTCGTCCCCCTCGGACTCGTCGGCGAGAGCCCGCTCGCGGAAGCACCGCTCGGCCACGGTCTGGAGATTCTTCGGATCGACCGGCTTCACCAGGAAGTCGAAGGCCCCGGCCTTCATGGCGTAGACGGCGGTCTCCATGTCCTCGTGGCCCGTCATGACCACGACCGAGACCCCGTCCATCCCGGTCTGGACCCGCTCCAGCAGCTCCAGGCCGCTCATCCCCGGCATACGCACGTCCGTCACGATCAGCCCGGGATCGAAGGCCTTCACCCTCGCCAACGCCTTCTCCGCGCTGTCGGCCGTCTCGACCTCGTAGCCACCGTGCGTCAGCCGGGCCTTGTAGACCTCGAGCGCATCGGTATCGTCATCGACCAGGAAGATTCGTTCGCTCATGGGCTAGGTTAACCCCTTTCGTCATTTCCGGATCCCCCGGATCCGCCGGATTCTTCGGATTCTTCGTCCAGATTCCAGAATGCGGGCTCGTCGGGACCCTCCGACGCCCGCAACCGGGCCATGCGCTCTCGGTTCCGCCCTACCCGGATGCGCATCAGGAAGAGAAGCACCAGTCCGAGCAGCATCCAGAAGACCACGGAATGCGACAATACGAAGAGCCAGCCGTAGTGGCTCTTCGCGTACCGACGCCAGTTCGACTCGAACTGGCCCCTCGTCACACCGAAGGCGCTTCGCAGCGCCTCGTCCAGCGAGCCGGTGCTCTTCCATCGGCTCAGGAGGGCGGAGGCACCGCGTGCCCCCGAGTCCCGGAAAAGGTAGCTGACGGCCGACGCCGACAGGAGATAGGCCGCTTCGGCGGACGCTCGGTCGCGCGGCCATGTCAGGCTCAGAGAGTCCATCGGGGGCGCGTGTCCGAGCGCGAAGAGGATCCGCAGACGCCACGCCTCGCTCGCGTCCCATCCGCCGGAGGCCCACTGCGCGTAACCCTCGTCGAACCACCGGGGAATCCTCAAGCCACTGAGATAGTCGTGCAGCCCGAGATGCGCCCACTCGTGACGCAGGATCCGCCCCCCTTCGGTGCCGAGCAACGAGCCCACCTCGTTCGCCGGCACGATCAGCAGATTCCTGGAAGGGATCGCCACGCCGGCCGTCCATTCCGGGGTCGCGCCGCCGAGCAGGTGGCGGAACGCTCGCTCGCCGCGGGGCAGGACGGCCACGACACCCGAGGGGACCGAATCCGGAAGCCCGGGCAGCGGGGCCTCCCCCTGGAGCACCCTCAGGACGCGAACCGCCACGAGCGAGTCCCCCGCCACGAAGCGCAGACGCACGCGCGGCGCGCGCAGCTCGTGGTACACCTCACCGTCCAGGGTGTCGGGAACGGTCTGCTGCGCGGCGAGCGCGGCCGGACCGAGGGCCAGGCCGATCAGGAGCGCCGGAAGGACGGTCGCTCGCAACCTCACTCCGCGGCCAGCATCTCCAGGTTGGAGCGCACGGCCTCGTTGTTCGGGTTCAGGTCCAACGCCCTCCTCCAGAGGAGAAGCGCCACGTCGCGGTCGTTGTCCTTGTAGGCGATCGTGCCGAGACGCAGGTAGACATCGTCTCCGAGCCTCGGGGAGAGCTTGACCGCCTTCTCGTATTGGACCCTGGCGCCCTCGATGTCGCCACGGGCGTAGGCCTGGTCTCCGAGGTTCTTGTGGGCCTGCGGGGGCGTCGGGCTCACGCCCACCGCCCGCTTGTAGAGCGCCTCCGCGGCTTCCAGCTCGCCGCGCCGCTCCAGGACCGCCCCTGTGTTGACGAGGATCGGCCCGGATTCCGGATAGTGCCCGAGCCCCTCGCGTCCGACCGCGACCGCATAGTCGAGGTCACCAGCGATCGCCGAGGCGAGCACCGTGTAGGCGTAGTAGAGCGGAGACGGCTTCTTGAGCTTCGGCGAGGTCCGGTAGGCGCGCAGCGCTTCCAGCGCACCGGTGGCGGCGCCGGCCTTCAGGTGGACGATCCCCCGGGCGAGATGGACCTCGTGGTCGTCGGGACGCGCCCCATGGGCCTCATCGAGCGCCTGGAGCGCCTCGTCGTATCGACCCAGCAGCTCCAGCACGAGGGCACGGTTGCGCTGCACGGAGTAGCTCTCCCGCTGCGCATCCGGCACCGCCCCGAAATACTGCAGCGCGTCCTCCAGACGGCCGGAACGCACGGCCATGAGCCCGAGCATGAAGTTCGCACGCGCCTGCCGTGGATCGACCTCCAGAGCGGCCTCGAACTCCCGTGACGCGTCTTCCATCATGCCCGACCGATAGAACGCCACGCCGAGGTTCAGGTGCTGCTGCAACGACTCGTCGCCCCCGGTCTCGTCGGCCGTCGACTTCTCTCCGGCCCGGCTCACGAAGCCCGCCTGGATGAGCCCGTAGAGCGCCTTGCCGGTGTCGAACTCGACCAGCCCCGCCTCGTTCATGATCTCTTCGACGGTGCGCACGCCGTCGATGAACGGGAGGACCTTCCGCTGCTGCGACGTCAGCTCGACGTCTTCCTCGCTCTCGTCCGGGTCCTTGTCGAGCTGGAAGACCACGTCGAAGGACGGAATCTTCTTCTCGACCATGCTCCATTCGTCGACCCGGCGGGCCCCCTCCATGAGGAGGGCCTCCGAGTTGACGTTCACCAGGAACACGCCCTCCTCGTCCGGACGCTGGTCGGGATCGAAGTGGAACGAGCCCTGATTCCAGGTGAACAGGTGGTACACGGCCTCCTCGATCTGGAGCTGGATGAACTGGTGGAGCTCCTCCTCGGTCAGGCTGCCCTGGGACACGAGGATCTCGCCGAGGCGCTTCCCCTTCTCCATGGCCTGGTGCTCCATGGCCTGGGAGAGGTCCTTCCGCGTGATGACGTGGTTGCGGACGAGCAGCTCGCCGAGACGATCCGGCCGGTTCAGCACCGACGCGTGGATGACCCTGCCCTTCTCGAAGTAGATGTAGCCGAAGTTCGACCGGTCGGTGATGCTCAGGCACCCGGTCTTCCGGCCCATGCCGAGGAGCTGGCAGATATCCGCCAGGTTGACGTCCTGGAGCGATCCTTCGATGGCCATCAGTCCAACTCCTCCTGCAGGAGCTGGTCGATCTTCGGCCAGTGCAGCACCACGTTCTCGGCCGACGGAAACCACCCTCGAGCCTTCTTGCCATCCGCCTCCGTCGGCTTGTGCGCTTCGCCGGGGATCGGCACCGGTGACGAAGGGGCGACCTGTTGCGACCGGTCTATGAAGAGCCCCGCACGCTCGCCGAGGTCGAGCTCTTCGAGGGGCGGGATCGTCGGCCGCTCGATCTCACGGACCTCCTCTGCCCCCCAGATGCCTTGCTCGACCTGCACCTCCGGCGTAGCCACGAGCTCGAGCTCACCGCTCCCGGCACCCACGTCGACCTCGACGACCAGGCCGCCCTCGAACCGGGAACGCAGCCGCTCGTCGATCTTCTCTACGCCCGAAGGAGGCCGGTCGGCGGCCAGCATCACCCTCGCGCCGCGACGCTTGAGGGCCTCGAAGAGGTGGAAGAACTCGTCCTGGGCACGCTCGGTCTCCGAGAGTGCCTCGATTCCGTGGACCAGGAGGAGGTCGACGGTCCACCACCGCTCACGCCACGCACCGGCCACACCCTCGCCCAGCGCCCGGATGAAGTCCTCCGCGAACTCCTGCACCGACGTGACCGCCATGCGCGCGTCGGGGCGGGCCATCTGGAACGTGCGGCCCGCGGCACCGAGCAGCGTACGGCCCAGCTCGGGCTTGGACGCCCAGACGTACAGCGGGTTGTACTCCGGACGCTCCGCAGCCACGAGCTGGTGGGCCGCCTTGACCGCCATCCTCGGGAAATCGCCCAGCTCGTCCAGGCCGGGGCCGTCGCCCAGCCTTGGAAACGGACGCTGACGCTCGCGTACCGAGGTCAGGAGCGCCTCGGCTTCCTCCAGCCGTTCGGGATCCTTGAGGACGCCTTCGGCGGCGTCCGGCCACGGATTTCCGAGGCGGTCCAACTCCCCGTCGATCTCGCGGAGGCGTGCCACGTCGGCCTTGAATCGGCCGACCATGTCGTCCCATCCATCCGGTTCCGAGCCCCCCATGTACCCACGGAGCCTCCGAGCGGAGAAGCCCTCACGCTCCGCCCCGTCCACGGCCTCACGAAACGCCTTCCTCCACGGCTCTTCCTGCTCCTCGACGGTTTCGGCAACCGTTTCGCTCAGGTCGTTGAGGAACGACCCGAACTCGTCGGCCACTTCCGTGTCCGCCGGTCCCGCACCGACCGCGCCCATGATGACCGCGACCTCGTCGGGCTCCACCTGGCGCTCTTCGAGGTCCTGGGTCGCGAACACCTTGTTCAAGGCGCCGCCGAGCTCTCTGACGTTCTTGACGGGATACCGGGCGAGCGCTTCGGCGACCCCGGGCTGCAACGCCTGGCCGCGTTCGTCCGCCTTCTTGCGGATGATCGCCACCCGTGTCTCGTACTCGGGCGGACCGATGTCGACGATGAGCCCACCCGAGAAGCGGGACAGGAGCCGGGCATCGAGGCCGTTGATCTCCGCCGGGGGACGGTCGCTGGCCAGGACGATCTGGCTCCCTGCGGTCGAAAGCTGGTCGAGCGTCCGCAGGAGCATCTCCTGCGCCTCCGGCTGCCCGGTCAGGAACTGCACGTCGTCGAGGAGAAGGATGTCGAGATCGCCGTACTTGTCCTTGAAGGAGTCTCTGGTTCCGCTCTCCAGGGCGCTCGCGAGCTCTTCCAGGTAGCTCTCGAGCGTCATGTACTCGACTCCCCTGTCCGGCGTGCTCTTGCTCGCCTGGTGGGCGATCGCCGTCAGGATGTGGGACTTGCCCAGCCCGGACGCGGAATACACGAACAGCGGGTTGTAGCTGGTCCCGGGCGAATCGGCCGCCCGGCGCGCCGCAGCGCTCGCCAGGCGATTGGCCGGTCCGACAACGAAGGAATCGAATGTGAGCTTCGGATCGAGATCCGTCATGACCACCGCTTTTCGGGCCCCCCGCCAAGGATGCGGATTCGCGGAGTCGGGGGATGAAGGATAAGTATCGGCCACACCCGGCGCGAAAAAAAGGGCTTCGCGACGCGCTCCCCCACCGCGACGAGGCGCGTCATAGCGTCGGAGCGCGAGCGGCCCGGGCGTCCACGTCCAAGCTCACTCGGACGAGCTCCTCGCCCACGCGGCCACCGCCTCGAGATCTGGCGGAAGCGGCCTCTGGAAGCGCATCTGCTCGCCGGTCACGGGATGCTGGAAGAGCAGCTGGGCGGCGTGCAGGAACTGGCGCGGGACGCGGCGAGCGAGCTCGCGTGCCCAGCCACGTCCAGGACCCCCCAGCCCACGCTCCCACCCCACCCCGTACGTTTCGTCGCCGACGACCGGATGGCCGAGGTGCGCGAGGTGAACGCGGATCTGATGGGTTCGGCCCGTCTGTAACGACAGATCGAGCAGATCCGCCCGGTCCCACCGCTCGCGCACGCGCACGCGCGTCACCGCACGCCTTCCTCGTTCCACGACGGCCATGCGCTGTCGGTGACGCGGGTCACGGCCCACCGGCGCGTCGATCGTCATCGGCGACTCATCCAGGTGCCCCCACGCGGCCGCCCGATAGATGCGCTTGACCTTCCGTTTGCGCAGGGCCTCCGAGAGCGACCGGTGGGCCAGGTCTGTCTTGGCGACGACGAGCAGCCCTGACGTATCCTTGTCCAGTCGATGGACGATGCCGGGCCGCATCCGCCCGCCCACGCCGGCCAGGTCCCGGACGTGGAAGAGAAGCGCGTTGACCAGGGTGCCCGACCGGTGACCGGGCGCCGGGTGTACGACCATGCCGGCGGGCTTGTTCACGACCAGGAGGGAGTCGTCCTCCCACACCACGTCCAGCGGAAGATCTTCGGGCACGATGTCCACCGGCTCCGGTGGTGGAACCGTGACCTCGATTCGGGCGCCCGCCTCGACCGACTCCGACTTCTTGGCCGCCCGGCCGTCCACGGTCACGTGTCCATCCGCGATGAGACGCTGCACCCTCGTGCGGGAGAGATCGAGGTGCCCGGAGAGAAAGCGATCCAGCCGACCGGCATCCTGCGCCCCTACCTCGAGCGTTTCCCGCCTTCCGGCGTCCGGCGCCGGCGACCGGCTCTCCACGAGGCCCCTCAGCCGCCGGCTCTTCGCAGGCCGATACGCACCTCCGCCCCGTCGATATCGAGGTCACGCACGAACGAGAAGCCGTCCCAGTCGATCTCCCGTCCCAGATCGAGCGCCACCGCGAGCGTCTCGCCGCTCAGGAAGGGCTCGTGCGTGCGCGCCGCCGCGTCGAGCGCATCACCCCCGTCCACGGCCAGCTCGATGCGGTCGGTGATCTCCAACCCCGCCTCACGGCGCAGCCGCTGGACCCGGTTCACGAGCTCGCGCGCGAGGCCCTCCGCCCTGAGCTCGTCGTCGAGGGTCGGGTCGAGCGCCACGGTGCACGCACCTTCGCCACGGACGACGAGATCGCCGAGCGCCTCCTGCGCGACCTCCAGATCGTCCGGCTGCAGCTCGTGCGTCTCGCCGTCCAGCTCGATGCCGGCACCTCGGCCGGTTCGAAACGCATCCAGAGCCTCCTGGGAAAGGGCGCGAATGGCGGCGGCGGCCTCCTGGGTGCGCGCGCCGAAGCGAGGCCCGAGGGCCCGGAAGTTGGGGCGCGCCACGAGCCGTACGAGCGTGTCGGCCGAGGCCAGGAACGTCACTTCCTTCACGTTCAGCTCGTCCCGTACGAGGTCCAGCACGTCTCCATCGAGCGTCCGGCCTCCGGGCAGGACAGCATGGAGACGGCGCAGCGGCTGACGCACCCGGATCTCGACTTCCTCCCGGGCGGCGCGCCCGAGAGAGACCAGCGAGCGCGCCAGGTCCATGCTCGTTTCCAGCCCCCCGTCGCCGGCGTCTCCCACCTCCGGGAAACGTTCCAGGTGCACGCTCGCGCCGGCCAGAGCGCGATGCAGCCAGTCCGCCGTGAACGGCACGCACGGTGCGGCCAACAGCGACACCGTGCGGAGCGCCTCCCACAGCGTGCGGAACGCGGCGCGCCCGTCCTCGGGGCCGCTCTTGCCCCAGAACCGCGGCCGGCTCCGGCGCACGTACCAGTTCGACAGGTCTTCCACCACGAAGTCGCCGAGCGCCCGGTACGCCCGGGTGATCTGATACTTCTCGAGCTCCGAGCCCACCTTGTCGACGAGGGTATCGAGACGCGACAGCAGCCACCGGTCGATGAGCGCGCGCTCCTCCGGCGCCGGATCGGCTTCACTGGGTGCCCACCCATCCACGCGAGCGTAGAGGGCGAAGAAGCGATACGTGTTGAACAACGTGTCGAAGAACTTGCGCGCCGCTTCGTCGACACCCGCCGGGTCGTACCGCTTCGGCACCCACGGATTCGAGGACGTCACCAGATACCAGCGCAGGGCGTCCGCGCCGTGCTCCCCGATGGCCTCCCACGGGTCGACGGCATTACCCCGAGACTTCGACATCTTCTGACCCTCGGCATCGAGGATCAGGTCGTTGACGACGACGTTCCGGTAGGCCGGGCCGCGCCCCAGCATCGTGGCGATGGCCATGAGGGAGTAGAACCAGCCCCGCGTCTGATCGAGTCCTTCGCAGATGAAGTCCGCCGGAAAGTGCCGATCGAACGCTTCGGCGTTCTCGAACGGATAATGCCACTGGGCGTACGGCATCGAGCCGGAGTCGAACCAGACGTCGACCACCTCGGGCGTGCGCCGCATCGTCCCGCCGCACTCCTCACACGTCCACGTGATCTCGTCGATCCAGGGGCGGTGGGGGTCGAAGTCGTCCGCGAGGCCGCCGGCGGCCTCGCCCAGCTCGGCCAGCGAGCCGATCCAGCGAACGTGCGTATGGTCGTGCTCGCACACCCAGACGGGGAGCGGCGTCCCCCAGTAGCGGTCCCGCGAGAGTGCCCAGTCGACGTTGCCGCGCAGCCATTCGCCGAACCGGTTCTCGCCCACCTCCGGAGGATGCCAGGAGACCTGGTCGTTGTTCGCGATCATCTGCTCCTTGAGCCTGGAGGTAGCCGCGAACCACGAGTCCCGTGCCACGTACAGAAGCGGCGAGTCGCACCGCCAGCAGTGCGGATAGCTGTGCACCACCTTGCCGATGCGAAAGAGGCGTCCCCCGTTCCGCAGCTCCTCGACGAGCAGCGGATCGGCGTCCTTCACGAACATCCCGCCCACCACCGGAACGGACGCCACGAAGCGCCCGCCCTCGTCGAGCGGATTCATCATGGGCAGGTCGTGCTTCTGACCGGCCGCGTAGTCGTCGGCACCGAACGCGGGCGCCATATGCACGATCCCCGTGCCGTCCTCGGCGCTGACGAACTCCTCCGCGACGACGGTCCAGGCGTTTCCGAGCCGTGCGGGCTCCGGGACGAGGTCGAGCGGACGCCGGTAGTGCATCCCCTCCAGGTCGCGTCCCCGATGGCGGGCGACGACGTCGGGGGTCTCCCCGAAGATCGACTCCGCGAGGGCCTCGGCGACGATGAGCCGCCTGCCCTCGTGGGCGACCTCGACGTAGTCGAGCCCCGGATGGACGGCCAACCCGACATTGGACGGCACGGTCCACGGCGTGGTCGTCCACACGAGGAACGCCCGCCCGTCCGGGTCCGGCGTGCCGGCTTCGTCCACGACGTCGGCCAGGAAGGTCAGCGACGGGTCCTCCACGTCGCGATAGCCCTGAGCGACCTCGTGCGACGAGAGGGCCGTTCCGCACCGCGGGCAGTACGGCACGCTCTTGTGACCGCGGTAGAGCAGGTCCTTGCCGGCCAGCTCCTTCAGGATCGCCCACACCGACTCGATGTACTCGGTGTGGAAGGTGACGTACGGACGTGAGTAGTCGAGCCAGTATCCGATCCGCTCCGAGAGGCTCTCCCACTCCTCCTTGTACGTGAACACCGAGTCGCGGCACACCTCGTTGAAGCGGGCGATCCCCACCGCCTCGATGTCCGGCTTGCCGCTGATGCCGAGCTTCTTCTCCGCTTCGATCTCGACGGGCAGACCGTGCGTATCCCATCCGGCGATGCGCGTGACGCTGTGGCCCAGCATCGTCCGGTGACGACAGACCAGGTCCTTGATCGCGCGACTGATGATGTGGTGGAGACCGGGCCGGCCATTCGCGGTGGGCGGCCCCTCGTAGAACACGAAAGGCGCTCCGTCCGCGGTGCCGTCGAGGGTGCGCTGGAAGAGGCTCTCCTCGCGCCAGCGGCGCAGGGACTCCTCCTCCACGGACAGAAGCGTGTCGGGAAGCTCGGGATACATGGGTGCGTCGTTCGGGTGATCTGTCATCTATGAAAGTTGCCCCACCACACGCCGGATCAGGCGCGTCAGGTCCGGCTCCGCCTCCATGGCGGTTCGAATGATGGTGTCCACCTCCGCGGGCTCGAGCGCGTCGGGAAGGCACGCATCGGTGATGATGCTGATGCCCAGGACCCGCATGTCCAGGTGCCGGGCGACGATGACCTCGGGAACGGTGGACATGCCCACGACGTCGGCTCCCAGCATCCGCAGCATGCGATACTCGGCCCGGGTCTCGAGACTCGGCCCCGTGACGGCCACGTAGACGCCCCGCTCGAGGCGGATCCCGAGCTCCATGGCGGCCGCCAGCGCCATCCGTTGCAGCTCCCCGTCGTACGGCGCGGACATGTCGGGAAAGCGCGGGCCGGACCCGTCGTGGTTGGGGCCGATCAAGGGGTTGTCGCCCATGAGGTTGATGTGGTCGTCGAGGAGAACGAGCTCCCCGGGCGCCCACAACGGATTCATGCCACCGCAGGCGCCGGACACGACCAGCGTGCCCGCGCCCAATCGCCTCAGGACGCGCACCGGGAAGGTCACCTCCTGGAGCGTGTAGCCCTCGTAGCGGTGGAAGCGGCCCTGCATGGCCACGACCGGGGTCTCGTCCAGGTGGCCGAAGATCAACCGGCCCGAATGGGTCTCGACCGTGGGCTCCGGAAATCCGGGCAGGTCCTCGTACGAGATCTCCGCACGGGTCTGGATCTGCTCGGCGAGGGCCCCCAGGCCCGTACCGAGGATGATGGCCACGGCAGGGATGAAATCCGTGTGTCCGCGCACGGCGGCCACGGCCTCGTCGAGGCGCTCGAGGAGCTTATCGGTCTTTGACACGGAGGTCGTCGGGTTCGAGTTCGGTCGGGAGCGGCGGGCTGTGGTGTCCCGAGCTCAGCTCGGTGGCAAATCGCCGCCGGGCCCCGGCTGTTCGTCCTGGAGCGGAAGGACCAGCTCGCGAGCGGACCGCGGCTCCTCCGCTTCGCCTTCCTCGGACCGAGCCTCCTGTATGGCCCGGAACGCGTCGTGCGCCGCCGCGAGCTCGTCGACGGGAGCATCCAGCGGTGGACGCGTCTCGTCATCGGTCGACGCTGGGTCGGGCATGAGCGCGCTCACGTCCACCGTGTCCACGGGGAGGCCCTGATCCGCATCGTCCTCGTCCCCTTCGGCGAGCTCTTCCTCGACGGGCTTGCCGCCTCCCAGATCGATGTCGATGGGTCGCTCGTCCAGAGGTGCCCGCTCCTCCTCCACCTCCACCACGTCCATCTCGCGCTCGAGGAGTTGCCGGAACGCCCTCAGGAAACGCATCCGCCGACGCTCCAGCTCCGCGACGGCTTCACCCTGCCGCTCCACCCTGCGCTCCGCCTCGCTCTGGATCTCCCGAGCCTGCGAACGCGCCTCCGACAGGATCAGCTCGGCCTCGCGCTGTGCCTGTGAGCGGATGTCGCTGCGGAGCTCCTGCGCCGTCACGAGCGCTTCCTGAACCGCACGTTCGCGTCCGGACTGCGAGCTCACCTGCTGCTGGAGCGTTTCGGATCGCTCCCGCAGCTTGATGTTCTCCCGTACCAGATCCTCGAGACGCTCGGCCACGAGCTCCAGAAAGACGTCGACCTCCTGCGGATCGTAGCCCCGGAGGATCTTCTTGAAGTCGCCCCTCTTGTTTCGAACGTCCAGCGGTGTGAGGTCGATCATGTGACCCGCTCCCCGAACAGTGCCGTTCCGATCCGGACGAGAGTACTCCCTTCCCGGATGGCGATCTCCAGATCGTTGGTCATACCCATCGAGAGCTCCGGTCCCACCCGGTCCGTACCGGCCCGAAGCTCCTCCGAAATCTCGCGCAGGCGCCGGAACGCGGACGCGAGCACATGCTCGTCGTCCACGAGGGGCGCCATCGTCATCAAACCATCCACGCGCAACCCTGGAAGCTCCGACATGCGGGCGATCTCGTCCAGGGCTCGCTCCGGATCGAGTCCGCTCTTGCTGTCCTCGCCGGACGTGTTGACCTGTACCAGGATCCGGGCCTCACGCCCGCCCTCCGTGGCGACGCGCGAAAGCCGCTCCGCGAGCCGGGTGCTGTCCACGGAGTGGATCAGATCGGCCAACTCCACCGCCCGTGGCGCCTTGCGGCGCTGCAGGTGGCCGATCATGTGCCACGTGACATCCTCGCCGGTGAGCGCCGCGGCCTTCGTCTCGAGCTCCGCGATGCGGTTCTCCCCGAGGTCGCGCAGGCCGACGGCGAGGGCGGCGCGCAGCGCCTCCAGCGGGTGGCCCTTCGTCACCGCGACGAGACGCACGGCACCCGGATCGCGTCCCACCGACCGCGCGGCGCGCTCCATGCGCCCACGCACCTCCGGCAGCGTCCGTGACAGCCGCTCGTCGTATTCTACCGCCATCGCGTTCAAGAGCCAGTCTCCACGGCGTGCGCCCCACACACCCCACAAAAGGAAGGGGACCCCGCCGGAGCTCCAGCGGGGTCCCCTCAGCCCGAAAAGCTCCTCGAGCTAGTGGACCTGGAACGTAATCGGGAACTGAACCCAGACCGGCACCTTCTTATCGCGGTTGAGCGCCGGCGAGAACTTGTAGACGTTCGCCACCTTGAGGGCCGCCGAGTCGAGCTGCGGATGCCCCGAGCTCTTGGTGATCTTCGTGTTCTGCACCGTCCCCTTCGCGTCGATGAAGAAGTACACGACCACCGTTCCTCCGATGCCCGCGTCCCGCAGCAACGGCGGATAGTTCCTCTCCATGGACTTGATGACTTCGTCCTTGTTCAGGATCTGCGGTCGCACCGTGTACGGCGTGAAGACGGGCTGCTTGCCCAGGTCCGTCTTCTGGTCCTTCGGGGGCGGCGGCAGATTCGAAACCTTGTTCTGCTCGAAGGTCGTCTTCGCGATGGTCACGTCCTGACTGATCTTCGTGGAGGCGATCACGGGCGTGGCCGGCCGCGCGATGGCCTTCGGCGGCGGCGGAATCTTCACTTCCGGCGGGAGGTTGATCGTCTCCACCGAGCTGCTCTTCACGGCCATGTCCTTCGCCTTCAGCTGCGGCCAGAGCGCGAAGATCGCGAAGTGCAGCACGGTCGCGGCGATCATGGCACTCCAGAACACGGAGCTGAACGAGCCCTTGAGGCGCTCGTTCGCCGTGGGAGTCACCTGCTCCAGCTGCTGGTCGTCCTGCGGTTGCGCTTGAGCGTTCATCGTCTCGCCCTCTGCATCTTCTGCTCCAACTTCGTCGCGAACACCACGCGGACGACCCCGGCAGCCACCAATTGCTTCTGGAGCTGGTCCACGAAGCGATACGGAACGTTCTGATCGGCGCGGATCGAGATGACCAGGTGCTTGTCCGACGACGCATACAGCGGCGCGACGATTCGCGTCACGTCCGCCATCGGCGTCGGCTGGTCATTGATGAAGACCGAGCCGTCCCGCTCCATCCAGATGTCCAGGATGTTCTTCTGCTTCTCGTCGATCTTCTTGGCCGCGGCGGCGCGGGGCCACTGGATCGGGCGGTTCTTGTCCCGCCGGAACACAGTGGTGACCATGAAGAAGATGAGCAGCAGGAACGCGATGTCCGCGAGCGATGACGAAGGGATCTCCTCGGAGACCTTCGACTTGCGCGAGAATCCGCCGTCTCTAATGGGCATCGGTCACTTCTTCTCCAGAACTTGCAGGGAGATTCGATCGGCGTCCGCCTGCTTCAGCGCGTCCACCACGGCGACCATGTACTTGTAGGGGGCGTCCGGCGCCGTCTTCACGGCCGCGATCAGATTCGGATTCGCCGAAACCTCCTGTCGCCACAGGCCTTCGACGTCGGCCGGGCGCATCTGCGAGATGTTCGTGCTCTCGCCCCGCTTCACGTCCACGATCCCATTGGGCTGGATCATCAGGAACAGGATGTTCTTCGGGCTCACCTGAGCCGTCTGTCCCTGCTCCGGCAGCACGATCGAAAGCCCCTTGTCCTTCGGGAACGTCGTCGTCGTCAGGAAGAAGATCAGCAGGAGGAATGCGATATCCGCCATCGACGATGTCGGAATTTCGTCGGATACCTTCCCCTTCTTCTTGTTCAGAATCGCCATGTCAGCGTTCCTCTGCTCCTTTGAAAGGAGATACGGGTCGCAATCGGAAAGGTTCCTGCGGTCTAGCTTGCGGAATCCTCTTTGACAACCGTCAGCTTCCCGTCCTTTTCCATGTCCCAAGCCAGGTTGATGACCTTCTGGCTGCCCTGCTCCATGGCAACGATGAGATGGTCGATCCTGGTCACGAAGAAGTTGTACGCGATGTTGACCGGCACGGCGATGACGAGCCCGGCCGCGGTGGTGAGGAGCGCCACCTTGATCCCTCCCGCCACGAGCGCGGGCTCCACCTCGCCGGCCCGCTCGATGGCGGCGAAGGCGAGGATCATGCCCATCACGGTGCCGAGGAAGCCCATGAGCGGAGCGACGTTGGCCACGGTCGCGAGAATCACGAGGCCACGCTCGAGGAAGCTCACCTCGATCATTCCGGTCGTGCTCACGGCCTTCTCCAGCTCGCCCTCGGCCAGGCGCGCATGCTTCAGGCGGCGCAGGCCGGCGAGAAGGATGGCGGCCGTCGGGCCCGGCGTCTCGGCCGCGATGGCGATCGCCTGGTCGAGGTCACCCGCCTTGGTGGCCTCCTCGACCTCGGCCAGGATCCGGGTCGCGCCCGAATGCGCAACGTGGAGGGTCCACGCCTTTGCGATGATGACTCCCAGCCCGATGAGCGAGCTGAGGACCAGCGGGTACATCATCCACCCGCCGTCCGAAAAGAGCGTCAGCAGTTGATACTGGGTGCCCACGAAGGCTTTGCTCCTGCGTTGCCGCCCCCTCAGGGGCGTGACCCGGGAAAGAGACCCGCGGAATGTACGTGGCGCGGGACGAACGTGTCAACGAGGTGCGAGCGTGAGGAACCGTGGCTCCTCACGCTTTGCCGGAACCGGACCCCACGGACGCTTCGCGGTCGGGCGAAGCGCCCGCCAGCATGGCCCGCAAACGCTCCGGTCCCACGTCTCTCTCCAACCTCCCTCCGACCGCGACCGACACCAGGGACGTCTCTTCGCTCACGACGATCACGACGGCGTCGGTCTCCTCGCTGAGGCCCAGCGCGGCACGGTGCCGGGTTCCGAGCGAGCGGTCCGGGACCGAAGACTGGGTGAGCGGGAGGATGGCGCCCGCCGTCTGGATCTCGTCGCCGCGGATCAGCACGGCGCCGTCGTGCAGCGGCGAGTACGGGGTGAAGATCGTCGCCAGCATCTCGGCCGAGACCCGCGCCTGCACGCGGCTCCCCGTCTGGGCGTACTCGTCGAGCCCCACGTCCTGCTCCACCGCGATGATGGCCCCGATACGCGAGCGCGAGAGGCGCTCCACCGCCTCCACGATCTCATCGGCCACGCGACTGTCCTCCAATCGCTGGAAGATGCGAAGCATGCGGCTCTGCCCGAGGCGGGCCAGCGCGGCCCGGAGCTCCGGCTGGAAGACGACCAGGGCGGCGATGGCGCCGTACTGGAAGAACGTCGCGAGCAGCTTCTCGATGAGGATGAAGTTGAGCAGGCGGGCCACGCCGTACGTGAAGGCGAGCAGCACCACCCCGAGCAGGATCTGGCGCGCCCGGGTGCGTTGAATGACCAGAAGCAGGCGATACAGGAGGAACGCGACGATCAGGATCTCGACCAGATCGCCCCAACCCGGGCGCAGCAACTGGAGGTCGCCCCAGATCCGACTCACCGTCCCTCCCCGGAAGGCACTTCGGCCGCGCCCGCCCTGGCGATGGCTTCGGCCACGGCCAGGCCCTGAACGACCGGCTCGACGTCGTGCACGCGGAAGATGCGCGCACCTTGAAGATAGGCGGCCACGCAAGCGGCCACGGTGCCGGGCACGCGCTCGGCGGACGTGGTGTCCGTGACGCTGCCGATGAAGCTCTTGCGGCTCGGCCCCACCAGCACCGGGTAGCCGAGCGCGCACAGCCGAGCCAGTCCTGCGAGCACGGTAAACGACTGCCCGGCCGCCTTGGCGAAGCCGATGCCCGGGTCCAGCACGATCCGCTCCTCCTCGATCCCCGCCTCATGGGCCCGCGCGAGGGCGCCCCGAAGCTCCGAGACCATCTCGCCCACCACGTCCCCGTATTCCGCGTACCCGGCCATGGTGGCCGGCTCTCCACGCATGTGCATCAGAACCACCCCTGCCTCCGCCTCAGCCACCACGCGCGCCATCTCCGAGTCGTGCGCGAGAGCGGACACGTCGTTGACGATGGCCGCACCCGCCTCCAGCGCCCGCCGCGCCACCTCAGCCTTGCGCGTGTCCACCGACACGGGAACAGAAAGGCGATCGCGGGCGCCCTCCACGAACGGCAGGATGCGTGCCGTCTCCTCGTCTACCGAGACCGTGGCGGCCCCGGGGCGCGTCGATTCACCGCCCACGTCCACGAGGCCCGCTCCGGCGTGCACCATGGCCTCGGCCTCGTCCAGCGCGTGCTCGACTCCCCGGAAGCGGCCCCCGTCCGAGAACGAATCGGGCGTGAGGTTGACGATGCCCATGACGACGGGCCGATCGAGCGCCACGCGCCCGCCCCGCACGAGCCACTCCGCCGCGGGTGCATGCGAAGGGGGACCGAGGCCGTTCATCAGCCTCGATCCCCCAGGGTCCCGGTGAGGCTCGTCCTCCGCGTCGTCACGAAGGCGAGCCCTCTCCGTCATCCGGATCGTGGAAGCCCGGCGCCGCATCCGGCAGCGGTCCCTCCCCTCCCGGCAGTGAGAGCGGCGGCGCGGGCGACGGGGCGTGGCGCGGCTGCGCTCCCCCCGGAGCCTTCAGCGGCGTGGGCGCCGGCATGGGCGGAAGAGGCTCGCCGCGCGCGAGCAGCTGGATCTGTTCGCGGTCCAGCGTCTCGCGCTCGAGCAACGCCTGGGCAATCCGCTCCAGGAGGTCGCCATTTTCCTCGAGCACGGAGCGCGCCTTGTCGTGCGCCGTGTCCAGGATGCGCTTGATCTCCTGATCCACGAGCCGCGCGGTGTGCTCCGACACGGAGCGCCGCTGCGAGATCTCGCGGCCCAGGAAGACCTCGTGCTCCTGGTCGCCGATGGCGACCAGCCCGATCACCTCGCTCATCCCGAACGACGTGACCATGCGCCGCGCCATCTGCGTGGCCCGCTCGATGTCGTTGCCCGCACCCGTGGTGACGTCCTCGACACCGAAGATCATCTCCTCGGCGACCCGGCCCCCGAACAGCATCGCGAGCTGGCCCTCGAGCCACTCCTTCGTATAGGAGTGTCGGTCTTCCTCGGGGAGGCTGGCCGTGATGCCCATCGCCCGTCCGCGCGGCACGATCGTGACTTTGTGCACCGGATCCATCCCGGGGATCTTGAGCCCCAGGACGGCGTGACCCGCTTCGTGATAGGCGGTGAGGCGTCGCTCGCGCTCGGTCAGGACGAGGCTGCGGCGCTCCGTGCCGAGCATGACCTTGTCCTTGGCCTTCTCGAAATCGTCCATGGCTACCCGGTCCGCGCCGCGCCTGGCGGCCAACAGCGCCGACTCGTTGCACACGTTGGCCAGGTCGGCGCCGCTCATGCCCGGGGTGCCCCGCGCGATGATCGCGAGGTCCACGTCGTCGGAGAGCGGGAGCTTCTTGGCGTGCACGCGCAGGATGCCCTCGCGCCCCTTCACGTCCGGCGCGTCGACGACGACCTGACGGTCGAAGCGGCCCGGGCGCAGGAGCGCCGGGTCCAGCACGTCGGGACGGTTCGTGGCGGCCAGCAGGATCACGCCTTCGTTGCTCTCGAAGCCGTCCATCTCGACGAGGAGCGCGTTCAGCGTCTGCTCGCGCTCGTCGTGGCCGCCGCCCAGGCCGGCACCGCGATGGCGGCCCACCGCGTCGATCTCGTCGACGAAGATGATGCAGGGGGCGTGGGCCTTGCCCTGCTCGAAGAGGTCACGGACCCGCGACGCGCCGACGCCGACGAACATCTCGACGAAGTCCGAGCCGGACATCTGGAAGAAGGGCCGCCCCGCCTCGCCCGCCACGGCACGCGCCAGCAACGTCTTTCCGGTGCCCGGAGGCCCGACCAGCAGGACGCCCTTGGGCAAGCGCCCGCCCAGACGGCTGAAGCGCGCGGGATCCTTGAGGAACTCGATGATCTCCTGGAGCTCCTCCTTGGCCTCGTCCGCGCCCGCCACGTCCGAGAAGGTGACTTTCGGGGTGTCGGGCGAGATCAGCTTGGCCTTGGAGCGTCCGAACTGGAAGGCGCGATTTCCCCCGCCCTGCATCGTTCGGAAGATCCAGAACCAGAAGGCGATGAAGAGAAGCCATGGCAGCGCGCCGAGGAGGAACGTCCCCCAGCCGTTTTCGGGCGCCTTCGCGGTCACGATGACGTCTTTGGCGTTCAGCTCCTTCAGCATGCTGTCGGTCATGTCGCCGGGCAGCATGGTCTTGAATGCGACCATCTGCTGACCGTTCTTGACCACCGGCGTCTTGAGCTCCCCTTGGATCTTGCGGTCCATGACCGTGATCTTGAGGATGTTGCCGGCGTCGAGCTGCTTGTGGAACTCGGTGTAGCTGAACTCCGCCTTCGTGTTGTCCTGGCCACGCAGGAACTGCGCGGCCAGCACGAACATGAGGACCATGAGCACCCAGAACGCGGTGGTCTTCGACAACCGCGCCCAACGGGAGCCGGGGTCCGGACGGATCGGATCAGGATCTGGCATTCGAACTCATCTGTGCGCCGCCTCTTCCTCCCCTCCGGAACTCAGAGGCTGGCGATGTAAGGCAGATGACGGTAGTCCTCTGCGTAATCTAGTCCATACCCCACGAGGAACTCCTGGGGTGCATCGAAGCCCACCCAGCGCGGCTCCCAGTCCAGGGACCCGATCCGCTTGTGCAGGAGCGTGCATACCTCGAGGCTCTTCGGACCGCGCTCTTCCAGTATCGGCAAGAGGCGCGTCAAGGTGTGCCCACTGTCGACGATGTCGTCCACAACGATCACGGCGCGCCCTTCCAACGACGCTCCGGAATCGTAAAGCATCTGAAGGTCTCCAGAAGAGACCTGACTGTCACCGTAGCTCGCCGCCACGAGGAAGTCCACGTGCAGCGGAACGTCGATGGCGCGGACCAGGTCGGCCAGGAAGAGGAACGACCCCTTCAGGAGCCCCAGCACCAGCAGGCGATCGTCGGCCGTATAGCACCGGCTGATCTCCTCGCCCAGGGCACGCACCCGCCCCTGCACCTCGTCTTCCGTGAACACGACGCGCTGCAGCGTCCGTCCCCCGAGCCGGGGGTCCTCAGTCAGCATCTGCATCGACGATGGCGATCCGCAGGACGTCCTCGCCACTCACGGAACGAGCCGGACGCGCACGTGCAACGCCCGGAACCCACAGCACCGCGCCCGATCCATGGGCCACGACCGGCCGACACCTTCTGTCCCCGACCGGAACGCGCGCCTCCCGAAAGAGCTTCTTGAGCTTCTTGGTTCCATATGCGAACCGCATACGATCTCCGGGCGCCCAACCGCGTACCACGACCGGAAAGCGGATCTCCTCCAACGAGAAGGCCTCGCTCCACCGCGCCTGCACGGGCTCCGAGCCCCAGGTCACCGTAAACGGCCGTCCTCCTACCCTTAATCGGCCGCTGCCGGACGCGGCTCCCTGAATCACCACACGTCGGTCGGGGCCGTCGGCCCCGACCTCGGCGAGCACGAGCCTGTCGAATTCCCGGCCGAGCGTCAACGTCCCGGACAGGCGACGCGCGCGCCCGCTGCTGCCATGGCTTGTAAACTCAACGGCTGCACGGGTTCCCGCCTCGGACAGGGGGTGGTCGAGCTCCCGGGCGAGCGCACGTAGCAGACGCGCGCCCACCGCCGGATGGTAGCGCAGGAGCGCGTCTCTCCGCATGGAGACGCGGCCCTCGCCGCGCTCGACCTCCAACGGGTCGAGCAGGACGGGCTCGAGGCTCTCCCACGCGTCCTCGTTTTCGCGGGCGCGCTCCGCCAGCTGGACGAGCGCGTGCCTCGCCCGGGGCGCGGGGCCGGCTTCGAGGGCCGGGAGCACCCGGTGCCTGAGCGCGTTGCGGGCGAAGCCGACGTCGCGGTTGGACGGATCGTCCCGCCAGCGGAGCCCCACTTCACGCGCGTAGGTCTCGATCTCGACGCGACGGAACGGGAGGAGCGGGCGCCAGGCCCGGCCGCTCCGGCGTGGGATCCCCGCCAGTCCCCTGATCCCGGTTCCGCGCAGCGCGCGGAACAGCACCGTCTCGGCCTGATCGTCCGCATGGTGGGCCGTGGCGATCGAGACCGCTCCCTCCTGGTCAACGACCTCTTTCAGAAAGGCGTAACGGGCCCTGCGCGCTTCGGCCTCGGAGGTCGGTGCGGGATCCAGACGCGTGCTCATGCACGCCACGTCCCAGGCTCGGCAGAGGCCCCGCACCCAGGCAGCGTCGGGCGCGCTGGAGGGGCGCATGGCATGATCCACGTGGGCGGCGACGAGGCGGAGGGCCGGAAGACCCGGGGTGAACCGAAGGAGATGGAGGAGGACGGTCGAATCCAGGCCGCCGGAGACGGCCACCACCAGCGTCTCGCCCTCTCCAGGCCCGGGAGCGGCGCGCACGGCGTCCCGAAACCGGCCCGCGAGCTCCCGCTCCGTGCTCACGGACCCCTCGGCCGCGTTCGAGCGGGCGCCGGCGGGCGGCCCGCCACCTCCGTGAGCACGTCGGCCAGCAGATCGGGTCGGTCGCTCTGGATGGCATCGACCCCCATGGCCAGGAGGCGCCGCATGTCGGCCGGGTCGTCCACGGTCCACACATGCACCGGAATGTTGCGTCGATGGGCCTCGCGCAGGAAGCGGGGCGTGAGGATGCGAATCCCCTTCCACACCTCCGGAATCTGCAGGGCGTCGGCGCCGGGGGTGTACGAGCCACCACCCGGGAGGCGGTGCGCGAGGAGGAACAAGGAGATGTGGTGGCGACTCGCGCCCCACGGTCCCGGATACCCCACCACCGAGCGGCGGGATTTCTCGAACTCGGCGGCGAGCAGGACGCGGCGCTCCGCCTCGTGCCGTCGAATGATCTCCACGAGCGGACGGGCGACCGCAGGCTCCTTGGCCTCCACGTTGAGGCGGGTCCTGGGAAACTCCGTGAGGACCTCCTCGAAGCGGGGAATCCGGACGCCGCGGCCGACCCAGGGCGTGCTCCCGTCCGGGGCGACGAACTTCGCGCCCGCGTCCAGGCTCTGGAGGTCGCGAAGCGAGAAGCTCGAAACCGCACCGGAGCCGTCGGTGGTGCGGTCCACCGTCGCATCGTGGATGACGACCACCTCGCCGTCGGCCGTCAGGCGCGCATCCATCTCGAGAATGTCGGCGCCCCATTCCTCGACCGCGGCCCTGAACGCGGTCATGGTGTTCTCGGGCGCGACGGCGGAGCCTCCCCGATGCGCCACCAGGAGGGGAGCGCCCGCCAGGTATGGATGCCCCGGCCGACAGGAGGGTCGTCGCATTGCTCGGGAACCTCGGACGTCCTGGTTTGCGATCCTCTACTTCGGGGTCTTCCCCCCGATCTCGATGCGCTCGACGTCGGCCGAGCCGAGTCCGTAGTACCGGTACAGGACCAGGTCGACGAGATGGCTGGTCATGTCCAGCTCGCGCCGCACGTTCGGCTCCTCGGCCTCGTCCACCCCGGCGATGCGGTCTTCGAGCTCGACGACGCGCCCGGCCAGGAAGCCGAGGATGTCCTCGACCACTTCCGGCCTCGGACTGGCCGGGGCCTTGGCGTCCGGCATCACCTCACGCAGGAGCAGCCCCTTCACGAACGCCAGGAGCCCGGGAAAGGCCAGCTCGGTGAGCGCACCCTCTTCGAGCGCCTCCTCGTCCGTGATGTTCTCCCACTCGAGCTCGTTCCAGTACAGGTCTTCGGCTTCCTCCAGCAGGAAGCCACGAACACGGTCGGACAAGGTCGAGCGGGGCCCCGTCCGGGGCACATCCAGGGGGCGATCGAGAAGTCGCTCGAGGCGCTCGCGACGGCCCTCCAGGAGCGTGCTCACACGGTCGGTCATCTATGGGTCTCCCTTCGAGGGGTGGGAGTCGTTCGGACAGTGCGGGCAAGATAGGTGGGGGGCGCCCTTCCGGTAAACCGCCTCTCTCTCGGCCGGACCCGGGCACGCGCCGACGAGACACCGGCCCGCTGCTTACTGGCGCCCGCCGGATCCACACCCGATGTTGCCCCGCAGGAGGTCACCTTCACCCCCGGAACACGACCATGAAACGTCTCTTCCCGCTGCTCGTCGCCGCCTCCCTGTGCGCAGCGACCTCGGCCCCTCGCCTCCGCGCGCAAACCGGAGCCGTCCTGCATCCCGACCGTGTCTTCGACGGAGACGTCATGCACGAGGGATGGTCGGTCCTCGTCCGGAACGGAAAGATCGAGGCGGCCGGACCATCGGTCTCCGTGCCGCAAGGCGCACGGGAAATCGACCTCCCGGGCACCACGCTCCTGCCGGGCCTGATCGAGGGCCACAGCCACATGTTCCTCCACCCCTACGACGAGACGGCCTGGAACGACCAGGTGCTCTTCGAGTCGCTGGCCGAGCGCGTGGCCCGCGCGACCGTCCACGCGCGCAAGACGCTCATGGCGGGGATCACCACCACGCGGGATCTCGGGACGGAGGGAGCCGGGTTCGCCGACGTCGGGCTGCGGGACGCGATCCGCAAAGGCATCGTTCCCGGACCACGCATGCTCGTGGCCGGACGCGCCATCGTAGCCACGGGTAGCTACGGCCCGAAGGGGGCTCCGGAATGGCATCTCCCCAAGGGCGCCCAGGAGGCCGACGGCTACGACGGACTCGTGAAGGCGACACGGGAGCAGATCGGGCGCGGCGTCGACTGGGTGAAGATCTACGTGGACTACGGGTGGGGGCCGGACCGGCAGGCGCGTCCCACGTTCACGGAGAAGGAGATCGGCACGGTCGTCGAGGTCGCGGAGAGCTCGGGACGACACGTGTCGGCGCACGCGAGCACCGCCGAGGGGATGCGCCGCGCGACGCTCGCCGGCGTACGGACCATCGAGCACGGCGACGCAGGCACCCGGGAAGTCTTCGATCTCATGGCGCGCAAGGGCGTCGCGTTCTGTCCCACGATCGCCGCGGGCGAGGCCATTCTCGAGTACCGCGGGTGGCGCAAAGGCGTCGACCCCGACCCGGCACGCATCCGCGAGAAGAAGCGGAGCTTCGCCGCCGCGCTGGCCTCCGGCGTCACGCTGGTGTTCGGTGGCGACGTGGGCGTCTTCAGCCACGGCACCAACGTGCGGGAGCTCGAGGACATGGTCGAATACGGCGTGCCGGCCCTGAGGGCCCTGCACATCGCCACGGCCGGCAACGCGGACGTCTTCGAGCTCGCCGACCGGGGACGCGTGCGGCCCGGACTGCTCGCCGATCTCGTGGTCGTCCGGGGTGATCCCTCGAAGGATATCTCGGCGCTGCGCGACGTGGTGCTCGTGATGAAGGGCGGAGCGATCGTACACCAGCCCGCACCCCTGATGGGGTCGTAGGATCCCATGGGCATCCGGGCCGTGGAGGCGTGGATCGGCCGGCGGGTGGCGGGCAGGACATGGTGGGCGCGCGCGCCGCTGCTCCTCGTGTTCGCGTGGATCCTGCACAGGACGCTCTCCGACCCGTCCTACACCTCGATCTTCGCGGGGCTGAACCTCGGCTTCCACGAGATGGGCCACGCGTTCTTCTCCGCCTTCGGCAGCCGGATCCTGTACACCGCGAGCGGGACGATCTTCGAGATCGTCGTCCCCCTCGCCGCAGGCTTGTACCTCCTGCTCAAGCAGCGCGATCCGTTCGGCGCGGCCGTCTGCCTGTTCTGGCTGGGCACGGCGCTCGTGGGCATCGGGCTGTACGCGGCCGACGCGAGGGCGCAGGCGCTGCCGCTGGTGAGTCCGTTCGGCCCGGTGGACGTCGACAGCCACGACTGGACGATCATGCTGATGAAGTGGGGCAAGCTCTCGAGAGACCAGGAGATCGGAGCGGCGTTCCGGCACGCCGGCATCCTGGCGATGACGGCCTCACTCGCGCTCGCAGCGTGGGTGCTGTGGATCATGCGGAGAACCCCGGCGCAGGGCGCGGGGGAGCGATCCGGTCGCTGAGCCGAGCGGGCGCAGTGGACGGGGCCGCCGGATTTCGATCCGACAGTTCACCTTCCGCGCCGCCGCAACCCGGCCCGTGCGGCTCTTGCGGTTCAGTCATCGTTGCGCGTGCCGTCACCGGGGAGGACGGGCGGCACGCGAGCAGGTTCCGTACGCCGACACGCTCCCACGGATGGCGCAGCCCAGAGGGTCCCGACGCTCCCTCATCGGCATGGGCTTTGCATTCATTGAACGAGCACGACTTGCTCGTTCATGAAGACAAGGGAGTGTCACGAATATGCGGAATTCAGTGAAGTGGGTCGCTCGACTCATCCTGCTGGCGGGGATCGGGTTCGGCGTCTCCGCCTTCGGCGGCGCGCGGGCCGCGTCCGGGGTGAAGATCTCGGCACGGACGATCTCGGGCCTGGGCAAGGTTCTGGTGAACGGCAAAGGACACACCCTCTACATGTTCGAGCCCGACAACCAGAACAAGGTCACCTGTACGAAGGTCTCGTGCACGGCCGTTTGGCCTCCGGTGACGCTGAAGCAGGGCGAGAAGCCGGTCGCAGAAGGAGCGGTCAGCCAGTCCATGCTCGGCAGCGTCGCGGACCCGGCGTCCTCGGGCGGCAGAGTGGTGACCTACAATGGATGGCCCCTCTACACGTACACGGCCGATAGCCGCGCCGGGCAGGCCCACGGACAGGCGCTGAAGCTGAACGGCGGCCTCTGGTACGTGATCTCGCCGTCCGGCCACGTGATCAAGAAGAAGCACTGAGGTTGAGCAGCCGCGACCGGCTCACAGGTCCGAACGATTCCACCCGGGCCGATGTCGCCACGCAAACGGCCCCCCGGGAAGAACCCGGGGGGCCGTTGATCCTTGCCCTGCAAGGATGCCGGAGGAGGGACTCGAACCCCCGACACGCGGATTATGATTCCGCTGCTCTAACCGACTGAGCTACTCCGGCGTGGAGCCGTGCGGCAAAAGCTCATCCGCCATCAGGGCCGTGTCAACCGGCTCGACGCCACCGTGCGCATCGGGCCTGTGACGCTTGCGCGCGAAGCGGTTCTGGCGCAGGGTGAAGTCGTGGCGGAGCATTGAAGGCTCCGCCCCGTCTTCCTCGTACCTACGGGTGATCCTCCCCACCCAGAGAGCGACCTCTCAGGAGAAGAACCCATGGACCTCGGCTCAGTGCTCATCCCGGCCGCCGTCGTGGCGGGGCTGGCCCTCGTGACCAGCATCCGCGTCCTCTTCGAGTACGAGCGGGGTGTCGTCTTCCGACTCGGAAAGCTCACGCGCGCCCGTGGGCCAGGCATGATCTTCCTGTGGCCGTTCGGGATCGAGCGGATGCGGAAGATGGATCTGCGCATCGTCGCGCTCGACATCCCACCGCAGGATACGATCACCAAGGACAACGTCAGCGTGCGCGTGAACGCGGTCGTCTACTTCCGCGTCGCGGACCCCACCAAGGCCGTCGTGGAGATCGAGGACTTCTTCTTCGCCACGAGCCAGCTCGCGCAGACCACGCTGCGCGCCGTCATCGGACAGTCGGAGCTCGACCACCTGCTGGCCGAGCGCGAGCGCATCAACGAGATCGTCCGCGAGATCATCGACGAGGGAACCGATGCGTGGGGCATCGAGGTGACCGGCGTCGAGGTCAAGGACATCGACCTTCCGCAGGAGATGAAGCGCGCCATGGCGCGGCAGGCCGAGGCCGAGCGCGAGCGGCGCGCCAAGGTCATCGCGGCGGAAGGCGAGTACCAGTCGTCCAAGAAGCTCGTGATGGCCGCCCAGGTCATGCAGGAGTTCCCCGTGTCGCTCCAGCTGCGCTTCCTGCAGACCGTCGTCGAGGTGGCTTCGGAGAACAACTCGACGACGCTCTTCCCGCTCCCCATCGAGCTCTTCCGTCCCATCCTCGAAGCCAAGAGCTCGAAGGAGTCGACGGAGAAGGCGCTCAAGTTCGCCGCCGAAGCGATGGTGGAGGCGATGCCCGATACCGAGGACAAGGCCGCCGTCGAGGCGGCGGCGCGCAAGCTGATCGGGATGACACCCGAGGAGAGCGACTCCGTCACCGACGAAGATCTCGAGAAGGTCCCGGTGGAGCGCGACGAGAAGGGCGCGGGCGAGGCCGGGAGCTGAGCCTTGCCGGCCGGTGGAGCGCCCGCAATCCGGCCTCTGAGCCAACCGAGCCTGTCCGGCATTCTCTTCGGAGCGGACGAGCAGGTCGGCGTCACCGCCCGGGTGCGGGCGCCCATGCCCGAGCAGCGGCACGCGCTCGTGCGCGCGGCCGAACAGGGGCTGGACGTGCCCGGAGAGGTGTCCATCAGCGATCCGGCCCATTTCGTATGGAAAGGCACGCGCTGGCTGGTGCGCGACACCGTGACCATAGAGCACGACGGCACGGAGACCGCAATCGAGGTTCGCTCGGACCGGACCGGCCACTATCTGGTCTTCTGGGGCGCCTCGTTCGTCGTGCTTGCGGTGGCGTTCGCGGCGCTGGAGCGGCTCTACCCGATGGGCGCGCTGACCCCTCTGCTCACGCTCGTCCTGCCGGCCTTCCTTCCGGTCGTGGCCGGCCGACCCTTCTGGCGGCGCGCGCAGGCTCGAGCGCGCGAGCGACTCGAGCGGCTGGGTGCCGAGCTCGCACGCCTGATCGACGTCGACCCCGCCGCCCGATCGGGCGGCGGGGTCGACACGGCACGCGACGAATGAGCCCCCGACCCGATCAGGGTTCCGGAACGCGGGACGTATCCGCCGCAGCGGGTCCGGAATCATCGGGCTGGGCGAACCTGTAGAGCGTCTCGCCCTTCCGGATCATCCCGTACCGCTCGCGCGCCAGACGCTCCAACGTCGCCGAATCGTGCTTCACCGAATCGGCCAACGCTTTCATCGAGTCGATCTGGTGACGCAACAGCTGAAGCTGAACCTGCTCCTGCCTCGCCTTCTCGCGCGCCCGTCGGAGACCGAAGATCGAGTATTGACCCCCGAAGACGGCGTAGTACGCCGCCGCCAGGAAGATCGCGGGAAAGACGAGCCTCTTCAGCTTGCCCAAGGAGCCCCCTCCACGGTCACGACGACCAGAGGTTCCTGCCGAGGTAGCGAGCCTTGTCGCCGAGCTGCTCCTGGATCCGCAGGAGCTGGTTGTACTTGGAGATCCGATCGGTTCTGCTGCCGCTTCCGGTCTTGATCTGACCCACGCCCGTCGCGACGACCAGGTCCGCGATGAACGTGTCCTCGGTCTCGCCCGAACGGTGGGAGATGACCGAGCGGAAGCCCGCCTGCGTCGCCATCCGGATGCACTCGAGCGTCTCCGTGAGCGTTCCGATCTGGTTCAGCTTGATGAGGATCGCGTTCGACGACCCTTCGCGAATGCCCCGGTCGAAGCGCTCCATGTTCGTCACGTAGATGTCGTCACCCACGATCTGGATCTTGTCGCCGAGCGCGTCCGTCACGGCCTTGAAGCCGTTCCAGTCGTTCTCGTCGAAGGGGTCTTCGAGCGACTGGATCGGATACTTGGCGGCCCATTCCTTCCAGAACTCGACCATGCCCGCCACGTCGCGCGGCTCACCGCCGGACCACTTGAACACGTACTCGCCGTCCTCGAAGAGCTCCGAGGCGGCCGCATCCACCGCCAGAGCGACGTCTTCGCCGGGCCGGTATCCCGCCTTCTCGATCGCCTGGAGGATGACCTCCACCGCCTCCTCGTTGCTGCCGAGGTCGGGCGCGAATCCGCCTTCGTCACCGACCGCCGTGCTCTTGCCCTGAGCGGAGAGGACCTTCTTGAGGTTGTGGAAGACCTCCACGCCCATCCGCAGCCCCTCGGAGAACGTCTCGGCCCCGAGCGGCATCACCATGAACTCCTGGATGTCCACGTTGTTGGGTGCGTGGGCACCGCCGTTCAGGATGTTCATCTGCGGCACCGGCAGAAGATCGGCCTTCCCCTCGTCGGCCAGATACTTCCAGAGCGGCATGCGCTGCTCTTCGGCCGCAGCCCGAGCGACGGCCATCGAGACGGCCAGGATCGCGTTGGCTCCAAGCTTGCCTTTGTTGGGCGTCCCGTCCAGGTCGATCATGGTGCGATCGATGTCCATCTGCTCTCGGGCCTCGAAGCCGCGCACGGCCTGGGCCAGCGTGGTGTTCACGTGCTCGACCGCCTTGAGCACTCCCTTGCCGAGAAAGCGGCTCTTGTCCCCGTCACGAAGCTCCACGGCTTCGTGGGCTCCGGTGGACGCCCCGGACGGCACCGCCGCCCTTCCCCGCGCACCCGAGTCCAGAATGACTTCGGCCTCCACCGTGGGGTTGCCACGGGAGTCCAGTATCTCTCTTCCACGAACGTCGACGATGGCCGACACGATGACTCCTCCTTGATGACGCTACTGATGCGAGACTGCCGATTTCAATGTCGCGACCGCTTCCCAGGCATGGCGCGTGAGCGCGTCACGGTCGTCCATGCCGAGCCCTTCGACGGGAATCGGCTCACCGAACCGCACGATGATGGTGCCCGGGCGGATCCGCCAGGATCCCTTGGGCATCACCTCCCGACTCCCGTCGATCAGCGCCGGGATCACGCTGGACTGCGTCTGGATAGCCAGGACGAACGCTCCCTTCTTGAACGGACGCAACTCCCCCGTCTCCGAGCGTGTACCCTCGGGGAACATGACGACGGTCGGATGCTCCGCCTCCAGGCTCCGTCGCGCCTCCTCCATCGACTCCAGCGCACGACTCCGGTCGCTGCGGTCGATGAGCACGTGACCACAATCCTGGACCGCGCGTCCGAAGAAGGGAACGTGCTCCAGCTCCCGCTTGCCGACGAAGCGATACGGGCCGGGCAGGAACGCCGCCAGCGCCAGCACGTCGAACCACGACTGATGGTTGGCGATCAGGATCTGCGGGGCGGCGCGTTCGAGCACCTGCTCCCCGAGAAGGCGCACGTCGACACGTGCGGCCTCGAGGAGCTTGCGGGCCCAGCGGCGCGGCAGCTCCTCACATAGACGCGCGAGATCCGGCGTCCTCCGGAACGCGGCCCACCGGAGCCGCAACGCGTACCAGCACGTCAGCGGCAATGCCAGAGCGCCGGCCCGCAGGAGTCCGATCATGATCCACCGCCGGGCACATGGGAATACCCACCCCGCTCCAGCCGGCGCTCGCGCCCGTCCTCGACGACCCACACCTCCTCACCCTCCTCGACCCGGCCCACCCGCGTGAGCGCCAGCCCGAACCGGGCCGAGAACGCATCGCCGTCGAGCGAGCCCGGTGCCGCGGCGAGCAATAGCTCGTAGTCCTCGCCACCATGCATGGCGAGCGCGAGGGCCTCGTCGGCGCCGAGCGCTTCCACGGCGGCCGGGGCGACCGGCATGCGGGCCGGTTCCAGCACGATGCGCACGCCACCCGCGGCCGCCAGATGTCCAGCGTCGCCGGCGAGCCCGTCCGAAAGGTCGATGAGCGCGTGCACGTCGCCGTGCTCGGTCAGGTAGCGAGCCTCGGCGATGCGGGGGCGCGGATGCGCGTACGCATCGAGCA
>JBJKRT010000035.1:0-9761 GCA_046704545.1 Longimicrobiales bacterium
ATCCGGACGCCACGCACATGCTCGGCAACTACACGCCGACGAACACCGCGCAGCTGAATGAAGACGACGCGGACCTGGGCTCGACCTCACCGGTGCTGCTGGGTGGTGGCATCGTCGCGCAGGGCGGTAAGGACCGGATGATCCGCCTGCTCGACTGGTCGCGCATGCGGGGCACGGCCCCGCACAAGGACCACGAGCTCTCGCACGTCTCGACGCCGGGCGGCGACCGGCTGTTCACCGCGCCGGCTGTGCTCCACGTCGCGGGAACGACCTGGATGTTCGCCGCAGACGGCGGGGCCACGGCGGCATACACGCTCCACGGATCCGAGCTCGCGCGCGTGTGGCGGCACGACCGCCCGGGCACGAGCCCCGTGGTCGCCGACGGGATGGTGTTCGTGTACGATCCCCGCGGCGGGCTGTACGTCTACGAGGCTTCCGGCGGCACGCGGATCGCCGAGCTCGACTGCGGGCGCGGGCACTGGAACAGCCCGATCGTGGCCGACGGACGCATCGCGCTTCCGGAAGGGAACTCGAACCGGCACCGGACGAGCGGCGTGCTGGACATCTGGCGAAAGGTGCCAGGGCGCTGAGCCCGGCCGAAGCGGGCCCGTGCCCTCGGGCCGATCGAGCGGTCGGTGGTCGACTCCGGCGCCTCAGCTTTCCAGGGTTCGGGAAGGCTGGACCGACGCGGCGCGGGCGGCCGGCCAGGCGGAGGCCGTCAGCCCCACGAGGAGCAGGAGGAGCCCCACCCCCGCGTAGGTGAGCGGATCGAGGGGTGACACACCGAAGAGCATCTTCCGGATCAGCGAGGCGACGGTTCCGGCGAGCAGCGTGCCCAGGACGACGCCGCTTCCGACCAGGGCGAGCGTCCACATGAACACCATGCGCACGACGCGACCGGGCGCCGCACCCAGCGCCATGCGCACGCCGATCTCACGTGTCCGTTGCGTCACCGCGAAGGCGATGACCGCGTAGAGGCCGGCGGCCGCGAGGGCGAGCGCGAGAAATCCCAGGAAGCCCATTCCGTCGGCGACGAGCCGCCACGGCGCCAGCGCCTCACGCCGCATCTGCTCCACGGTCTCGACGGAATGGACGGGGAGATCCGCATCGAGACTCCCGATCACGCTCTTCACGCTCGCGATCACGCGCGCCGTCGGGCGGCCGCTGCGCACCAGGAGCGAGGCCCCCGGGGCGTACGCCGTGCCGATGGGGAGATAGAGCACGGGGGAGGGTGGCTGGAGCAGCTCGGTCCGGACGTCTCCCGCCACACCCACGACCTGGAGCTGGGTCCGTGCCTCGCCCTCTCCCATCAGGAGGGTCTCTCCCAGCGGGGACCGTCCCGGCCAGAGTCGATCCGCCATCGTGCGACTCACGATCGCCACGCGGCCGGCGCCCGTCTCGCCCGTGGCCGTCGTGGAGAAGGTGGCACCCGCCAGAAGCGGCACCCCGGCGGTCTCGAACCAGCGGGGGCCGACGTAGGCGACCGATGCGGCGAGCCCATGGCTCGAGGCGCCGCTCGACGCGGTGACTGCTGCGCGCCCCAGCCCGGAGAGCGGTGGGCGGGCCGACAGCGCCGCCGCCGATACCCCGGGAAGGGCGCGCACACGCGCCGCGAGCTCCCGGTAGAACGCCTTCCCCCGGGCGGCGGGATAGTCCAGCAAGCTCAGATCCAGCGTGAAGACGACCAGGTGGCTCTCGTCCAGCCCGGAATCCACCGTGAGTCCGCGCCGTACGCTTCGCACGAACAAGCTGCACGTCACCAGCAGCGTGAGCGCCAACGTGACCTGCCCCACGACCAGGATGCGACGCGTCCGCGAGAGCCTCCGCGAGTCACCGCTGCCCCGGCCGGAATCGGACAGACCCACGCCAGGCGCTTGTCGTGACGCCGACAGCGCCGGAAGCAGTCCGAATCCGAGACCGGCCACGAGCGACACGCCCATCGCGAACGCGAAGACACGAAGATCCAGGGGGGCCGCCATGCTGAGGTGGACGGCGAACAGGCCGGCGAGCTTCTTCGACCATGCGGCCACGAGGAGGCCCAGGCCGCCCGCCAGGAGTCCGATGAGCGCGCTCTCGGTGAGGAGCTGACGCAGCAGGGCGCCCCGGGTGGCGCCCAGTGAGGTGCGGATGGCCAGCTCCCGCTTCCGGGCCGCCGTGCGCGCCAGGAGCAGACCGGCCGCGTTCGCGCAGGCCACGAGCAGGACGAGGATAGGCACCACCAGGAAGACGGCCAGCGTGAGTAGCGCGCGATGCTTGCCGGCGCCCGGCCCGAAGATCAGGTCGCCCGTGACGAGACGAGCGCCCCTGCGGGCGCTCGGGTAGGCGGCCTGCAGACCGTGGGACAGCGCGCCCATCGCTCCGTCCGCCTCCGCTCGGCTCACGCTCGGCGCGAGCCTCCCGACCGCTCGGAGCCACCGCACGGCGGGGTCTTCGGGTCGCCACGACGGCGTCGGGCCGAAGCGGCCCGCCGCGGCGGCCGCCATCGGTAGCCAGAGCTCCGGGCCGCTCAGATCGGGATCTACGACGTCTCCCGCCGTCATGCCCGTGAAGCCGCGGGGCATGACGCCGATCACCTGGAAGGGCTCGCCATTCAGGTGGATGGACCGACCGACCGCATCCGGCACTCCGCCGAGATGCTGCTTCCAGAACGCATAGCTCGCCACCACGTCCCGAGCCTGGGCGCCGTCGCCAGCCTCGCGGTGGAACGTCCGTCCGAGGAGGGGGCGTGAAGAGAGGACGTCGAAGTAGTTCGACGTGACCACCTCTCCCCGCGCGACGAAGGCACCGCCACCGACATCGGCGGCCACGTCCGAAAGACCTGCGCCCGCCACACTCGAGAACACGGAATGCTGCCCGTCGAGCAACTCGATGTCGGAGAGCGCGAGCCGGGCGGGGGGAAGCGGTCGTCCGCTTTCGTCCGGCACGGACATCCCGAGCGTGACGAGGCGTTCCTGACCGCCCACGTCCGGCAGACCACGGAGCGCCATGGCATTGAACAGGCTGAACGCCACGGTCGTGACGCCGATGCCGATGGCCAGTGACAGGACCACCACGGACGTCGAGCCGGGCCTGGCGCGCAGGGCCCGCGCGGCAACGGCCACGTCTCGCCTCAGGTTTTCGAGCATGATGGGATTCCGGAGGAGCCGGCAGCCCGCCACTGCCGCAGGGTCCACGCAGTTTCGATTCGGCCTCCCCTACGGGAGGCGAGGCGCGACGGTTTCTGCCGTGCGTCACGTCCGGGGCACGCGATGTCCGGGCACCGGCGGGCCGGGCCGTTCCTGGCGACCCATGTTGCCGCCCGATTCGGTCCCGGCATACGTTGGCGGCGGATCTCGGAATCATGCCTCATGGGGGGTCGACGTGGTGAACCTACGCTCGAAGCTATTGGTCGGACTCACGCTCGCCGGAGCGTTGGCGGGATGCGAGGCTGCCCACGGTGCGGCACGTCTCGCCGCCGGTGAGGGGGCCGCAGCGACTCCGCCCACGGCACCCGTCTTTCGCATCAGGTTCCCCGCTTCCGCCGCGAAGGCCGTCGCTGCCCTCGGCCTCGAGGTCCCGGTGCACGGACGCGTGTACGTGGTTCTGGCTTCGGACGGTGCCCGCGAGCCGAGGACGGAGGTGAGGGTCCTGGGGGCGCCGCTCTGGGGCGAGAACGTCGAAGGCGTCGATGCCGGAGGATCCATGGTACTCGAGCCCGGGGCGCCGGGGGTCGACGGCTATCCCGCGAACGACCTGCGCGACATCGCTCCCGGCACCTACCGGGCCCAGGCTGTGCTGAACGTGTACACGACGTTCCACCGCTCGGACGGGCATACCGTGAGCCTGCACCTGAACTCGGGCGCGGGACAGAATCCGTTCCGCTCACCGGGCAACGCGTACTCCGTGCCCGTTCGCGTCACGATCCGACCCGCGGGGTCGGGCGCCCGGCGCGACACGATCGATCTGAGCCTGGACAGTGTCATCGCTCCGACGCAGCCGGTTCCCGCCGGAGGGTCGCTCCAGCAGGGCAATCCCACGGACCATGGGCTCGTGCGCTACGTGAAGATCCGCGATGCGCGGCTCTCGAAGTTCTGGGGCCACGACATCTGGATCGGCGCGAACGTGCTCCTGCCTGCCGACTACGACGCGCACCCGAACCGCCGATACCCCGTCATCTACGAGCAGGGCCACTTTCCGGGGAGCTCCGCACCGTTCGGCTACGGCGGGCGCCGTCGTAGCTCATCGGCCTTCGACTCGTTCTGGCGCTCGGCCGACGCGCCGCGCGTCATCGCCGTGACGTTCCGCCACGCGAACCCGTACTACGACGACTCCTACGCCGTGAACTCCGCCAATGTCGGCCCGTACGGTGACGCCGTCGTCCAGGATCTGATTCCCTACATCGAGGCTCACTTCCGGACCATCCGCGCGCCATGGGCGCGCGTCCTGGCCGGAGGATCCACGGGTGGGTGGGAGGCCCTCGCGCTCCAGATCTACCATCCGAAGACGTTCGGGGGGACGTGGGGGTGGTGCCCCGACCCGGTGGACTTCCACGACTACCAGATCGTCGACGTGTACGACGACGCCAATGCGTACTTCGTGAGCCACGGAGCGGTGCGCGTGCCGCGTCCGAGCGCGCGCGGCACGGACGGATCCATCCGCTACACGATGGCGCAGGAGAATCACTGGGAGCTCGCCCAGGGAGATCACGGCCGGTCGGGGCGGGGACAGTGGGACATCTGGCAGGCGGTCTTCGGTCCGGTCGGCCCGGACGGCTACCCCGCGCCGATCTGGAACAAGCGCACCGGGGTCATCGACCACGCCGTGGCGCGCGCCTGGGGCGAGCACTTCGACCTGCACGCCTACCTGGAGCGCAACTGGACGAGGATCGGACCGGCGCTCGCGGGCAAGATCCATGTCGCGGTGGGCGACATGGACACCTACTACCTGAACAACGCGGTGTACCGGCTCCAGGCGCTCCTCGACTCCACGAAGTCACCGCCCGCCCGTGCGTCGTTCGAATACGGGAGGCTGAAGCCGCACTGCTATATCGGGCACAGCCCCACCGATCCGTCGAAGGATCTGAGCTTTCCCGAGTTCATCCGCATCGCGGCCGACTACATGGCCGAGCATGCGCCGTCGGGGGCGGCGATGGGCTGGCTGGGAGACGCGTCGCGGGGGCGGTAGCGGGCTTCCGACCCTCTACTTGTCGAACAGCGCCAGGTCCACCGCTTCGCCCATCGCGCGGTATCCGGCGTCGTTGGGGTGCAGGTGGTCGCCACTGTCGTATTTCGGCAGGAAGCGCTCGGGATGGGCCGGATCGCGCGTCACCCGATCGAAGTCGATCACGCCGTCGTAGGCGCCGCTCGTGCGGATCCACCGGTTGACGGCTTCGCGCTTCGCCTCCCCCGCCGGCGTGGCGTAGCCGGCGCCTTCGAACGGCGTGAGCGTCGCGCCGTAGACCCGGAGCCCGAGCTCGTGCGCCCGCTCGATGATCTGCTTCTGGCCCGCGATGATCTCGGCCGCGGTGACGTTCTGGCTCTTGAAGTCCTTGAACTGCGAGAAGCCGATGTCGTTGATGCCTTCCAGCACGATCACGTAGCGGACGCCCGGCTGGCGGAGCACGTCGCGGTCGAGGCGCGCCAGGGCGTTCTGCCCGGCCCGGTCGTGGAGGATTCGGTTGCCGCTGATTCCCTCGTCGAGCACCGACAGCCGATCGATCTCGTGTGCGGAGGCCAGGTGCTCGGCCAGGAAGTTCGGCCAGCGCGCGTTCGCATCCACCGTCGACTGGTAGCCGTCCGTGATCGAGTTGCCGAGCGTCACGATGGCAGCCGCTTCGGCCGGAGCGCGCACGCTGACGCCGCTCAGGAAGTACCAGCTCACGGATGTTGTGTCGACCGGCATCGTCGTGTCGTACGTATGGTTCCCGGTGGATGACACCCAGGACGTCGCCACGGACAGGTCATGGTACGTGGAGGCCTCGGTCGAATCCGGCAGCCAGAGGCTGATGGTCAGATTGGCGAGCGGAGGAACGCGGAGCGCCACCGGATCGCTCAGGACCGGGGCGCCGGTCGGGACCGTGATGGACGAGTCTCCTCCGAACGTGAGCATCCTGCGGGAGCCGGGCGCCACCTTCTCGCCTCCCGCGGAAAGGGCGATGCGCGCCGCTCCGATCCGGAGCGGCGCGTGCCCGAACTCGTTGGAGAAGCGCACGCGAATCGTGTCGCCTCCCATGCTGACCCGCACGACCTGCCGGATCGTCCGGTTCGCGAAGGACTTCACTGACGGGGGAGAGGACGCCGGCGCGCCCTCCGGACTGGCCGCCCACGTCCCGACCCAGTGTCGGGCCGGCGTGGTGCGTTCGGGCGACTGCGCGGCGACGCTCGTCGCGAAGACGAGCGCCGCCCCGAGCGCGGCCGTGGAGAAGACGCGTGAGCGCATCGGCTATCGCCCTCCGATTCCGGCTTCGACCTTCTTCCAGCGAGAGACGAGACCGTCGAGCTCTTTCCGGTACGCTTTCAGCACGCCTTGTTCGCCCTGGGTCGGAGGTGCGTCCGCGGCGACCACGGCTGTGGCGAGGCTGGCGAGCACGCCGTTCACCGACGCGAGGCTCGGCGAGCCGCCGTCGGCGATCGCCTTTAGCGAGTCCAGTTGGGCGCTCGCCAGGCTGCCCTTCCGTTCCTTCAGGACCTTCGCGATCGCCTCATGCGCAGCCGTGGCACGATCGAGCGTCGAATCCACGGCGAGGGCCAGGGCGAGTTGCTGGCGCAGCGACCCCGAGCCCACGTGGACTCTCGGGTCGAGCTTCACCTGGAGCGGACGGGTCAGGCTCTTTCCGTTCACGGTGAGCGTCACGCTGTAGCGCCCCGGGAGCATCAACGGTCCGCGCGGGTCCACCGGCGTGCCTTTGTGCCACACGCCCTCGATGGAGTACGCGTACGAGAGCGCGTGGGGGTGGGGATAACGCAGGTTCCACACGAAGCGGTGCATCCCCGCCGCCGTCGACAGCTTCGGACCGGGGGCCACCCAGCCTTTCTGGAAGTACCGATTGGCCGGCAGGTGCTCGCCCGGGCCGGCGCTGGAGAACCTCCGTACCACGTGCCCGGAGCCGTCACGAACGGTGAGGGTCACGGGTCCGTCGCTCGGCGAGGAGAGCCAGTAGTCGATCACCGCGCCGGTGGGAGGGTTCTGTGCCAGCGGTGTCGAAGGAGGCAACGGCGTGTCACGGTTCTCGTCCGCACGCATGCGGATGGCCGTGCGCGGCGAGAACAGATACGCGGCGCTCGCGGCGGCGTCCGAGGCCTCGCGCAGGGGCTCCAGGTCGTCCAGGATCCAGATGCCGCGTCCCTGCGTGGCCGTGATCAGATCACCGTCGTGCACCAGCAGATCGCGGTACCACGTGGTCGGCAGGTTGAGCGAGAGGGACTGCCAGTACCCCCCGTCGTCGAAGGAGACATAGACCCCGCGACTCGTTCCTGCGTACAGGAGCCCGCGCTTCACGGGGTCGGCACGCACGGACATCACGAACTCGTCCGATGGAATTCCCTGGGTGATCGACTGCCACGTCGCGCCGCCGTCCGTGGTCTTCAGGATGAGCGGCGTGTAGCGGTCGAGTCGATGCATGTCGACCGAGGCGTACGCGACCTGCGCGTTGAAGGGCGAGGGCTCGATATTGTCGATGCGCCCCCACTCCGGCACCTGCTTCGGTGTCACGTTCACCCAGTGCGCGCCGCCGTCGGTCGTCTTCTGGATGAGCCCGTCGTCCGTACCGACCCAGATCAGGTCCTTGTCGAGCGGCGACGGCGCGATCGAATAGATGACGCCGAAGCCGCACGCCTTCGCCTCGGCGAGATTCGCATTGTGGCAGTCCTTGGCGCCGGCACCGGAGCCTTTGCCGCTCAGGTCCGGGCTGATCGTGTGCCAGGTGTTGCCGTCGTCGTTCGACGCGAAGAGGACCTGAGCGCCGAGATACATCGTGTGTGGCGGGATCGGAGAGAACGCCATCGGCGTGATCCACGTGTAGCGGTATTTCGCCGAAGGCGGATAGGCTCCGTACGTGGACACCGGCCAGGGTGAGACCTCCGCCGATTGGCGGGTGACCTCGTCGAAGCGCGACATGTGGCCACCGAGGCCGGTGCCGAACACGGTGTCTGGCGCTCCGGGCTTCGGTACGTCGTAGTCTCGCTCGTCTCCACCGACGGGATGCCAGTCGCGGTTGCCGATGACTCCGTAGGGGCCGCGGCTCAGCAGCTCGACCGTCCCGTTGTCCTGCTGTCCGCTGTAGACGCGGTACGGGAAGCGATTGTCCGCCGCGACGTGGTAGAGCTGGCCGGTCGGCTGGTTGTACCAGCTCGACCAGCTGCGTCCGCCGTTCACGGTCACGGCCGCGCCCTGGTCGGCGCCCGTGATCATGTGGGTCGGGTCCTTGGGGTCGATCCACATGAAGTGGTAGTCGTCGCCGCCGGGGGAGCCCTTGAAGACGTGGAAGGTCTTGCCGCCGTCGGTGGAGCGGCGGATCGACTGGCCGGTCACGTAGACGGTGTTGGGATCCTTCGGAGAGACGGTCAGGCGTCCGAAGTAGCTGCTCGCGAGCACCGGATCACCGTTCGCGAGGCGCCAGTGCGCGCCACTGTCGTCGGTCCGGTAGAGCCCGCTCGCATCCGTGGGGGCCGCGGCGGTCGTGAGGGCCGATCCTTCGAGGGCGATCGACGCGTAGACGATCTTGCCGTCGCTGCCGGGCGCCACCGCGAGACCCACTCGGCCGATGTTCGCCGACGGTAGGCCGTTGGTCAGCTTCGTCCAGGTGGCACCCTCGTCCGTGCTCTTGTAGATCCCCGACCCGGGTCCCGACTGCGGCATGAAGTAGTCGAGCCACGGGTGCAGCTTCATCTGCCACATGGCGGCGTACACGACGCTCGGGTTGGCCGGATCCCACGCGAGGTCCACGGCTCCGGTCTTGTCGTCGACGTGGAGCACCTGCTTCCAGTGCTGCCCGCCGTCCCGGGTCAGGTAGACGCCGCGCTCCGGGTTGGGGCCGAAGACGTGCCCCAGGGCCGCGACGAGCACGCGGTTGGGATCGTGTGGATCGACGAGGATGCGTCCGATGTGCTGTGTCGCATCCAGACCCACGTGCTTCCAGGTCTTGCCGCCGTCGCTGGAGCGATAGACCCCGTCGCCCACGGCGATGTCGTAGCGCGCCGCGACCTGCCCGGTGCCGACGTAGATGACGTTCGGGTCGGAGGGTGCCACGGCAAGCGCACCGATGGCCGACGACGACTGGTGCTGCATCAGGCCATGCCAGGTGCGGCCGGCGTCGGTGGTTTTCCAGACGCCTCCACCCGCTGCGCCGAAATAGAAGGTGTTGGGCTCGCTCGGAACCCCCTCGGCCACCGTGGCCCATCCGGCGCGGAACGGGCCGACAAAGCGCCAGTGCAGGTCCTGATAGGCACTGGAGGGTACGCCGGATGGAGCGGGCGGGCGTGACACCGGCCCGCCGTGCGGGCTCAGGAAGAAGAGGACGGCTGCAGCGGTCAGGGCTTTCGTCATTTCGGTGCCCCCGGTGGGCAGTGACGCGGAAGCGGGTGTCAATGAACAAAATGCCGAGGGGCCGCACCCGCAATCGCGCTACTTCCCCAGCGAGGTCAGCCAGTGGTCGGCCCAGACCATCTCCGGCTGTCTACGCCCTGCTCCGGCGGCCATCTCGAGGAAGTAGAACGATCGGCCGTCGCGCGAGACGCGGTAGCCGGCACCGAACGGGTCGAGGGTGTACTGCGTGACGCTGAAGA
>JBJKRT010000036.1:0-10074 GCA_046704545.1 Longimicrobiales bacterium
GGCCACCGAGACGCCGTCCTTGGTCACGGTGGGTGAGCCGAACTTGCGGTCGAGCACCACGTTCCGGCCCTTGGGGCCGAGGGTGACCTTCACGGTCCGGGCGAGCTTGTCGACCCCCCCCTTGAGGCGCGCGCGCGCCTCGACGTCGAACTCCAGCTCTTTGGCTGCCATTCTACGATCTCCTTGCGTTTCTCACGAAAACGTCGATGTGCGTCTGTCGGTCAGATGATCGCGAGGATGTCGGACTCGCGGACGATCAGGTACTCGGTTCCATCGAGCGTCACGTCGGTGCCACTGTACTTCCCGTACAGGACGCGGTCGCCGACCTTGACGTCCATCTCGAGGCGGGCTCCCTCGTCCGACATCTTGCCAGGCCCCACGGCAACGACTTCACCCTGCTGGGGCTTCTCCTTCGCGGTATCCGGGATGTACAGGCCACCCCGCATCTCCTCGGTGTCCTCCGCGGGCTTCACCACGACACGATCCGCCAGCGGCTGGATCTTGACGGCGGCTTTCTTGGCCATTGAGCGTTCCTCCTCCGGGAAAAAATCAACGAGCGTCCGCTCGTGTTAGCACTCGTCCGTTACGAGTGCTAACAACATGGGCATAATCTGCCACGTGTCCAGCGGATGTCAATGGGGAAAAGAGACTGTCCCGTAACGAATGTCGGCGCGCGGACGGACCTCGATGCGAGCGCTCAGTCCGACGTCGTCAGGGCCTCCATGCGGGCCACGCCGTCCAGCCCCACGATGGCGTGGACGACCTGCTCGGCGAGCCGGGCGTCGAACCAGTGTCCCAGGCTCGCGAGCTGGCTGAACGACGCGCGTGCCTCTTCGTACGCGAGCTCCAGCACCGCCCGGGCGCTCTCACGGAAGAGGTCTTCGACCACCCCCTCCTCTACGGGCGCTCCACCCCAGAACCGTGCGAGCGCTTCGCGTTCCTCGGTGGTTCCGTGATGGTGAATCCGGGACGTGAGCAGATTGTGGCTCCGTCGTCCGAGATCGAACTCGAAGTCCGTGAGATCGTCGACGATCTGGAACGCCGTCCCGAGCCGGGCCACGGCCGGCTCCGCCAGTGCGATCCGGTCCGCGGCGTCACCCCGCTCCAGAACCGACGGCGCCGCGAAGGCCAGGGCGAACAACGCTCCGCCGCGCACCCGGTGAACCCGCTCGATCATGTCCTGCGGTGACGGGATGTCGTCGACTCCACCCTCCTCGGAGCCCTCGAGCGTGCCGATCGAGGCCATGCGATCCAGCAGGGAGCGCTGCACGGCCACGCGCTGCTCGTGCTGCACCGTGCCCGCCTCGATGCCTCGATCGAGCACCGTGCGCAGGAGACGCTCGAAACACATGAGCTGCAGGATCGACATGAAACGGGCCCCGGTGACCGGAGCCAGCGGCAACAGGCTCTTGTCCTGGTCGTCGAACAGGTTGTCCGCTGCGGTGATCGTGCCCTTGATGCAGAAATTCAGCTCCGTGTAGAGCTCGAGGCGGGCCGCCTCCACACCGAGAGAGCGGAAGATCGAGCGGAACAGGATCAGGAAGAAGTATTCCTGCAGGAACTCCAGGCCGCGGAGCTCCCCGGCACCCCCCGGGCCCGGCAGATCCGGATCCGGAGACAGAAAGTCGGATCCGATTACGTCCCTCAAGTCCGCATAGAGGGTGCGTACGGCGCGCGCTTGGGCTTCCACATCGGGAGCCAGGCGACGCCATACGCCCTGCTCTTCCAGGAGGCGCACGGCGGCCTCGGAGCGGAACACCGGTGAAAGGGTCATCGTGGAGGCAACTCCGTGTTCGATCCTCGCGGGGGAACCCAATGTAGCCCCACCCACGGCCTCCCCGACAGACGCGCGATCGGGAAAGCGTGAACGGGTCGCTCGACTCAGGTCGCGGACGTGATGTAGCGCCCGGCCCAGGCCAGCCCGTGCAGCGTCAGCAGCGGCTCGATCTTCTCCACCGTGGACAGGTGCGGACCGAGCACGCCGGCGTATCCGCCGGTGGCCACCACCAGCGCGTCGGGTCGGTCCCAGGCGTCGCGGATCCGGCGGACCAACCCGTCGATCGCGTCGATGGCCGAGTAGAATACACCGCTCTGAATGCACACCTCGGTCCGTCGCCCGATCACGACGGCGGGAGGCTGTATCTCGACGCGGGGCAGCTTGGCCGTGCGCTTGCCCAGCCAATCGAGCCCGGCCGACAGCCCGGGCGAGATCACGCCGCCCACGAACACGCCTTCGGCCGAGATGCAGTCGAAGGTGGTCGCCGTCCCCAGGTCCACGGCGATCGTATCGCGGTGATACAGCTCGCGCGCGGCCAGCGTATTGACGATGCGGTCGGCACCAACCGTCAGCGGCTCCTCCACGTCGAGCCGGATCGGCAGTGGCGACGACGGACCGACCGTCACGACGGGTCCGTCCACCATCCGTCCGAGCGTCGCGTGCCATACGGAAGTCGCCGACGGCACGACCGATCCCACCACGCCCTGGTCCAGCGGCCCTGCATCTCCCGGTGCGTCCATCAGGAGTGCCTTGAGCAGCACGACGGTCTCGTCGACCGTGCGCGAGAGCACCGTGCTGATGCGCCAGTGGGCCTGTATCTCCCCCGGCGCGGGCGCGAGCCCAACGACGGTCTCGGTGTTGCCGATGTCCACCACGAGCTGCATGGAGTGATCTCCTTCCAAGCGCTGGATGCGTTAGACGACCCGGATGCTACCCGCAACGACGCGTACCCGCGATCCGTCCGGACGCTCCAGGAGAAGCGAGCCGTCCGGCGCGATGCCGCGAGCGGTGCCCGGACCCTCCTGCACCGTCTCGACCGCCCGGCCCTGTAGCGCGTCCCGCGCCGACAGCTCCCGGTGCGCGACGGCGGGCAGATCCCGGCGTGCCGGCTCATCGAAGAGCTCCTGCAGCTCCCCGATCAGGGCGCCCGCGAGGAATCGGCGGGATACGGACGCTCCCGAGGCGACCTCGAGGGACACGGCCCGGCGGCGCACGTCGTCGGGAAACTCCTCCGGACGCTGGCGCACGTTCAGTCCGATGCCGGCGACCACCCCGGAGCGCGATGCTTCGCACAGCACACCGCCCGCCTTGCGGTCCTGTACCATGACGTCGTTCGGCCACTTCACCCGCGCCTCGAGCCCGGGCGCCGCCCGCTCCACGGCCCGCGCGGCGGCCAGGCCTACGAGCAGCGGAAGATGCAGGGAGACGCCTCCCCGTGTCGGCAGCAGGATCGACAGGAGGAGGCTCCGACCGCTCGTGTCGTGCCAGCGAGCGCCGCTGCGCCCCCGCCCGGCGGTCTGCTCTTCGGTGAGCACGACGGTGAACGGGGCCGCCCCCTCGGCCGCCAGCTCCCGGGCACGATCGTTGGTGGACCCGATGCGCTGGTACGCCTCGAGCGCCGGCACGCCCCAGAGTCCGGCAAGCACGGATAGAGGCTCGCCCTCCCAGTGCGTGAGCTGCATCACGCCGCCTCGATCCGGAGCGAGACGTCGGCGGCCGGTGCCGAGTGCGTCAGAGCACCGACGCTGATGAGATCCACGCCCGTCTCCGCGACCGCCCGAACGTTCGAGAGCGTGACGTTGCCGGAGGCCTCCAGCAGCGGTCGCTTGTCACCGAGCGCGCGTGTGCGCGCGACCGCCTCCCGCATCGTTTCGCCGTCCATGTTGTCGAGCAGGATCCGGTCCACAGTGAGCGGGAGCACGGCGTCGAGCTCTTCCAGCGTACGGACCTCGACCTCGACCGGGAGCCCGAGGTCGTTCCAGTCGCCGACCTCCAGAACCGCCGCCGCCACCCCGCCCGCGGCGTCCGCGTGGTTGTCCTTGATGAGGATCATGTCGTAGAGGCCGATCCGGTGGTTCGTCCCTCCGCCGGCCTGCACGGCGGCCTTCTCCAGCAGGCGCCACCCGGGTGTCGTCTTGCGCGTATCGACGATCCGTGCCCCGGTGCCCTCGACCGCCGAGACGAACCGCCGTGTGTGCGTCGCGATGCCCGAGAGGTGTCCGAGGAAGTTGAGGGCGGTACGCTCGCCCGTGAGGATCGACCATGTGATCCCCTCGATCCGCGCCAATACGTCGCCCGGCTCCGCGGCGGTTCCGTCCGAGACCCGCACCTCGACGCCCAACGCCGGGTCGACCCGCTGGAAGACGTCCAGCACGCACGGCATGCCGGCCACCACCAGGGGCTCCTTGGCCACGATCACCGCACCGCTCCGGTGGTCGCACGGCACCGTCCACTGCGTCGTCCAGTCTCCCCTGCCGACATCTTCGGTCAGGGCCGCCTGCACCAGCTCGTGGCGCACCCGCGCGAGCTCCAAATCGTGTCCTGCGGTCATCGTCTCCAGCCCCTACTTGCCGATCGCGACCCACCCGCCCGCGATCAGCACGACGAAAGCCGCGCTGAGCACCAGGCGATACCATCCGAACACGGCCAGACCGTGCCGGTTCAGATACCCCACCAGCCAACGCACCGCCAGCGCCGCGGAGACGGTCGCCACCGCGATGCCGAGCGCCATCTGCCCCCAGCCCAGGAGCGCCAGGTGAGACGGGCCGCTTCCCAGCACGTCCTGCGCGATCTTGAACACGCACGCCCCGCCGAGCGTCGGCAACGCGAGGAGAAAGCTGAACTCCGCGGAATCCTTCGGCTTCATGCCCACGATCATGCCCGCCACGATCGTGATCATCGAACGACTGGTGCCCGGCCACATGGCGAGGCACTGCATGATCCCGATGAACAGGGCGAGCTTCCACGTCAGGTCCTCGACCCCGACGTATCGGTGCGCCCCCTCCCCGCCTGAATCCTCGTCGAAGTGCCGCCGCTGCCACCGCCCGATGAAGATCATCACCACGCCCCACAGCGCGAGCGCCGTGATGACGGCAGGCGGATTGAACAGGTACCGGTCGATCGGATCGTCGAGGAACGGACCGACCAGCGCCGCCGGGAGGAACGCGACCACGAGCAGCCCGAACAGCCGCAAGCCTTGCGGATCTCGCCCGAACACGCCGGCGATCATCCGCCGCACCCGGGGCCAGTAGAGCCCGAGCACCGCGAGGATCGCCCCGCCCTGGATCACGATGTCGAAGGCATCCACGGCGGCCTTGCGCGCCGCGGGCGCGTCGAGCCCGAGGACGCTGTTCGCGAGGATCAGGTGGCCCGTGGAGCTCACGGGAAGGTACTCGGTGATGCCCTCGACAAGCCCGAGGATCACCGCCTGAACGTAGGTCAATGGATGCATGGAGGCTTCGCTCGTCTCAGGCGGTGCCGTCGAGCACCCGCTGGTAGTATCGCTCGTACATGGGTACGACCCTGTCCGCCGAGAAGCGCTCCACGGCAATGCGCCGCCCGGCCTCGGACAGGTCCTTCTGATGCGCTTCGTCGCTCAAGATACGCACGCTGGCCTCCGCCATCTCGTCGACCGAATCGGGAGGAAAGAGGTAGCCGGAGATCCCGTGATCCACCACCGCCGGAAGCCCACCGACTCGCGAGGCGACGACCGGGGCGCCGCAGGCCATGGCTTCGAGCGCGGCGAGCCCGAACGACTCGGTTTCGGACGGAAGCAGGAAGAGGTCCGCGCAGGAGACCAGCTCGTCCACGGACGTGTGCTTGCCCAGGAAGAGGACGTGGTCGCGAACGCCGAGCTCTTCGGCCAACTGCGCGGCGTGCAGGCGCTCGGGCCCGTCTCCGACGAGCACCAGGCGCGCGGCAACCCGCTTCCGGATCCTCTGGAAGATCTCCACGACATGGTCCAGGCGCTTGAGGGGCCGGAAGTTGGAGACGTGCATGACGATCTTCTCGCCCTCCGGCGCCAGCTTGGACCGATGGCACGGCTCCTTGCCGGGGTGCCACAGCTCGGTATCGATGAAGTTGGGAATGACTTCGATACGCTCCGCCGGCACGCCGAAGTCGCGCACCGTCTCGTCGCGGAGAAACGCCGATACCGCCGTGATGCCCTGCGACCGCATCACGGAGAACCCGGTGATAGAGTTGAAGGACGGGTGCAGGCCCACCAGGGTGATGTCGGTGCCGTGAAGCGTCGTGACGACCTTCACCTCCTGCTCACCCGCGAGCATCTCGCGCGCGATCCATGCCGACGTCGCGTGCGGAATGGCGTAGTGTACGTGCACAAGGTCGAGCCCCTCTCGCTTGGCGGTGTCGTGAATGGCCACGGCCAGCGCCAGGGTGTAGGGGGGATGCTCGAAGAGCGGGTAATCCTCCATCTCCACTTCGTGGAAGAAGACCCCTTCGCGGAAGTGCGAGCCCCCCAGCCGGAACGGTTGGGCGTAGGAGATGAAGTGGACCTCGTGGCCACGATCGGCGAGCTGGAGCCCCAGCTCGCTCGCGACCGCGCCAGAGCCGCCGTATGTGGGATAGCAGGTGATTCCGATCTTCACGAAGGCTCCTCTCTCGTCGTCGTCTCGCCGACGCGACCACCGCCGGCATCTTCCCATGCCCTCAACGTCAGGTGCACCAGATCATCCAGGGGTTGCGTCGCGTCGATGCGGCGCGTCTCCTCGGGAAGCTGGTTCCGGAACCAGGTCGTCTGCCTGCGCGCGTAGCGTCGCGTGCTCCGGCGCATCGCCTCGACGGCCTCCTCCAGCGTGCACGACCCCTCCAGAAAACGGGCGATCTCCCGATACCCCGATCCGGTCATTCCGGGTGCATCGAGTGCGACGCCCCTGTCGAGCAGAGCCCGGACCTCGTCCAGGAGCCCCTGCTCCACCATCGCCGTGACCCGTGCGTCGATCCGTCGATCCAACTCGGCGCGTGGAAGCTCCAGAACCACGATCACCCCGTCGGTCGCCTCCCCGTCCGCGGGCGCCTTCCGATGCCACCACGAGAGCGGACGACCCGTGAGCAGCGCGATCTCCAGCGTTCGGCTCATGCGCTGAGGTCCTCCTTCCACGGCCAGCGCCGCCCGTTCAGGGTCCAGACGCCGCACCCAGCGCGCGAGGAGCTCCGGATCGCGATCGCGCAGCCACGCCCGAAGCGCATCCCTGCGCCCCTCCTCCATCGGCGGCTCGGTGAAGATCGGTTCGATGAGCGCTTTGAGGAAGAAGCCGGTGCCGCCCACCAGGAGCGGGAGTCGGCCACGGTCACCGATTTCCCGAATCCACCTCCGTGCATCGCGAGCGAAGCGTCCGGCGGAGTATCGTTCGTGCGGATCCACGAGATCCAGGCCGTGGTGCGGCACCCCGGCTCGCTCGGCGGGCGTGACCTTGGCCGTGCCGATGTCCATGCCACGGTAGATCTGCCTGGAGTCCATCGACACGACCTCGGCCGGCAGGCGACGCGCCACCGCCAGAGAGAGCGACGTCTTGCCGGTGGCCGTCGGGCCGGTGATGGCCAGGAAGCTCGGTGCCATGCCGACGGCCTACCGTCCGAACTTCCGTTCCAGCTCGGAGGCCGACAGGCGTACGATCGTCGGGCGGCCATGGACGTCGTGGTGCGGCAGCTCGGTGGCGAAGAGGCGATCGAAGAGCTCCTGCATCTCCCCCTCGGAGAGCTTCTGGCCCGCCTTGATGGCGCTCTTGCACGCGAACGTCTTCGCAATGCGCTCGTGCTGGTTCCGTGCCGAGCGGACCAGCTCGGAGCCGTGGGTGAGCTCGTGGACCATCTCCCTGAACGCGCGCTCGGCATCGAAGTACGGATGGGGGTTGGGAACCGCATGCACGATGACCGTGTCGCCCCCGAAGCCTTCGACCTCGAAGCCGGCACGGCTCAGCAGACCGCCCAACTCCTGGACCAGCGCGCATTCGGGCGGCGTGAGGCGCAGCGTGAGCGGAAACAGGAGCCGCTGTCCGTCCTCTCCCCCACGCTCGAACGCGCTCATCAGGCGCTCGAACAGCACGCGCTCGTGCGCGGAATGCTGATCGACGATCAGCATTCCGTCGCGCGTCTCAGCGAGGATGTAGGTATTCAGCACCTGCCACAGCCGCGGACGCGCCGAGCCGGGCTCGGGCATGTCGACGGGCGCGGGCCGAGCCTCGGCCTCCTGCTCTCCTCCGGCCATGAAGAGGGCCATCTGAGGATCGCGTCCACCCGGATCGGGACGGGGCGTACGGCTCGGCCCAGGCTCCCGTACGCGTGGCGCGGGCGGTGCGAGTTGAACGTCGAACGTGGCGGAGCTCTGCTCGCCCTCCAGCGCCGAGCGAACCACCGACTCCACGAGGTCCTCGATCCGGGTCCCTTCGCGGAACCGGACCTCCGCCTTGGAGGGATGCACGTTCACGTCCACGTCGTTCCCGGGCACCCGCAGGTACAGGAGCAGCCACGGACGCGCACCGGGCGGGATCGTCGTGCGGTAGCCGCGGTCCGCGGCACGCACGAGCGCGGGATCGCGGAACGGCCGCCCGTTGACGAACAGGTAGGCTCGGCGCAGTCCCGGCTTCGCGGCGTCGGGACGTTGCACCAGCCCCTGCATCTCCAGCTCATCGCCCCTCCGCCCCGCCGCGGCGATGAGCGTTCCTGCGGCCTCCTCACCCCAGATCTGCGCCGCGCGCTCCCCCGCCGCACCCGCCCCCGACCACTCCAGCAAGGTACGGTCGTCCGACGTGAGGATGAACGCCACGGTCGGATTGGCCAGCGCGAGGGAGGTCACCGCCTCGCTCACGGCGCGCACCTCGGCGCTCACCGACTTCAGGAATTTGGCCCGGGCCGGCGCGTTGAAGAACAGGTTGGCGACATCGATCGTCGTCCCGCGTCGGCGTGCGAAGTCCTCCACCGATGAGATGCGTCCCCCACTGGCACGAATCTGCGTGCCTACGTCCTCGTCGGCGTCGCGCGTCTCGAGGGTGAGCTTCGACACCGCGGCGATGGACGGGAGCGCCTCACCGCGGAATCCGAAGGACCGAACGCCTTTCAGGTCTCCCGCCGTATTGATCTTGCTCGTGGCGTGTCGGTCCAGGCTGAGCAGGGCGTCCTCACGTCCCATGCCCACACCGTCGTCGATGACCCGGATCCGCCGCTTCCCGCCGCGCTCCACCGCCACCTCGATGCGGGTGGCCCGTGCGTCGAGCGCATTCTCGACCAGCTCCTTGACCACCGAAGCGGGACGCTCCACGACCTCTCCGGCGGCGATCTGGTTGGCCACCTCGTCGGGCAGGATCCGGATCCGCCGTGCCATGGGGTGCCCTCAGCCGAGCCCGTAGAATCGGAGCGCGTTGGCGGTCGTACGCGCCGCCACGGCGTCGAACTCCTCGTCCAGGTGTGTCGCGAGTGCCTCCACCGTGTGACGCACGAACGCGGGCTCGTTACGCTTGCCGCGCTTCGGAACCGGCGCGAGATAGGGCGCGTCCGTCTCCACGAGGAGTCGGTCCGACGGGACCTCGCGAAGCAGATCCGCCGAGGAGAAGCTCTTGAACGAGGCGATGCCCGAGAACGACACGTACCAATCGGCCTCCATTCCCGCCTCGAAGAGGCTGCGCCCACCCACGAAACAGTGCAGCACGCCGCGCGTCCCGCTCGGCATGGCTCGCAGGAGCGCCGCTACGTCGTCGTCCGCGTCCCGCGCGTGCACGACCGCCGGGAGTCCCAGCTCGGCCGCAAGCTCCAGCTGGGCTTCGAACATCCGTCGCTGCACGTCGCGCGGCGAGTGGTCGTAGTGGTAGTCGAGCCCCATCTCGCCGAGGGCCACCAGCGCCGAGCTCTCCCGGGCCATTGTCCGGATCTCGTCCAGGGCGTCGGGCGCGGCCGCCGCGGCCTCGTGCGGATGGACCCCCGCGGTGCACCAGACGCCTTTCGCGTCCCGACCGCGCACGAGGGCCATCGCTTCGCGGGCGTCGGCGATATCCGAGGCGATGGAGACCACGCGGGTGACACCCGCCTCCCCGGCCCTACGAAACACCGCCTCCAGGTCGTCCTGGAAGGCGGCGTCCGTGAGATGGCAGTGGCTGTCGAAAAGCTCCGTCACACCGTCGCCGGTTGGGGTCTCGACTTCTTCTTCCTCTTCCGGTCTCCCCCGCCCTTGCCCTCGCCCCAGCGCTTCTGGATCTCGAGGAGGGCCGGCGAGGCCACGAAGATCGAGGAGTAGGTCCCGACCACGATCCCGAGCACCAGCACCACGGTGAAGTTGCGGATCACCG
>JBJKRT010000037.1:0-40645 GCA_046704545.1 Longimicrobiales bacterium
AAGGCCTAAAAATTTGGGGAACCACCCCGCGCTTTGGTGACTATAAAACCCATGTCAAAAGGGGGCCCCCCGGGGGGAAAGCCCCCCCGGGGCGCCCGCGCTTTCGAGCCTGGCGGAGACGGGCTTCCCGTAGCCCACCCCTTGGTGGACACGCCGGGCGCATCTATATAGTAGGGATCAGATACGGGAGCTTCGGCCCCCGAGTGGTCGAGTCGGCCCGGTCTTTCGCCGGGCCATTGTGTTGTGGGAGAGAGGACGTCCACGGATGCAGCGACTTTCGTTCCATACGGCCGGCGAGTCCCATGGACGCGGGCTGGTGGCGCTTCTGGAAGGAATCCCTGCGGGCCTGTCCCTGGAGATGGAGCGGGACGTCGACCCCGAGCTCCGTCGCCGCCAGGGCGGCTACGGCCGGGGCCGCCGGATGAAGATCGAGTCCGACCGGGCCGATCTCATGAGCGGCGTACGCCTGGGGGAGACGCTCGGCTCCCCCATCGCCATGCTGGTCCAGAATCGTGACTGGGAGAATTGGCAGGTCGCGATGAGCCCGCTGCCGCCGGAGGGGATCGACAACCCGAAGCTGCTCAGACCGCACTACCTCCCGCGTCCCGGACACGCCGACCTGGTCGGGGTGCTCAAGTACGACCGGCGAGACGTCCGTGACATCCTGGAGCGGGCGAGCGCGAGAGAGACGGCGGCCCGGGTGGCGTGCGGTGCGGTGGCGAAGCGCCTTCTCGCCGAGTTCGGGATCCGGATCGGCAGCCACATCCGGTCGATCGGCTCGGTGGAGGCAGCGGTCGACGAGGTGCCGGTCGAGCTCAACGAGGCCTCCGACCCGAGCCCGGTGCGCTGCCTCGATTCGGAAGCCGCCGAGCGGATGATGGAGGAGATCGACCGCGCCAAGGAAGAGGGAGACACGCTCGGTGGCGTGTTCGAGGTCGTCGCGACCGGACTCCCGGCCGGACTCGGCAGCTACGTGTCGTGGGATACGAAGCTGGACGGGCGGCTCGCGGGCGCGGTCATGGCCGTCCACGCCGTGAAGGGGGTCGAGATCGGACTGGGCTTCGAGGGCGCTCGTCGCCCGGGCTCGGCGGTGCACGATCCCATTGTGCGCGCCGAGGACAAGCCTCGCGCGGGTGGCATGGGACGAGCCTCCAATCGGGCCGGGGGGCTGGAGGGGGGTGTCACGACCGGAGAGCCCCTCGTGATCCGTGGCGCGATGAAGCCGATCTCGACGCTTCGCAAGCCGCTGCCTTCGGTCGACCTGAGAGACGGATCGGTCGGAGATGCCGCGGTGGAGCGCAGCGACGTGTGCGCCGTTCCGGCCGCGGGCGTGGTCGCGGAGGCGATGGTGGCGCTCGTGCTGGCCGACGCCTTTCTCGACAAGTTCGGGGGAGATGCGGTCAGCGAAGTGCGCAGGAACTTCGACGGGTACCTCGCGTACCTGACCGAGCGAGGCTTCGGAGAGCGATGATCGCTCCCGACGTGCGGCGTGTGCTCCTCGTGGGCTTCATGGGCTCGGGCAAGAGCACGGTGGGCCCACTCGTCGCCGAAACGCTGTCCTGGCGCTTTCAGGACTTCGACGACAGGATCGAAGCGTCCGAAGGACGCTCCGTTGCGGAGATCTTCCGACAGCAAGGCGAGGCGCATTTCCGTAGTGTGGAGGCACGTGTCGCCTCGCGCCTGCTCAAGGAGGACGAAGTCGTCCTCGGCAGCGGCGGTGGATGGGCCGCGATTCCCGGACGGCTCGACGCCTTGCCGAAGGGCACGGTGAGCGTGTGGCTCCGGGTATCGGTCGCGGAGGCGATCGTGCGGGCGAGCGCCGAGTCGGGCGTGCGGCCGCTGCTGGCCGGTGAAGATCCCGGAGCGCGTGCGGAGGCCCTGCTCGCCGAGCGTAGTCCGCGCTACGCGCGCGCGCACTTGAGCGTGGATACCGACGGCCGGACGCCGGAAGACGTCGCGGCCGAGATTCTCGAGCTCCTGGAGCGTCGCGGCTCCGACCCGGAAGGTCGGCACGGAGGCGGCGCCCACCGCAGTGAACCCTGGATGGCATCCGGATGACAGCGAAGGACCAAGGCAAGAACCTCGTCATCGTCGAGTCACCGGCGAAGGCACGGACGATCGGCAAGTACCTTGGCGGCGGCTACGAAGTCGCGGCTTCGGTGGGGCATGTGCGTGATCTGCCCACCAAGGAGCTCGGCGTGGACGTCGACCAGGGCTTCGAGCCCCAGTACGTGACGATCCGTGGCAAGGGGAAGGTGCTCGCGGATCTGAAGAAGAAGGCCAAGAAGGCCGCCTCCGTGATCCTCGCCACCGACCCGGACCGGGAGGGCGAGGCCATCGCCTACCACGTGGCCGAGCAGCTCGGCTACGATGGTGGCGACGAAGGCCGTTTCCGGCGGGTCCAGTTCCATGAGATCACGAAGAGCGCGATCCAGGAGGCGATGGACCATCCGGGACCGCTCGACATGAAGAAGGTGGAGGCCCAGCAGGCGCGACGCATCCTCGACCGCCTGGTGGGCTACCAGGTGAGCCCGCTTCTCTGGAAGCCGATCCGACCGGGGCTTTCGGCCGGAAGGGTGCAGACCGTGGCGCTTCGCCTGATCTGCGAGCGCGAGGACGAGATTCGCGCATTCGTGCAGGAGGAGTACTGGTCGATCACGGCGCATCTGCTCCGCGACGGCCAGGCGTTCGAGGCCAAGCTGCATCACATCGACGGCAAGACGTTCACGTTACCGGACGAAGCGTCGGCGACCCGAGTGGTGGAGGATGTGCGTAGCGTCCCCTTCGCGGTTTCCCACGTCAAGCGCCGCGAGCGCCGAAAGAACCCGGCACCCCCGTTCACGACATCGACGCTCCAGCAGGAAGCGGCCAAGCGACTCCGGTTCTCCGCGCGGCGCACGATGGCGCTCGCGCAGCGTCTGTACGAAGGCGTGGAAGTGGGCGCTCGAGGGGCCGTTGGGCTCATCACGTACATGCGTACGGACTCCACGCGGGTCTCCACGGCCGCGGTGGGGCAGGCGCGCGACTGGATCGCCGAGACGATCGGCAAGCCGTTCGTGGCGGACCGGCCCCGGTACTGGGGGGGCAAGCAGCAGAAGGGCGCCCAGGAGGCGCACGAGGCCATCCGTCCTACGGACGTGACCATCCACCCGAGCGACGCGGCGCGCCACCTCGAGCGTGACGCCGCGCGTCTCTACGAGCTCATCTGGCTACGGTTCGTAGCCAGCCAGATGGCGCCGGCCGTCTACGACACCACGACCGTCGACTTCGATCTGGCCGGCGCCAGCGGCCGGGAATACCAGTTCCGGGCGACGGGCTCCGTGGTGAAGTTCGAGGGGTTCACGCGTCTCTACATGGAGGCGTCCGAGATCGGCGACCATCGCCGCCTGGACGACCTGGAGCCGCTGCCTGCGCTGGAGCCGGGAGACGTGGGCGACCTGGAGCGAATCGAGCCCGCTCAGCACTTCACGCAGCCGCCGCCACGGTTCTCCGAGGCGAGCCTGGTCAAGGAGCTGGAGAAGCTCGGGATCGGCCGACCGTCCACCTACGCACAGATCATCTCGGTCATCGTGGATCGGGGCTATGTGGAGCTGGAGCAACGTCGCTTCACCCCCACCGATCTGGGTGAGGTCGTCTCCAAGCTGCTGGTTCGGATCTTCCCCAACATCTTCGACGTCGAGTTCACGAGCCGGATGGAGAACGAGCTCGACCGCGTCGAGGACGGCGACGTCGGGTGGCGGGCGCTCCTCTCGTCGTTCTACCCGGGCTTCCGCCAGCGGCTGGAAGAGGGGCAGGCCAACTCCGACGAGATCGTGAAGGAGATCCTGGCGGCCGAAGGGGAGGTGTGCGAGGTCTGCGGGCGGCCCATGCTCGTGCGCTGGAACAAGTTCGGTCGGTTCCTGGGATGCTCCGGGTATCCCGAGTGCAAGCATACCCGTCCGCTCGATGGACCGGGTCCGGAAGGTCTGCACCTGGGCGACCACCCGGAGACCGGAGAGCGTGTGGTGCTCAAGGTGGGGCCGTACGGGCCGTACGTGGAGACCGGCACGGGCAACGAAGACGACAAGCCGAAGCGGGTGAGCCTGCCCAAAGGCAAGAAGGTCGAGGACGTGGACCTGGAGTATGCGCTGAAGCTTCTGGAGCTGCCCCGTACGGTCGGCACGGACGCGAAGACCGGAGAGGATGTCGTCGCGGGCATCGGACGTTTCGGCCCGTTCGTTCGGCGCGGCAAGACGTTTGCGAGCCTGCGTACCGACGAGCAGCTCTGGTCGGTGTCGCTCGATGAGGCCGTGAAGCTGATCGAGGCGAAAGCGGCCGGGAAGCGGGTCGCTCTGAAGGAGCTGGGGAAGCATCCGGAGTCGGGCGAGGAAGTCCAGGTGCTGTCGGGACGGTACGGTCCCTATGTGACCGACGGATCGGTGAACGCGACCATCCCCAAGGGCACGGAGCCCGAAGACATCGAGATGGACGAGGCCGTGGAGCTCCTGGCGGAGGCGGCGGCGCGCAAGGGCCGCCGGAAGGGCGGACGGCGGAAGGGAGGCAAGGGGGCCGGGAGCCGTCGGCGTTGAGGCGCGGGAGAGACGCGGCGTGAACGACGCGGTGACGGTGGTCGGAGGGGGGCTCGCCGGATGCGAAGCTGCCCTCCAGCTCGCGAGTCGGGGCCATCGAGTGCGGCTCGTCGAGATGCGTCCCGTACGTGCCACGCCGGCTCACCAGACCGATCGTCTGGGCGAGCTGGTGTGCACGAACTCGTTCAAGAGCGAGGACCCTTCGAACGCGCACGGTGAGCTCAAGAGGGAGATGCGCGCCCTGGGCTCGGTGCTTCTGGCATCGGCCGAGCGGGCGCGGGTGGCCGCGGGCTCCGCGATGGCGGTCGATCGGCATCTCTTCTCGGAGGTGATGACCGCAACCGTCGCCAACCACCCCTCGATCGAGATCGTGCGTGAAGAGTGCACGGAGATTCCGGACGGACCGGCGGTGATCGCGACGGGGCCGCTGACGTCCGATGCGCTCTCGTCCGCCATCGCGAAGGAGCTCGGCGAAGGGTCCCTGTCGTTCTTCGACGCGATTGCCCCGATCGTGCACCGCGAGAGCCTCGACGAGGCCATCGTCTTCGAGGCCGGCCGCTTCGGCGAGGGCGCGGACTATCTGAATTGCCCCATGTCCCAGGACGAGTACGAGACGTTCCTCGCGGCGCTCAAGAGCGCGGACGTCTACGAGGGCCACGACTGGGAGAGCGTCCCGTATTTCGAGGGGTGTCTCCCAATCGAGGTCATGGCCTCGCGCGGCGACGACACGCTACGGTTCGGTCCCATGAAGCCGATCGGCCTCACCGATCCGCGCACGGACAGGCGGCCGTGGGCCGTCGTTCAGCTTCGCCGCGAGGACCGTGCGGGCCAGATGTGGAACATGGTCGGCTTCCAGACGCGGCTCCGGACGGGCGAGCAGCGGCGCGTATTCTCGCTGATTCCCGGGCTCGGTGAGGCGGAGTTCCTGCGTTGGGGCTCGATCCATCGCAACAGCTACCTGAACTTTCCGGGTGGGTTGAGCCCGCACGGCAGCCTTCCAGGTCGGCCCGAGCTGGTGTTCGCGGGCCAGCTCACGGGTGTGGAGGGCTATACGGAGTCGGCCGCCAGCGGCATTCTGGCCGGGGTGAATCTCTCGCGCGTGCTTGCGGGCGAGGAGCCCGCGGTGCCTCCGCCGACGACCATGCTCGGCGGGTTGTACCGATACCTGCGAGAGTGCAAGCCCACTCGCTTCCAGCCGATGAACTCCAACTGGGGCCTCATCGAGCCGCTGGACAAGCGTGTCAAGGACAAGGCCGCTCGACGGGCGGCGCTCGCCGAGCGAGCCATCACGGACTTCCGGGCCTGGATGCGGGCGTCGGGGCTGGAGGTGGCGGCGTTCCCGATGCCCGACACCGTCTCGCCGACCGTGTAGCACGATGTCCGAGGAGTCCGGGAAGAAGGAAGCGGCGGGCCACCGCCCCGAGGTGGAGGAATTCCTGCGGCACCTGTCCGACGAGCGGCAGCTCTCTCCGAACACCGTGAAGGCGTACGCACGTGACCTCTCGGACCTCGAGCGCTTCCTCACCGACTTCACGGGCGGCGGAGACTGGCGATGGTCCGACGTCGACCGACTCGCTCTGCGCGGCTTTCTCGGATGGTGCCGGCGCGGCGGCCGCAGTCGCCGCACGGTGGCTCGCAAGCTGTCCGCCGCGCGTACGTTCTTCCGGTTCCTCTACGAGGAAGATCGGATCACGGCGAACCCGACGCGCGCAGTGCGCGCACCGCGCACGGAAAAGCGTCTGCCGGGCCATCTGAGCGCCGCCGACGTCGGGGCCGTGTTCGAGGCGGCGGAAGCGCGTGCCGCCGAGAACACGCTGGCCGGCACGAGGGATCTGGTGATCCTCGAGATGCTCTACGGGAGCGGCCTCCGGCTCGCGGAGCTGCACGGCATGAACCTGGAGGACATGGACCTGGAGGGGCGCCTCGTCCGCGTGAGAGGGAAGGGGAGCAAGGAACGGATCGTTCCTGTCTCCGGAGCGGCTGTGCGGGCACTGGGGCGATACGAGCCACGCCGCACGGAGGCGCTGATCGGAGCCCGAGGCAAGAAGGACCGGGCGGCGCTCCTCCTGAACGCGCGGGGCGGGCGGCTATCGCGCCGTTCCATCCAGAAGAGCGTGCACGACGCCTTCGAGGCGGCGGCGGGCGCGAGCGGACTGTCCGTCCACGCCCTCCGGCACTCGTTCGCCACGCACCTGCTCGAGCGGGGAGCGGGCCTGATGGCCGTGAAGGAGCTCCTCGGCCACGTCTCCCTGTCCACCACCCAGATCTACACGCACACCACCAAGGAATACCTCCTGCGCGTCTACAAGGACGCGCACCCCCGGAGTTAGCTGGGCAAACCGCCGCCGCCTCCCCCCCTCCGAGGTCGGGTCGGCGGGGGAGGTGCGCGCTCCAGCGGGGCCGTACGACGGCGCGCAACGGAGCTCCTCGAGGTCGGGTCGGTGGAGGAGACGCGGGCCCCCACGGGGCCGTGCGACGCGGCGCAGCGGAGGGATTGTGACGACGCCGGCACCCCACCGCGCGGCGTCGTAGAGCGAGCTCTGCAGGCAGAATCCCCGTACAAAGCGAGCGTGCCCCGAGGGGGCCCGCGTCTCCTCCGCCGACCCCCTCCCGTACCACCTGCCAATTCGGCAGTCACGCTGTTATCTTCCTTGTCCTTCCACGATCCCCCGAACCTGAGAAACAACCCCATATGAGCCTTCCCGAAGTCCGAGCCACCACCGTCCTCGCCGTGCGACGCAACGGTCGAGTCGCGATGGGCGGCGACGGCCAGGTCACCATGTCGGATACGGTCGTAAAGCGAACCGCGCGGAAGGTCCGCGTCCTGAAGGACGGTCGGATCCTGGCCGGGTTCGCAGGCGCCGTAGCCGACGCATTCGCCCTTTTCGAGAAGCTCGAGGAGAAGCTCGAGCGCTTTCCCGGCAACCTCACCCGGGCCGTGGTGGAGCTCGCGAAGGAGTGGCGGACCGACCGCTATCTGCGCCGCCTCAACGCGCTTCTCGCCGTGGCGGACAGCGAGCACCTCTTCCTGGTGAGCGGCGACGGGGACGTGATCGAGCCGGATGACGACATCGTGGGCATCGGATCGGGAGGCACGTACGCGCTGGCGGCCGCCCGTGCCCTCATGGCCCACACGGAGCTGGATGCCGCCTCCATCGTACGACATGCCATGGAAATCGCGGGCGACATCTGTGTCTACACGAACAAGGACATCGTCGTCCTCGAGCTGGACGGAGCCGAAGAATGAGCACTGGATCGCTCGAGAGCCCTCCCGCCGCCTCTCCTTCCGAAGAGGGTGAGGCCGCCGAGGCTCCCTGGTTGGATGAGCTCACGCCGCGTCAGATCGTGGCCGAGCTCGACAAGTACATCGTCGGTCAGGACGAGGCCAAGAAGGCCGTCGCCATCGTGCTCAGGAATCGGTGGCGCCGTCAGCGGGTGTCCGAGGACCTTCGCGACGAGATCCTGCCCAACAACCTCATCCTGATCGGCCCGACGGGGGTCGGGAAGACGGAGATCGCCCGGAGACTGGCGAGGCTCGCCGGTGCGCCCTTCCTGAAGGTCGAAGCCTCGAAGTTCACGGAGGTCGGCTACGTAGGACGCGACGTGGAGTCGATGATCCGCGACCTCGTGGACATTGCCGTGAACCTCGTGCGGGCGGAGCGCGAAGACGAGGTCCAGGAGCTGGGCGAGGAGCGGGTCGAGGAGCGTCTCCTCGATCTCCTGCTGCCCCCCGTGACGGGTCGCGAGGCTCCGGCCGACGAGCAGCAGGCGACGGAGAACGCTGAAGGCGAAGGGGATGCCCACGTGTTCATCGCCGGCCCGTCGGGTGTCGAGGCCGGCGAGGGGGAGAGCGTGGTCGACCGGCGGCAGCGCACGCGGGAGAAGCTCCGCCAGCTGCTGCGCGACGGCAAGCTCGAGGAGCGTGAGGTGGAGATCGAGGTCCAGCAGGCGCCTTCACTCGACGGGATGATGATCCCGATGGGCGGCGGCGAGGGGATGGACTACAACTTCACCGAGATGCTCCAGGACATGCTGCCCAAGAGGACCAAGCGGCGGACGGTCAGCGTGTCGGAGGCGCGACGCATTCTGTTGCAGGACGAGCTCGACAAGCTCGTCGACATGGACGAGGTCATCAACGAAGCCCTGTACCGCGCCGAAGAGATGGGCATCGTCTTCCTCGACGAGATCGACAAGATCACGGGTCAGCGCGGCGCGGCGGGGCCGGACGTGAGTCGAGAGGGGGTGCAGCGTGACCTGCTTCCGATCGTGGAAGGATCCACGGTAGCGACCAAGTACGGCCTCGTGAGAACCGACCACATCCTGTTCATCGCCGCGGGCGCCTTCCACGTCGCGAAGCCATCGGATCTGATCCCGGAGCTGCAGGGACGGTTTCCGATCCGCGTGGAGCTCAAGAACCTCGGGGAGGACGACTTCGTGAGGATTCTCCAGGAGCCCAAGAACGCGCTCCTGTCGCAGTACCGAGCGCTCGTCGAGACCGAGGGCGCGGCGCTGAGCTTCACGGAGGACGGCATCGCGACGGTCGCGCGGATCGCGGCGGACCTCAACGAGCGGATGGAGAACATCGGACCCCGGAGGCTCCAGACCGTGATGACCACGCTCCTCGAAGACATCCTCTACCACCTCCCGGAGTCGGGAGTGAAGGAGATCGAGGTGGACGGTGACTTCGTGCAGGAGCGTCTGAAGGGCGTCGCCGAGGACGAGGACCTGCGGCGATACATCCTGTGATCGTGGTAGCGGCGGACCCGACGGTCCGTCGACCTTCGTTTCCTGATCCCCTGGTGAGCGATGACATCCGGCAAGCGTGACTTTATCGCCCTGTCCGATTACACGAAGAGCGATCTCCTGGGCCTTCTCGACCGTGCCCGGCGACTGAAGCGTGGGCAGGAGTCCGGCCCGCTGCTCGCCGGCAAGAGCCTGGCGATGATCTTCCGTAAGAGCTCGACCCGAACACGGGTCTCGTTCGAGGTCGGCATGACCCAGTTGGGGGGCCATGCGCTCTTTCTCTCCGATCGGGACAGCCAGATGGGCCGCGGCGAATCGATGCACGATACGGCCAGGGTCCTCTCGGGCTACGTCGACGCGATCATGATCCGGACCTTCGCGCACCACGAGGTGGAGGAGCTGGCACGCCATGCCTCCGTGCCCGTGGTCAACGGCCTCACCGATCTTCTGCATCCGTGTCAGGTGCTGGCCGATCTGCAGACGATCCAGGAGGAGTTCGGGCCCGAGCTGGAAGGGCGCACCGTGGCCTGGGTCGGGGACGGGAACAACATGGCGAACTCCTGGATGAACGCGGCGTACCGGTTGGGCTTCACGCTCCGCCTCGCGTGCCCGGAAGGCTACGAGCCGGATGCGTCGATCCTGGAGAAGGCCCGGCACGGAGCCGAGATCGTCCTGACCCACGATCCCGTGGAGGCGGCCGAGGGAGCCGACGTTCTGACGACCGACGTCTGGGCCTCCATGGGACAGGAAGACGAGGCCGAAGCCCGGCGTGCGGCGTTCCAGAGCTTTATCGTGGACGAAGCCCTGATGGAGCGGGCTTCGGAAGGTGCGATCTTCCTGCACTGTCTGCCTGCCCACCGGGGCGAAGAGGTGAGCGCGGGTGTCATCGACGGCCCCCGGTCCCGCGTGTTCCCGGAGGCGGAGAACCGTCTCCATGCTCAGAAAGCCATCCTGGTGGAGCTTGTCGGATGAACGAGCCTCTCAAGCGTACGCCCCTGTACGACGAGCACGTCGCGCTGGGCGGAAAGATCGTTCCCTTTGCCGGCTACGAGATGCCGGTCCAGTATCCCTCGGGCATCACGTCCGAGCACAAGGCGGTCCGGCAGGCGGCCGGCCTGTTCGACGTCTCGCATATGGGGGAGTTCCTGATCGGCGGCCCTCAGGCCGCGGACCTTCTCCAGCACATCACCGTGAACGACATCGATCGGATCGCGGTGGGCCAGGCGCAGTACTCGGCCATGTGCCTGGAGGCCGGAGGGGTCATCGACGACCTCCTGATCTATCGCTTCGCCGATCGGTTCATGGTGGTTGTGAACGCCTCGAACCGGGACAAAGATCTGTCCTGGGTCCAGGAGCACGCGGCGAGCTACGACGTGGAGGTCCAGGACCGCTCGGACGACACGGCCCTGCTCGCCCTCCAGGGACCGGTCGCTCGCGAGATCGTGCGCCCGCTGACCGACATCGACGTTGACGAGGTCGCATACTACCACTTCACGGAGGGCTCGGTCGCGGGCGTCGCGGCCGTGATCGCGGCCACGGGCTACACCGGAGAAGACGGGTTCGAGCTCTACGTGGACGCCCAGGATGCGGCCGGACTCTGGCGGGCGTTGCTCGACGAGGGTCGAAGCAGGGGGCTCGTGCCCGCGGGGCTGGGCGCCAGGGACTCGCTCCGGCTGGAGATGGGCTACGCCCTGTACGGGAACGACCTCGACGAGGAGCATACTCCGATCGAGTCGGGGTTGGGGTGGATCACCAAGCTCGACCAGGAGGGCGACTTCATCGGTCGCGAGGCGATCACGCGGCAGAAGCGGGAAGGCGTGTCACGTCGGCTGGTGGGGATGAAGCTCGTCGACCGCGGGTTTCCCCGGCCGGGCTACGAGATCGTCAGTGGAGGGACGCCGGTGGGTGTGGTCACGAGCGGGACGGTGAGCCCCTCTCTGGGCATCGGCGTCGCCATGGGGTACGTACCGCCGGAGCTCGCCGCAGGGGGTACGGAGGTGCAGATCGACGTACGGGGCCGCCTTCTGAACGCAGTGGTTCAGAGGCCTCCGTTCTATACCGACGGCTCGATCCGGCGGGGCTAGCGGGCGCGGGGCGGAAGACGCATGCGGTTCGGGATCCTCACCGTGAGCGACGGGTGCTTTCACGGCGTCCGCGACGACCGGAGCGGAGAAGCTCTGGCGTCGTGGTGTGCGTCCAACGGTCACGAGGTGGCAGCGCGTGAGATCGTCCCGGACGAGACCGCGCGGATCGGCCCCATCCTGGTGACCTGGGCCGACCGGCTCGACCTCGACGTCGTCCTGACCACGGGTGGGACCGGTCTCGCACCGCGCGACGTGACGCCGGAGGCCACGCGGTCCGTGTTGGAGCGCGAGGCCCCCGGCATCGCCGAAGAGCTTCGGCGGAAGGGGCTGGAGAGCACGCCGTTCTCGACGCTTTCACGGGGCGTCGCCGGTGTGCGTGGGAGCACGCTCATCGTGAACCTCCCCGGTAGCGAGGGCGGCGTCCGGGACGGGTTGGCTGTCCTCGGTCCTCTGATGGAGCATGCCGTGAGAATCATGCGTGGCGCCGCTCCGGACCACACGCCACCGGGAGGCGCCTCGTGAAGGACGACGTCGTCCTGATCTCCACGCACGATCTCAAGAGCGCGGGCCGGCTGCGCGACGGGTTTCGTGAGGCCGGCTACGCAACGGACCTGGTGACGCCCGGCGAAGACGTCGACGGGCGAGAGGACGTCGTGCTCCTCGTGCTCACGGGAGGGCTCGAGGATCGTGGCGGCTCGCTCGGAGAGCAGGCGCGTGAATCGCTCAACGTCCCGGTGCTCGGCATCAGCGAGGGCGAGACCCTGCTGCCCGCGCTGCGTCCGGGGTTCGACGAGGTGTTTGGCCGTACCACGTCGCTCGACGACGTCGTGCTCGTCGGGCGCACCGTCATCGAGCGCCGGCGGCTGCAGCGCATCACCGGCATTGTGGGCGAGACCGAGGCGATGCACGAGGTGCTCGAACGCGTCGTGCAGATCGCGCCGGTCGCCACGACCGTGCTGGTGACGGGTGAATCCGGAACGGGCAAAGAGCTGGTCGCTCGGGGCCTGCACGCGCTTTCGCCGCGCAGACACAAGGCGTTCATTCCCGTCAACGTGGCCGCGCTCTCCGAGACCTTGCTCGAGTCCGAGCTGTTCGGCCACGAGAAGGGCGCGTTCACGGGTGCGATCGACGCCCGCCGGGGTCTGTTCGAGCTGGCGCACGGTGGAACGATCTTCCTGGACGAAATCGGGGAGATGCCGCTCGCGACCCAGACCAAGCTCCTGCGTGTGCTGGAGCAGCGCGAGTTCCATCGGGTAGGCGGGGAGAAGGCGATTCAGGTCGACGTCCGTATCGTCGCGGCCACGAACCAGGATCTGCGGCAGCTGGTGGCGATCGGGGAATTCCGCCGGGACCTGTACTACCGATTGAACGTGCTCCACATCTCGTTGCCGGCTCTGCGCGAGCGGCGAGACGACATTCCGCTGCTCGTCGAGCGGTTCGTCGAGGAGGCGTCGAGCCGACACGATCGGGCGTTTCCCGGTATCGCGCCGGAAGCCATGGAGATCCTGAAGGACTACGCGTGGCCGGGCAACGTCCGTGAGCTACGCAATCTCGTCGAGTCGATGGTCGTGCTCTCACCCGGGCGCGTCATCCAGCCACGAGACATTCCGGATGAGGTGAGGGCGGGCCGTGGCGGGACGCTCCTTCCGGCGCCCATTCCGAGACCGTCGTCGAGCTCGCTCGAAAAGCGCGACCTCCGCCCCGAGCTCGAGTTCGTCTTCAGGACGCTGGTGGACCTTCGGCTGGATGTCGACGATCTGCGCCGGGAGTTCGAGGCGTATCGGCGCGATGGCCCGGTCGCGGGCCTGGGCAGAAGGGTCTTCGTCGGTGGAGACGATGCCCGCGACGTCATCGTGCGTGCCGTGGAGGCTTCCGCGCCGGATGAAACGGAGGCGGGACAGACCGTGACCGGCCATCCGGTGGAGGACCAGAGACCGTCGGAGCTCGCAGAGCCGGAGGAGGCCGGCGTCGTGGTCTTCCGCCCGGGCATGACCATGGAGGATCTCGAGCGCGAAGCGATCGCGGCCGCGCTCGACTCGGTAGCCGGCAACCGCCGCAAGGCGGCGGAGCTACTGCAGATCGGAGAGCGCACGCTCTACCGGAAGATCTCCAAGTACGGCCTGGAGGGCTGAGACGAGCTCAGGGAGCTCGTCGCCATCGTCCACCGGGCCGCGCGGGACTCAGCCGCCCGCCGCCGCGCGTGCCCGCACCCGTGCCCGTTCGTCGCGGATCCTCGGCAGCACGGTGCGCCAGGCGGAGCTCTCCTGGTCGTCGTACTGCACCACGAGGTCATCGGATTCCAGGTCGACGCTCGAAGGAAACACGTACAAGGCCTGGTCCATGCGCCGCTGATCCAGCCTGTGGCTGTCCCAGCCGGGTGTGAGGGCGATGATCGTCGTCGGCCGCGCCCGCACTCCTCCCGAGATCAGCTCCAGGTCCTGAGGATCGAAGCCGACGCCGGAGGCATCCGTGAACAGCGAGACGAGAAAGACCTTCGAGCTCGGACCGGAGGTGCTGGCGTCCACCTGGTCACGATGGCCTGCGAGCAGGCCCGAGAGGCGCTGGTACGTATCCGGCGAAGCCACACGGATCACGGATGCAGCGAGGGGCGTGACCATGATGCGTAGCGCTCCGGCGCTCATGTTCACCGAGATCTCGTCCTGGTGGAGCGTACCGTATCCCGGGGGCGGGAGCGGCGCGGGACCGCCGGCGCTCGGCCCGGACGTCCCTGACGATCCGGTCGTGACCAGGGAGCAGCCGGCGAGTAGCGAGCCGACCACGAGGGTCCAGGCGGATTTTCTCACGAGATCCCCTCCATGTCGGCCAGAAGGTCGTCCAGCGCCGCGAGAAGCGTGTCGCGGCCCTCGCCCGTCTTGGACGAGAACGCCACGAGCTGGTCCTCGTCCACACCGAGCTCGCGGCGCGCGCGCTCGAACGCCGGATGTCGCTCACTCCGCTTCAACTTGTCCATCTTCGTGAGCACGACGAGCGTCGGCAGCCCTCGCTCGGCAAGGTAGGCGACCATCGTTCGGTCGTGCTCGGTGGGCTTGTGCCGGGCATCGACGAGGTGGACCACTCCGCGCAGCGCGTCCTCCTCCCCGAGGTACCACTCGATCAGCTCGCTCCACGAGCGACGCATGGGTTCCGGCACGCGTGCGTATCCGTAGCCGGGCAGGTCCACCAGGAAGAACCGGTCGTTGACCCGATAGAAGTTGAGGGCCTGTGTCTTGCCGGGTGTGGCCGAGACATGGGCGATCTTTGCGCGGGTGCGGCGCAGCAGCGTGTTGATGAGCGAGGACTTGCCGACGTTGGACCTTCCGGAGAAGGCGACCTGCGGCAGGCTTCCCGGAGCGGCGGCGCCCCGTCGAGCCACCGTGCCGGCGTACTCGACCGAGCGGATCTTCATCCGTGTGACAGGCTGGCGCCGAGGTCCGGGCCAACCGTCCCCTGGGGACGGCTGCGGAGCGGGCTTCGCGCAAGCGCCGCATCCATGACCTCGTCCATCGTGCGGACCTGGACGAACGCGACGTTCTCGAGCACTTCCGCCGGCAGAAGCTCGAGGTCCGAGGCATTCGCCGCAGGGAGGATCACCGTCCGGATGCCGTTGCGAAGCGCCGCGACCGCCTTCTCCTTTACGCCGCCGACCCCGAGCACCCGGCCCCTCAGCGTGATCTCGCCCGTGAGCGCCACGTCCGCGCGCGTGGGCGTATCCGTCAGCGCCGAGATGAGCGCCACGGCGATCGTGATACCGGCCGAGGGCCCGTCTTTCGGTGTCGCGCCCTCGGGAATGTGGATATGGACGTCGACCTTCTCGTGAAACTGGGTCTCGAGGCCGAGCACGGCGGAGCGCGAGCGTGCGTACGTGACGGCGGCCTGGCAGGACTCCTTCATCACGTCGCCCAGGGTTCCCGTCAGTCGCAGGTGGCCGTTGCCCGGGATCACCGACACCTCGACGTCGAGGACCTCGCCGCCGGCCGCCGTCCACGCCAATCCGTTGGCGATGCCGACGCGCTCGACGTTCCGGTCTCGGTCGGGCGGCTGGTAGGGCGGGGGGCCGAGGAGCTCGTGGAGATCCTCGGCGGTGATGCGCGTCGGACCTCCACCGCCGTCGACGACCGAGCGCGCGAGCTTGCGGGCGATACGGGACAGGCGGCGGTCGAGCTCACGCACGCCCGCCTCGCGTGTGTAGCGATCGATGACGACGTCCACGGCGTCCGCGGACAGCTCGACGCTTCCGTCCACGAGTCCGTGGCGTCCGGTCTGACGAGGCCACAGAAAACGGTGCGCGATCTCCCGCTTCTCCGTATCGAGGTAGCCGGGTAGCCGGATGACCTCCATACGGTCGCGCAGCGCTTCAGGAACGCCCTGAAGCGTGTTGGCCGTGGCGATGAACAGGACGTCCGAGAGGTCGAACTCGAGCTCGAGGTAATGATCGGTGAACGATCGGTTCTGCTCGGGATCGAGCACCTCCAGGAGGGCGGCCCCCGGATCGCCGTGGAAGTCGTGCGCGAGCTTGTCGACCTCGTCGAGGAGGAACACCGGGTTTCGCGTACCGCTGCGCCGCATGCCCTGGATCACGCGGCCCGGAAGCGCACCGACGTACGTACGCCGATGGCCGCGGACCTCAGCCTCGTCGCGCACGCCACCGAGGCTGACCCGTACGAACTCGCGGTCCAGCGCCTCGGCGATGCTTTTGCCCAGAGACGTTTTGCCGACCCCCGGCGGACCGACCAGGCAGAGGATCGGCCCACGCATCTCCTCGACCAGCGAGAGGACGGCCACGTGGTCGAGGATGCGGTCCTTGATCTCGTTCAGGCCGAAGTGTTGGGCCTCGAGGACTCGGGACGCGTGCTCCACGTCCAGGTTGTCCTTCGACCGCCCGGACCATGGCAGCGCGAGGATCCAGTCGAGGTAGGTGCGAATGACCGCCGCCTCGGGAGCCACCGGGTTGAGCTTCTTCAGCCGTGCGATCTCCTTCTCCGCCCGGTCGCGTGCGTGCGGCGGCATCTCTACGCTCAGGATCCGGTCCTCGAGCTCCGACCACTCCTCCACGTCGTCTTCCGCCGTCTCTCGGTGGATCGCGCGCAGGCCGGGCCCGAACTCCGTTCCGCCGTCTCCCTTCAGACGGAGCTCGATCTGCCGGTCGAGCTTGGCTTCGATCCGCAAGATCTCGATCTCTCGGATGAGGATCTCACGCAGGGCATCCAGATGGTCGCGGACGCTCGTGCACTCGAGGATCTCCTGCTTTTCGAGCGGTGGGAGCAGCAGGTGTCCGGACACGAGGTGCGCGAGCCGGACCCGGTCTCCCTGGGACGAGAGCACGCTCGGGAGCTCGTCGGGGATGCGCTCGTGGAGCCGTGCGTACTCCGTGTAGAGCTGGACCACCCGCGTTCCGAGCGACGCGAGTCCCGTGGTCGCCGCTCCTTCGGGCTCCGCCTCACGGTCCACGAAGAGCTCGACGGTTCCTCGTAGCGCCTCGGTCGTCGTCGTGAGACGACGCAGACGAGCTCGGCCCAGCCCCTCCAGGACCACACGAGCGGTGCCGTCCGGAAGCTGGGACACCTGAACGACGCGGGCCACGGTGCCGACCCGAGCCAGGTCCGTACCACCCGGATCGTCCACGGCCGCGTCCTTCTGCACCACGAGCAGCACGAGCCCGTCGCCCTGCTGGGCCTCCTGGAGCGCCGCAACGGAGCGACGGCGCCCGATGAGGAGGGGCAACACCATGTAGGGAAAGAAGACGAGATCGCGCAGGGCGATCACCGGCAGGCGATCGGGGACGTCGACCTGGTCCTCTACCCGTTGGAGGATCGCCATGCCTCGGATCGTCGGGGCCTACGCCTCGAGCTTCCGCTCCTCGGGCCGCAGGACCAGCAGAGGCGCGACGCCCTGTTCCACGCTCTCCGGCGTGACGACCACCTCGCGGACGTCCTTGCGGGACGGAATCTCGAACATGATGTCACGCATGATGGTCTCGATGATCGAGCGGAGACCCCGGGCGCCGGTCCCGCGTGCGAGCGTCTTACGGGCGATGGCGCGAATGGCCTCGCGGTCGAACGTCAGCCCGATCCCCTCGAGCTCGAACATCTTCTGGTACTGCTTGACGAGCGCGTTCTTCGGCTCCTCGAGGATCCGGGTGAGGGCGTCCTCGTCCAGGTTGTCCAGGTGGACCGTGACCGGGAGTCGTCCCACCAGCTCCGGAATCAGACCGTAGCGCTGGAGGTCCTCCGGCTCCACCTGCTCGAGGATGCTCCGGTCGTCCTCCTTGGCCTCCTCGCCGCCGAAGCCGATGCGGCGCTTGCCGATACGGCCTTCGACGATCTTCTCGAGGCCGTCGAAGGCGCCGCCGCACACGAAGAGGATGTTCTTCGTGTTGATCTGGATGTACTCCTGCTGCGGATGCTTGCGGCCGCCCTGCGGGGGCACGCTCGCCACCGTGCCCTCCAGGATCTTCAGGAGGGCCTGCTGGACGCCTTCGCCGGACACGTCCCGCGTGATGCTGGGGTTCTCCGACTTGCGCGCGATCTTGTCCATCTCGTCGATGTACACGATGCCGCGCTCGCACTCGGCGATGTTGAAGTCGGCGGCCTGGAGAAGACGAACGAGGATGTTCTCGACGTCCTCACCGACGTACCCGGCCTCGGTGAGCGTCGTGGCGTCCGCGATCGTGAACGGCACGTGCAGGATGCGCGCGAGCGTCTGGGCCAGGAGCGTCTTTCCGACGCCCGTGGGCCCCATGAGGAGGATGTTGGCCTTGTCGATCTCGACCTCGTCGAGCACACCCTGGTGGTTCACCCGCTTGTAGTGGTTGTAGACCGCGACCGCGAGCGTGCGCTTGGCCATCTCCTGCCCGATGACGTACTGGTCGAGGACCTCCTTGATCTCCTGCGGTGTCGGGCTGGGGACCACGGCCTCCTGGGCTTCGCGCTCCTCCTCCTCGGCGAGGATCTCGTTGCAGAGCGAGATACACTCGTTGCAGATGTAGACGTTGGGCCCGGAGATGAACTTCTTGACGCTCTCCTTCGACTTGCCGCAGAAGCTGCACCGGAGGTGCTTGTCGTTCGTCATCTGCTACTCTCCGTTACTCTTCGTCGGAGTCCCGAGGCTTCCCGTTACTGGGGACCGGTCCCTCGAGCACCTTGTCGATGAGCCCGTATTCCACGGCCTCGTTGGGGCTCATGAACCGATCGCGGTCGGCATCCTCCTGGATCCGCTCCACACTCTGCCCGGTGTGCGTGGCGATGATCTCGTTCAGCCGCTCCCGGATGTGCAGGATCTCCTTCGCGGCGATCTCGATGTCCGCCGCGGTCCCCTGGGCGCCCGATGAGGGCTGATGGATCATGATACGCGAATTCGGCAGCGCGTGCCTCTTTCCCTTCTCGCCGGCCGCGAGGAGCACCGCGCCCATCGACGCGGCCATGCCCACGCAGAACGTCGAGACCGGGGCGCGCAGGTGCTGCATCGTGTCGTAGATCGCCAGCCCCGCATAGACGCTTCCTCCGGGGCTGTTGATGTACATGTAGATATCCCGCTCCGGGTCGTCGGCATCGAGGAAGAGGAGCTGCGCCACCATGATGTTGGCGACGTTGTCGTCGATGGCGCTGCCCAGGAACACGATGCGGTCCATGAGCAGACGGCTGAAGATGTCGTAGCTGCGCTCGCCCCGGCTCGTACGCTCGATGACGTAGGGAGGGTAGATGGTCATGGGTGCCTTCTGGGTTGGCGGCCGCGCGCTCAGGCGCTCGGCACGTCGGTGATTTCGGATTGGCCTTTCAGGAAGTCGAACACCTTCTGCTCGGTGATCTCCCGCTCGAGCGTCTCGAGGCGTCCGGCCTTCTGAAGGCTGGCATAGACCTTCGCGGGCGTGCTGTCGTTCTTGTCGGCGATCTCCTGGATGCGCTGGTCGATATCCTCCTCCGTCGCCGCCAGACTCTGCGTTCCCGCGATCCTGTCCACGAGGAGAAGCCGCTTCACGGCCTGTTCGGCTTCCGGCCGGAGGCCTTCTCGGATCTCCTCCCTGCGCTCCTCGGGCAGCTTCGAGGCATCGCCGATGACCGCATCGACGTATCGCTCCACCATCGAGCGCGGCACCTCGAACGGGTTGGCGTCCAGGAGAAAGCCCAGCAGTCCCGACCGGACGGCCGATTCCGCCTGCTCTTCCGCGTCGTGGGTGAGGTCGTGCTGCACCGCCTCGCGCAGCCCCTCCAGATTCTCGAACTCGCCGACCTGTCGGGCAAACTCGTCGTTCAGCTCCGGAAGCTCGAGCACCTTGCGGCCCTGGACGGTGACCTGGATACGCTCCTGCTCACCTCGCCGGCTCTCGTCCGGGAAGTCGTCGGGGAAGGTGACCGTGAACTCTCCCTCTTCGCCCACGGCGAGGCTCTCGACCGCCTTCTCGACGTCCGGGATGGCGTTTCCTTCGCCCAGCACGAGCTCGTATTCCCGCTCGTCCTCCGCCTCTCCTCCGTCGAGCTTGCGGATGCGCACGGCGGCGAGGTTGCCGTCCTCCGGCTTGCCCTCGTCGACGGGCGTCCACACGCCGTTCTGCTCACGAAGGCGTTGCAGGACCTTCTCGATCTGCTCGTCGTCGACGTTCGGGACGGGCCGCTCCACGGTGAAGCCACCGAGGCGCGACACTTCGATCTCGGGCTGCACGTCGAACGTGATCGAGAACGTGAGGTCCTGTTGCGGCTCGTAGGACAGCTCTTCCACCTCGCCCTCGCTGATCGGCCTCAAGTTCTCCGAGGCGAGGGCCTCCCGGTAGGCGTCACCCACGATGCGGTCCAGCGTCTCCTGCCGCAGGGCGGACCCGAAGCGTGACTGCACGACCTGGGACGGGACACGGCCCTTCCGGAACCCCTTCATCTTCACGCGAGATGCGAGCTTCCGGGCCGCTTCCTGCTCCTCTTCCTGTACGAGCGCGGCCGGCACGGTGACGCTCAGTCGCCGGCGCCAGCGCTCCTCTTCCTTGAGGGAGATTCGCAGATGTGATGCGTCGATGCTCATCGGCTCGGGGGCTCGCGTGGCAGAAGGATGGGTGATCAGGTCGTCCGGACCTGCGAGTGCGAAAGGGGGGACTCGAACCCCCACGGCACGAGGCCACGAGATCCTAAATCTCGCGCGTCTACCAGTTCCGCCACTTTCGCGGGGTTCTCGTCCAGCAAAAGATAAGGCTGCCCCAAAACGCGTTCAACGTCGTGGTCGCAGGACCGCCAACGCCGTGGCCGGGACGGAAGAGGCGCGGGCGAAGCTTCGCCCGCGCCTCTTCATGTCGTCTCCGGCTCCCGATGGCGCCGGGCGTGCAATCACTTCGGCATACGGATATTGACCACCTGGTGGTCTTTGGACGGGTTCTCGAAGTGCAGAGACACGATCTCACCGCCCTTCGCCTTCGTGAGGGCGTCCCGCAGATCCTGCTGCGTGCCGACCTTGGTGCCGTCGACCGCGGTCAGCTTCCAGCCGATGAGCTGGCCGACGCCGCGCCGCGCCGCGGGGCTCGCCCGCGCGACGGTCTTCAGCACCACGCCGCCCGCCTCCTTGTACCCGAGGTGATCGGCGGTCTCGGCGTCCAGCTCCTGGACCTCGATCCCGAGCCGCTGCTCCGCGTGGACGGCCGGGGCGGCCGGCTGGGACTCGACATCGTTGATCGGCGCTTCCCCGAGGCGGATCTTCACCTGCATCGGGTGCTTGTTGCGGTAGATCGTGAGCGTGACCTCGTCGCCGGGATGATGCTCCGCGATCTTCGCCTGCAACTCGGCGACGTAGCCGACGGGCTTGCCGTCCAGCTTGACGATGACGTCCTGCCGCTTGAGGACTCCTTCGGCCGGCCCGCCCTTCGTGACGTCCTGCACGAGGATGCCGGACACGCTCGGCAGGCCGTAGACCTCCGCGTCCTCCGCGGCGACGGGGCCGATCTGCACGCCGATCATCGGACGCTTCACGTGCCCGTACTTGATGAGGTCCTGCATGACGCGCCGGGCCAGGTTGATCGGGATGGCGAAGCCGTAGCCCTGGTAGTAGCCCGTGGTCGACGCGATGGCCGAGTTGATGCCCACGACCTGTCCGCGGAGGTTCACCATCGGGCCCCCGGAGTTACCCGGGTTGATGACCGCATCGGTCTGGATGAAGTCCTCGATGGCATACTGCGCCGCACTCTGCCCGTACTTCGGATTCTGCAACAGATCGTTCTGCAGGAGCTGCAGCCCGCGGCCGCGGGCGCTGATGATGCCCGCCGTCACCGTGTAGTCGAGCTGCGTGGAGTTGCCGAAGCCGGGATTGCCGATCGCGAGGATCCACTCGCCCACCCGCACGTTGTCGGAGTTACCGAAGCTCAGGGTGGGGAGGGGGTGGTCCGCGTTGATCTTGAGCACCGCGATGTCCGTATACGGGTCGGCGCCCACCACCTTCGCATCGTAGTACCGCCGGTTCGGGAGGTAGACCCGAACCTGGTCGGCGTCCTCGACGACGTGGTTGTTCGTCAGGACGTAGCCGTCGGGCGACACGATGAAGCCGCTGCCACCCGCGAGCTCGCCCTGCGACGGCGGCTGGCTCCGGTTGGGGAGGTTGAAGTAGCGGCGGAACGCGTCCGGTACGTCGGCACGGGTCTCCGGAGGACGGCGGCTCTCGATGCGGACGACCGCCGGTGTGACCTTGCCCGCGAGGTTCACGAACGCATCGCTCAGGTCGGAGGCCGGCTTGACCGCCTGGGCGGGGATCTGCGGATCCGTCCGGATGGTCGGCATCGTGTACGCAGGGCGGGTCCACCCCAGGCCCGAGGCGATGCCCACCCCGAGGAAGAACGCCAGCGTGCTGTAGAGCACCACCTTCGCCTTGGCTCGCAACGGGTCGTACATAGGACTCAGCTGCTCCTTGGAGGATCGGGCTCGCGTCTAGGGCCCGGTTCGGCCACGGACACGAGTTGCTACCCGGGTCGCGCGCGAGCGTTTCCGGAGGTGGGAGGGTGTTGGTTGTTCGATGCGAAGAGGGTGCGCGTCGGTTGCACCACGACCCGTTCCTCGCCGCCCCGCCCGCCGACCGCGAGAGGGTGGCGACTCCGCTACGGAGACGCCACCCTCTCGATTTCTCCAGCCGGCGATCGAGCCGCTACTTGTCCTCGTCGACGATTTCGTAATCGGCTTCCACGACGTCCTCGTCCTCGGACGAAGAGGCACCGTCCTGGCCGGCTCCGGCGCCGGACTCTGCGCCGACGTCCTCTTCCTGCGCCTGGCCGTCGGGCTCCGCTGTGGACTGCTGCGACTGGTACATCTCCTGGCCGGCCGCGCTGAACGCCTGCATGAGCTCGTCGCGGGCCGAGTTGAGCGTGGCGAGCTCGTCGCCCTTGAGGGCTTCCTTGGCCTTGGTGACGGCCTCGTTGAGCCGCTCGCGCGTGCCCTCGGCGACCTTGTCGCCCCACTCTCCGGAATCCTTCTCGACCTGGTAGACGAGCGAGTCGAGCTGGTTGCGGGCCTCGACCTTCTCACGCCGCTGCTCGTCCTCCTTGGCGTGCTCCTCGGCGTCCTTCACCATCTTGTCGATCTCGGAGTCCGAGAGGCCACTCGACGCCTCGATGCGGATCTTCTGCTCCTTGCCCGTCGCGCGGTCCTTGGCCGAGACGTGCAGGATGCCGTTCGCGTCGATGTCGAAGGTCACCTCGACCTGCGGCATGCCGCGCGGTGCCGGCGGAATGCCCGTGAGCTGGAACTTGCCGATGGTCTTGTTGTCCATCGCCATCTTGCGCTCACCCTGCAGCACGTGGATCTCCACCGTGGTCTGGTTGTCCTCCGCCGTGGAAAACACCTCGGCCTTCTTGGTGGGGATCGTCGTGTTGCGCGGGATGAGCGTGGTCATCACGCCGCCCAGCGTCTCGATGCCGAGCGACAGCGGCGTGACGTCGAGGAGCAGCACGTCCTTGACGTCTCCCGCCAGCACGCCGCCCTGGATCGCGGCGCCGACGGCGACCACCTCGTCGGGGTTCACGCCCCTGTGGGGATCCTTGCCGAAGAACTCCTTCACGACCTCCTGGATCTTCGGAATGCGGGTCGAGCCGCCCACGAGGATCACCTCGTCGACCTCGCCCGTCTGGAGGCCCGCGTCGCTCAGCGCGCTCTTCATGGGCGGAATCGTGCGCTGCACCAGGTCGTCCACGAGCTGCTCGAACTTCGACCGGGTCAGCGTATAGTTCAGGTGCTTCGGACCTTCCTGCGTCGCCGTGATGAAGGGCAGGTTGATGTCCGTCTGCATCGTGGTGGACAGCTCCATCTTGGCCTTCTCGGCCGACTCCTTCAGCCGCTGGAGCGCCATCGCGTCCTTGGACAGGTCGATGCCCTGGTCCCGCTTGAACTCGCCGACGAGCCAGTCGATGATCCGCTGGTCGAAGTCGTCACCGCCCAGGTGGGTGTCTCCGTTGGTCGACTTCACCTCGAAGACGCCGTCTCCGAGCTCGAGGATCGAGATGTCGTAGGTGCCGCCGCCGAGGTCGAACACGGCGATCTTCTCGTCCGACTTCTTGTCGAGCCCGTAGGCGAGCGCCGCAGCGGTCGGCTCGTTGATGATGCGCAGCACCTCCAACCCCGCCACCCGGCCGGCGTCCTTGGTCGCCTGCCGCTGGGCGTCGGTGAAGTAGGCCGGAACCGTGATGACCGCCTGGCTCACCTTCTGGCCGAGATAGTCCTCCGCCGTCTGCCGCATCTTCTGGAGGATCATCGCCGAGATCTCGGGGGGATTGAACGTCTTCTCGGCGTTGGGAATGTCGACCTGCACCCGTCCGTCCGCGTCATGCCCGACCTTGTAGGGCACGAGCTTCTCCTCGGCCTGGACCTCGGCGTGCTTGCGGCCCATGAAGCGCTTGATGGAGAAGATCGTGTTGGTCGGGTTGGTGATCGCCTGGCGGCGCGCTACCTGTCCGACGAGGCGCTCGCCGTCTTTCGTGAAGGCCACGACGGACGGCGTCGTCCGCCCTCCTTCCGAGTTGGGGATCACGACCGGCTCGCCGCCCTCCATGACGGCGACGACCGAGTTCGTGGTCCCGAGGTCGATTCCGATGACTTTGCTCATCTTCACTCCTGGACGGTTCCATAGGCTGAGTCAGTGCGGCACGGAGGGTGCAACGATCGTGCCGGTGGAGGACCCCTGAAATGCCGCCATTTAGGCGCATTGCGCCCGTTTCCTGCCGATGTGACAGAGTCCTGCCACGGCGATCGCGCGGTGTGGCGGTGTGCGCCGGAGTGAGCGGCCCCGTCCGGCCCCGGACCGCCGATGCTGGTGGTAAAGACGCGGTGCGCAGATATTGCCGACCATGACACGTCCGTCGACGCCGGTGCTGATCCTGTGGACGACGTTCGCGCTCCTGCTCGGCACGGGCGCCTGGTCCGGCTTGCGGGGAGGGGAAGCGGCGGCGCCCGCCGTCGACCCGGTCACGGCACCGGGGCAGGGGATGGCCGGGGTGCCCCTGGCGGCGGCTCCTCAGACGACGACGCTCCGGGTCCCGCGCGGCTCGCTGCACACCCCGCTGTCCGACCGACTCCGGTCTCTGCTCGGCCTGGTGGTTCTCACGCTGATCGCCTGGCTGCTCAGCGTGGACCGAAAGCGTGTGCCCTGGCGGGTGGTCCTGTGGGGACTCGGGCTCCAGCTGCTGGCCGGCTTCCTCATCCTGCGGACGGCTGCCGGGGAGCGCGCGTTCGAGCTTCTCGACGAGGTGGTGGTGGCGTTGCTGGGGTATACGGTCGACGGGGCGCGCTTCGTGTTCGGGAATCTCGTCTACGACAAGGTCCCCGTCGGGATCGGGGAGGTCGGGCAGGGCTCGTTCCACGCCGTCTCGCACCAGGTGGCGCAGACCGGAGCGAGCTTCGCGTTCAACGTGCTGCCCACGATCATCTTCTTCTCCTCGCTCATGACCGTGCTCTACCACCTCGGCATCATGCAGCGGCTGGTGAAGGCCATGGCCTGGGTGATGCAGCGGACCATGCGCACGTCCGGCGCGGAGACGCTGACGGCGGCGGGCAACATCTTCGTGGGCCTGACCGAGGCACCTCTGCTCGTGAAGCCGCTCATCGAGGGTATGACGAGATCCGAGCTCATGGCGGTCATGACCGCGGGCCTGGCGACGGTGGCCGGAGGCGTGATGGCGGCGTACGTGGGCATGTTGTTGCCGTACTTCCCGGACATCGCGGGCCACCTGATGGCGGCGTCGGTGATGTCGGCGCCGGCGGCGCTCGTCGTGGCCAAGCTCATGATTCCCGAGGATCAACGGCCCGCAACGGCCGGAACGCTGGAGGTGCACATCGAGCGTCCGGACGCCAACGTGATCGGTGCCGCGGCGCGGGGGGCGGGCGACGGACTGCACCTCGCCCTCAACGTGGGCGCGATGCTGCTGGCGTTCATCGGTCTCATCTACATGTTCAACGGCCTGCTCGGATGGCTCGGGGGACTGGTGGGTATGGGCGGCCTGACGCTCGAGGGAATCCTGGGGTGGCTGCTTTCGCCGCTCGCCTGGCTCATGGGGGTGAGCTGGCACGACGCCCATACAGTGGGCTCGCTCCTGGGCGTGAAGACCGTGCTGAACGAGTTCTACGCGTACCTGCGGCTCACCGACATTCTGAGTGGTCCGACGACGCTGCAGCCACGTTCGATCGTCATCGCCACGTATGCGCTGTGCGGGTTCGCGAACTTCGGATCGATCGCCATCGAGCTCGGAGGCATCGGTGGGATCGCGCCGTCACGAAAGGACGACCTGGCCAGGCTCGGATTGCGCGCCATGGTCGGGGGGACCCTCGCGGCGTTCATGACCGCCACCGTCGCCGGCATGATGCTGTGAGCGAGTGGTCCCGAAAACCAGACATCGCCGGCGCGGAGCGGGTGCTCCGGACGAGGATGGCCTCCGATCCCGACGTGGTCGTCGTTCTCGGGTCCGGCCTCGGGGCCGTCGTCGAGGAGGTACGAGACCCCGTCGAGGTCGGCTTCGACGAGCTTCCGGGCTTTCCGCCGGCGGGGGTGACGGGGCATGCGGGTCGCTACGTGTCCGGACGGCTGGCGGGGCGCAACGTCCTGGTGCAGGCCGGACGCTACCACCTGTACGAGGGGTACTCGCGGGAGGTGGTCGCGGCGCCGGTGCGCCTGGCAGCCGCCCTCGGCGTTCGGTTCGTGCTCTTCACGAACGCCTCCGGAGCGGTCGCGCCCCGACTCGAGGCGGGTGCACTCGTCCTCATCGACGATCACCTGAACCTGACGGCCCGCAGCCCGCTGACAGCACGGCCGCGCCCGGGCGAAGCACGGTTTCCCGATATGAGCGCGCCCTACGATCCGGAGCTCCAGGCGATCGCCCTGGACGCCGCCGCCCGCGCGCGCATCCCTCTTCAGCGCGGTGTCTACGCCGGACTCCTCGGACCGTCCTACGAGACGCCGGCCGAGGTCCGGATGGTGCGCGTCCTCGGCGGCGACGTCGTGGGGATGTCGACGGTGTCCGAGGTCATCGTCGCCCGTGCGCTCGGGCTCCGTTGCCTGGTGCTCTCGGTCGTCGCGAACAGGGCGGCGGGCCTCGGAACGGGATTCCTGGAGCACGCGGAGGTGGTCGATGCGGTCGCGCGTGCCGCCAAGGATGTCGGGCGGCTGATCCAGGGCGTCCTGGAGCGCCTCCCTCAGTCGGGCGAGGCGAAGTGATTGACCGGCCCGTGTCCTCCTCCGAGACCCGGCGCGGTCTCGATGGCTCGCGCCACGAAACGCACGGCGCGATCGACGGCGTCGCCGAGCGGGCGTCCTTCGGCGAGACCGGCTGCGACCGCGGCGGAGAGCGTGCAACCGGTTCCGTGCGTGTGCCGGGTGTCGATGCGGCGGCGGCTCCAGACGCGCTCCTCACGGCCGTCCCAGAGCAGGTCCACCGCGTCGCCCTCGAGGTGGCCTCCCTTCACCAGCGCGGCTCCGGCCCCCATCTCCACCAGCGCGCGGGCCGCGGCAGAGAGATCGGCTCGAGACTCGATCTCCAGCCCCGTCAGGATGCGGGCTTCATGCAGGTTCGGCGTCACGAGGTCGGCCAGCGGGAGGAGCACGGTCTTCAAGGTGGCGACGGCGGACTCGTCCAGCAGAGGATCGCCGCTGGTCGCGACCATCACGGGGTCCATGACGTACCCGCGCAGCTTGTGTCGCCGCAGACCCTCGGCCACCGTGCGCACGAGGGCATCGCTCGCGAGCATGCCTGTCTTGAGGGCCGCCGGCCGCAGATCCACGGCCACCGCGTCGAGCTGTGCCCGGACCGTTTCGAGGGGAACGGCGTGGACCGCCGATACCCCGAGCGTGTTCTGGGCGGTCACCGCGGTGACGACGCTCGTACCGAAGACGCCGAACCGATGGAAGGTCTTGAGGTCGGCCTGGATTCCGGCGCCGCCACCACTGTCGCTGCCGGCGATCGTGAGGGCGATGGGGCGGGGCGTCTCCGTCACGGTACCTACCTCGGGCGCGTCGGGGGGTGTAGTGTCCGTCTCATGTCGAAAAGGTGGAGGTGTTCGTGTCCCTGAGCCAGCGGCGCAGCGCGCTCGTCCGGCGTCTTCGTACCCGGAAGACCCGCGAGCGGGAGCGTGCGGTCCTCGTCGAAGGTGTGCGGGCGGTGGAGGAAGCGCTCGCGTCGAACGCCGACGTGCGCTTCATCGTCGTTTCCGCTCGCTTCGATTCGATGGCCGGTGCGTCCATGCTTCGTGAGCGGTTCGCGGACGCGGACGTCGTTCCCGACGTCGTGGACGACGCGGAGCTGGGAGGCCTTTCGGACACCGAGCATCCGCAGGGCGTCCTCATGGTCTGCGCCCAGCCCGAGGCCCCGCAGCCGCCTCTTTCGAAGGGCGGCCGGTACCTGGTGTTGGACGCGGTCCAGGATCCCGGAAACGCGGGAACGCTCGTGCGGGCCGCCGCGGCGTTCGGGCTCGATGCGGTCATCGCCCTGGACGGGACGGTGGATCTCTGGAGCGCGAAGGCTGTACGGGCCTCTGCGGGAATGGCGTTTCGGACGCCGCTCGCGGCGATGAAGGTCGAAGAGATGAGAGGCGCCGCGTCGGCGTCCGGCATCGACATCCTCGTCGCGGATGCGGCCGGCGAAGACGTCGCGCGGACCGGAACGGCCGGGGGATGGGCGCTGGTCGTCGGCAACGAGGGTGCGGGACCGCGCGACGCGCTGATGCAGATCGCCGCGCGTCACGTGAGCGTTCCGATGCCCGGGCCCGCGGAGTCGCTCAATGTCGGGATGGCGGGTGCCATCCTCCTGTATGCCCTGACGAGGGAGACGGTCCTTGGGTGATACCTGGCTCGTGCCGTTGCTGGCCGGGATGTTCGGGCTGACCATCGGGTCGTTCCTCAACGTGTGCTCGCTGCGGTGGCCGATGGACGAGTCGGTGGTGTCGCCACCGTCGCACTGCCCCCGCTGCAACACGCCCATCCGCTGGTACGAAAACGTCCCGATCCTGAGCTGGCTCGCTCTGCGCGGTCACTGTCGGCACTGCGGTGAGCCCATCTCCGTGCAGTATCCGCTCGTCGAGCTCGCGACGGGCCTGGTGTGGGCCGGTGTGGTCTCGGTGCACGGCCTCAGCTGGGAGGCTCTGCGGGGAGGCGTGTTCCTGACCATCGTCTTCGGGATCTCGCTGAGCGACGCTCGGTTCTACATCATCCCGAACGAATTCTCGGTCGGGGGGACGGTGCTCGGGGTGGCGATGGCGTTTCTGCCCGGAGGCGTGACGTGGCGCGAGTCCCTGGTGGGCGCCGCGGTCGGATACGGGTTGCTCTGGCTCGTCTCCCTCGGTGGCACCTGGATCATCAAGAAGGTGTCTCCGGGCCGGCTCGAGGAAGCGGGCGTCGAGCGGGCGATGGGCGGAGGCGACATCAAGATGATGATGATGGTGGGGGCGTTCCTCGGCGTCTGGGGCGTTGCCGAGACGGTGTTCTTCGGCTCCCTGCTGGCGCTGCTGGTCTACGGTCCCGTGGCGTCCCTGTCGAAGCGCCTGATCCCACTCGGGGTGTTCCTGGCCGCCGCCGGCGCGGTCGCGTACGCCTGGGGCCATCCGATCCTGAGCTGGTACATGACGAAGGTGGTAGGCATCCCGATGTGACCGTCGAGTGCGCTCGAACGACGGTTCTCGCGGACGATCAAGGATCGGAGCAGTCGCGCTGGTAGCCGCAGTTCGGACACTCGATCTTGCAGTGGCGCTCGATCATGAGCGAGCCACAGCGCTCACAGTGGTAGGCTCCGCCCGCCGTGTGGTTTGCCGCCGCACCGTCCGGCTCCGTCTTCGCGCCGCCGGGATCGGGGCGATCCGACGCGCTGTCCCCGTGGTCCGGGCCCGTCATGCCTCGTCGGCCCGCCCGACACCCTCGGCCAGATACGCCCGGGAGACCTCCACGTAATGGGCGCCGCCGCCCTCGATCCACCGGGCGGCATTGCCCTCCAGCGTCTTCTTGACCTTCCCCGGCACGCCGGCCACGAGGCTGCGCTCCGGAACTTCGGTCTGCTCGAGGATCACCGTGCCCGCGGCGACGAGGCACTCCGGGCCGATCACGGCGTTCTGGAGGATGACGGCATTCATCCCGATCACCGATCGGTCGCCGATCGTGCAGCTCTCGAACTTGGCCCCGTGCCCCACGGTGACGTCCTCTCCGATGACCGTCGGGGCCCACGCGCCCACATGGACGACGCAGTTGTCCTGTACGCTCGAGCGGGCACCGACCACGATGCCGTTGTCCGGATCGTCTCCCCGGAGGACGGCTCCGAACCAGATGCTCGCCTCGGGCCCGACCGTCACGTTTCCGATCAGCACGGCCGTCGGTGCGATGAACGCCGTCGGATGGATCTGCGGGCGGACACCGCCGAAGGGCAGGATCAGCGCCATGTCACGCGCCGTCCTCGGTCCGGGCCTCGGCTTCGGGCTGTCGCTCGCCCATGACGCGGCTCAGACGGGCCCGCAGCACCTGTGTCTCCGTCGCGTCGACGATGTCGATGCGCACGCCCGACCGCTCGAGCGATTCTCCGACCTCGGGCACGTAACCCAGCTCCTCCAGAATGAACCCGTTGAGTGATCGGTGCTCCAACAGCGGAAGCGAGACGTTGAACGCGTAGTTGATCTCTCGCAGATCCACGCTCGCGTCGGCGAGCACCTCGTTCCTGGAGACCCTCAGAAGCGTCTCCTGATCCAAGTCGGTCTCGTCGACGATCTCCCCGACCAGCTCCTCCAGCACGTCCTCGAGCGTCACCAATCCGTCGATTCCTCCGAATTCGTCGGCGACGATGCCCATGTGGATGCGCCGGATCTGGAAATCCTGCAGGAGGCGGGAGAGAGACAGGGAGCCCGGTACGAAGAAGGGCTCGCGGGAGATCTCGCGAAGTGGGACGTCTCTGGTCCCCTGTACGTAGCGCTCGTACGCCTCGCGGACGTACAGGATGCCGGTGATGTCGTCCACGGACTGGCCGTAGACCGGGACCCTGCTGTATGGCACGGACGGCAGCTCTTCGATGATCTCCTGGAGCGTCAGCGCGTCCTTCCACGCGAAGATGTCCACGCGCGGGACCATCACGTCCCAGGCCGTGAGCTCGTCGAGGCGGAACGCGCGCTCCACGAGGAGGTTCTCCTCGGCCTCCAGGACGCCCGCCTCGCGTCCCAGCTCCTGGATTTCGCGTAGCTCACGCTCTTCGGTCGTCAGCTCCGCGCCGTCGCCGGCCAGCGCTCCTTCGAGCCGCGCGACGGGCGCGACGACCAGGTGCAGCCAGCCGGCCAGCCGATTCAAGGACGGGGCGGCGTTCAGCGCCAGACGCACGGGGTGCCTCGCCGCCAGAACGCGGGGGAGCACATCGGCGACCAGGAGCACCAGCACGACCGCGGCCAGAAGCTCGAGCAACCCGCCGGGCACGCCCCACCTCTTGACGCCGACCGCGACGGCCATGCCGAGGGCGGAGAGGTCGAGCAGCCCCGCGACCAGACGGATCCCCACTCGAACCCGCCCGGGCTCCGAGCGGAGCAGGACGAGCGCTTCGGCGCCCTTGAAGCCCTCTTCCTGGAGGGTGCGAAGGCGGGAAGGGCTCACGTGGAACGCGGCCGCTTCGGCCGCCACGAGAAGCGCGGAAAGCAGAAGCAGGACGGCCGCCACGACCAGCAGCGCGATCGTCATGCGCGGCCGCCTTTTCCGGTACTTCGGGCTTCTAGGTCCACCCGCGGCGCTCCTCGGCACATTCGCGGATCAGAACCAGAGTGGCGTGAGTGGCCATTTCCTCGATGGAATCGGGATGCCCGGCGAGCGCTGGCGCCGATGCTTGTCGGCGCCGGGCGGGGCCTCGCGGCCGAGCTCTCCGGAGGCCATACCCACGAAGACTCCGATCGGGTCCGGGCCCGGTCCCGATCGCAGAGCAACATTGGAGGCGGTCTTTCGCAGCGTCAAGCGGAGAATAACCTGAGCGGGCAGGGGTTCGAACGCTTGCGTTTTTTTTCACAAGCGCTAGCTTGGGCTGGCTTCAGAGCCGGAGGAGTGCTGATCATGTCCCGTGACCCCAGACAGGTCGACCCGAGGGACGTTCTGCGGACTTCCGGCCAGTACATGGGCTACGGGCTCACCTGGGCGCTGTCGGTCCTGCTCTTCCTCGGGCTGGGCGCCTGGTTGGACTCCAAGCTCGGAACGTCGCCGTTTCTGTTGGTGCTGGGAGCGTTCGTCGGGGCAGGCGCCGGTTTCTACAGCCTCTATTACCACATCGTTATCGAACCCCGTCACCGGGAAGACGACCAGAAGTGAAGGCCTCTCTCAGGTACGCGGCTATGGGCTCCCTCACGCTCGGCTCGATCGTGTTGGTACTTTGGTACTTTCTCGATCCGGCCGGTCGGCAGGGCGTCGTGCTCGCGGCCGGGATCGCCCTGGCCGTCCAGGTCGTCGCCTTCTCCGCAATGGTTCATTACCGGACTCGGTTCCGCGGGTTCCTCGCGGTATGGGTGGGTGGGACGCTGCTTCGCATGGCGGTTGTGATCGGCGCGGCCTTCGTGGTCGTGCGGTCCCATTTCGACGGCACCGTCGCGCTGCTCCTGGCGCTGGCGGGCTTCTTTTTCCTGCTGCTGCTGCTCGAGCCTCGGTACCTCAGGCTCGAGCTCGCTGAGACGACCGAGGTTCGATGACGCCGTTCGGCATGCTGCGCGCAGTCCAGGAAGCCGGGGTCAAGGCGACCCAGGCGGGCGGGGGAGCTTCCGATGCACTGCGGGAGACCCTCGTACACCACCTCTCCGACGGCAAGGAGCTTGAGTTCAAGCTCCTCGGGCACGGGGTGAACGTGAATCTGTCGGGGCTTCACATCCCGCCGATCCACGTCGCCGGCCATGCCATCGATCTGTCGCCGACGAAGTTCACCGTGTTCGTGGTGCTCGCCGCCGTTCTCGTGGCCGCGGTCTTCATCCCGATCGGTCGGGCCATGCGCAACAAGTACACGGACCGGGCGCCCAAGGGCTTCGCCAACGCCATGGAGGCGCTGGTCCTGTTCTTCCGCGACGAGGTGGTACGGCGGGGCATCGGTGAGGGTGCCGACGGCTACACGCCCTACATCCTGACGCTGTTCTTCTTCATCCTGGCGATGAACCTGTTCGGCATCATCCCCTTCGCATCGCGGCCCACGGGCAACCTGTCGGTGACCGGGGGACTCGCCCTGGTCTCCTTCGTGGTCATCGAGTTCTCGGGCATGAAGAAGCTCGGCTTCAACGGCTACATGAAGACGATCTTCTACGCACCGCCGGGCCTGCATCCGGTCGTCAAGGCGGTCATGCTCGCGATCCTCACCCCCGTGGAGTTCCTGGGCAAGCTGACGAAGCCCTTCGCCCTGATGATCCGTCTCTTCGCCAACATGCTGGCCGGCGAGACGCTCGTGCTGTCGTTGCTCGGGATCATCTTCCTATTCTCCAACCTCGTCTTCGGCAAGTACGCCATTGCCGGCGGGTCGGTCTTGATGGTCCTGGCCATCATGGGTCTCGAGATCCTCGTGGCCTTCATTCAGGCCTATATCTTCGCGATGCTCACGGCGGTCTTCATCGGGTTGATCCGCCACGCGCACTGATTTCACGGACGCAGTCGAACTCTACCCAACCAAGGACGGATACGGCGACCATGCTCCACGCAACGCTCACTGCCTTGCAGCAGACCCCCGCCATGGACGCGGGCACGGCCAAGAACTACCTGAGCCTCCTCGGGGCCGGCATCGGCCTCGGTCTCGCCGTGATCGGCGCGGGCCTCGGCATCGGGCTGATCGGCTCCGGGGCCACCCAGGCGATCGCGAGGCAGCCGGAGGCAGCGGGAACGATCGCATCGAACGCGATCATTCTGGCCGCGCTCATCGAAGGAGTCGCGCTGTTCGCGCTCGTCATCGCGGTGCTCTTCAAGTTCATCTGACTCACATCGGACGCGCCGTCTCGTGCCGCGAGGGCGCGAGGCGGGTCTCGGCGGGCGGCCCGGTGCCGTGCGGCGGGGCGTCCGTTCCGGGATGAAGACATGACGGAGAGACGCATGAGAGTGAGTCGGATCGTACCGGCCACGCTCGCGCTGCTGGCGTGCTCGCCCGTGGCCCTCTGGGCTCAGGAAGAGGCGGCGGCCCCGAGCGGGCGCAGCTTGTTCAATATCAACTTCGGGCTGAGCGCGTGGACCATCCTGGTCTTCCTGCTCTTGCTCGCGGCGCTCGCCAAGTGGGCGTGGGGCCCGATCCTGACGGCCGTGGAGGCGCGGGAGAAGGGGATCCAGAGCGCGCTGGACGAAGCGGCGGAGCGGAACGAAGAAGCGTCGCGGCTCCTCGAGGAGCAGCGTCAGCAGCTCGCGGACGCGCGTCGCCAGGCGAGCGAGTTCCTCGCCCAGGGCAAGGCCGCGGGAGAGCGGGTGCGCAAGGAGATCGAGGAGAAGGCCCGCGAGGAGGCCCAGGGCATCGTGGAGCGCGCCCGTGAGGAGATCGAGCACGAGCGCGACCAGGCCATCGAGCAGCTTCGGCGGGAGTCTGTGGACCTCGCGCTCGCGGCCGCGACGCAGCTCCTGCACGAGCGGCTCGACCAGCAGAAGGACCGGGCCCTCGTCGAGCGCTATCTCGAGAGCCTGCCCGAGGAGGGAGGAGCTCGCGCGTGAGAGACGACACCGTCGCCCGGAACTATGCGGAAACGCTCTTCGAGCTCGCGCAGCGACACGAGGGGCTGGAGGCGTACGCAGCGGGGGTCGATGCGGTGGCGCGACTCCTCGAGGAGGATCCGAAGATCCGGCTCTTCCTCGAGACCCCCCGCATCTCGGATACCGACAAGAAGGCCGCCGTGCGCGAGGCCTTCGAGGGCGAGGTTCCGCCGGATCTGGTGCGATTCCTGCTCGTCACGATCGACAAGCGGCGGCAGAGGCTCCTGCGCACGATCGCGCGCGAGTTCCGCTCCCTGCTCGACGCCCACTTCGGGCGCGAGCACGTGGAGGTGACGGTGGCGCGGCCGATCGACGACGAGACGCTCGCGGAGGTGGCACAGAGACTCTCGCGGGTGCTGGGCAAGGAAGCGGTACCCCACGTGCGCACAAAGCCTTCGATTCTCGGAGGCATCGTGATTCGCACGGGGGACACGATCTACGACGGGTCGGTACGTCGGCGCCTCGATGGAATGCGACGGCAACTCATGAGAGCCCGGATTCCCGCCGGGCCGACCCGATGACACTCAGGACCGAATAGGAACGATGGCCAACGACTCCCAACTCCGCGCCAGTGAGATCAAGGGCGTTCTCCTCAACGAGATCGAGCAGTACGAGGAAGAGCTCCGTGCCGAGGAGATCGGCGAGGTTCTCGAGGTCAAGGACGGCATCGCCCGCATCTATGGCCTGACCAAAGCCATGGCGTCCGAGATGCTCGAGATCACCTCGGGCGAGACCGGCGAGGCCGTGACGGCCCTGGCCCTGAACCTCGAAGAGGACAACATCGGCGCCGTGATCATGGGGGAGTGGACGCACCTCCAGGAGGGCGATCAGGTGCGCCGCACCGGCCGTGTGCTCGAGGTTCCGGTCGGATCGGGATACCAGGGCAGGGTGGTGGATCCGCTCGGCAACCCGGTCGACGGCAAGGGACCCATCGATCCGATCGAGGGCAACCGCCAGATCGACATCGTGGCGCCCGGCATCGTCAAGCGGCAGCCGGTGAAGGAGCCGCTCCAGACCGGCCTCAAGGCGATCGATTCCATGATCCCGATCGGACGAGGCCAGCGCGAGCTGATCATCGGCGACCGCGGCACGGGCAAGACCGCCATCGCCGTGGACACGATCATCAACCAGAAGGACACCGACGTCATCTGCATCTACTGCGCGATCGGTCAGCGGGCGGGCAAGGTGCGCAACGTCGTGCAGACGCTCGAGGAGCACGACGCGATGGACTACACGATCATCGTGACGGCGAATGCGTCCGACCCGGCTCCGATGCAGTACATCGCGCCGTACGCGGCCTGCGCGATGGCCGAGCACTTCATGTGGCAGGGTAAGCACACGCTGGTCATCTACGACGACCTGTCGAAGCACGCCCAGGCGTACAGGCAGCTCTCCCTGGTGCTGCGGCGGCCTCCGGGGCGAGAGGCGTACCCGGGCGACGTGTTCTACCTGCATTCGCGTCTGCTCGAGCGCGCGGCCAAGCTCTCCGAGGAGCTCGGCGGTGGATCGCTCACGGCGCTGCCGGTCATCGAGACCCAGGCCGGCGACGTGTCGGCCTACATCCCGACGAACGTCATCTCGATCACGGACGGTCAGATCTTCCTGGAGCCGGATCTCTTCTTCTCCGGCGTGCGGCCGGCCGTGAACGTCGGCATCTCCGTCTCCCGCGTGGGTGGGTCGGCCCAGATCAAGGCGATGAAGAAGGTCGCCGGACGTCTGCGCCTCGACCTCGCTCAGTACCGCGAGATGGAAGCCTTCGCCCAGTTCGGCTCCGATCTCGATGCGGCGACGCAGCGACAGCTGGCCCGTGGCTCCCGGACGGTCGAGATCCTCAAGCAGCCGCAGTATCAGCCGATGCCGGTGGAGCATCAGATCTGCGCCATCTTCGCGGTGACCCAGGGCCATGTGGACGAGGTTCCGGTGGCGAGGGTGCGGGCGTGGGAGCGTGGCTTCCACGAGCACCTGTCGACGCAGCATCAGGATCTGCTCGATGCGATCAGGGAGCAGAAGGAGATGTCCGACGAGCTCCGCGATCGCCTGGTGAGCGTGATCGCGGAGTACAACGATACCTTCGCGGCGTCCGAGGAGACTTCTCCCGAGGCCGCCACGGCGGGCGCGGCGTGAGCCACGCGGATCGATAGAGGAGAGGCGACGACGTGGCCGGTGCACGGGAAGTCAAACGGCGGATCAAGTCGGTGGAGAACACCCGCCAGATCACGCGCACGATGGAGCTCGTGGCGACCTCCAAGCTCAAGCGGGCGACCGACCGCGTATACGCGGCGCGTCCGTACGCGTCGGCCTTGAAGGAGATCGTGCGCAGCCTCCACTCTCCGGAGCTCGCGGAGAAGTATCCCATGCTGCGGCAGCCGAAGGAGGTGCGCCGTGCCGCGGTGCTCCTGCTGACCGCGAACCGTGGACTCGCGGGCGCATTCAACGCGAACCTCATCCGTGAGGCCCGGAGGCTGCTCGACGACCTGCGCGGCGAGGGGGTGGAGACCGAGCTGCACGTGGCCGGCAAGAAGGGAATCGCCTTCTTCCGGTTCCGCGGTGAGCCGATGGCGACCGCGCGTACCGATATCGGCGACGATCCGTCGGTCGACGATGCCGCGTCGCTCATCGAGCCGTTGGTCGAGTCCTTCGAGACGGGCGAGATCGACGTGGCCTACGTGATCAGCTCGGACTTCCGGTCGGCGATGTCGACACCGCCTCACGTCCGGGAGGTCCTGCCGATCCGCCCGGAAGAGGGCGGCGCGGCGGCCGATGCATTCATCCTTTCGCCGAGTGGAGAAGGGATTCTGGAGCAGCTGCTGCCCCTGTACGTACGGAACACCGTCTACAGGGCGCTGGTGGAGAACGCGGCGGCGGAGCAGGGCTCCCGCAGGACCGCGATGAAGAGCGCGACGGACAACGCAGGGGAGATGCTGGAGAACCTGACGCGCACGTACAACCGCGCTCGACAGGCGCAGATCACACAGGAAATCGCCGAGATCGTGGGTGGTTCGGCGGCTCTCGATTGAGGCAGGCTGGCCCCGACGTTCACAGACAGGGAAACATGGCAGATCACAACATCGGTAGGGTCGTCCAGGTCATCGGTCCCGTGCTCGACGTCGAGTTCGACGTGGAGCACCTTCCGGAGATCTACAACGCGCTGAGGATCGACGAGACCACGGAGGGAGGCGAGGAGATCTCCCTCGTGGCCGAGGTGCAGCAGCACATCGGCCGCGGTCAGGTCCGCGCGGTCTCGATGTCGTCCACGGACGGCGTGACCCGGGGCATGCCCGTCGTCGACACCGGTGCCTCCATCACCGTGCCTGTCGGCGAGCCTGCGCTCGGCCGCATCCTGAACGTCCTCGGCGATCCGGTCGACGAGAAGGGGCCCGTCGTCGAGGAGGGTCAGGAGCTCAACCGGTGGCCGATCCATCGGGAGGCTCCGAAGTTCGACGAGCTCGAGCCGAAGACCGAGATTTTCGAGACCGGCATCAAGGTCGTCGACCTGCTCGCTCCGTACGTGAAGGGCGGCAAGACGGGTCTTTTCGGAGGCGCCGGGGTCGGAAAGACCGTCATCATCATGGAGCTCATCAACAACATCGCCATGGAGCACGGCGGACGGTCGGTGTTCTGCGGCGTGGGGGAGCGTACCCGTGAGGGCAACGATCTCTGGCTCGAGATGAGCGAATCCGGCGTGATCGACTCGACGGCGCTGGTCTACGGCCAGATGAACGAGCCGCCCGGCGCGCGCCTGAGGGTCGGCCTGTCCGGGCTGACGATCGCCGAGTACTTCCGGGACGTGGAAGGCCAGGACGTCCTGCTGTTCATCGACAATATCTTCCGGTTCACCCAGGCCGGCTCCGAGGTCTCGGCGCTGCTCGGGCGCATGCCGTCCGCGGTGGGCTACCAGCCCACCCTGGCAACGGAGATGGGCGAGCTGCAGGAGCGGATCACCTCGACGCAGCACGGCTCCATCACGTCGGTGCAGGCCATCTACGTGCCCGCCGACGACCTGACGGACCCGGCGCCGGCGGCCGCGTTCACGCACCTGGACGCGACCACGGTGCTGTCCCGCGCAATCTCGGAGCTCGGCATCTACCCGGCGGTGGACCCGCTCGACTCGACGTCGCGCATCATGGACCCGCAGTTCCTCGGTGAGCGTCACTACAATGTCGCGACGCAGGTGCAGGAGATCCTCCAGCGCTACAAGGACCTCCAGGACATCATCGCGATCCTGGGCATGGACGAGCTCACGGAGGAGGACAAGATCATCGTGGGGCGGGCCCGCCGCATCCAGCGGTTCCTCTCCCAGCCCTTCCACGTGGCCGAGGCGTTCACGGGGAGGTCGGGCAAGTACGTGAAGATCGAGGACACGATCGAATCGTTCGAGCGGGTGGCTGCCGGAGAGTTCGATCACCTGCCCGAGCAGGCGTTCTATATGGTCGGTGGCATCGAGGACGCGATCGCGCAAGGCGAGCGTCTGGCCAAGGAGGGCTGAGTGGCCGAGGGAGCGCTCGCCGTCAAGGTGGTATCACCCGAACGCAGCGTCTTCGAAGGCGATGCCGCCTCCGTGGTGGCGCCCGCCTGGGACGGGATGGTCGGCGTGCTGCCCAGGCACGCGCCGATGCTCGCGCTCCTGGGCACGGGTGAGCTGACCATCGATCTGCCCGGCGGAGGAAGCCGGTCGTTCCAGGTATCCGGTGGCGTGATCAAGGTCGAGAAGGACCATGTCACGGTGCTGACCGAGCACGCGGAGTCGGGGGCGCCGCCGACGGCCTGATGCGCCTGGATCTGCACGTCCATACGACAGCGTCGGATGGAGCCTGGTCCGCGCTACAGGTCGTGGAGGGGGCGGCGAAGGGGGGCCTGGATGTCATCGCCCTGGCCGATCACGATACCACCTCGGCGGTCGAGAAAGCGCAGGATGCGGCGCGCGCCAGAAACCTTCAGGTGGTTCCCGCCATCGAGGTGAGCTCGACTCATCGGGGGCGGGACGTACACGTGCTCGGCTACTTCGTCGATCCCGGGTCCGAGGCGCTCACGATCCACCGTGGCCGAGCCGGCCGGGTGCGCGCCGAGCGAATGAAGGCGATGATCGGACGGCTCGCGGAGCAGGGGGTCGAGGTCGAATTCGAGGAGGTCGAGGAGGCCGCGGGGCCCGACCGCGGGAGCCTGGGCCGACCGCACCTGGCCAAGGTGCTCGTTGCGCGAGGCTATGCGTCGTCCGTTCCCCATGCCTTCGATACGCTCATCGGGGACGGTCACCCCGCATTCGTTCCGACCGACCTGCTCTCGCCCGCGGAGGCGGTGGAGCTCGTGCTGGCGGGCGGGGGAATCCCCGTGTGGGCCCACCCGCCCGCGGATCTCCTGGACGGGCTGTTGCCGAACATGATCGATGCCGGCTTGCGCGGTCTCGAGGTCTATCGACCGTCGCACCGGTCCGCGGATGTGCTTCGGCTGGAGCGCATATGCCGCGCTCGTGGTCTTCTGATGAGCGGCGGATCCGACTGGCACACGCCCGACGCGGGCTCCGCGCTGGGCGATTTCTACGTCACCGCCGACGAGATCGAGAAGCTGCTGTCCGAGGGTGGGCTGTAGGGCTGAAAATCGTGCCCGAAACGCGTTGACCCGAACCCTCCGCTGCTCTATCTTCATGTGCTCCGCAAGAACCGTAGGATGGTTTGCGTGGAAATGCTTTTTGACAACAGGGGTAGAGAGAGAGGAAGGGAAGAGCCTTAGGTGGAGGCTTTGTGCGCCCGCGAGGGTGTATGGAGCCAGCCAGCCAGAAGAGAGGTGAGAAGGGTTTTCGGAAGGACTGGTGCTAGGAGTGAAGGTCAGGGGGCCGCGAGGTCACCGGACCGAAGCGAGGAGTGCTGGTCAAGCGGGAAAGTGCACAGGATGGATGCCTAGGCACGGACCGGCGATGAAGGACGTGGCAAGCTGCGAAAAGCCTCGGGGAGCTGCAAGCGAGCGATGATCCGGGGGTGTCCGAATGGGGGAACCCGGCGCGGGTGATACCGCGTCATCCCGAGAGGGAAGCCAACCCAGGGAACTGAAACATCTCAGTACCTGGAGGAAGAGAAATCAAACGAGATTTCCTGAGTAGCGGCGAGCGAAAGGGAAAGAGCC
>JBJKRT010000038.1:0-93214 GCA_046704545.1 Longimicrobiales bacterium
CGAGCGACGTGTGCGTGGCCTCGTGGACGAGCGTCTCCTCGAGGATGCCGTCCGCCTCGTACTGCGCGGCCTGGCCGACATGGATCAGGAGCGCGTCGTTGCCGCCGCCGAACGGCTGGGTGCCTCCTTGGATCCAGACGTTCTTGACGTTTGCGCGGAGGCAGGCCGGCAGTTGACCGACGACCACGGCGTACTTCTGCGCCAGGGCCTGCGCGCTGTCCGCCGAGCCGAACTCCGGATTGACGTCCACCTCCGTGCCGAGCCCGTCGTCGAAGCTCACGTCGAAGAGGTATGCGTCGACCGTGATCCAGCCGTTCACGCGCCGGTCGAACATCGTTCGGGAGCCCTGACCTGCGTACGTGAGCTTCTGGAACGCGGTCGGATCGGCGGACGTGATGATGTCCGGATCGATGAAGATCGTTCCCTGGTAGGGCGGCTCCGGGGGGGTGGGCTTGACGTTCGGGCCGGTGGCGTCCTTGCTGCCGCAGGCCGCCGCCGCCATCGCCACGGAGCCCACGAGCACCCATTTCCGCACGTTCCTGTGCATCGCCCACCCTCCGCCAGTCGTCGTGAATCGGGAGGGTTCCGGGAAATCTAAAGTTACGGGCGGATGCTGGCTACGCGCACCGTCACCGTGTAGGCGACCATCCGGATCGGCTCGTGGCCCGTGGGTAGCGGAGACAGGTCGAGGATCCCGATCTGGTAGTTCCCGACGCCCTGAGACGTCGGGTCGACGTTCGTGTTCAGGTTCAACTCGAAGGGCTGGTCCGAGCCGAAGATCAGGCGAAGCCGCACGACCGCGTTGCCCGGCGTGAGGCATCGGACGTCCGTGGGGCAGCGGAAGTCGGAGGTCACGCTGTCGAACGCCACCTGGAGGTCGGTGCCGGGCACCGTCGCGTCCTGCCCATACGACAGCGTGAGGTCGACCGGCTTGGCCAGGACGGCGTGCTCCGAGGTGTCCACCGGTGCGGGCCCCGTGCTGCTCGTGCACGCCTGCACGAGGGCGACGAGGGCGAGCGTGCTCAGCCAGCGTGCTCTCATGGCACCTCCCGGTCCGGTTACCCCTCCATCCTAGGTAGGACCAGGAAGCGGCGCGAGCTTCTTCCGTTCCGAGCTACGGCGATCAGGGTCCCGAAGGCGACGTCCAGGTGTTGTTGCTCCGGTCGACGTCGGGCAGCTTTTGATCGGGGTCGACCACGACGGACTCGAGGCGGCTCGAGGAGTCGTAACGGAACGAGAATTTCGCACCCTGCTCCCAGATCTCGACGGGCAGCTTCACGAGTCCGCTGTGTCCGTTCTGCTCGGTCACCCGGACCGTCGTGGGCATCACCATCTGGTCGTCGTTCTGGATCGTGATCACCGACCCCTTGGACGGGTCGCCGTCCACGTACTTCACGCCGGTGACGGCCTGGTCGAGTGTCCAGGTCTTGTAGAACCACTCCTTCCAGAACCAGTCGAGGTCCTCTCCCGAGACGTCGTTCATCGTCCGGAAGAAGTCCTTCGGGGTCGGATGGCGGAACGCCCAGCGACGGATGTAGGCGCGGAACGCCTCGTCGAAGCGGCGGTGGCCGAGCACGTCTTCTCGGAGCAGATAGAGCGCGGCGGCGGGCTTCGCGTAGTTGTTGAAGCCGACGTAGCGGCGCTCGACGTCGTCCGCGTAGGTGATGATCGGATCGGGCTGGCCCGTGAGCTTCATGTACTTCGCCAGCAGCGGCATCGAGTCCTCGACCGCGCTGTACGGCGCGTATCGGCCGTTCTCGAAGTTCCGGGTGGAGTAGATGTCGATGAACGAATTGAAGCCTTCGTCCATGAACCCATATTCGCGCTCGTCGGAGCCGACGATCATCGGGAACCAGCTGTGCCCGATCTCGTGGGTGGTCACGCTCCACAGCGAAGATCCCTTGGCCGTCCACCCGCAGAAGACGATGCCGGGGTACTCCATGCCGCCGTGCGCGGCGGCGACGTCGATCGCCACCGGCCAGGGATACGGATACCACTGCTTGGAGTCGTACTCGATCGTGTGCTTCACGAACTGCGTGGCGCTTCCCCACGCCTGGGTGCCGGCGACCTCCACGGGATAGGCGGCTTCGGCGAGCGCCGTCCGGTCGCCCGGCAGGCGGATCCGTGCGGCGTCCCACACGAATGCGGGTGAGGCGGCCCAGGCGACGTCCCGCGTGTGGCTCATCGAGAAGTGCCAGGTGAGGGTCCCGCTCCGCGCCGGGCGTGAGCTGGCCTCACCGACCTCGTCCGGACGGCGGATCATGACGGTCGAGTCGCTTCGCCTGGCTTCGTCGAGCCGGCCCATCTCGGTGCCGGTCAACACCTCGCTCGCGTTCTGGAGCTGGCCCGACCCGACCACGATGTAGTTCCAGGGCACGGTGACCCGATAGTCGATCGTGCCGTAGTCGAGGTAGAACTGCCCCCTGCCCAGATAGGGGAGGGTGTTCCAGCCGACCACATCGTCGTAGACGCACATGCGCGGATACCACTGGGCGATGTCGAAGACCGTACCGTTCTTGGTGGCGTAGTAGCCGGTGCGCTGACGATAGGGCGGGATGTGGAAGGAGTAGTCGATGCGGATGCGCACGCTGTCACCCGAAGGATCGAGCGGCCGTGGCAGCGGGATCTGCATCCGGGTGTCGGAGACGAGGTGCTCGGCCGGCTGCCACGTACCGTCCGTTTCGATCTCCACCGAGCGGATGTCGTAGCCGCCGTCGAAGCCGGGGATCTCGTACCTGGGGTTGACCAGCGCCGCGGTGATCGAGCCCCTGGAATCGTGGCGGTACAGATTCTGGTCGAGCTGCAGCCAGAGATAGCGCAGCGTGTCGGGACTGTTGTTCGTATAGGTGATCTCGTCGGTGCCCGAGATCGTCTTCGCCGAATCGTCCAGCGTCACGTCGATCCGATAATCGGATTCGTTCTGCCAGTACCGGGGCCCCGGTGCGCCCGAGCCGCTGCGGTACACCGTGCCCGGCGCGCTCAGGAAGTTGGCGTCGAACGCCTTGTGCCGGTCGTAACGCTGCTGGGCCGAGGCGCTCTCTACCGTGAGGGCGACGGTCGCGAGACAGAGGCAAGCCGCCACGGACAGGGTGGCGGCGGAGGGGATCGGCCGGGCAACGAGACGGCGCAGGGGCATTCTGGTCCTCCTGTAGGGGCAGTCGCCCGACGATACTGCCGACCGGACGGTGTTGTTCCGACGGCCGATCCCCCTGTCGTCACGCCTGGAAGAGGTGAACGTCCCTCTGCGGGAACGGGATCGAGCAGCCGGCGGCCTCGAGGTTCTCCTTGAGCGCGCGGGTCAGATCCCACCGGGTCGGCCAGTAGTCCGATGCGTTGACCCAGGGGCGGACCACCAGATTCACCGAGGAGTCGCCGAGCTCGCTGACCGCCACGACCGGCCTGGGCTCCTCGAGCACGCGTCCGTCGGCCGCGATCACGTCCATGCACGTACGCACCGCGACCCCGAGGTCGTCGTCGTATCCCACGCCGATCACGAGGTCGATCCGTCGGGTGTCGTTGGCCGAGAAGTTCTTGATGGTCTCCCCGAAGATGCGCGAGTTCGGCACGCGGATCTGCACGTTGTCGGGCGTCGCCAGCATGCACGTGAAGATGCCGACCTCCTTCACGCTGCCACCGTGGCCGGCCACCTCGACGTAGTCCCCGACCTTGAACGGCCGGAACGTGAGGAGCATGACGCCCGCCGCGAAGTTCGAGAAGGTCCCCTGGAATGCCAGGGCGATTGCCAGGCCCGCGGCACCGAGCACCGCCACGAACGAGGTGGTATTCACCCCGAGCGCGGAGACCGTGGCCAGCGCCACGAGCGCGATGAGGCCCACGTGGACCACGCCGGCGACGAACGGCACGAGCATGGGGTCGACGTGGGAACGGCCCAGAGCCTTGAACGTCAACCGCTTCGCCCAGCTGGCGAAGATCCAGCCAAGGACGAGGACCGCGAGCGCGCCCAGGATCTTCGGAGTCCAGGAGGCCACGGTGGTGAAGAGCAAGCCCAAGAGATACTGGATGTTCGGCATGGTGGCCTCCGGTCTGGATGATCTGATCCGGGCAGGACGCGACTCCCCGATGGACATGGTAGTATCGCCGGGCCGGGCATCGCCACGGTCGGGGTCGTTGCGAGTCGATGCGCGGCGACTTGACGCGGACGCTTTCGTCCCCCTCCATCCACCGATGTCCGACGACCGGAAGAGCCAGACACTGTCGCTCAGGGAGGGCCGGCGCCTCGGGTTCGCCGAGTTCGGCTCGCCCGGGGGACGACCCGTCCTGCATTTCCACGGCTCTTCGTCGTCACGGCTCGAGCGGCCGCCGTCGGAATCCATGCTCGGCGAGATCGACGTACGCCTCATCGTGGTCGAGCGGCCCGGTTACGGACTTTCGGATTTCGCGCCACGTCGGATCCTCGACTGGGCCGACGACATCCGTGACCTGGCGGACCATCTCGGGCTGGATCGATTCTGGGTCGAGGGCTACTCGGCCGGCGGGCCCTACGCGCTCGCGTGCGCGAGCCGAATGCCGGGGCGGGTCATCGCCGGAGCGCTCGTCAGCTCGGCGGCCCCGATGGGCCGGCCCGGTGCGTTCGACGGGCTTCCCCTGCCCAACAGGCTCCTGGCCGCCGCCGCGCGGTGGGCACCGTGGCTGGTCGGACCGATCCGTCGGGTCATGCGTCGCTTGATGCTCGAAGACGTGGGCACGAGCATCCGGCGGATGATGTCCGGCATTCCGGCGTCGGACGCGGCGGCTCTGCGCGCACCGGAGACCGCACGGATGTTCGCCGAGGCCGTACGCGAAGGCCTCCGGCGCGGCTCGGAGGGCGTCGCGTACGACGACGTCCTGATCCACCGGCCGTGGGGCTTCGACCCGACCACGGTGCGGTGTCGCATCGACCTGTGGCAGGGCGATGCGGACGTGAACGTCCCTCCGTCGGCTGCCGGGTACCTCGAGGCCCGTCTACCGTGCGCGCGACTGACGATGCTTCGCGGGGCGGGCCACTTCTTCATCTTCGAGCGTTGGCGGGACATCCTGCTGGCGCTGGTGGAGGGTCCGGACGAGGTCGGTTGATCACCCGGCGTTCGTCCGCGCGAGCGCGACGTGACGCCGGTCGGGCCGGCCCTGTGGTCGGCGGGGCCCCTACGCCCTATCCTCATTCCATCCTCGCGGCGCGAGGATTCCCAACGACTGGACGCGGAGGCGAGAGATGCACGAGTGGTCGAGGCGCGACGTGCTGAAGAGCGGTCTGTTGGCCGCCGGCGCGATGGCGGTGCCGCGGGTGGGGGGAGCCGAGCTATCGCCCTCCTCGGACGAGCGGGTCGCGTTCGGAGATTCAGGCCGGCCGGCGCCGATGCCGGAGGGTAGCGTCAGGGACCGGCTCCTGCTCGACTTCGGCTGGCGATTCCACTTCGGCCACGCCAGTGATCCCACGCGTGACTTCGGGTTCGGTCGGGGCAACAGCGGCGCGTTCGCGAAGACCGGCTACTTCTGGCGTCCGGCGCGTCACGACTTCGACGACAGCGATTGGCGTGCCCTCGATCTTCCGCACGACTGGGCCGTGGAGCTTCCCTTCGTCGACGATCGGGAGCTGGACTCGCACGGGTACCATCCGCTCGGGCGCGAGTATCCGGAGACGAGCATCGGCTGGTACCGGAAGGTGTTCAACGTTCCCGCCTCGGACGAAGGACGCCGGATCTCGCTCGAGTTCGACGGCGTGTACCGGAATGCGATCGTCACGCTGAACGACGTCTACCTCGGGACGGAGCTCAGCGGCTACGCACCGTTCACGCTCGACGTGACCGACTTCGTGCACTACGGCGCCGACAACGTCCTCGTCGTACGGGTCGACGCGACCGAGAACGAGGGTTGGTTCTACGAAGGCGCGGGGATCTACAGGCACGTCTGGCTTGTGAAGACCGCACCCGTCCACGTGCCCCAGTGGGGGACGTACGTGCGGACCGACGTGCGCGGCAAGGACGCCGCCGTGCACATGCGGACCGCCGTGGCCAACCAGAGCGGAGACGAGGCGACCTGCCGGGTCGTCTCGCGCATCCTCGACGCGTCCGGATCGGTGCGCGCGACCGCCTCCACGAACGGCGTGAAGGTGCCGGCGTGGGGCCGCGTGGAGGTGGATCAGCGCGCGGCCTTGAAGAACGCCGAGCTATGGTCGGTCGAGACGCCGCACATGTATTCCCTGCTCACGACCGTCGAGGTCGGTGGCAAGGCGATCGACGACTATCGGACCCCGTTCGGGGTGCGCACGATGCGCTTCGATCCCGACCGGGGCTTCTTTCTCAACGGAGAGCGGGTCGAGCTCAAGGGGACGTGCAACCACCAGGACCACGCGGGGGTGGGCTCCGCCCTCCCGGACCGCCTCCAGTACTTCCGGATCGCGCGCCTCAAGGAGATGGGCTCGAACGCGTATCGGACCTCCCACAACCCGCCGACGCCCGAGCTGCTCGACGCCTGCGACACGCTCGGCATGCTCGTCCTGGACGAGACGCGCATGTTCTCGTCGAGCCGGGAGGGCCTGTCACAGCTCGAGCGCATGATCCTGCGCGACCGCAACCACCCCAGCATCTTCTGCTGGTCGATCGGAAACGAGGAGCCCCTCCAGGGCACCCCCGAGGGCGGACGCATGGCGGCGACCATGAAGCGTCTGGCGAACCGTCTGGACCCGAGCCGGCCGATCAGCGAGGCCATGAACAACGCTCGCTCCTGGGGCCACGGGCTTTCGGAGGTCGTCGACGTGCAGGGCTTCAACTACTACACGGGCGCGATCGACGCGTATCACGAGAAGTTTCCGAAGAAGCCGACGATGGGCACCGAGGTGGCGAGCACCGTGTCGACGCGCGGCATCTACGCCAACGACAAGGAGCGTGGGTACGTCGAGGCGTACGACACGCAGAAGCCGCCGTGGGGTGCGACGGCCGAGGAGTGGTGGACGTTCTACGACGCCCGGAAGTGGCTGGCCGGTGGGTTCGTATGGACCGGCTTCGACTACCGTGGCGAGCCCACGCCGTATCGGTGGCCGTGCATCAACTCGCACTTCGGGCTCATGGACACGTGCGGGTTTCCGAAGGACAACTACTTCTACTACCAGGCGTGGTGGGGTGAGCATCCCGTGCTGCACCTCTTCCCGCACTGGAACTGGACGGGAAAGGAAGGGCAGGAGGTCGCCGTCTGGGTCTACTGCAACCTGGACCGGGTGGAGCTCTTCCTGAACGGGAAGAGCCTCGGCGCCAAGGACGTGCAGAAGGACGGACACCTGGTCTGGAAGGTCCCGTATCAGGCGGGCACGTTGGAGGCCCGGGCGTCCGGCAAAGGGGGCAGGACCCTGACCGCGAAGCGCGAGACGACCGGTGCTCCCGCGCGCATCGTGCTCGAGCCCGACCGCTCGGAGCTCGCCGCGGACGGCGAGGATGTATCGGTCGTCGCGGTGAGCGTCGAGGACGCCCAGGGGCGGGTCGTGCCGGTCGCCGACGATCTGATCACGTTCGACGTGTCGGGCAGCGGACGCTTGATCGGTGTCGGCAACGGCGACCCGAGCGACCACACGTCCGACAAGGGCACGGTACGTCGGGTGTTCAACGGGTATTGCGTGGCCATCGTGCAGGCGAGCAAGAAGGCGGGTGATCTCCGCGTCGTGGCGAGGGCTCCGGGTCTCCCCGCGGCGACGGCGGTCCTGACATGCAGGGAGGCTACACCGCGGCCGTCGGCCTAGCGCCGGCGGGGCCGTGCCGCGGGTGCCGCCGCGAGGGGAACGTCCCCCGCGGCGGACCCGATCGGGCTTGCGCTCGTCAGAATGCGGTCACGACGCCCATCGTGAAGCGGAACCGGTTGAGGCTGAGATCGCGATTCGCCTCACCCATGACCCGGAGATTGCGCGAGAGCAGGTAGTGGGCGGTGACGCCCGCCGACTCGTACAGGCTCAGGTAGCCCGGCTCCCCGACGCGCAGCGTGAAGATGGGCCGGTCGGCCTCGACACGGTTGTAGAGCCCGGTGAACAGGAGCCGTCCCGAGGCCCACGCCGGCGAGAAGAGAAGCTCGCCCATGTAGGAGTTCACGGTCGTCCTCAGAGGATCCGCGGCGTTGTAGTCGCAGCGCGGATCGCCCGGGGCGCACGCATCCAGGAAGAACGGATTGGCATCGCGCCGGTAGAGGTACTGCAGGTTGAGCTCGAGCTTGCTCCCGAGGGGAACGGTGGCGTCCGGCCCCCACACCCGCACCGAGCTCTCGGTGCCGTCCGCCAGCTTTTCCTTGCCCAGGTAGGCGTAGCCGCCGAGACGAAAGAGGCCGAAGTCCTGCGTCAGACGGAGGCCCACGTTCTTCGGGTTCTGCGTCGAGTAGTTGAGATCGGCCGTCGCCTGGTCCAGGCCGCGGCCGTTGACGAGCTGGACCATCAGGTCGGATCCGCTCCACAACGACCGGCCGACCATCAGGCCGCGCTCGTATGTGAGGTCGGTGCGCACGTCGCCCACCCGGACCCGGTACGGCATGTAGTCCTCGTATTGCACCCGAAGCTCCCGCTTGAACAGCGGATCGGAAAGCTGGAACTGCCCGACGATGAGGTCCACGCCCGAGTTGAATACGTCGGTGAACTGGAGGAAGGCGTCCTCGAGGCCCGCGACCTCGCCTCGCTCGGTCAGAAAGAAGTACATGTAGTACGAGACCTTGTCGGCGACCTGGCCCCCGGTGAGCAGCTTGATGCCCCACGGGGTCTTGAGGTCGGCCGCGATCGCGTTGTCGCCGGTGAGGCTGCTCAGGTACGCCTCCACGCGTACGGCGAGCGGCAGGTCCCGCTGCAGGCGGAGCAAAGGATCGCCGGTCGTGACGGTGTCCGGCCCAGGCTCTCCCCGGGCCATCTGGAAGCCGTTGGCCGCGAACCGGGCTCCGAAGGCGTTCAGCTTCGGAAAGGGACTATGGCAAAGCGCGCACCCGACCTTGTACTTGCGGGCGAACGCCGGGATGTCCTCCGCTGCCAGGGCTGCCGGTGCGGCACCGAGCAGCAGGAGGGTGGAGAAGACGGCGTACGCGACGCCCCGCCATCGGATCGGCATCGGTGCCTCCGGATGTAGGTCGGCTCGCTGCGGGCCGGGTGAGTGTGCCCTTAACCTGTGCGAGTCCGACGCCCGGCCCTATCCGGCAAATGTTCGGGGTGGCCTGTCGGCGGGGTCTTTGCTACTGCCCTCGAAGCGACGGGTCGTCGACGGGCACACCGGAGGCGCGCCGCTGCACCCAGAGGATGCGCTGAATCGCGGTGACGTTGGTGAGGACGGCCACGAGGACGATCGCGATCTTGAGCACGAGCCCTCCCCACATCAGCCCGAACGAGAGCGAGCCGACGCCGAGCAGCACGACTCGCTCCGGCCGCTGCATCAAGCCCACCTTGCAGTCGAGGCCGAGCCCTTCGGCGCGCGCTCTCGTATAGCTGACCATGAGCGAGCCGCCCATGGCCAGGACGATTGCGTACACCATCCAGACGTCGGCCATCCGGTGCCCATACCGGTTGTAGAGCGACAGGAGCCCCAGGAAGACCACGATCTCGCTGATGCGATCCAGCGTCGAGTCGTAGAACGCGCCGAACTTCGACGCCATCCCGCTCACCCGGGCCACCTGGCCGTCGAAGATGTCCCAGACGCCGCCGAGGAGCACGAGCACTCCCGCCCAACGCACGTGATCGAGGTGATAGAGGAATCCCGCAGCCACGACGGATACGAATCCGAGCGTGGTGAGCAGGTTCGGATGTATCCGGTGCCGGACCATCCACCCGATGACGGGTTCGAGGATCCGGTACACCGGGGTCCGCAGCGCATCCAGACCTTTCATGGGGCGGCGCCTCCTCACGCTGGGGGGGCGGGCGGCCGTTCGAGCGCCGCCGCCACGGATCGTTCAAGGTAGCCACGGTCGCTCCGCGACCGCACTCCCCACTACATTGTCGCCGATCGTCCCTCCTTCGGCACGTGGTGAGGCACTCTGGGCGACTCCGTCTCGGTCGGGCTCGTACTGGCGCTGGCGCCGCTGATCCTGCTCGTGGCCGGCGCATACGCGTCGGTCGGGCTCGGCGGGGGCACGGGCTATCTGGCGGTGATGACCCTCTTCGGTCTTCCGCCCGAGGTGCTGGTGCCGACCGCCCTCCTGCTGAACATCGTGGTCACGAGCGTGGCGCTTCTCCGCTTCGGGATGGCCGGTCGGCTCCGCTGGCGCCTCCTCCTGCCGTTCCTGATTCCGGCGCTGCCCGCGGCATTCGCGGGAGGCCTCGTGCGCGCGGACCGAAGCGTATTCCTGACGGTGCTCGCGGTGGCCCTCCTGGTGGCGGGGCTGGCGATGCTCCGTTCCTCGGCGTCGGCGCACGAGCGTCACGAGCTCCCGCCTGCGAGGCGCACGATCGCCGTCGGGGTGCCGGCGGGCCTAGCGATCGGCCTGATCTCGGGATTCCTGGGCATCGGAGGCGGCGTATTCCTCGGACCGCTGGTCCTGTTGCTCGGATGGGCGGGCCCGAAGCAGGTGGCCGCGATGAACTCGTGCCTGATCCTCGCCGTCTCGTCGGTCGCGCTCGCGGCGCACGGCGTGCGAGGCGCCGTGGACGCGCACGTTCTGGTCCCGCTCGGGGTGGCCGCTCTGGTGGGTGGGCTGATCGGCGCGACGCTCGCCGAAAGGAAGCTCTCCGCGCGTCAGCTCCAGCGTGTGTTCGCCGCCATCGTGCTGATTGCGGCGCTCAAGGCGGGTTGGGACGCTCTGATGCGGTAGATCTCGGCGCAGGCCCGGTCTCGGACGAGTCCGGATTTTCTCTATATTAACGGACCACGTGCCGGCTTCCTCCCGCGCCGCACCCTCGAGCCACACACGCCATCGATCTCCATGAGCAAGAAGTCATCCCCGATCATCTACACGTGGACCGACGAGGCCCCGGCCCTCGCGACGCACGCCTTCCTCCCCGTCATCCGCGCGTTCGCGGGCGCGACCGGAGTCCCCGTCGAGACGCGCGACATCTCTCTGGCCGGCAGGATGCTGGCCGTCTTCCCCGACCTTCTGTCCGAGAGCCAGCGTGTGCCCGACGATCTGGCCGAGCTCGGTCGTCTGGTCGAGACGCCCGAGGCCAACGTCATCAAGCTCCCCAACATCAGCGCGTCGATCCCACAGATCCGAGCGTGCATCGCCGAGCTCCAGGCCAAGGGCTATCCCCTTCCGGACTATCCCGCGGAACCGTCCAACGACGAGGAGCGCGAGATCAAGGCGCGCTACGACAAGGTGAAGGGGAGCGCGGTGAACCCGGTCCTTCGTCAGGGGAACTCCGATCGGCGCGCGCCGAAGTCCGTGAAGGATTTCGCCCGCAAGAACCCGCCGCGCATGCGGCCGTGGCCTGAGGACTCGAAGACGCATGTCGCGACGATGAGCGCCGGGGACTTCCGCCACAACGAGGTGGCGGTGACGGTTCCGGCGGCGACCGAGGCCCGCATCGAGCATGTGGCGAACGACGGCACCGTCACCGTGCTGAAGGAGTCGCTTCCGCTCGAGGCCGGTGAGGTGGTCGACGGGACGTTCATGAGCAAGAACGCCCTCGTCTCGTTCCTCGAGGAGCAGGTGCGCGATGCGAAGGCGAAGGGCGTGCTCTTCTCGATCCATCTCAAGGCGACGATGATGAAGGTGTCCGACCCCATCATGTTCGGGCACGCCGTGAAGGTCTATTTCAAGGACGTGTTCGCGAAGCATGCGGACGTCCTCGGAAAGCTCGGCGTCGAGGCCAACAACGGCTTCGGCGACCTCCTCGCCAAGATCCAGGAGCTTCCGGACGATCAGCGGGCCGACATCGAGGCCGACATCGAGGCCGCGTACGAGAGCGGACCTTCGCTCGCCATGGTCGATTCCGACCGGGGCATCACGAACCTGCACGTCCCGAGCGACATCATCATCGACGCCTCCATGCCACCGATGATCCGCGACTCGGGCCGGATGTGGAACGCCGAGGGCGAGCTGCAGGACTGCAAGGCCGTGATTCCCGATTCGAGCTACGCGGGCATCTACGACGCGGTCGTGCGCGACTGCCAGGCGCACGGACAGTTCGATCCGTCGACGATGGGCAGCGTGCCCAACGTCGGCCTCATGGCGCAGAAGGCCGAGGAGTACGGCTCGCACGACAAGACGTTCGAGATCCAGGCGGCGGGCAAGGTTCGCATCGTCGATGCGGACGGAAACGCGATCATCGAGCAGGCGGTCGAAGAGGGTGACATCTGGCGCGGATGCCAGGCCAAGGACGCCCCGATCCGCGACTGGGTGAAGCTCGCCGTGGCGCGTGCCCGCGCCACCGGCGCGCCGGCCGTGTTCTGGCTCGACGAGACGCGCGGTCACGACGCCGAGGTCATCCGGAAGGTCCGTGCGTACCTGAAGGAGCACGATACCGACGGCCTGCAGATCGAGATCATGGCGCCCGTCGACGCGATCGAGTTCTCGCTGGAGCGGATTCGCCGAGGCGAGGATACGATCTCCGTGACTGGGAACGTGCTGCGCGACTTCCTCACCGACCTCTTCCCGATCCTCGAGATCGGCACGAGCGCCCGGATGCTCTCGATCGTACCGCTGCTCAATGGAGGCGGACTGTTCGAGACCGGGGCGGGCGGCTCCGCGCCCAAGCACGTGCAGCAGTTCCAGAAGGAGGGCCACCTGCGCTGGGACTCGCTGGGAGAGTATCTCGCGCTCGCGGCCTCGCTCCAGCATCTGGGCGAAGAGTTCGACAACGGGGGAGCCCGGGTGCTGGCCGCCGCGCTGGACGCGGCGACGGCCCGGTACCTCGAGAACGCCCGCTCGCCCTCGCGGAAGGTGGGCGAGCTCGACAACCGGGGGAGCACGTTCTATCTGACGCTCTACTGGGCGCAGGCGCTGGCCGAGCAGACCGCGGACGGTGCGTTGGCCGAGCGATTCGCCCCCGTCGCCGCCGCGCTCGCCGAGAGCGAGGAGCGGATCCTCTCCGAGCTGAACGGGGCGCAGGGTGGTCCGCAGGACGTGGGTGGCTATTACCTGCGCGACCAGGCGAAGGCGGATGCGGCCATGCGTCCGAGCGCGACGCTCAGGGGGATCCTCGACGGGATCTGAGGCACGAGGTGGCCGGGGCGAGCCCGGCCGATCGGACGGCCGGTCCGGTTCACGCCGGGCCGGCCGTCGTCGTCCGTCGACGCGCCTTCAGTCGTTCGACTCCTTCAGCAGCTCCGCCAAATACGACTTCCAGAGCACGGCCTTCGTGTGCGAGCCGTGCCCGACGGTCTCGGGGCTCTCGGGAATTACGACCGCGCGGCCGCGTCGCACGCGCTGGATCTCCCTCTCCAGAATCCCCTGGTCGGGCGGGTTGATGAGGTCGTCGGCGGTGTTCACCGCCAGGAGCGGAGCCTCGATCTTCTCGAGCTCGGGGGCCGGGTCGTAGTCCTCCGAGGCGGCGAACGCGTACATGACGTCGTTGGCGTCGTGCGTTCGGACAAAACGGTCCTGGTAGCGCTGCAGCTCCCGGTCGGCCGCGGCGAGCGTGGGAGCGTGCAGGTAGTGCAGCCTGGGGTTACTGCCCATGAACAGCATCAGCCCTGCGGCGAAGCGCAGACCTCGCGGCTGCGCGGTGTAATCGCCCCCGTCCCAGCCCGGGTCGGTCCGGATCGCGTCGATGATCAGCTTGCGCCAGATCCGGTTGCGGCCGCTGATCGGTCCGGGCAGGCTGGCCAGGGGCATCAGGGCGTCCATGAAGTCCGGGTACATCTCGCCCCACAGCCATGTGTGCATCCCGCCCATCGACGTGCCCATGACGAGCCGGAGGTGGTTCACGTGGAGCCCCTCGGTGAGCATCTCGTGGTCGGCGCGGATCATGTCGCGGTAGCCGTAGTGCGGGAACCGCGCGTGCAGCCCGTCGCTCGGCTTGCTGGACTGCCCGTGGCCGATGCCGTCGGGGAGGATCACGAAGTATTCGGCCGTGTCGAGGAGCTGGCCGGGCCCGAACAGCACCCCGGCGAACTGGGGCACCAGGAAGTTGCCTCCGTAGCCGGTCGTGCCGTGCATGATGTAGACCGCGTTGACCGTACGGCCGCTCGCGTCGGTCCGGCGGGTCCCCAGGGTGCGGTAGTGGAGCTTCAGCTCGGACAGCGTCTCTCCGTCCTCGAACGTGAAGCCGTGGATGACGTAGTCGCCCTGCGTGGTTGCGATCTGCGGAGGCCGCGCGGGGGCCGCGGCCCGCTGGGCGGAAGCCGCGGATGCCGCGCACGCGAGCGCGGCGAACGTTGCGAAGACGGAGCTTGTACGCCGCATGGTCGTCTCACCTCCTGAGGTACGGGATCCGAAGCGGGAGGCGCGAAGAAGTATGTGGCCGGGGGACGGGGGCGGCTAGTCAGCGGCCGAGGACGCCCGGCGCGGGGGAGGAGCCGCAGGCGTCGGCATCGCTCCGGAAGGCTCTCCCAGAACCTTCGACAAGTGTAGCGGGTAGGGCTTTTGCCTGCCCGAGGGGGACGTGCGATCCCCATGCCCGATTGACATCTGCCCAAGGCCTTCATGAACCCCGAAGCCTCCCCTTCGCGTTCCTGGCCCCGCGCGTTCGGTCGCGTCCTCCCGAACGTGGTCCCCCCCGAGACCGTCCTTCGCGCTCGTTCTAGCTTCTCCACGCCGCGGCTCCTGCTGACAGCGCTGTTGGTGCTGGTGGCCGGGTGCTCGTCGGGCGACAAGGGCACGACGAACCCTGCGCTCCAGAGCCTCACGCTGACGCCCTCGGGCTGGCAGGCCGACGCCGTGGTGGGCGAGAGCGCCGTGCTGCAGACGAAGGTGACGGACGCGAGCGGCGCACCGGTGAGCGGGATCAGCCTGACGTACACGTCGAGCGACACGACGGTGCTGCGTGTGCACAACGAGGGTGGCACCCAGGCGGTCGTGACGGCCGTACGGCCCGGCACGGTGCAGCTCACCGTCGGGCTGGCCTCGAGCGAGAGCGGCACGGGCACGGCATCGTCGGTGAGCGTGCAGGTGACGGTGGATCTGGCCGGTGTGGCGATCGAGAGCTCGGGCACGCCGCTGGTGCTTACCTCGGTGGGCGACAGCGCGGTGGTGCAGGGCCGCGGCCTGGACGTGGCGGGCAACACGGTGGCAGGCGCGGGCCTGCAGTGGAGCGTGGCCGGCAGCGGCGTGGTGCGCGTGACGCCGTTTGCCGGAGGTGACTCGGCGAGCGTGGTGGCGGTGGGCGCCGGGACCGACACGGTGAAGGCGACGGCGTCGCTGTGCGTGACGGGCTGCGGCGCGACGCGCGTGGTGGAGGTGCGTCAGGCGGTGGCGTCCATTACGGTGAGCCCGGACTCCGCGGCCATCGTGGCGGGTGACAGCGCGGTGTTCACGGCGAAGGCGTTCGACGCGAGCGGTGCGCCGGTGGTGGGCGCCCCGATCCGCTGGACGATCGGCGATCCGACGATGGCGACGGTGGACACGTCGGGGGTGGTGCACGCGTGGCACACGGGCGTGACGCAGGTGACGGCGTTCGACGACACGGTGAACGCGAAGGCGACGGTGAACGTGGTGCCCGGCCCGGCGACGCAGCTGGTGTTCACGACCCAGCCGAGTGACACGGCGACGCAGACGCATCTGAGTCCCGCGGTGGCGGTGACCGAGAAGGACGCCTACAGCAACGTGGCGACGGGCTCGGCGGACTCCGTGACGGTGGCGTTCGGCTTGAACCCGGGCAATGCGACACTCGGAGGCACGACGACCGAGGTGTCCATGTCCGGGGTGGCGACCTTCGGCGACCTGAGCGTGAACAAGGCCGGCAACGGCTACACGCTGGTGGCGGGCGCGAGCGGACTTTCGTCCGCGACGAGCCAGCCGTTCGACATCCACGACGATGTGCCGGCTGCGGGGGCGGACGCGGACACGACGCTGGAGGACACGCCACTCTCCGTCGCGGCTCCGGGCGTGCTGGCGAACGACAAGAGCCCGGCGGGCAATCCGCTGACGGCGAAGCTGGTGACGGGTCCATCGCACGGGACGCTGGTGTTCAACGCGGACGGCTCGTTCACCTACACGCCGGCGGCGAACTACAACGGCAGCGACGGCTTCACGTACGAGTCGACGGACGGGACGTACACGAGCGCGCCGACCCCGGTGACGCTGACGATCACACCGGTGAACGACGCCCCGAGCTACACGGCGGGCGGCAACGTGACGTCGCTGGAGGGTGCGGGCGCGCAGAGCGTGTCGTGGGCGACGTCGGTGAGCGCGGGTCCGTCGAACGAGAGCGGTCAGACGCTGACGTTCACGGTCACGAGCACGAACACATCGCTGTTCAGCGCGCAGCCGGCGGTCGACGCGAGCGGGACGCTGACCTACACGGCGGCGCCGGACTCGAACGGGGTGGACACGGTGAGCGTGCAGCTGCGTGACAACGGCGGCACGGCGAACGGTGGTGTGGACAGCACGACGGTGTCCACGTTCACGATCACCGTGACACCGGTGAACGACGCGCCGAGCTTCACGAAGGGTGCGAACCAGACCGTATGGCACGGCGCGGGCGCGCAGACGGTGACGGGCTGGGCGACGAGCATCAGCCCCGGACCGGCCAACGAGTCGAGCCAGACGGTGTCGTTCACCGTCACGAACAACGACAATGCGCTGTTCAGCGCGCAGCCGGCCATCAGCTCGAGCGGGACGCTCACGTACACGCCGAGCACGACGGCGGATGGAACGGCCACGGTGTCGGTGACGCTGAAGGACAACGGCGGCACGGCGAACGGTGGCGTGGATACCAGCCCGACCCAGACGTTCACGATTACGGCGGGGCCGGTGGCCCTCGTGACGAATCAGCGAATCAGTACCGTCTCCGTCGTCAACCTCGCGTCGGGGACGGTGGTGAAGACCCTCACGGGCTTCGGTACCCCCGACGGGGTTGCGATCACGCCGGACGGGACGAAGGCGTACGTCGCGAACTCGACCTCCAACAATGTCTCGGTCATCGACATGGCACGTGATTCGGTGACGAAGACGATCGCGGTCTCCGGCAGCCCCTCGGAAATCGCGTTCTCGCCGGACGGAACGAAGGCATATGTAACCCGGAACAGTGCCGACTCCGTCGCCGTGATCGACGCGAGCACGGATTTGGTGACCAGCGGGTTCGCGGTCGGGACGGCCCCCATGGGCGTCGCGTTCACACCGTTCGGAACGGCATACGTCGTGAACAGCCGGAGCAACAACGTATCTCTGGTCGACGCAACCACAAACTACGCGGTGAGCACGCTCAGCGTCGGTGAATTCCCCCTCTACGTGGCGGTTTCACCGGCCGGAGACAAGGCGTACGTGTCGAATGAAGGCCTGGGCACCGCCAGTGACAGCGTCTCGGTGATCGACGTCAGGGCCGACAGCACGTTCACCAACGCCATCAAGGTGTCGACGCATCCGCGCGGCATCGCGTTCACGCCGGACAGCAGCAAGGCCTACGTGGTGAGCTCCCCCACCGACTACGGCCCCGGAAACGTCTCGGTGATCGCCGCTGCCTCGAACACGGTGAGCGGGAGTCCGATCGGTACCGGGGACACCTCGAGCCACGTCGCGTTCACGCGGGACGGAACGAAGGCGGTCGTGACCAACTTCTACGGCTCCAGCGTCTCGGTGATCGACGTGGCCACGGGGAAGGTGGTCCAGACGATCACGATCCCTGGATACAGCCCGGAGCCCCAAGGCGTCGCGATCTACTGACGGGGGAAGCAGCAGCTCGACGTCGCCCCTGGGCCATCTCGTGCCGGGAGGCTCGGCCACGGCCTTGCCTTCCGGCCGCATCGATCGCTAGCGTGGAAGGAGTCCCCCCCGGGCCCGACGCATGGGCCGATGTTCCATTCGCACATCGATCACATCCACGCGCACCTGGAGCGGGTGCGCTACGGCCATCTCGTCGATCCTCCGCCCGAGACAGTCTATCTGGGCGCGGAAGAGGACGGCCGGTTCTGGGAGCTCGTCGGCCTGCGGTTCGCGGGTTGTCCGATGATCGTGCTGGCGCTCCTTCGGTTTCAGATGCTCGACCTGCCGGGTATCGCCTACGCCCGGGAATCGCTGGCCACGTATCTGTCCACGCTGCCGAGCCCGGGATACGAAGACGAGGCCGGCGCCCTGACGGCGATCCTGCCGCCGAGCGACCAGAGTATCTCGTTCTTCTTGAAGCGTCTGCGCGCCGGCTACCGTCCGAGCCCGGTCAACCTCGACCCCGCGCGCATCGAGGTTGCGTTCGACTTCCGGCTCCAGAACCCGACGCTCATCGTCAACTTCCGTGAGTCGGCAAAGCCGCTCCACGACCACTACTACCGCACCGTCGACGGACACGTGCTCCGCGGACGCTCGCACGAGGTGCCGGCCACCGCACCGGCCGAGCTCCATCGGTTCGTGACGATCTCGTCGCCGGAGCAGATCACTCCGTCGGGCGTGTACCCGCTGCCGACGCTCTTCGTGAACCGCAGATACCTCGCCCTTCGGGCCGAGGCACGCACGCGGGACGAGATGGCGGCCGTGATGAAATGGGTGCCGTTCGACCCCGCCTCGGCGGCCACCGACGGCGTCCTTCCTCTCCCCGTTCCGAGAGGCATGGATCTCCCGGCCGTGGGGCAGGGGTGAGCCCTGACCACGGCTCCGAGCACCGCCCCGCCGATGTGGGCGACGCCCATGCCCGGGGCGCCTGCCCCCGAAACGGAATCCTTGATTACCGGGCGGTAGGCGCTTCATCGTAGAATAGGCGCCTGATGTCGGGGTGCCGTGATTCGCTGCTCAGAGCAAAGCCGGCGAAAGCCGGCGACGCAGAGCCACGGGGCTTCGGCGGCAGACGGCCGCCATGCCCGCCGAGCCGCCAGCGAGACCTGGAGTCACCTGGCGGTTCGTAGCAGTTTCCCCCCACCGGTCCACCGGGTGGCTCGGCCCGGCGTCCGTGCTCGCGTAGGCGAGAGGCGCCGTCCGTTCAACCGGAGGTGGATCATGCAGCAGCCTGCCCGTCCGCACGTGGCGATTGCCGCGCTGATGCTCGTCGCGATCCTGGCCGCGTGCACCGATGCCGCGCAGCCGATGGATCAGGAGTCCGTGCCGGTCCGGAGCGCGGCGCCCATCACCGAGCTGAACCCGCAACCCGAGCCGCCTTCGCTGGCGCTCCGCTACGAGCTCGGACCGGACGGCACCGACTGGTTCGGGACCGTCTACGTTGGGGATGAAGCGTGCGGGACCATGCAACTCGTCCAGACCGCGACGCGCTCCACCGGCGTGGCGAGGCATGTGGTCTACAGCCTCACGATCGTGGGGGCGAATCCGGCGTTTCTGATGGACGCGACGTTGAGCGGCATCGTGGTGAGGGATCACGTGGTCCTCAACGGCCGGGTGCACGACGGGGCGTACGCAGGCCGGACCATCCATCCGCGCGGCGAGATCCAGACGACCATCACGGACGGAGAGGCGTTCACGAGGATGACCGGACTGGTCCAGCTCAACCCGCAGCCCGAGCCGCCGTCGTCAGACTATCCGCCGAGCCCGTGCTCGCAGTGACGCCGCTACCGGGCGACTACCGCCGCTGCTTGGGCCACCCTCCGCCGAGCGCCTTGTAGAGCTGCACCGCGGCGGTGAGCTGCTGGAGTTGAGCCTGGCTCATCGCGAGTTGCGCGTTGAAGAGGCTCCGCTGTGCGTCCAGAAGGTCCAGATAGCTCGCGAGCCCCGTCTTGTAGCGGAGGCGGGCGAGGTGGAGCGCATCGGTCAGGGCGCGGACCTGGGTTTCCTGCGCGACCGCCTGGTCGCGCGCCGTATGCACCGCCACGAGCGCGTCGTCGGCATCGCGGAGCGCACCGAGCGCCGCCTGTTGGTACTGCGCCCGAGCCTGGTCGACCCGGGCACGAGCGGCCTTCGCCTCGTTCGACAGTCTGCCGCCCGTGAAGAGCGGGATCGAGATGCCCGCCGACAGCCCGTAGATGTGGGTGTCGGACTTGAACAGGTTGTTCGGGTCCGACGCCTGGCTGCCGTAGGAGCCGGTGAGCATGATGGACGGCAGGCGGGCGGCGTCGGCCATGCCCAGCCGCTGCGTCGTCGCGGCGTAGGTGCGCTCCGCTTGGCGCACGTCGGGACGACGGGCCAGGAGGCTCGCGGGCACCGAGTCGGGCACGATGAGCGCATCGGCCGCTTGGGCCAGCGTCCCCCCTCTTGGAATGGCCGTGGGCGCTTCGCCCAGGAGGACGTTCAGCGCGCGCTCCGTCTGGGCCCGGGCGCGCTCGGTGCGGGCGAGGGTGACGGCCGGGGCGGCGACCTGGGCCTCGAACTGCTTCACGTCGAGCTCCGAGATCTGCCCGTGCTCGTAGCGTTGCCGGGCGATTGCCAGCGTGGCGCGGCGCGACGCGAGTGTCCGCTGCGCGATGGCGTGCTCCTGGTCCAGCTCCAGGAGCTGCAGGTACGCGGTCGCCACGTCGCTGACGAGCGAGAGCGCCGCCCCGCGCTCGGCCGCTTCCTGCGCCGCCACGTCGTCGTTGGCGGCGGCGATGCCGTGGCGGATACGTCCCCAGAAATCGAGCTCCCACGAGACGTCGCCGGTGACGCGCGCGGCGCGATAGGATGCCGGCGGGAAGATCCCGAGCGCGATCTGGTTGCTGCTCATCGATGCGTTGGCGGTCAGGCTCGGCAGGAGCGCGGAGCGCGCGACGCCCACGTCGGCGCGGTACTCCCGGATGCGGGCGACCGCAGTCTGGAGATCGCGGTTCTGCCGGAGGGCCGTGTCGACCAGACGTACCAGCGTCGTGTCGCGCAGAATGTCGAGCCACGCCACGCCGGTGGTGTCGATCGCCAGCTTCCGCTGGGTGATCGTCGTGCCTGCCACCGTGGCGCTGTCCCGGAGGCGCGCCGCGGCGAGCGAGTCGAAGAAGGCACGGGTCGAGTCCGGTGTGGGCACGACGCTCGCGGTCGCTCCCTTCGGAATGGCGGGCCCGGGGTGGTAGGACGGGCCGACCATGCAACCAGACAGGAGGCCCAGCGAGACGATGACGAGGAGCGCCGACCTGCGCGTGCTCATGCTCCTTCCACCTCCTCTGCTTCGGGGGGCCAGGCCGCTTCGGTCTTCGCCGTGCTGCGTCCTCGCTCCGCGATTCTCCGGATCACCTCGAAGAACATCGGGATGAAGAAGATCCCAACGGTCGTGGCCACCAGCATGCCGGCGAACACGCCCGTGCCGATCGAGTGGCGACTCGCCGCGCCCGCGCCGGTCGCGACGGCGAGCGGGAGCACGCCGAGGATGAACGCGAACGACGTCATGAGGATTGGGCGCAGGCGCTCACGGGCGGCCTCGAGCGCCGCATCCCGGACCGAGAGGCCCTGGGCGCGCAGCTCCGTGGCGAACTCCACGATGAGGATGGCGTTCTTGGCCGCCAGGCCCACGACGGCGATGACACCGACCTGGAAGTAGATGTCGTTGGGTTGGCCCCGCAGCCAGATGCCGAGCAGGGCGCCCAGAACGCCGAACGGAAGCGCGAGCAGGACGGCGAACGGCACCGACCAGCTCTCGTACTGCGCCGCCAGCACCAGGAAGACGATCACGAGCCCGATGGCGAACACGAAGCCCGCATCACCGCTGGAGACACGCTCCTGATAGGACTGACCCGAGTAGGCGACGCCGATGCCGTTGGGGGCGAATCGAGCGGCTACGAGGGAGTCCACCTCATCCATCAGCTCGCCCGAGCTGTATCCGGCCTTCGGCGCGCCCGTGAAGAGGGCAGAGGGAAACCCGTTGAAGCGCGGCACGACGGTCGGTCCTGCCCGGAACTCGCTGGTCGTGAGCGCGGAGACCGGAATCATCGTGCCGTTCGACCCCCGCACGTACAGGTGCTGGAGCGCGGCGGGCGTCTGGCGGAACGACGAGTCCGCTTCCGCCTGGACCCGGAACGTCTTGCCGTAGAGGTTGAAGTCGTTGATGTAGAGTCCGGACAGGAACGCCTGGAGGGTGCCGAACAGGTTCGTGAGGCTCACCCCCCTCGCCTTCGCGACCGTGCGGTCCACGTTCACGTGGAGCTGGGGCACGCTTGCCCGGAAGCTGGTGTTGATCCCGCCGGCGGCGGGCAGCTGGTTGACGGCCTGCTGGAACGCCTGAACCTGACTCGCGAAGGAGCGAATATCCTGTCCGTTCAGGTCCTGCAGGTTCATCTCCACGCCGGCCGTCGTCCCGAGCCCCGGCACTTCGGGCAGGTTGAACGCGAATGCGGTGGCGCCCTTCAGGGCGAAGAGCTGGGCGTTGACCTGCGCAGCGATCTGGTCGGCCGTCTCCTTCCGCTGTCCCCACGGCTTGAACGACACGAACATCGTGGCCGCGTTCGTCTGCGACGAGAAGCCGAGTATGCTGAACCCGGCCAACGCGACGACATTCTGGACAGCCGGCTGCCGGCGCAGGATGCCTTCGATCTGGCTCACCGTGTGCACGGTGCGTTGCAGGGACGCCGCATCCGGGAGCTGCACCGAGATGGCCATGTTGCCCTTGTCCTCGGTGGGGATGAACGCCTTCGGGACGTGGCGCCAGAGCACCCCCGTGAGCCCCACGATCACGAGGAAGACCGCGAGCCACGGTGCCGGACGGTCGAGCACGTGCCCGGCGGCGGCCACGTATCCGCGGCGGCTCCGGTTGAACGTCCGGTTGAACCAGCCGAAGAAGCCGGTGACGTTCTCGTCGGTCGACTCCTTGAGGAGGATGGAGCAGAGCGCCGGCGTGAGGGTGAGGGCCACGACGCCGGAGATCACGACCGCGATGACGATCGTGACCGCGAATTGGCGGAAGAGCTCTCCCGTGACCCCGCTGATGAACGCCACGGGGATGAACACGGCGCACAGGGACAGGACGATCGCCACCAGCGCGGCCGCGACCTGGCGGATCGCCTTGTCCGCCGCGAGACGGGCAGGCAATCGCTCCGCGGACATGATGCGCTCCACGTTCTCGATCACCACGATCGCGTCGTCCACGACGATGCCGATGGCGAGCACGAGGCCGAACAGCGTCAGCACGTTGATCGACATGTGCAGCACGAGCAGGCCGCCGAAGGTCCCGATCACGCTCACCGGCACGGCGAGCATCGGGATGAGCGTGGCGCGCCATCCTTCCAGGAAGAGGAAGACGACCAGCGTGACCAGCAGCAGGGCCTCGAAGAGCGTGACGGCGACCTCGTGAATCGAGGCCGTGACGAACGGCGTCGTGTCGAACGGGATGCTGTAGCTCACCCCGGCCGGGAAGCTCTTCGAGAGCTCGTCCATGCGCTTCACGACCGCGTCCTTGACGGCCAGAGAGTTCGCTCCGGGCCGCGCGTAGATGAGCATGACCGCGGAGGGCTTTCCGTTCAAACGCCCCTGGAGGTTGTAGCTCTGTGCGCCGAGGACCGCCTTGCCGATGTCGCGCAGCCGCACGACGGCACCGTTCGGCTGCGCGCGGATGATGATGTCGTCGAACTGCTTCGTGGTCTGGAGCCGACCCTGGGCGGTCACCGGGATGGTGAGCTGGGTGCCCTGCGGCGAGGGCTCCCCGCCGATCTGGCCGGCCGGATTGGTGGCGTTCTGCTCGCGTACGGCCGACGCGACGTCGCTCACCGTGATCCCGAGCTTGGCCATCTTCTCCGGGTCGAGCCTGAGACGCATCGAGTAGTTGAGCCCCGCGAACGCCGTGGCGTCGCCCACGCCCGGGACCCGCTTCAACTGATCGATGACGTACAGGTTCATGTAGTTCGTCAGGTACGACGCGTCGTATCTGGGGTCGGTCGAGCTGAGCGCCACCACCGCCAGGATGTCGGTGTTGGCTTTGACGATCGAGATGCCGTTGGCCAGCACGGATTGGGGAAGCTCGGGCTCGGCGAGCTTGATCGCGTTCTGAACGTCGACGGCCGCCAGGTCCTGATCGCGGTCGATGTCGAACGTGATCGTGAGCATCATCGTGCCGTCGCTCGAATTCGACGACGTGTAGTACAGCAGGCCTTTCAGGCCGGCGAGCTGCTCCTCGATCGGGGCCGCCACGCTCTGGGCGACGTCCTGGGCGGATGCGCCGGGGTAGACGGCCGTCACGCGGATGGAGGGCGGCGTGATCTGGGGGTAGCGGGCCACGGGCAGCCGGAAGATCGCCAGCAGCCCGAGCAGGGTGATCGTGATCGAGAGGACCGACGCCAGTACCGGCCGGCGGATGAAGAAGTAGCGGGCTTCCTGCTCGTGCGGCTCCTGCACGGTATCGCTCACGGGCGCCCACCCTGCGTGGGCGGCTCGGAGGTGGACTTCGACGCGGCCGTGGTGTCGGCGGTGGGCTGCACGACACGGCCGGGACCGACCTTCTGCACGCCGTCCACGATCACCCGGTCACCGGCGGAAAGGCCGTGATCGATGATCCACGCCTGTCCGGTCCACGCTCCGGGCTGGACGTCACGTGTGGCCACCGTGTCACCCGGGCCCACTACGTAGACGAACTGGCGGCCGAGTCCCTGCTGTACCGCACGCTGCGGCACCGTGAGCGCATCGGTCCGGGTGAACCCCTCCAGTCGGACGTGGACGAACTCACCGGGTACGAGCGTGCCGTCCTCGTTGGGGAAGGTCGCGCGAAACTCCAGCGTGCCCGTCGCCGAATCGAGCGCGGGCGCGACGTAGTCGAGCTTGCCGACCGGCGGGAGCAGCGTACCCGAAGACGACACGAGCCGCACGACGAGCTTGCTTCCCGGCTGGATGAGGGCGCGGTCCTTCGCGTTCGAGCGCCACGCGAGCACCTGCTCCGAGGACGGGTGGAAGCTCACGTAGACGGGATCGAGCTCGTCGATGGTGGTCAGGAGATCGCCCGGACCCGTCACCCGGGCTCCCTTCTCCAGCCGGGTGCGTCCCACACGGCCGGATATCTCGGCGCGGATCTCCGTGTCGTCGAGGTCCTTCTTCGCCTGATCGAGCGTCGCCTTGGCGGCGTCCACGTCGGTCTGGGCGTTGTCCACGTCCTGCCGGGCCACGGCATGTGTGGGCAGGAGCGCCTTCATGCGCTGAAGCGTACGCGTCGCGTTCTGATACTTCGCGAGGGCGCTCTGGTAGGCCGCCCGGTAGCGGACCTGGTCCAGCCGGTACAGGAGCTGTCCCGGATGGACCATCGAGCCTTCGGTGAAGGGTCGCGCGTCGATGATGCCTTCCACCCGGGAACGCACCTCTACGCGGCGATAGGGCTCCACCTGGCCGTCGATCTCGAAGGGGACCGGTACCGCATGGGGCTGCACCGCGACGACGCCCACCCGGGCCGGCGGCATCCGCCCGCGCGCCGCCTCCGCCTTGCCGCATGCAGATAGAGCCAACAACACAACGAGCGCCCCCAGCGTGGCGCTCGGCACTCGTCCGAGGTCCATGTCTTCTCCCGCCCTCAAGTGGAATATGGAGTCTAGAAAAGCGGCAGGGGTCCGTCTACGCCCCGTGGCGTGGCGCCGAGGTTGCCAGGGCCCCGGGGTGAGGCGCTAGCTTGCCTCCCATCATGGAACGGACGGGTGTACCCAGAATCGGCCGCGTGCTCGATCTCATCGGGCTGTTGCTCTTCGTCGGCGGCGGAGCCGTCTTTGCGCGGGCGTGGGTCGGGTTCCGCGCCGTCCGCCACTATCGGCCGGGGCCGCACGACCCGCTGTGGTCGGCGACCCGCCTCGCCAACGGCTATCTCCGGCTCCAGCACGTCGGAGTCGCCCTCATGGTCGCGGGCGTGGCCGTCTTCGTCATCGCATGGTGGACGGCCCGTCGCGTCGCCCGCGCCGCGGCCGGGAGCGGGGGCCCGGACGGGGCCGAGACTCTTCAGGCCCCCGAGGTACCTGGCGCATGACCCGCAGACTCCTCGTTCCCCTCGGGCTCGCACTCTGCCTCGCGGCCGCGTGCTCGGGGCCGCGAAAGAACACGCAGGCGACCCACACCTTCGAGGCGCACGACGGTCGGTTCTGGCTGGATGGCCAGCCGTTCCAGATCCGGTCCGGGTCCATCCACTACGCCCGGGTCCCACGCGCCTACTGGCGGCAGCGGCTCGAGATGGCCCGCGCAATGGGGCTCAATACGGTCACCACGTACGTGTTCTGGAACCTCTCCGAGCCGAAGCCGGGCGACTTCGACTTCAGCGGGCGCCGCGACGTTGCCGCGTTCGTGCGGATGGCCGGTCAGCTCGGACTCCACGTCATCGTACGCCCCGGCCCGTACGTATGCTCGGAGTGGGATCTGGGAGGGATTCCGTCCTGGCTGCTCGCCGACTCGAGTGTGGTGGTGCGTACGCGCGACTCCACGTATCTGGCGGCGTCGCGTCGTTGGATCGCGCGGGTCGGGCAGGAGCTCGCGCCGCTCCAGATCACGCGTGGCGGCCCGATCATCGGGGTGCAGGTGGAAAACGAGTACGGGTCGTTCGGCTCGGACTCGGTCTTCATGCGCGATATGGACGACGACTATCTAGCCGCCGGCTTCGACCGGTCGCTGCTGTTCACGGCCGACGGCCCGAGCCAGCTGCCTCGTGGCACGCTTCCGGACGTGCGTGCGGTGGTCAACTTCGGCCCCGGTGACGCCGACTCCGCCTTCGCGGCGCTGCACCGCTTCCGCCCGAACGACCCGCTGATGGCGGGCGAGTACTGGGCGGGTTGGTTCGACGGGTGGGGCGAGCCCCACCACACAACGAACGCGCAGCGCGAGGCCGACGAGATCGGCTGGATGCTCGATCATGGCGGCTCGTTCAACCTGTACATGTTCGAGGGCGGCACGTCGTTCGGCTTCATGAGCGGGGCCAACTTCTACAACCACGCCTACGCGCCGCAGACGACCAGCTACGACTACGACGCCGCGCTCGACGAAGCGGGCCACGTCACCCCGAAATACAGGGCGTTCCGCGCGGCCATCGAGAAGCGGCTCCCGGCCGGAGACACGCTGCCCACGCCGCCCGCCGCTCCGCCCGTGATTGCGGTGCCGAGCTTTCCGATGAGCGAGTCGGTCTCGCTCTTCGACGCCCTTCCGGATCCGGTGAGACAGACGACGCCCGAGCCGATGGAGCGCCTGGGGCAGGCGTACGGATTCATCCTCTACCGGACCCGGGTGAAGGGGCCGCGGGCGGGGACGCTGACGTTCGACACGCTCAACGACTACGGTGCCGTGTATCTGGACGGCCATCGGGTGGCCACGGTCGACCTGCGCCTGAGACAGACCTCGGCGAAGGTGCGTGTGCCGGCAGGCACGCACAGGCTCGACCTGCTGGTGGAGAACGACGGTCGGATCAACTTCGGCCACCAGCTCACCGGCGAGCGCAAGGGAATCACGGGTGCGGTACGGCTCGCCGGTCGTGCGCTCGGCGGGTGGGACGTGTACTCACTGCCGATGGACGACGTCTCGAAGCTCGAGTTCCATTCCGGCGCGGCGCGAGGGCCGGCCTTCTATCACGGGACGTTCACCGTGCAGAAGACGGGCGACACCTTCCTGGACCTGAGGGGGTGGGGCAAGGGCGTGGTCTGGGTGAACGGCCACAATCTGGGGCGGTTCTGGGGCATCGGTCCGCAGCAGACGCTCTACCTGCCCGGTCCGTGGCTGCGCGCCGGCGCCAACGACGTCGTCGTCTTCACCCTGGATCCGCCGGCCCGCCCGACGCTGCAAGGGCTCACCGAGCCGATCCTGAACGACTTGCGGGTTTCGGGGCGCTGACCCCGAGCCGGCGCCCCCCGGGACTGCCCCTACGTCATTCCTACGGGCCGCATACGTCAGCTGGCGGATATTGCTGGCCCCGGGCGGAAGGCACCTTCCATCTGTGAGCCTCGTGTGGGTGGCGGGTAGGGGCCACGTCGGATCTCAGGAGGTGCCACATGTTCCGCCACTGTGCATGGGCCGCGCTGACCCTCGTCTTCTTCCCCGGGACGGCCGCGTCGGCCGCGGGGCAGGCCATGGCAGAGCTCGGGAGCCGGGTGCGGGTCACGGTCCCGGCCCAGGGGCTCAGGGGGGCCGAGGGCACGCTGAAGGACACCGCCGGCGGCTCGCTGGTCGTCGAGATGCGAAAGACCCGCGAGGTCCGGGCGTTCGACCCGGAAACCGTCACCCGGCTCGACGTCCTCGCCGGCACCAGACGTCCCATCCTGAAGGGCGGTGGGATCGGCCTTCTCGCCGGTGGGGTGATGGGCGGCTTCGTCGGCCTCGCCATGGGGGACGACCCTCCCTGCGAGGGATGGTGCTTCGGCCGGACCACGGCGGGCGAGAAGGCCGCCATGCTCGGGGCGCTGTTCGGCGTCGTCGGAGGTGTCGCAGGGCTGATCGTCGGCGCGACACAGCACGTCGACGCGTGGAAGCGAGTGCCGGCGCCCTCGCGCCCGCGGAGCGTGACGCGCTCCCTGCAGCGGCCGACCCTGTCCCCGATCGTCGGGGGGGGGCGGCGTGGGTGTGAAGGTCAGCGTGGCGATCGGGACGTGGTGAGGGAGTGCTTCTCGGCGGTCGGCCCCGACAGCCAGATCAGCACGAGCCCGATCGCGATCCATGCCAGCTCCCGGACACGGCTCACCAGGGCCACGAACAGGCCGATGGCCGGGTTCAGCGCGAGCGCGGCGAACACGGCGTACGTGCCCCCCTCCTTTGCGCCCAGCTCCATGGGGACGAGGAAGAGCACGTTCGTGATCATCGACGTGAACGCACCGATGACGAAGGCCTGCAGGTAGGTGATGTGCAGCCCGACACCGATCGCGATGAGCCAGAACTCGAGCACCGAGACGCAACGGCCCAGGTATTCCAGCGCCAGCGCCTCGTAGAAGCGCCTTGGGCTTTCGTGGTAGAACGCCGTGATCTGCCCGTCCAGGCGCCGCAGGGTCTCCCTGTGGGCTTCCAGGCGTCCTGTGAGCCTCCGGACGAGCGGGACCCGGTGGAGGATGTCCAGTAGCGCTTCGAGGAATCCTTCGCGGTGCCGCGACAGGAGGAAGAGCGTGAGCACACCGCAGAGCGCCGCCACGGACAGCAGGACCCAGGCCGGCACGACGGTGTGCACGACGACGAGCGCGAGCAGCAGTGCGCTCAGCCACATGAGGAGGTGGCTGAGCGCGTGGACCATGACGTACAGCACGACGGAGCCCGTCGCGCGGCGCGTGCCCAGCCAGCTCGACACCGCCGCGACCTTGAAGGGCTCGCCGCCCGCGTTCGCCATCGGCGTGACGGAGTTGATCGAGAATCCCGAGATCGTGAAGGCGTACGTGCGCCAGAAGGGTGGCCGTCGGGGCTCTCCGCCCATGATGACGTGCCAGGCGCGGGCGTTCGTGAGATAGACGACCGCGTAGACGCCCACGACCGGCACGATCATCCAGCCGACCCGGGCAGCGTCGCCGATGAGCCGGTGAACGCCGACGTGGTGCACCAACAGGGCGAACAGCGCCGCGCCGACGACGAAGAAGAACGCCTGGACCTTCCGGTTCATGTCAGACTGCCGGAGCGGACCTCATGCCACGACGGCGCGGGCCGGAGTCGCCTCTCCTGCCGGACGTTCCCCATGGGCACCCGTGGTGATCGACGCCGCGAGGGGCATCTCCCGGCACGCATCGGCCGCCGACACGTAGGCGGTGTCGATGACCTCGATGCACCGTTGGGCGTCGAGCGCGTCCAGGCCCACGTACTCGCCTCGCTCGATGGCATCCACGAACCCGTCGAACATCGCGTTGAACCACTTGTGGTGGCTCGCGTCCATCCAATCGGAGGACGCCGAAATGCGCTCGACGTTCCAGTTGCCGCCCGCTTGCGCCGGAGACTTGCCGCCGCCGGGCGTTACGATCTCCAGGTCGTCGTCGCGTGCGACGATCGCGCCCCGCTCTCCCTGGACCGAATAGACGACGGCCCGGAGACCGGCCGTCCACGTGAGGTGCACCCGGGCCACACGATTGCCGGGAAAGCCGAGCACGGCCGAGAACGTGTCCTCGGTGTCCCACGATTCCGGATCCGAGTTGACGACCTTGGCCGTCACGGAGTCGGGCCACGCCCCCAGCCAGTCGAACGCCAGATAGAAGCTGTGGCTTCCGTGGTCCATGGCGATGCCACCTCCCGACCACTGGCGGAGGCGACGCCAGTCCGGCATCCACTCGGACACGCCCTTCGCGTGCGTCGGGCGGAAGGTGTCGAGCGTCACCGAGCGGACCCGTCCGATTCGGCCCGAGGCGATGATCTCTCCGATCGTCGTCACGACCGGTGCGAACTTGTAGTTGTGGCACGGATAGAGGACCCGCTTCGACGCGGTCGCGCGCTGGAGCAGCGCCTCGGCGTCCGCAGCGCTCGTGGCGAGCGGCTTCTCGCACAGCACGTGCAGCCCGCGGCGCATCGCCTCGTCGGCGATCTTCGTATGGTCGCACGGCGGCGTCGCGATATCGACGAAGTCGAGGTGCATTCCCGAAGCGAACAGCGCTTCGACCGATTCGAACACCCGTGCCTTCGGAAGCAGGTCAGGGACGGCTTCCCGGCGCGCCTCGCACGTGTCCACCACGGCCACGATGTCGACATCGTTCCGTTTCAGGTAGGCCGGTGCGTGGCCCCGGGACCCGATGAATCCGTAGCCGATGAGGGCCCCCTTCATGCGGTGCCCATTCCCGGTATTTCCCGTACCCTTCATGCAACCTCCTCCAGAGCGAGATCGAACACATTCAGTGCTTCGTCCGCCTCCGGGATCGTGAAGATCAGGGGCGGGTTGATACGGACGCGAGGGGCATAGGCCATCGTGACGAGGCCGCGGCGCAGCAGCGCCTGGAAGAGCTCCTGGCAGCGTGCCCGGGACCACAGCGCTCCGCGGTCGTCCACGAGGTCGAAGCCGATGAACAGGCCTTCACCGCGGACGTTCGCGATGGACGGCCGCCGTTCCGCGAGCTCGCGCAGCCCCTCCCGAAGGTGGGCACCCACGCGGCCGGCGTTCTCCGTCAGTCCGTCTTCGCGGATGATGCCCACCGATGCCGCGACCGCGGCGCCGGCGAGCGGGTGGCCACCGTAGCTGGAGCTGGAGAAGCTCGGCTTCGACCATGGCTCGGCGCGGGTGATCTCCTCGCGAGCCAGCACCGCGCTCACCGGGAAGCCTCCTCCCAGCGACTTGCCGAGCGTCATGATGTCGGGCGTGACGCCACTGTGCTCCACACCGAACATTCGGCCCGTGCGCCCGAACCCGGTGATCATCTCGTCGGCGATGAGCAGGGCGTCGTTGTCCCTGGCGACCTCGGCGACGGCGGGCAGGAAGTCGGGCGGAGGCACGACGTTGCCGGCCGTGCCCTGCATAGGCTCGACCAGAATCGCGGCCAAGCGGCCCGTGGTCTCACGGCGGATCTTCTCCCTCGCGAACTCCACGCACAGGAGACCACAGTCGGGGTGCTTCGCACCGAAGGGGCAGTGCGCACAATCGGCGTACGGGGTCAGGTGCGCCCCAGGCGACAGCGGCCCCAGTCCATGCTTGAAGTCGCTCCCCATCTGGGCGAGCGCGCCGCTGGTCTTTCCGTGGAAGCCTCCCCAGAAGGAGAGCGTCTCGAACTTCCCGGTGTGGGCCCGGGCGAGGCGCATCGCGCTCTCCACGGCCTCGGCGCCACCGGAGTACATCTGTACCCGGTCGAGCCCGGCGGGCGCGATCTCGGTGACGGTCTCGAGCGCACGGACGCGGGCTTCGGTGGTGAACGAGCCGGCGTGGGTGCGCTCCATCTGATCGCGCAGCGAGTCCAGCCACCGGCGGTGGCCGTATCCGAGCGCGGCGACACAGATGCTCGCGGTGAGGTCCAGGAAGCGGTTTCCGTCGACGTCGACGAGGTCGCAGCCGTCACCGTGGTCGACGGCGATGCCCGCGTGCGCCGCGATGGCCTGGAAGCCCGGCGCGATATGTCGGTCCTCGCGGTCGCGCAGCTTCCGGCTCTCAGGGCCGGGGACGGGCGTGCGAACCCGTTGGGGAGGGTCGCCGGAGCCCTTGTCGGGGGCGTCTGTCATGGGCGGAGTGGACGTTCCTTCCGAATTGATGTTCACGTAACGCGCCGATTACAAAACAGCAGTGGAACACCACGAACGGCGCGATAGATCCCCACCCGCCCGGAACAACGCTGCGGAGCATACCCCGCAGCGCCGCGCATGCTTCCTTTCCGAAGCACCTGAATCACCCGAGCGACGGCCGCGGTCGAGCGCCCTCCGAGCGTGGAAGCGTCCATCAGACGATTGCGGGAGTCGGCGTCCGACGACGCCCGCCCAGGAGCGCCGTCCCCACCGCGACCGCGGCGAGCGTCCATGCCGCCAAACGCGCGGGGCCTGCACCCATGTAGACGTAGGACACCAGGAACGCCGACGAGACCAGGATCGTCAGCGTCGCTGCCGGTGCCGCGAAGCGGCTGTACTCACGGAAGCTGATCCGAACGCCTCCGCGCTCGGCGAGGCCGATGGTCGTGACGTTCGCCGAAGCGCCCACCGCCGTCGCGTTGCCGCCGAGACACGCGCCGAGCGAAAGGGCCCACCACAGCACCTGCGTCTCGCCGTGCAGGGTGGGAATGAGGTGGGCGATGATCGGAATGCTCACGGCCACATAGGGGATGTTGTCGATGAACGCGGACAGGACCGCCGACACCCAGCAGATCAGGAGCGCCGCGAAGACGAGCGTGCCACGGTCGCTCAGGCCCAGCGCCTCCTTGACGTGGGTGATGCTCCACCCCATCGCGGCCGCGACGGAGCCGACCAGGCCGGTATGCACCGCGGCTCCGACCAGGATGAACAGGAAGACGAAGAAGCAGAGGGTCGGCCATTCGATGTCGTTCTCCAGCACGTGCAGGATGCCGTGCGCCCGCTCCTCCGCCGTGGCCGGCCGGGTCTTCATGTAGCGCACGTCCTGAACGAGCAGGGCGACTGCCGCTCCGAGGACGGCCGGGACCGCGACGGGCGCGCCCGTGAGCGAGTGCGTGAAGAATCCCACGAGGATACCGGCACAGATGACCATCATCCACCGGAAGAGCCCCGGGTCGGCGAGCTCCACCCGCTCTGTCTCGGGCTCGGGCTCGGCGACATCGGCAATGGCGAACTCCTCGCGGTAGTACCGGCGGACATACCACTGCAGCACGACCATCATGACGAGGATCGGGGCGGTCAGGTTCTCGATGAACGAGAAGAAGCTCAGGCCGGCGCCGGAGCCGATCATCACGTTGGGTGGATCGCCGATCAAAGTTGCCGTTCCACCGATGTTCGACGCGACCACCATGGGCAGGAGGAGTGCCACCGGAGCCAGCCGGATTCTCTTGGAGAGTCCGAGGGCCATCGGGGTGACGAAGATCACGGTCGTGACGTTGTCCAGGAACGCCGACGTGATGCCCGTGAACCACACGATCAGGCTCACCGCGGTCCGGGGGCGTCCGCGCGCCCGAACCATCAGACGGTCCACCGCCCAGGCGAAGCCGCCCGTCGACTTCAGCACGCCCACGACCCCCATCATGCCCGCCAGGAGCATGATCACGTTCAGGTCGATCGCGTCCACCGAGTTCGCGAATCCAATGAGGTGAATGGGCGTCGCGTACGTCAGGGTCCAGAGGATCGCGACACACACCATGGAGACCAGGACGCGGTGGGCCGTCTCCTTTGCCAGCATGACGAAGAGGGCCACGATGACGATGGCGACGATGACCTGGGACACGGGCCCGGTCGTGCTGGCCATCCTGGCCTGGTCGGCGATTGCCCCCACGACGGCAGGGCGCAGGGCGTCGATCATGTTTTCGAAGGAGCTCCGGGAGGGTGTAAGCGCAGGTCGCCCACCCCGAGGTAGGCCGACTTCGCTAGGCTACTCGGGCGGACCGGCTGCTGACAAGGGGTCTGCAGGCGTGTTCCGTCGATAGAGGAAGAAAGCCATGCCCGCCCCCACGACGATCATGCCTACGCACAGGATCTGTCCCATGCTGAACGGGCCCAATACGAGTCCGAGCTGAGGATCGGGCTGTCGCGTGAATTCGAGGAGGAAGCGGATCACGCCGTAGAAGATCAGGAAGCCGGCGCCCAGGAGTCCGGGGCGATACCAGCCGTGCCGGAGGGCCTTCCGCTCCAGGAAGAACAGCAGGAGAAAGACCACGATCCCCTCGCCCACCGCCTCGTAGAGCTGGGAAGGGTGGCGGGGCACGTGGAGAGGATCGGTCGGAAAGATCATCGCCCACGGGACATGGGTGGGGCGGCCGTAGAGCTCCCCGTTGATGAAGTTGCCGATCCTCCCGAAGAAGAGGCCCGGGGTGCCGGCGAATGCCAGCGTATCCACGATCTGCCAGAACGGGACGCGGTGCACCCGGGAGAAGATCAGGCAGGCCAGGGCCATACCGATCACGGCGCCGTGGAACGACAGCCCGCCGTGCCACACCCGGAAGAACTCGACGGGATCGTTCAGGAAGTGGCCGGGCTGATACACGATCGCATAGGTGAGCCGCGCACCCAGGATCATCCCCACCACCAGGTAGCCGATGAGGGTGTCCAGGTCGTCTTCGGTCATGTCGACCAGGCCCTTCCGCAGGCGCCAGAGCGCGATCCGGAAGCCGAGGATGTAGCCCACCAGGTACATGATGCCGTACCAGCGGATCGACAACGGCCCGATGTGAATCGCGACGGGGTTGATGTGTGGATAGGGGATGGTCATGAGATGGCGTGTTGCGCTCGACGGGAATCGATCGGCCCGGATCTGCGGGACCCGAAGGCTCCACGGTGTTTCCCGAAGCGGCGCTCGATGTTCCCCGGTTACGGTCGGAAGCGAGCATGATCGGGTGGGAACGACCGATGCGCAATGAGCGGATGCGGCTTCCGACGTGACGATGGCGGGCGCCTCGGCACGAGGGGAATGTGGGCGCAGATCTTGCAATACCGACGGGTCACGCTCGGGAGGCACCTTTGCTTGCATTCACGCTTGTTGCCGTGTGGTTGGCGGTCGCGGGGTCCGCACTCGTTGCAGGCCTCGACTACTATTTGCTGCCCATGCAGCAAAGGGCGTTTTCCGCCATGGCCCCGTTATTCGCCCCGACGGGCCTGGTCGGACAGGGCTACGGCGTCGTGGGCACCCTGCTCATCGTGATCGGTGTAGTCGGGTACATGGCCCGGAAGCGGTTCGCGTTTCTCGCCCGTTTCGGCTCGCTGAAGCATTGGCTCCAGGTCCACATCTTCCTGTGTACGCTCGGACCGTTCCTGGTCCTCCTGCATACGACCTTCAAGTTCGGCGGGATCGTGTCGATCGCGTTCTGGAGCATGGCGATCGTGGTCGCGAGCGGCGTCTTCGGCCGGTACGTCTACGTGCGCATCCCCAAGACGATCAACGGTCGGTTCCTGGAGATGGAATCCATCCGTGGGCGTATCGGGGAGCTGACGACGGCCATCGCGGCCCGCACGGCCCTTCCGGCCGCGGAGCTGGAGGCTGTGCTCGCCCCGGCCGGCACCGTGCCTCGAGCGTCGAGCCTGGTCGGCGCGCTCGGCCTGGCTCTTCGAGAAGACATCGAGCGGCGCAGACATCTGCACGGCGTGCGAAAGTACCTGCGCGCCCGAAGGGTGCCGCGAGACCTGAGAGGACCCGCCGTCGAGCTGGCTCGTGAGCAGCGGAAGCTCCGTCAGCAAGCGGTCGTCCTGCAGCCCTTCCAACGCTTGTTCCGGTACTGGCACGTCGTCCATCTGCCGCTTGCGGTGGTGATGTTCCTGGTCCTCAGCGTTCACGTCTTCGTGGCCGTACTGTTCGGCTATACGTGGATCTTCTGATGGCCGACGCACATCCCCGTCGGCATGCCGTGGCCGCGACGTGAGGACCCACCTGCCCGTCCGATTCGTTCTGTTGAGCGCTCTGGCGTTTCTGGCCGCGGGCGCCGGCCCCGCCGCCGGCCAGCTCATCTCGCCGGGAAGGCTGTCGTCCGACCACTCCGATCTGGAGGGGATCCGCAACTGCACGAAGTGCCACGAGCTGCGCGAGCGAGGCATCGCTCCCGCCCGCTGCCTCGCGTGCCACGAGCCGCTGGCGCGCCGCATTCGATCGGGCGAGGGGTTCCACGCGCGGCTCGCCGTGAAGAATTGCGGGGCGTGCCACAAGGAGCACTTCGGCGTCCACTTCCGGCTCGTCCGACTCGATACGGCCACGTTCGACCACGACCGCACGGGCTACCCACTGACAGGCAAGCACCTGTCGGAGGGATGCCGGGATTGTCACAAGCCGGCACTGATCCGCGACGCCGACGTCCGTGCGGACAGACAGAAGCACGGAGCGCTCGCCCGCACGTATCTCGGGCTGTCCACCCGATGCGCCTCCTGCCACGAGACCGACTCGCCTCACGGAACGCAGTTCTCCGGACGGGCGTGCTCCCAGTGCCACGACACGAAAGGCTGGAAGAGCGCCGCCGAGTTCGATCACCAGAAGGCTCCCTTCCGGCTCACGGGGGCCCATCGCAACGTGGCGTGCTCGAAGTGCCACACCGCTACGCGACGGCCGGGTAGCGACGTGCCGTACGTGCGCTACATCGGTATCCCCTCCGGAAAGTGCAGCGACTGCCACGAGGACCCTCACCATGGCGCCATGAGGGGCTCGTGCGCGTCATGCCACAGCACGGCCGGCTGGACCGACCTGGACCGCGCGAACGTGGCCAGGTCGTTCGACCATGCAACGACCGGATTCGATCTGGTGGGACGGCACGCACGGATCCCGTGCGCGTCGTGTCACGACGCGCACGCGGCGCGCAGGCTCGATGGCATTCACATCCACTTCGTGAAGCGGACCGCTTCGCGCACGTTCCCGAGCCCCGAGGCGGGCACATGCCTTGCATGCCACCAGGACGCGCACGACGGCGTCTTCGCCGATCGGAAGAGCAAGGGAGACTGCGAGGGCTGCCACGGGCAGAGCGCGTGGCTTCCCGTGCACTACGATGCGGCGAGGCACAACCGGGAGACGTCGTTCAAGCTGGTGGGCGCCCACCTCGCCGTCTCGTGTGACGCGTGTCACGAGCGCAACGGCAAAACCAGGCCCGACTTCCGGATCGACGCGTCGCGGTGCGCGAGCTGCCACCAGCAGACCAACCCCCATGGCGACCAGTTCAAGGGGATGGACTGCGACGCGTGCCACACGGAGACGTCGTTCCGGATAGAGCACTTCGACCACGACAAGACGCGCTTCCCGCTGCGCGGAGCCCACGCCCATGCGCCATGCTCCGCATGCCACAAGCCGGAGAAATCACCGTCGGGCAGGACGATGATCCGCTACCGGCCGCTCGGCATGCGTTGCCTGGACTGCCACGGAGGCAAGAAATGAGAGGCTGGCACGCGATCGTCTTGATCCTGCTCGCTTCGCCGCTCGCGGCGCAGCAGGCGGTCAAGAGCCCACACGGGACGCTTCCGGACGGCCTCGACTGCTCGGCATGCCATACCGCCGAGGGCTGGCACACGCTGCGCACGTCACTCGGGTTCGATCACGCCAAGACCGGGTTTCCTCTTTCCGGAGCCCACAGAGGGACCGCCTGCGCCCAGTGCCACCTCGACCTGCACTTCGACGAGCCGAAGATCCGGTTGAACGACTGTGCCGCCTGTCACATGGACGTCCACCAGGGGAAGATGTTGCAGTCGTGCTCCGCGTGTCACACGACGCGCTCCTTCCGCGACGTGAACGGAGAGCTGATCCACGCCCGAACGAGCTTTCCACTCACCGGTGCGCATCGGCAGATCACGTGCGAGAGCTGCCACAAGAGCGATGTCGGGGGACGATTCACGCCTCTGCCCACCGATTGCGCGTCGTGCCACATGGCGGACTATCGGCGCGCCAAATCCGTCGACCACGTGGCGAACGGTTACCCGACCGATTGCACGCAATGCCACACCACCGTGGACTGGCACGACGCACCCTCCTTCGACCACGCGAAGGTGTCCGGGGGCTTCCAGCTCCTGGGTGCCCATGCCGGACTCCGGTGCGCGAGCTGCCACCGTGTGCCCGGCATGGAGCCTCTCTTCAAACCCGCATCCCAGAACGACTGCGTCGCCTGTCACCAGACCGACTACGACAAGGCCCATTCGGGATCCGGATTTCCGACGACGTGTGCGTCGTGCCACAACATGAACCAGTGGGGCGACGCGAACTTCGACCACTCCACGACCGGGTTCCCGCTGGTAGGGGCGCACACCTCGCTGTCGTGCTCGAAGTGCCATTCGACGTCGAACGACCTCTCGAAGCTTCCCACGGGCCCCAACGACTGCGTGGCGTGCCACCAGGCCGACTACGACAAGGCGCATTCAGGATCCGGGTTCCCGACGACGTGCACCTCGTGCCACAACACCAGTACCTGGGGCGACGCGAACTTCGACCATGCGTCCACGGGGTTCACGCTCGTCGGGGCACACGCCTCGCTGTCGTGCTCGACGTGCCACTCGGCGTCGAACGACCTCTCGAAGGCTACGAGCGATCCCAACGACTGCGTGGCGTGCCACCAACCCGATTACGACAAGGCGCACGGCAGCCAGGGCTTTCCGACGGACTGCAAGACCTGCCACACCGCCACGGCCTGGACGCCGTCCACGTTCGACCACGACGCGCAGTACTTCCCGATCTTTTCCGGACGGCACAGCGGAGTCTGGGCCACGTGCGCCACGTGTCACATCACGGCCGGAGACTTCTCGTCGTTCAGCTGCATCAACTGCCATACGCACAGCCAGTCCAACACGGATCCGAATCACGGCGACGTGCGGGGCTACGTCTACTCCGCCACCTCGTGCTACTCGTGCCACGCGAGAGGCACGGCGGACTGATGCGGGGATCGCGGCCGAGCGTCCTGGAGCTGATCGCCTGGCTCGCCGTGGCGCTCGCGGTTCTGCCTGACGCTTCGGCCGCGCAAGCGCGCGCCCCGCGCGTTGCCGTACGGGTGCGCCAGATCGCCGGGTCGACGCTCTACCTCGACATAGGGACCCGCAACGGTCTCCTCGCGGGAGACACCCTGACCGCGTACACCGACACCACGAAGGCCGCCGTCGGGCGTCTGCGGGTCACCGCAGCCACCGAGACGCGCTCGGCGCTCACGTTTGCGGGCGCTCCGTTCGCGGTGACCCGGGGCATGGACCTCGTTCTCCAACTGCGCCGAACGCCCGAGGAGGCGGCGCCTGAGCTGCTCGAAGCGGTGGGGCGGCCCGCACCTGCGAAGCCCTCCAGCCGGGCCGGTGCGGCGGGCGCGGCGGCCGACACCTCCGCACGAGGGTCTCCACGGACGCCCCGGGCCGAGACGTCCGCGCCCGCCTCCTTCTCCGGTGCTCCCCACGTCGCCGCGCACGGTCGGTGGACGCTGGAGCTGTCCGCGCTCCGCTCCACCACGCAGTTGGGTGGTGCCCAGCCGACGCGCGTGGCGCGGACGTTCGCGACCCCGGCGCTCGGCATGGACATCACCGTGCCGGATGCGGTGGGTCGGCTGCGTCTGAGGGCGGACATGCGCCTGTCGTATCGGTACAGCGACCGGAACATCGTGCAGCCCGCCACGGCTGCGCGGGTCTACGCGCTGGCCCTCGAGGGCAATCTCGGGCCGCGGGTGCGCGTATCACTCGGCCGATTCTACAGCCCGGTCGAGTCGTACAGCGGTGTGTGGGACGGGGCGCTCGTGCGGGTGGGCAGCCGCCGGGGCTTCGGGGTAGGCGCGATGGCCGGCTTCGAGCCCAACCTGTGGGACCAGCGCCCATCCACGAAGCGCCCCAAGGCGACCCTCTTCATGGACGGCCGGTCGCGGGGCGACGGGTGGTCGTGGGCCGGAAACCTGTCGGTGACCGGCGTGCGCCCGCGTGACGGGGAGCCGAACCATACCTTCGTCGGGGCCACGGAGCGCTTGTCGGCCGGGCCCCTCTGGATCGCCCACGACCTCGAGGTCGATCGCGACCCGACGAACGGCCGATGGCGGATCTCGCGCCTCCGCATCCAGGCGTCGGCGGATCTTTGGTCCGGGCTCGCGCTGCACAGTGGCGTCTCACGGAGTGAGCCGTGGCTGTACGGACTGTCGGGCTCGCCGTTCGGCCTGCGAAGCGAACAGGCCGATCTGGGGCTCTCGCTGCGAAAGGGCGAGGCCTATGCGTCGGTGGATGGATCCGTATCGAAGGATGCCGTCGGGGATCGATCGTCGGGCGTCACCGGAACGTTCTCGCTGGGTCGTCTTCCGGGCGTGCCGGGGCTTTCCGCGTACGGGAGCGTGGCGCAGTGGACCGGTAGGTACGGCAACATGCTTTCGGCTGCGCCGTCCCTGAGGCTCTCCCTGGATGCTGCTAACCTGCGTCTCGGATACCGGATCGAACGGTCCGATTACCTGAAGCGGACCATCCTGACGCATGCGATCGACGCGTCCGCGGACATCGATCTGTCTTCCGGGGTGCGCCTGTCGGGCGACGTTCGGGTTCAGATCGGTGGTGCCCTGAGCAACCAGGCGCTCGCCCTTCGCCTCTACAAGGTCTTCTGATCCGTGACCCCCGACACCCTCATCATCTGGGGCGTGGCGCTCGCCCTGACGTCGATCACGGCCGTGCCGATGCTCGTACGACTCCGTCGGCGGGAACGACGCACGGAGACGGACCACCTCGAGGCGCTCAAGTACGGGCTGCACGAGCCGGTGTCGCTCCATCCGGTGATCGATCCAGACCGCTGCATCGGCACGGCGGGCTGCGTCTCCGTCTGTCCCGAAGGTGGCGTGCTGGGAATCCGGGCGGGGCAGGCCGTGGCGGTGCAGCCCGCGCGCTGCATCGGTCACGGACTGTGCGAGCGCGTGTGTCCGATGGAGGCGATCCAACTCGTGTTCGGCACGGAGAAACGCGGCGTCGATCTGCCGCGCGTGCGAGAGAACTTCGAGACGAACGTGCCGGGTCTCTACATCGTGGGAGAGCTCGGTGGTATGGGGCTGGTCGCCAACGCGTTCGAGCAGGGGCGGCAATGCGTGGAAGGAATCGCCCGCGTGTCGGAGCCGGCGACGGGCGACCTCCTCGACCTGGTGATCATCGGATGCGGACCCGCGGGCCTCGCGGCGTCGCTCGTGGCGGTAGAGCGGGGCCTGCGTTTCGTGACGCTGGAGAAGGAGGATCTCGGCGGAACCGTGCGCCACTATCCCCGCAAGAAGCTCGTCATGACCCAACCGGTGAAGATTCCCGGCTATGGCAAGCTGCCGATCCGTGAGATACAGAAGGAGGAGCTCATCGACCTCTGGCAGGAGGTCGCCACGTCCGCGGGGCTGCAGGTCACGACCGGCGTCACGGCAAAGACGGTGGAGTCGGTCGGGGCGTATCGTTTTCACGTGGTGACGGACGCGGGCGTCTACGAGGCGCGCCGCGTGATCCTGGCCATCGGGCGCAGAGGTGTGCCGCGCAAGCTCGGTGTGCCCGGAGAGGACACCGCTCCCCACGTGTCGTATTCTCTGCGGGAGCCCGAGGCCTTCAGCGGAGACCGGATCCTCGTGGTCGGCGGTGGAGACTCGGCAGTGGAGGCCGCGCTGGGGCTTGCGGAGCAGCCGGGCAACGAGGTGCGCATATCCTATCGCAGGGCCGCGTTCTCGCGGATCAAGCCGGCGAACCAGAGGAGCGTCGAGACCGCGCTCCAGCGAGGGAGGATCGAGGTCCTGTGGGAGACGACGCCGAGCGAGATCCGGCGCTCGAGCGTGGTCCTGTCAGGGGCGGCGCAGAAGGCGACCGAGGTGCCCGCGGATCAGGTGTTCGTCTTCATCGGCGGCGAGCTGCCGACGGGCTTCCTGCGCTCGTGCGGCGTCGAGATCGAGACCCACTTCGGCGCGCCCTGAGCGTCGCCGACCGGGGGAGCCTCACCGCTTAGCCGGTTTGATCTTTCGGAAGTGTGAGCTCAGCCGCTCGCGTAGCGCGGAGGAGGTGAGGATCAGAAGCTGATCCTCGGCCTCGAGGACCGAGTTCGGATGCGGCAGGATCAGATGCTCGTCCCGGAAGATCCCGACGATCTCCGTGCCGGGCGCCTCGTCCTCCAGACGACACTCCTGTACGGGGACCCCCGCCCAGGGACTCTTCGGGCTCAGCGTTCCGATCACGAGCTGCTTTCCTCCCGCGAGATCGATCGGGACGCCCGCCTCGAGCAGGCGCATCAGGTGCAGGTGACCGATCTTGCTCGCGTCGACCGAGCCCCGCTCCTCGAGCATCCTGAGTGCCGTTCTGAGGTGCTCCATGCGGTGTGCGGGGGAGTCGGCCGGCCGCGGAACCTGCGCCTCGTAGAGGCTCGTGTACTTGAGATGCAGCGTGAGCCGCCGCTGGACCAGCGATGCGAGCACCACGGCGAGCGCCGCCGGAACCAGAAGGCTGTATCCGCCGGTCATCTCGGTGACCATCAGGAGCGTGGCGATGGGGATCCTCGCGGCGCTGCCGAAGACCGCCGCCATGCCGATGACCGCGAATGCCGCGGGCGACTGGTGGAAGATCTGGGCGCAGAGCGCTCCGAGCATGGCGCCCACGAACAGCGTGGGCGCGAACACGCCACCCGACCCGCCGGACGACACGGTCATGGCGAAGGCGATCATCTTCGCGAACACGAGCAGCGCGAGCACCGTGATGGCCAGGTGGCCGTTGATGGCTTCCTGGATCCATACGTAGCCACCCCCCAGCACCTGGGGGAGCGCGAGCGCGATGAGACCGACGACGAGGCCGCCGATGGCCGGCTTCACGTGAGGTGGAATCGGGATCTTGTGGAAGCCGTCGCGGATCAGATAGAAGACGTTCGGCACCGCCGCTCCGACGACTCCGCTGCCGAGTCCGAGGACGATGTACCACCCGTAGTCGTAGATACTCTTCACTTCCAGACCTGCGGGCACCTGGAAGAGCGGTTGCCATCCGACGAACAGGCCGTTGACGGCGTACGCGACGACCGCTCCGAGCATCGTGTAGATGAGGGCGCCGCCCTCGAACTGCATCTCTCCGTACAGGACCTCGACGGCGAAGATCGCCGTCCCGATCGGGGACCTGAAGATCGCCGACAGCCCCGCGGCCATTCCGATCAGGACCAGAAGGCGTCGCTCGGCGTCGGAGCGTTCGAAGAGGTTGGCGTAGATCGATCCGACGCCGGCGCTGAACAGGGCGGTCGGACCCTCGCGTCCGGCGGAGCCGCCGGACCCGATGGTGATGGCCGACGCCACGATCTTGAGTGGCGTGACGCGCCGCCGGATGAGGCCGCCGGCACGGTGGAACGCCCGCACGGCCGTGTCGGTGCCGTGGCCCTCGGCTTCGGGTGCGATGCTGTAGACCAGAGCGCCGGAGATGATGCCTCCCAGCGTCGTGGCGACCGGGACGAGCCAGAGCCAGTGGGCGCCGACGACGGCGTGGACCACCTGTCCCGCCGAGAGGTCGGCGGGCGTGTACCCCGCGAAGTGCGTCAGGAAGAGGCTGCTGCACAGGTGCAGCAGAAAGAGGAAGACCTGGGCCGCGAGCGCGCCCACGACACCGATGACGATGGTGTCCAGTAGCAGGATGTGCTGCCGCTGCATCTTCACTCGTGCGGGTTTCCTCAACGTCCATCTCCGATCCGGGGCGAGCCGGGAGCGCTGGTGCCGAACTTCTTCTTCTGAATCAGGTACGGCACGCCTTTCGTGATCCAGTCACCGGCCGGCGCTCCCTTCAGGTAGTGGTTGAACCACTCGAGGATCCGCCGGTGGTAGTCGATCTGGTCGGTCTTGTCACTCAGGCCGTGGTTCTGCCCGAGGTAGACCAGCAGCACCATGTTCTTCCGGGCGCGCCGCGCGGCGTTGTACATCTCGACGGCCTGGTTGAAGTCCACCGCGCCGTCGTGGGTGCCGTCCTCGACGAGCAGCGGCGTGTTCAGGTTCTCGATATGGAAGACCGGCGAGTTGGCCTGGTAGTCCTTGATGTCCTTCCAGAACGGCGTTCCCATGCGGCCCTGGCTGATCTCGAAGATGCGCGCGTCGGTGCCGCCGGAGTTCCAGTAGATCGAGAGGTACATGCTGAAGAGATCGGTGAGCGGGGCGCCCGCCACGGCCGCGGCGAAGATGTTCGTCTGGGTCACGGTGAAGGCCGTCTGGTATCCGCCCCACGAGTGCCCGACCAGACCCACCCGCTTCGGATCCACGTGTCCGCGGGCCAGGACCGACTTCACGGCCGGCACGATCGCGTCCACGGCCGACAGGCCCGGATTGCGCTTGATCGGATAGACGATGTCCGGCTGGAAGACGAAGTATCCGTTCTGGGTGAAGACCGTCCAGTTGTAGTAGTTGCGCTCCGAGGGCACGACATACTGGTGAACCGAAGGCGAGCGGATCTCGTAGATGTAGACGATCATCGGGTACGTCTTGGTCGAATCGTAGTTCGCCGGATAGAACAAGGCTCCCTGGAGGCGCCGGCCCTGGGCGTTGTGGTATTCGACCAGCTTGGATCGGCCCCAGGCGTAGTCCTTCTGGAACGGGTTCGTGTGGGTGGCCTGGGTCGGGTGCTCCAGCCGGGCCCCGCCCACGAAGTAGTCCGGCGAATCGTCGAAGTCCTGCACGCGGTACGCGAGCACGTTCGCGCTGTCGGCCTTGATGAGGCCGCCCACGTTCTCGGGCTTCCAGACGAGCCGCTGAAGGTGGCTCCCGTCGATGCGGGCGATTCCGTAGTTCTTCGTCCACTCTCCCTAGGCGGTGAGGTAGAGCGGCTCGGATGGGTCGAAGGAGTCCTCGGTGCGGTCGAGCCGGACCACGCGGTACTGGACGCTGTCCTCCGCGCCACGGGTCAGGCGGCGTGCTCGGGAGCCGTCCGGACGCACGCGCCAGACGTCGTACTTGTCGTACAGGAGCACGGCCCGACCGTCCTTCATCCACCCTCCGCTGCCGTACGGGGGCTACTCGACGATCGGGTGGTCGTCCTCGTCGTTCACGAACGACGGTCCCAGCCCTTTCGTGAGGTCCACGGTCCGGTCGCGGCGCACGTCGTGCGCGAAGTAGTTCGCGCTGTCGACCCAGAGGACGTAGCGGCCGTCCGGGCTCATGCCCTGGAAGTACTGCACGTCGGTGGCGATGCGGTTGCGCGCGCCGGTCTCCGGGTTCACGACGTAGACGTCGTTCTCCGAGGGTCCGAACATCCGCTCCTGCCGGTAGGGCTTGCCGTCGAGAACGACCACGGTGTGGCCGTGTGCGTCCAGGACAGGCTGCTCGTCGGGTCCGTCGCTGAGCCGCGCGAACCGATTTCCCGAGAGCGTCCAGACGGCCAGGTCGCTACGCTGCTCGTCCCGCTTCGCCCGCACCTTCTGCGACGGGATGATGTCCACGTCCTTCGCGTTCCAGATCTCTAGCCCGGGCTTGCTCGTGTCCGGGCGAGCCTCGTGACGTCCATCGCCGGCCCGCGCGTGTCCACCCTGCGCGCTGTCGGCGGCAGTGGTGTCGACTCGCTCCTCCTTCTTCGCCTCGGGCGCCTCCTTGGCTTCCCGCGCCTTGATGCCGAAGAAGATCCTGGCTCCATCGTCCGACCAGCGTGGATCGCGGGTCGCCACGATGCGCGTGGAGTCCGGAAAGCCCTTCATCGTGGCGGGATCCAGCTCGATCCGGGCGCTGCGCGAACGGCTCACGTCGCGCCACGCGAGGACCATGTGTGTCGTATCGGCCCAGCCCGAATCCCGAACGGCGGCCAGCGCCGCGAGATCGTCGGCCTTCTTCCGCCACGACAGGCCGGTGTAGGAGGGTGCGCCCGACGCGAGCGAACGCAGCGTCCCGCTCCCCGGCAGGTACAGCTCGACCGCCGCTCCGACGCCGGAGCGACCGGCGACCGTCAGGGCGAGGTGGGCCCCGCGGTCCGACCACGAGAAGCTCGTCACACCGCCGAACGGCGCATCGCGACCATCGGAGAGCCGACGCACGACGAGGTCGGATCCCTTCGCGCCCTTGTCCGCATAGCGCCGGAAGGCGAGCCAGCGTCCGTCTCCGCTGAACGCGAAGGACGATACCTCGGGCACGAGCGTCGTATCGCCTCGGGAGAGGTCGAGCAGGCCCATCGACTCGTGGACGGGCTTCCTCTCCTTGCGGAGGCGCTCCCGCGTCTTCGAGGAGACGCCGATCGCGTACGCGACCCAGCGCCCGTCCTTCGAGAACTCGAAGTGGCCTCCGTTCTCGATGGACACCACGGAGTCGCTGCCCACCTTGTGAAGCCGGAGCACCGCGTCGCCGTCGCCGAGCCGTATCGGCGTCGCCAGCCAGCCGCCACGCGGCGAAAGCGCTCCGTAGCCGAGGCTCTCCCACTTCGCGTAGGCTGAGACCGGCACCGTGGGCTTCGGCGCCTGCGCGGATAACATCCCCGCAGACAGGAGAAGCGTGGACAGGGCGAGCGCGAAGAGCGGGCAGGAGGGATGTGTACGACGCGTGCGGGACATGGCGTGCACCTCGGTCCTCATGGGCGATGGGAGCGAAGAAAGGCCCTCGCCCGAGAAGATCGGCCGGCACCCCCGTTGGGGCAATGCGATGAGACGGGCGTCCCGGTCCCATCGGTCTTACATTTAGTGGACCTGCCCTCCGGCGATGTGCCGGTCCACCTCCAGAGGCTCGGAGTCGGAGCATGGGGCGGAAGGTCGACGAGCTCATGCGGCGGCGTGTACCCCACGTCCTCGGGCTTTACCTGGCCGCCGGCTGGGGGATCCTGGAGTTCACCGACTGGGTCATGGCCCGCTTCGAGATCCAGGCCCCTGTCGACACGCTCGTCTTCGTGGCCGGCTGCGTGGCGCTCCCGTTGGTGGCCTGGGTCGCCTGGCGGGTGGGAGGGCGAGCCGCCGCAATTCCCGTGCTCGACGCACCGCCTCGATCGGTGGCGGTGCTCCCCTTCGCCACCATGGGCGGAGATCCGGACACGGACTTCCTCGGGTTCGGGATCGCCGACCAGATCCTCTCCGACCTGGCCAGGGTGGGGGACCTTCACGTCGTCGCGCGCACATCCTCGTTCGCGTTCGCGGATGCGCCCGGAGACGTGCGCGCGCTCGGGCGCAAGCTGGGTGTCCGAGCCATCCTCGAAGGAAGCGTCCAGAAGTCCGGGGACCGTCTGAGAGTGAGCACCCAGCTCATCGACGCCGAGAACGGCTATCACCTGTGGTCCGAGCGCTACGACCGCACCATGCAGGACGTCTTCCACATCCAGGACGAGATCTCCTCGAACGTGGCCCGGGTGCTTCGCGCGGTACTCCGCGACCACGAGCGGCGTGCGATGTCCAAGGTCTACACCCGCAACATCGAGGCGTACGAGCTCTATCTGCGAGGTCGCAGCTTCTTCTTCCAGACCCGTCGGCGAAGCCTCGAGTTCGCGAGGGAGATGTTCCAGCGGGCCATACGTATCGACGGACAGTTCGCGTTGGCGCACGCGGGTGTGGCGGACGCGGCCGCGCTGCTCGCGCTCTACTACCCGGCGGCGAGGGCCGACCTGGACGAGGCCCTCACGATGAGTCGCCGGGCCCTGGATCTCGATCCGGATCTGGCGGAGGCACACTCCGCCCACGGCATGGTCCTGCATGCCCGGGGCGATCTGGCCGCGGCGGAGGCCGCGTTCAGGCGAGCGGTCGACCTGGATCCTCGCCTCTTCGAGGCGCATTACTTCCACGCGCGAGCGTGCTTCCAGCAGGGAAAGTTCGAGGAGGCGGCGCACCTGTTCGGGGAGGCCTCGGCCCTGCGCGACGACTACTCCGCGGCGTTCTTCTCCGCGCAGTCGCTGGAGGCGATGGGCGATCACGAAGCGGCCCGACGCGGGTACGACGAGGCGCTGCGCGTGGCCGAGCACCACATGGAGCTGAATCCCGACGATCCGCGCGCGGCGACGATGAGGGCGGTCGCGCTCACCCGCGTAGACCGTGCGGAGGAGGGACTCCTGTGGGCGGACAGGGCGCTCGCCATGGATCCCGAAGACGCGGGGATCCGCTACAACGCCGCCTGCCTCTTCGCTCTGGCCGGTCACGTCGAGCGAGCTCTGGATTGTCTGGACGAAGCCATTGCCGTCGGCTTCGGGAACCGGGAATGGCTCAAGCGCGATCCCGACCTGAACCCGCTGCGTGGCCATCCCAGGTTCGAGGCGATCATCGCACGACTCGTCGATCCGGAGGCGAGCGACGCCTCGTCTTGAGGACCGGCGTGGAGCGGCTTCACTTCAGCGCAGCGAAGACTCCGTGCCGATCGTGCTCGAAGTGATAGAGCTTGGCCACCTCGATCTCGAGCCCACGTAGCCACCGGAGTCGGTGGGCGGCGACGCCGAGGGCGGCTCCCACGGCCGGGCCGATCCAGTAGACCCACCACGCGGCCCATGCGCCCGACACGAGAGAGGGGCCCAGGGTGCGTGCCGGGTTCGTGCTCGTTCCGGACAGGGGCGCCTCGAGGAAGACCATGAGCGCGTACAGCACCGGAAAGAGGAGCGGCGTGAAGCGACGCAACCGCCGGTGCCCCAGAAACGTGAAGAGCAGGAACACCAGCGCGAAGGTGGTTCCGACCTCTCCGGCGAGCGCCGCCCAGGCGGGGTCGCCCGCGCCGGGCAGCGTCGCGCCGTAGTGGATCGAGCTCCCCGTGGCGCCCCACAGGAGGAGGGGAAGCGCGCCCAGGACGGCCCCGAGCAGCTGCGCGGCCACGTAGCCGAGCGCGTGCCCGAAGCCGAGCTTCCCGCGCATCCAGAAGGCCAGGGTCACGACGGGATTGATGTGGGCTCCACTCTCCTTGCCCACCCACGAGACGGCGATCAGAGCGCCGGTCGACCCGAACAAGAATCCCGTGATCGCCCGCCGCAGTCCGGGATCCGGCAGGAGGGCCACCACCGGGCTGCCGGTGCCGAAGTCGAGGATCACGAACGATACCCCGACTGCCACCAGGACGGCGGTCCCCGCGAGCTCGGATGCGAACATCGTCCACGGAATCTTCATCGCCCGTCGTGAAGACCCGGATGGGTGGAGTGGGGTTCCTCACGAGAGAACGGCCATCACCTCGTCGCCGGTGATCTCCTCCTTCTCGAGGAGTAGGTCGGCAAGCCGGTCGAGGGCCGCACGATGCTCCTGGAGCGTGTCGTGGGCGCGCTCGGCCGCCTCTTCGAGGATGTGCCGAATCTCTTCGTCGACCTTGCGGGCCGTGTCTTCGCTATGGTCGCGCTGCCTCGCGATCTCCTCGCCGAGGAAGACCTGCCCGCCCTCCGACCCCGAGGTGAAGGGGCCCAGCTTCTCGCTCATCCCCCAGCGCAGCACCATGCGTCGCGCGAGCTTGGTGGCCTTCTCCAGGTCGTCTTCGGCTCCACTCGTGGCCGTGCCGAAGACCAGCTTCTCCGCCGCCCGCCCGCCGAGCGTCATGGCCAGACGGTCCAGAAGATCCTCGCGACTCCACAGGTAGCGCTCGTGCTGGGGGAGCTGATGGGTGCTGCCCATGGACCGACCTCGAGGGATGATCGTCACCTTGTGGACCGGATCGGTGTTCGGCAGGGCTGCGGCGACCAGGGCGTGGCCCCCCTCGTGATAGGCGAGGAGGTGAAGCTCCTCCTCGGTCAGCGCGAGGCCCTCGCGCTTGAGCCCCATGAGGATGCGGTCGCGTGCGGCTTCCAGGTCACCCGCGTCGACACGGTCCTGATCCAGGCGGGCCGCCGTGAGCGCCGCTTCGTTCAGGAGGTTCTTGAGATCCGCGCCGCTGAATCCGGGCGTGCCGCGGGCGACCGGCTCCAGGTCCAGGGCGGGGTCGAGGGGCATCGAGCGCGCGTGCAGCCGGAGGATCTCGAGCCGCTCCGCCGTCGACGGGAGATCCACCGCGATCCTGCGATCGAATCGCCCCGGACGCAGCAGCGCCGGATCGAGGATGTCGGGGCGGTTCGTGGCCGCCATCACGATGACGTTGTGGGTCGGCTCGAAGCCATCGAGCTCGGACAGGAGCTGATTCAGCGTCTGTTCCCGCTCGTCGTGGCTCCCGCCGAGCCCGGCGCCCCGGTGGCGTCCGATGGAATCGAGCTCGTCGATGAAGATGATGCTCGGCGACGCCTTCTTCGCCTCGTCGAACAGATCGCGGACACGCTTGGCGCCCACGCCCACGAACATCTCCATGAAGTCCGAGCCGCTGATGATGAAGAAGGCGACGTCCGCCTCTCCCGCCACCGCACGAGCGAGCAGCGTCTTGCCGGTCCCGGGCGGGCCGACCAGCAGCACACCTTTGGGCACCTCGGCCCCGAGACGGTGGAAGCGCTCGGGCTCCTTGAGGAACTGGACGATCTCCGTGAGCTCGCGCTTGGCGCCCGCCGCACCTCCGACGTCGTCGAACGTGGTGGCCGTGTCCTCGCGCTCGTACCGTTTCGCGCCGCTTCGGCCCAGCGAGAAGAGTGAGTTGGCCGGCCCGTTGGAGCGGCGCATGGAGAAGTAGAACCACCCGCCGAGGAGGATGATCGGGAGGAAGCTGAAGATCAGCAGGTCCATCCAGGAGTTGTTGCGTTCGGGACGGGTCGTGACCTGAACGTGCTCCTTCTCGAGCCGGCTCAGGAGTCCCCGGTCTCCGAAGGACGGAACGTAGGTCACGAACTTGGTCACCTGGGTCGTGTCACCCGAGGAGACCTGCTGGATCGGTCGCTGGAGCACCCCGTTGATGCGGGTCCCCTGAGCCGTGACGGAGACCACGTTCCCCGAGTCGAGCTGTGTGCGGAAGGTGGAGTACGGGACCGAGGTGCCCCCGGGGCCGTTTCCGAAGAACTCCTGCGTCAGCATGAAGATCATCAGCCCGAGGAACCCCCAGAAGAGCCATCGCAGGCAGCCGGGCGCCTGGGCGCCCGGGCCACGGCCGGGGGACGCTCCGGGCCGGTTGGGCCGGCCGCCCGGCCCCGAGCGGGGATCGCGTGGAGGTTGCTCAGGCATCGAAGACCTTTCGGCTCGTCATGGCGTGTCCGCGTCGGGCTTCGCCTCGTAGCCTTCGCGTCGGACGTCGTGGGGGTCCTTGTCGCGGCGTAGACCGAGGAAGCGCGGATGGCGGAGCTTTCCCGTGCGCGTCCACTCGGTGAACCCGAATCGTCCGACCAGGTCGGGCCGGACCCAATGCACGCCCGCTTCGGGCAGCTCCGGAGCGTCCTCGGAGGAGAACGGCGACGTCTCGCGCTCCCTGGCTTCGAGCAAGCGAGCGAGGCGCTTCAAGGTCGGCCCGTCGAACCCGGTGCCGACCTTGCCCGCGTACCGGAGCGACGCTCCGTCGAAGTGGCCCACGAGGAGCGCGCCGAAACCGATCCGGGTTCCCCGCGGCTCCGTGTAGCCACCGACCACCAGCTCCTGCCGGTTCACGCACTTGAGCTTGAGCCAGTCCGACGAGCGTGCGTGCCGGTATGGAGACGAAGCCCTCTTCGCCATGACCCCCTCCCACCCCTTCCTGCATGCTTCATCGAGCAGGAGCTCGCCGTCACCATGGCGATGGGACGTGAACCGGAGCGGATCGGAGAAGGCCAAGGCTTGCCGCAGGATGCGCTTGCGTGTCAGAAGCGGCAGGCGGGCCAGGTCGTAGCCGCTCAGGTGGAGAAGGTCGAAGAGGTAGTAGTGGATGCGGACGTCGCTCTCGCGAGCCTCGTCGGGATCGTCGATCCGGATCCGTTCCTGCAGGAGCGAGAAGCTCGAGCGGACCGACTCGGAAGAAGCGACGATCTCTCCGTCCAGCACGAAGGAAGGGAGCGATCGGGAATCGTCTTCGACCACCCACATCTTCGTGAGCGCATCCGGAACCTCGGGGTACGAGTCGGTCAGGTCCTTGCCGTTCCGGGACACGAGCCGGACGCCCGCGCCGTCGGAAACCGCGAGGGCACGCTCGCCGTCGAGCTTTCGCTCGAAAAGCCACTCCGGGTCGGAGAAGGGCTCGTGCGCGAGGAAGCCGAGCATCGGCTCGGGATTCGTGGGCGGATCCTCGCGCTCGAGACATGCCCACTCCTGTTCGGTGAGCGCTCGAAGCAGCGCAGTCATGGTTCGCCCCTCCTTTTCCGATCTCTCCGCCGAAATCGAATCGTCGTGGAGACGGATCGTCCCGGCCTCCCATCGAAGCCTAGCCCGCCACCGCCTCCGGCTCGATGGATCGGGAGGGATAATCAGGGCGGAGATTCCGGTAGAGATGAGGTCGATGCCGTTCCCGTGCTCGGTGTGGTCGGGCTCACGAGTCGGCCGCATCGCGCAGGCGTAGCACCCTCACGGCCTCGTGGCGGTCGCGAACCTTCAGCTTCCGAAGGATCTGGTGAACGTGGCTCTTCACCGTGCCTTCGGAGATGTAGAGGCGACGGGCGATCTGCCGGTTCGTGAGATCTTCGGCGAGGAGCTCCAGGACGTCCTTCTCTCTCGGTGTGAGGCTCGAGACGGATTCCGGATTCAGACCGCGATCGCGCACGAGCTCGGCGAGCTCGGACAGGCGCATCGCCATCATGTGCTGGAGCCGGAGCGAGAATACCGACTCCCCGCGAGCCAGAAGCCTGAGCGTCATCCGCAGGCCCTCGACCGAGAACTCCCCCATCGTGAACCCTGCGGCCCCCGCTTCCATGAGCCGCAGCACGAGCGCGTCGTCGTGTGGTAGTCCGGTCACGACCACGTGGGGAGGATCGCCGGGGCTTTCATCGCGCGACCAGCGGCACAGGTCCAGCACGTCCTCCGAGGGCAGGTGACCGCTCGCTACGACGAAGTCGACGGGGGTGCCCGGTACGCTCTCCTTCACCTGTGCGACCGTCAGTGCATGCCGCTCCACGTGGAAGTCACGTGCCTCGTCCAACGCCCGGGCCATCGCCTGGCAGGTGGCGAGGTCGCGATCGAGAACGAAGATGCGCCAGGGCTCGTGCGCGCGGCGCTGCTCCTGGCCCCGAGCTTGTCGGGTCGCCCGGCCGGCGTCCCCACCCGCCTCGTTCCCGCGTCCGAGTGCGTTCGAGAGCGTGAGGAACTCCCCCGTCAGCGCCACGAGGCCGTTCCATACGTCCGTGTCGCTTGCGTGCATGCTGCTGCCGCCACGCTTCGGGCGATCGAAGAAAGGCTCGCCCTCGCGGCGGACGCCCCAGCGCTCGAGCACGGGGTGCTTTTCCACCGCACGAGCGTGCGCCTGCTCCAGCAGGCTCCGATATCCGTTGGAGCCCACCAGGGAGCTGAATCGCCCTTGGAGCCTGGTGAAGAACCGTTCAGCGGCTCTTCCTGCGCTGGGGCCTCGCGAAGGGTCGCCACCGTAGCGTTCGAGGATGCGCGCCGCCTCGGCGAGCTCGGGTGTTTCGTACGTATCGGGAGTCCGTGACGGGGTCTTCACACCCGCTGCGGAGTTCGGTGTCTTCATCTGAATCGAGCGCCTCCATCGCCTCGGCCGTGAGCCCGAGGATGTTCGAGGAACGTCGGAGCCGTCGGACGATCTCTCCATTGCAGCACGATCCGTTCCTGGCCCCGAATCCCTCGTGTGGCGCGCTCTTTCCCGGGCATCCGCCCCAAGCTCTATCCCGATTTATATCCCGTCTCTGCAACCCGATCCGTACCCCTCGGGACGGCTTCCCGCTTGCGTTCATTGACCGCTCGCTCAGGACCGACACGAGGAGGACTCCGTAGCCGTGGCCGCGACCCATCTCTCGAAAGAGAAATGCAGACTCGTCAACTCTGAATCATCCGTGCTGTGCCGGAGCACGCATCGTTGACGTCGTTCACGGTGTGGCCACTGGTCCTGTACGGGGCGCTCGTCTTCGTCGTCGCGGTCGGGATGGTCGGAGTGTCGTATCTGCTCGGCGAGCGCCATCGAGAGCCCGATACCGACGAGCCGTACGAGTCGGGCATCGTATCGACCGGCTCGGCGCGCGTACGCTTCTCGTCGCGCTTCTACCTGGTCTCGATGTTCTTCGTCGTCTTCGACCTGGAGTCGGTCTTTCTGTACGCCTGGGCGGTGAGCGCGCGCACGGCGGGGTGGTCGGGCTTCGTGGAGGTCGTCGTGTTCGTGGCCGTTCTTCTCGCCGCGCTCGTCTACCTGCTTCGACTCGGAGCGCTCGACTTCGGACCGGCCGCACGGCTGGATACACGCACCCGGGGAAGGCTGTGAGCCCACGATGAACTGGTCCGTCTCGAAACCCGGCGAGGCCCGGGAGGGCGAGGGCCGATCCGGCCTCGTCAGCAAGGTGCTCGCGATGGCTCGCCTCGACGACCTCATCGCATGGGGGCGCAAGAACTCGATGTGGCCGTTCAACTTCGGGCTCTCGTGCTGCTTCGTGGAGATGGCCACGAGCCTGACGAGCCGTCACGACATCGCGCGCTTCGGCGCGGAGGTCATCCGCGGCACGCCCCGCGAGGCCGACGTCATGGTCACGGCGGGGACGCCCTTCATCAAGATGGCCCCGATCATCAAGCGGCTCTACGAGCAGATGATGGAGCCGCGGTGGGTCATCTCGATGGGCTCGTGCTCCAACTCCGGCGGGATGTACGACATCTACAGCGTGGTGCAGGGCGTGGACAAGTTCATGCCCGTGGACGTGTACGTGCCGGGGTGCCCCCCGCGACCCGAGGCGTTCATGGAAGGGCTCCTCCTCCTGCGCGAGGCGGTCGGCACGGAGAAGCGGCCGCTCTCCTGGATGGTGGGGCCACAGGGCGTCGTGAAGGGCGCGCGCCCCTCCCAGCGCGACCGGAAGCAGGAGGAGCGGACTGCGCTGACGGTACTCCGAGCACCGGACCGGGTCGGATGAGCGCGACCGAGACGAGGGTGCTCACGGAGTTGCGTACGCACCTGAGGGAAGACGAGCCCGCCGTCCAGGCCACGGCCGACGGGATTCCCACGGTTTGGATCGACCGCGCGCGGCTGCCCGGCGTGCTCGCCTTGCTCAAGAACGAGGTGGCGGAGCCGTACCGCATGCTCTACGACCTCACGGCCATCGACGAGCGAGAGCGGACGCACCGGACGGGTCAGCCGGCAGACGACTTCACGCTCGTCTATCACCTCCTCTCGTTCGAGCGCAACGCGGACGTGCGCATCAAGGTGCCGCTCACCGCGGACGATCCGAGCGTGCGCACGGCCACCGACCTGTGGCCCGCCGCCGATTGGTACGAGCGCGAGGTGTGGGACATGTTCGGGGTCACCTTCGAGGGTCACCCGCACCTGCGCCGCATCCTCATGCCTCCCACCTGGGAGGGGCACCCGCTGCGCAAGGACCATCCGGCCCGGGCCACCGAGCTTCCGCCGTTCTCCCTCTCAGAGGAGCAGAGCCGCCAGGAGCAGGAGGCGCTACGCTTCCGTCCCGAGGACTGGGGCATGGAGCGGGAGGGGCCCGACACCGACTTCATGTTCCTGAACGTCGGACCGCAGCACCCGGGCACGCACGGCGTGCTGCGCATCGTGCTCCAGCTCGACGGCGAGGAGGTCGTCGACGCGCTCGCGGACATCGGTTACCACCATCGCGGGGCCGAGAAGATGGGCGAGCGCCAGTCGTGGCACACCTACATCCCCTACACCGATCGTGTGGACTACCTGGGCGGGGTGATGAACAACCTCCCCTACGTGCTCTCGGTCGAGCAGATGGCGGGAATCGAGGTGCCCGAGCGCGCCCAGGTCATCCGGGTGATGATGAGCGAGCTCTTCCGGGTGATCTCCCACCTCGTCTGGTACGGGACGTTCACGCAGGACCTGGGGATGATGACGCCGGTCTTCCTCATGTTCAACGACCGCGAGCACGCCTTCGACATCGTATCCGCCATCTGTGGCGATCGGATGCATCCGAACTGGTTCCGCATCGGCGGCGTCGCCCAGGATCTGCCGGACGGGTGGGAGCCGATGATGCGCTCGTTCGTGGGGCGCATGGAGAAGCATCTCGCCGAGTACGACCGGATGGTCTTGAAGAACCGGATCTTCCGCGACCGCACCCTCGGCGTAGGCGCCTACACCCTGGACGAGGCCATCGACTGGGGGGTGACCGGACCCGGGCTGCGGGCGTGTGGGCTCGAGTGGGACTTTCGCAAGAAGCGGCCGTACTCGGGCTACGAGCGATTCGACTTCGATATCCCGACCGCCACACACGGCGACTGCTACGACCGCGGCGCCGTTCGGGTCGAGGAGATCCGTCAGAGCCTGCGGATCATAAGCCAGTGCATCGATGTCATGCCCGACGGGCCGTACAAGTCCAGGCACCACCTGGCCACACCGCCCGCCAAGGAGCGCACGATGCACGATATCGAGACGCTCATCACGCACTTCCTGGGCGTGAGCTGGGGGCCCGTCATCCCGCCGGGGGAGAGCTTCGTCGGCGTCGAGGCCACCAAGGGAAACAACGGCTACTACCTGGTCTCGGACGGCGGGACGATCCCGTACAGGGTGCGCATCCGCAGCCCCTCGTTCGCGCACATGCAGATGCTGCCGGTGGTGGCGCGCTCGGCCTCGGTGGCGGACGTGGTGACGATTCTGGGCGCCATGGATTTCGTGCTGGCGGACATCGACCGATGAGGCCGCGGCGGACGGACCGGCCCGAAGGCCGGAGGGGACGACGAGGAGAAGCACGGTGCTGAGCGACGAAGAGCGCAGAGCGATCGACGAGGAGCGCGCGAACTACCCGGACGACCGGGCCGCGCTCGTCGACGCGTTGAAGATCGTGCAGCGCCACCGGCGCTGGGTCTCGGACGAAGCGGTGCAGGACATCGCCGACCATTTCGAGTTGTCCACCGCGGCCGTCGACAACGTGGCCACGTTCTACAACCTGATCTTCCGCCGCGAGGTGGGAGAGCACGTCGTGCTCGTGTGCGATTCGGTGTCGTGCTGGGTCATGGGCTATGACTCGCTGTGCCGGAAGCTCCAGGACCATCTGGGCGTCGAGCTGGGAGGCACCACGGACGACGGGCGCTTCACGCTCCTGCCGATGTGCTGCCTCGGATGCTGCGACCATGCGCCCGCCCTGATGGTCGACGACGATCTGCACCACGACGTCGAGATCGGTGAGGTCGAGGGTCTGCTCGCGCGCTACGGCCGGGAGCCGGAGGCATGACGGAGAAGCCGCTGACCGGCAACATCCGGCCCGGTGAGCCGCCGCTCGACCTGGCCGGATACGAGAAGGCGGGCGGGTACGCCGCGATCCGCAAAGCCGTGAAGATGGACCCGAAAGACGTCATCGACATGGTCACCGAGTCGCGTCTCAGGGGACGCGGCGGCGCGGGCTTTCCGACCGGCAAGAAATGGTCGTTCGTGCCCACGGGAGACGACGCGCCCGCGCCGCGCTACATCGCCGTGAACGGCGACGAGATGGAGCCGGGCACCTTCAAGGACCGTCTCCTGCTCGAGGGCGACCCCCACCTGCTGCTGGAGGGGATGCTGGTGGCCGCGTGGGCCGTGCAGGCCAGCACCGGCTACATCTTCCTGCGGTGGGCCTACAAGCGCGCCGCCCGGGCGCTCGACAAGGCGATCGCCGAAGCGCGGCGCGCCGGCTATCTCGGGCAGAACGTTCTCGGGAGCGGGCTCGACTTCGACATCCACGTACACACCTCGGCGGGCCGGTACATGGCCGGCGAGGAGACCGGGCTCATCAACGCCCTCGAGGGCAAGCGGGCTCGGCCGCGGGCCAAGCCTCCGTTTCCCCCGGTCGTGGGGCTGTGGGGCAAGCCGACCGTGGTGAACAACGTGGAGACGCTGGCGAGCGTGCCGCCGATCATCACCCACGGGGCCCAGTGGTACCTGGACCTCTCGGACTCGGACGACGGCGGCACGAAGCTCTACGGCGCGAGCGGCCGTGTGCGCAGCCCCGGACTGTGGGAGCTCCCGCTCGGCACCACGCTCGGCGAGGTCATCGAGGAGCACGCCGGCGGCATGAGCGAGGGCTACGCATTCAAGGGCGCGCTGCCGGGCGGGGCCTCCACGGACTTCCTCACGTCCGAGCACATGGCGGTGAAGCTCGACTTCGAGGAGGTGCCGAAGGCGGGAAGCCGGCTGGGGACGGGCACGATCATCGTGCTCGACGACCGGACCTGCCCCGTGGCGATGGTCCGCAACCTGGAGCGCTTCTTCGCGCAGGAGTCCTGCGGCTGGTGCACACCCTGCCGCGAGGGTCTTCCGTGGACCGCCAGCCTGCTGGACGCGATCGAGCGCGGCCAGGGTGAGCTCGGCGATCTCGAGAAGCTCGAGATGCACGCGGAGCTGCTCGGTCCCGGAATGACCTTCTGCGCCCTCGCACCCGGGGCCATGGAGCCGCTCCAGAGCGCGCTCCGCCATTTCCGTGACGATTTCCAGCGCCACATCGACGAAGGGAAGTGCCCGTGGAGGACGACGTGACGGCCGAGGTCTGGATCGACGGAGAGCGCTACGAGGTGGACGGCGAGCAGAACCTGCTGCACGTCGCGCTGCAGCTCGGCTTCGACCTCCCGTACTTCTGCTGGCATCCGGCGCTCGGATCGGTGGGCGCGTGTCGCCAGTGCGCTGTCAAGCAGTTCGAGGACGCCGACGACGATGAGGGCAAGATCGTCATGGCCTGCATGACGCCCGCCTCGGACGGCACGCGCATCGGCATCGCCGACGAGGACGCGGTGGCGTTCCGGTCGCAGATCATCGAGTGGCTGATGCTCAACCACCCCCACGACTGCCCGATCTGCGACGAGGGGGGGGAGTGCCACCTGCAGGACATGACCGTGATGACCGGGCACGCGTACCGGCGCACCCGCTTTCGCAAGCGCACCTTTCGCAACCAGGACCTCGGCCCGTTCCTGCACCACGAGATGAACCGGTGCATCGAGTGCTACCGGTGCGTGCGCTTCTACCGCGACTACGCGGGCGGCGACGATCTGGACGTGCTCGGCGCGCACGACCACGTCTACTTCGGCCGCCACGAGGAAGGCACGCTCGAGAGCCCGTTCGCGGGCAACCTGGTCGAGGTCTGCCCGACGGGCGTCTTCACGGACAAGACCCTGAAGCAGCACTACACCCGCAAGTGGGACCTCCAGACCGCGCCGTCCGTATGCACCCACTGCGCGCTCGGATGCAACATCACGGCGGGCGAGCGCTACGGGACACTGCGCCGCATCCTGAACCGCTACAACGGCGAAGTGAACGGCTACTTCCTGTGCGACCGCGGGCGCTTCGGCTACGAGTTCGTGAACGATCCGGACCGCCTGAGGGAGCCTCGGGTCCGGGGACCCTCCGGCGAAGTGGACGACGCTTCTCCGGAGGACGCCGTGCGCACGGCCGCCGAGCGTCTGGGCGAGTGCGAGCGGGTCATCGGGATCGGATCGCCGCGGGCTTCGCTCGAAGCCAACTTCGCGCTACGCTCCCTGGTCGGGGAGTCCGACTTCTTCAGCGGGCTCGGGATGCGCGAAGCGCACCTCGCCGACATCGCGCTCGGCATCCTGCTAGAGGGCCCGGTGCCCGCGGCGTCGCTCCGCGAGGCCGAGGAGGCCGACGCGGTGCTCGTGCTCGGCGAGGACGTCGAACGAACCGCGCCTCGCCTCGCCCTCAGCCTCCGTCAGGCGGTGCGCCACGAGCCGATGCACGGTCTGGGAGACCTGGGCGTGCCACCCTGGCTCGACGAGGCGGTCCGCAACGCGACGCACGGTAGAGCCGGGCCGCTCTTTCTGGCCACCCCGGACCGGACGTCTCTCGACGACGTCGCGACCGAAGCCGAGCGCGCCGTGCCGGACGAAGCGGCCCGTCTCGGATTCGCGGTGGCGCACGAGATCGACGCCTCGGCTCCTCCCGTGGAGGGGCTGGACCCGGAGACGATGGCGCTCGCGGCGCGGATCGCCGCCGCGCTCGCGGAGGCCGAGCGACCCCTCGTGGTCGCGGGCCCCGGGGCGGGCTCCGAGGCCGTCCTCCACGCAGCCGCCGACGTGGCCTGGGCGCTCGACCGCGCGGGGCGCGATGCCCGGATCCTGCTCACCGCGCGGGACGTGAACACGATGGGCGCCGCCTTGCTGGGCGGCGGAACGCTCGAGGCCGCCCGGGAGCTGGTGGACGCCGGCGAGCGGGTGGGCGTCATCGCGCTGGAGCACGACGTACGGCGCTCGCTTCCGGCGGACGACGCCGAAGCGATGCTCTCCAAGCCCGAGGTGGTCGTGACGCTCGACCATCTCGACAACGGCACGGTGGCCGCGGCCGACATTACTCTGCCCTCCGGAACGTTCGCTGAAAGCGAGGGGACGATGGTCAGCTCGGAGGGTCGCGCGCAGCGCTTCTTCCGGGTTCTGGCGCCCGAGGGGGCCGTGAAGGAGAGCTGGCGCTGGCTCTCCGAGCTCGCGTCCGCCTCGGGTCGGGAAGGCGCGTCGTGGGACTCCTTCGACGAGCTCCTCGCCGCCATGTGCGACGCCGTGCCGGCGCTGGACGGAGCGCGCGACGCGGCGCCGGACGCGAACATCCGCTTCGCGGGCGGCAAGGTGCCGCGCCAGCCGCCGCGCTACAGCGGACGCACCGCCATACACGCGGACCGCGACGTGAGCGAGCCGCAACGGCCCGACGATCCCGAGTCCGCGCTCGCGTATTCGATGGAGGGGACCCGCCAGAAGCCGCCGCCGGCGCTGTTGCCTGTGTTCCAGGATCCCGGCTGGAACTCGATCCAGGCCGTGAACAAGTTCCAGGAGGAGATCGCGGGGCCGCTGCGTGGCGGTGACCCGGGCGTGCGGCTCCTCGTCCCCACGGAAGACGGCCGGCCCGAGTACTTCGACGACGTGCCGGAGGCGTTCCGGCCGGGCGGTGGTCGTTGGCTCGTCCTCCCGGTGCGTCACGTGTTCGGCTCGGAGGAGCTCTCGTCGCGGTCGCCGGGCGTCGCTCAGCGAACCCCCGATCCGTACGTGGCCCTCGCCGCGGCCGATGCGGAGCGCCTCTCGCTCGAAGCCGGGTCCGAAGCGCTGGTCTCCGTCGGCTCCGAGGAGTTGCGCCTCCCGGTCGCCGTCCACCCGGAGCTTCCGGAAGGCGTCATGCGTCTGCCCGTCGGACTCCCCGACATGCCCTTCGTCGATCTGCCGGCCCAGGGCGTCGTGAAGGGGGTCTCGTAGGCATGCCGGACACCCTCCGTCATATCCTCACGGTCGTCGTGGCCCTCTTCGCGGTCCTGAACGGGGCTGCGGTGCTCATCTGGCTGGAGCGCAGGCTCCTGGGGCTGTGGCAGGACCGCTACGGCCCGAACCGGGTGGGCCCCTTCGGACTGCTCCAGCCGGTCGCGGACATGATCAAGATCTTCTTCAAAGAGGACTGGATCCCGCCGTTCGCCGACAAGGCCGTCTTCGTCATGGCGCCGGCCATCGTGCTCGGGGCCGTGCTGATGGCCTTCGCGGTGGTGCCGTTCACGTCGTCGCTCGCGGTCGTGAACCTCGACGTGGGCGTGCTCTTCTTTCTCGCGATGGCATCGCTCGGCGTCTACAGCGTCGTCCTCGCGGGCTGGGCGTCGAATAACAAGTACGCCTTGCTGGGCGGGCTGCGCGGCGCCGCGCAGATGCTCAGCTACGAGGTCTTCATGGGACTGTCGCTCGCCGGCGTCGTCCTGCTGGCCGGCTCGTTCAACCTGCACACGATCGTCGAGTCCCAGCGCCACATGTGGAACGTGGTGCCGCAGTTCATCGGCTTCGTCGTCTTCCTCGTCGCGGGCGTGGCCGAAGCCCACCGGCTCCCCTTCGACCTGCCGGAGTCCGAGGCGGAGCTCGTGGCCGGATATCACTCCGAGTACTCGGGGATGAAGTTCGGGATGTTCTTCGTGGGAGAGTACGTCGGGATCATCGTGACCTCGGCGTTCATCGCCACGTTCTTCTTCGGGGGCTGGCTCGGACCGTGGCTTCCGCCCGTCGTCTGGTTCCTCCTGAAGACCGGCGCCTTCGTGGTCTTCTTCGTCCTCCTGCGCGCCGCCCTGCCACGGCCGCGCTACGACCAGCTCATGGGCTACGCGTGGAAGGTGCTTCTGCCGCTCTCGCTGCTGAACCTCGTGGTGACCGGCGCCATCGTGCTCTGGAGGGCCTCGTGATCAGCGTCGCGCGAACGATCTGGGAGGTGCTGAAGCACACGTTTCGCAAGCGCGAGACGGTCCAGTACCCGGACGAGAAGGTCGAGCCGCCGCCGCGCTGGCGCGGTCGGATCGTGCTCACACGCGATCCGGACGGCCTGGAGCGATGCGTGGCGTGTCACCTGTGTGCCGTGGCGTGTCCCGTCGACTGCATCGCGCTGCAGGCCACGGAGGAAGAGGACGGGCGGCGCTATCCGGAGTTCTTCAGGATCAACTTCTCGCGCTGCATCTTCTGCGGATTCTGTGAGGATGCGTGTCCGACGTACGCGATCCAGCTCATCCCGGACTTCGAGATGGGCGAGTACGACCGACAGAGCATGGTCTACGAGAAGGAGCACCTCACGATCTCGGGCGAGGGCAAATACCACGGCTACAACTTCTATCGCGTCGCCGGGCTGAAGATCGACGGCAAGGACAAGGGCGAGGCCGAGAACGAGACCCCTCCCGCCGATCCGGGCAGCCTGCTCCCGAGCGGCCGGAAGTGGGAGTGAGCGGCCGGCCATGTTGATCGCTTTCTACGTTGCCGCCGTCGTGGCCCTGCTTGCCACGCTGCTCGCCGTCACGCGGAAGAGCGCCGTACACGCGTTGCTCTACCTGATCGTGTCGCTGCTGTCGGTGGCCGTGGTCTTCTACGTGCTGGGCGCGCCGTTCGCCGCCGCGCTCGAGGTCATCGTGTACGCCGGCGCGATCATGGTGCTCTTCATCTTCGTGGTCATGCTCCTGAACCTCGGCCCACGCGCGGAAGAGCAGGAGCGCCTGTGGCTCTCACCGACCGTCTGGATCGGTCCCGGCTTCCTGGCGCTCGTCATGATCGCCGAGGTCGTGGTGCTCCTGCTCGCGTCGCCCGCCGGATCGGTCGCGACCAGAGTCGGTCCGGTGCGGGTCGGCGCGGCGCTGTACGGCCCGTACGTGCTGGGCGTGGAGCTCGCATCGTTCCTGCTGCTGGCCGGGCTCGTGGGCGCGTACCACCTCGGCAGGACGAGGGAAGGCGAGCACGGCATGCAGGGAGGTGGCCGATGACCGCCGGCGTGCCCGTCAGCTACGTGCTCTTCCTGGCCGTTCTCCTGTTCGGCATCGGCCTGGCAGGTCTGCTGTCGCGCAGGAACGTGCTCTTCATGCTGCTGTCCATCGAGATCATGCTGAACGCCGCCGGCCTCGCGTTCGTGGCGGGCGGCGCGCGTTGGGGCCGGCCCGACGGGCAGGTGATGTTCCTGTTCATTCTCGCCATGGCTGCCGCGGAGGTCGCCGTGGGGCTCGCTCTGGTGCTGCGCCTGCACCGCAGGCACGGGACCCTCGACGCGGACTCTGCCAGCGACATGAGTGGCTGAAGCGATGCACGTACTCTGGCTCGTTCCCGCGCTCCCGCTCGCAGGCTTCCTGCTGCTGACTCTGTTCGGCAGGCATCTGCCCAAGCCGGCCGCCGGATCCATCGGCGCGGGCTCGGTAGGTCTGTCCGCGCTCGTCGCTTCGTTCCTGGCGGGTGCGTACATCCGATCGCCGGCCCCGCACGCGGCCCTCGTGGAGCAGCTGTGGACGTGGTGGTCTGTGGGCGGCATGCATCCCGACATCGGGTTCCGGCTGGATGCGCTGTCGGTGGTGATGGTCCTGGTCGTGACGTGGGTGGGCTTTCTCATCCACGTCTACTCCACGGAGTTCATGTACGACGACGACGGTTATGCGCGCTTCTTCGCGTACATGAACCTGTTCGTGGCGTCGATGCTCGTCCTCCTCCTGGCCGACAACCTGGTCCTGCTCCTGTTGGGGTGGGAGGGCGTGGGGCTCTGCTCCTATCTGCTCATCGGATTCTGGTACGGCGATCCCTCGAACGGGCACGCGGCCCGCAAGGCCTTCGTCGTCACACGCGTGGGCGACGTGGCGCTCACGATCGGTCTCTTCTTCCTCTTCCATCAGCTCGGTACGCTGAACATCCACGAGCTGATGAGCAGGGCCGTGACCCACTGGCCGGTCGGCTCGAAGCTCGCGACCGTGGGGGCCCTGCTCCTGCTCGGCGGCGCGGTGGGGAAGTCCGCGCAGCTCCCGCTCCAGACATGGCTGCCCGACGCGATGGCCGGACCGACCCCGGTGTCCGCGCTCCTGCACGCCGCCACGATGGTGACGGCCGGTGTCTATCTCATCGCCCGCACCCATGCACTGTTCGATCTCGCGCCCGACGCCATGCACGTGGTGGCCATCGTCGGCACGGTCACGTTGCTCCTGGCGGGGTTCGCCGCGCTCGGGCAGCGCGACATCAAGCGCGTGCTGGCGTACTCCACCATCAGCCAGATCGGCTACATGTTCCTCGCGCTCGGGGTGGGCGCGTGGTCGGCCGCGATCTTCCACTTCATGACGCACGCCTTCTTCAAGGCGCTGCTCTTCCTCGGTGCGGGCGCGATCATCCACTCGCTCCACCACGAGCACGACATCTACAAGATGGGGGGCCTGCGAAAGCAGCTTCCCGTCACCTTCTGGAGCTTTCTCGCTGCGAGCGCCGCCCTGGCCGGCTTCCCGCTCGTCACGGCGGGGTTCTACTCCAAGGACCTCATTCTCGGCGACGCGTACGCCTCACCGCTCGGTGGGGTCTGGTTGTGGGCCGGCGGCCTGCTCGGGGCGTTCCTGACCGGCCTCTACATTTTCCGCGTCGTCTTCGTCGCGTTCTACGGAGAGCCGCAGCGAGAGCTCGAGAGAAAGCCGGGCGGGTTCATCCGCGGCCCCCTGGTCATCCTCGGCATCCTGTCGGTCATCGGTGGCTTCATCGAGATGCCGGATACGCTCGGTGGCGTGCACCTGCTATCGGGTCTGCTCACCCGGACGTTGCCGGCCTTCGCGGGGCATGCGAGCGCGGGTGTCGACGGGACGCTCGAGATCGTGGCCGGCGCCGTATCGATCCTCTCGATCTTCATGGCGTGGGCGCTGTTCGGCCGTAGCCGGCGCGTCGTTCGAGGCTTCATGGCGAGCTCCGCCGGACAGGCGCTCGCCGCGTTCTGCGGGGCCGGGCTCGGCTTCGACTGGCTCTACGACCACCTGCTGGTCCGCCCGTACGTGTGGATCGCGCAGGTGAATCGGAGGGACGTGGTCGACCGCGTCGTCGGGTTCATCGCGGACGTGTGCGTGGAGCTCAGCGGCGTGCTCACGCTCACGCAGACCGGACAGGTGCGCTGGTACGCCGGCGGGCTTGCATTCGGCGCGGTGCTCATCGTGGCGATGGTGATTCTGGCATGACGCTTCTTCTCTTCCTGTTGGTGCCCCTCGTGGGCGGTCTGCTCGCGTGGATCGTCGCTCCGAAGAGCGCGCTCGCGTCGCGTTGGATCGCGCTGCTCGCCTGCGGGGCCGGGCTCGTGCTCTCCGCCGTTCTGTGGCTGGGTGTCGGACCCACGCCCCCCGGCTCGCGGTGGATGATCCAGCTCCAGACCCCCTGGATCTCGCGCTTCGGCATCTCGTTCCACCTCGCGCTGGACGGGCTCAGCCTGGTCCTGCTTGCCCTCACGTTCTTTCTCGGCGCCGTGTCCGTGCTGGTGTCGTGGAAGGAGATCGGAGAGCGGGTCGGGTTCTTCCACTTCAACCTGCTCTGGGTCCTGGCCGGAGTGGCGGGCGTCTTCCTCGCCGAAGATCTCTTCCTCTTCTACGTGTTCTGGGAGCTGATGCTGGTGCCGATGTATTTCCTCATCGGCATCTGGGGTCACGAGCGCCGGACCTATGCGGCCATCAAGTTCTTCATCTTCACCCAGCTCGGCGGACTCCTCATGCTCGTGTCCATCCTCGGGCTGGTGTTCGCGCATCAACGCGCGACCGGCACGCTCACGTTCGACTACGGGGCGCTGCTGGGGACACATCTGTCGCCGACGCTCGCGCTCTGGCTGCTGCTCGGGTTCCTCGGTGGGTTCCTGATCAAGCTCCCCGCGGTTCCGCTCCATACATGGCTCCCGGACGCGCACACCCAGGCGCCGACGGCCGGATCGGTGGTCCTCGCCGGGCTGCTCCTCAAGACGGCTGCCTACGGGCTCATCCGCTTCGCGGTTCCCTTCTTTCCCGGCGCAGCGCACAGGATCGCGCCCGCGCTGATGATCGTGGGGGTCGTCGGCATCCTCTACGGAGCGGTCGTGGCGCTCGCCCAGACGGACCTGAAGCGCCTCGTGGCGTACACGAGCGTGTCACACCTCGGCTTCGTGCTGGTGGGCGTGTTCGCGTGGAACGAGCTGGCGCTGCAAGGAACGGTGATGCAGATGGTCGCGCACGGCCTGTCCACGGGAGGGCTGTTCATCGTGGTCGGGATCGTGTCCGAGCGGATTGGAACCCGAGACATCACCGAGATGGGAGGCCTGTGGAAGGTGGCGCCCAGGCTCGGCGGTGCCGCGCTCTTTCTCGCGCTCGCGTCGCTGGGGCTCCCCGGGCTGGCCAACTTCGTCGCCGAGTTCATGATCCTCGCGGGCGCGTTCGCCGAGCACGTGGCCATCACCGTCGTGGCGACGCTCGGGCTCGTGGCCGCGACGATCTACGCACTCTGGATCGTGCAGGGCGCCTTCCACGGTGAAAACGCCCGCAAATGGTCGTTCACCGACCTGGGCGTGCGCGAGATGGGCGTGATGGTGGCGCTCATGGTCCTGCTCGTCTGGCTCGGCATCGACCCCCATGCGGTGCTCCAGCTCACGCAACCCGCGCTCCAGTCGCTCCATCAGGCTGCGGGCACCTTGGCGATGGGAGGCTGACGGTGCACGCATCCGACCTGCTGGCGCTGCTTCCCCTGCTGATCCTCGGCGGCACCGCCGTCGCGGCGATGCTGGGCGTCGCCGTGCGTCGAAGCCACGCGTTCACGTCGGCCCTCACCGTCTGTGGGCTGGCCCTCGCATTCGTGTCCGTGTTCGTTTCGGCCACGGTCGCGCCACGCACGGTGACGCCCCTGCTCGTCGTGGACCCCTTCGGGTTGTTCTACGTCGGGCTGCTCGTGGCGGGCGCGCTCCTGACCGCGCTCCTGTGCGTTCCGTACCTGGGCCGGATGGACGACAACCGGGAGGAGCTCTACATCCTGCTGCTCCTGGCCACGCTCGGCTCGTGCGTGCTCGCCGAGAGCCGGCACCTCGTCTCCTTCTTCCTGGGGCTGGAGACGCTCTCGGTCTCGCTCTACGCGATGATCGCCTACACGCGCGCCGAACCCCGCTCGGCCGAAGCAGGCCTGAAGTACCTCATCACGGCTGCCGCGTCGTCCGCGTTCCTCCTCTTCGGGATGGCGCTTCTGTTCTCGGGGAGCGGAACGATGGTGCTGCCCACCCTGGTCCGGAGGCTCGCACCGGGCGGCGTGCCCGGCCCGTTCCTCCTGGTCGGTGTCGCGCTGGTCCTGGTGGGCATCGGCTTCAAGCTGGCCGTAGTGCCGTTCCACCTGTGGACCCCCGACGTCTATCAGGGCGCGCCCGCGCCCGTGACGGGCTTCGTGGCCACGGTGTCCAAGGGTGGGGTGCTCGCGGTCCTTCTGCGCCTGCTCACGTTCCTGGGCTCCGGGCACGAGCCGCTGGTGGCCGTGGTCGCGCTGTTCGCGGTCGCGTCCATGTTCTTCGGCAACCTCCTGGCGCTCCTCCAGAAGAGCGTGAAGCGGCTGCTCGCGTACTCGTCGATCGCACACATGGGCTACCTCCTGGTGGCGGTTCTGGCGTCCGGCGTCCTCGCCGTGGAGGCGGCCACCTTCTACCTCGTCACCTACTTCGTCACGACGTTGGGGGCGTTCGGTGTGGTGACCGTGCTGTCCGGGCGTGGAGGGGATCGCGACGCCATCTCCGACTACCGCGGCCTCTATTGGCGCCGCCCATGGCTCGCCGCCCTGATGTCGGCGTGCCTCTTCTCACTGTCCGGCATTCCCCTGACGGCCGGGTTCATCGGCAAGTACTACGTCGTCGCGGCGGCCGTGGGCTCCTCGTTGTGGTGGCCCGTCCTGATGCTCGTCGTCAACAGCGCGATCTCCGTCTACTACTACCTCCGGGTGATCGTGGCGATGTACACGAGGCCGGAGGGCGAAGAGCGCATCGCGGTCGCTCCCGCGGCGACGGTCGTCGGCTCGGTGGCGCTCATCGGGCTCGCGGTGCTGATCGTCTGGCTCGGCGTCGCGCCGGCACCGTTGGTGAACCTGCTGCATCCGGCCGTGACAGGGCTGATGTAGCGGCGATCGGAGGTGTCGGGAAATCTATCCGAAGACTCCCCACCGCGATCTATCGCGATGGATGGAGACGCCGAGCGTCTTGCGGGATCTTACGGATACGCGATACGCGAATCGCCACCCGGGTGAACCGGCGGTGGTGGGTTCAATGGTTCATGCCGACCGATCACCGCCGCCCCGGGTGCAGTCCCGCAACCGGCGGGAAAGGAGGCTTTCATGGCCATCGGAACTGAACCATATACAGAATCGCAGCGCTATGCGCAGCAGGAGGACATGAGCGCGCGCACGAATCGGCAGGCGTCCCAGACGGCGACCATGCGGACCGTGCACGAGGTGGAGAGCGGCACGCTGGCGGAGTCGCTCGCGGGAGCGGGCGGCGTGATCCTGGCGATCCTCGGGATCATCGGCCTCCTGCCGACCATCCTGGGGGCTATCGCCGCCATCTCGGTCGGGATGGGCCTCTTCTTCGGAGGGGGCACGATCGCGGCTCGCGCGAAGCAGCTCAACCTTCAGCTGCAGCGACAGGGGATTCAGCGCCAGGTCCTGGGGGGCCTGGGGATGGAAGCCTTTGCCGGCGCCAGCGGTGCCGTCCTCGGGTTGCTCGCGCTTCTGGGCATCAGTCCGGTCACGCTGTTGAGCGTGTCGGCGATCGTCCTCGGCGGCGCGCTGCTCATGGCGAGTGCCTCCACGGCGCAGCTGGAGAGGGCGTTCGACCGCATGGAGATCGACGAGCACGAGCGGACCCATGAGGCCGTCTACGTCGCCAGCGGATCCGACGTGATGATTGGAGCCGGGGCCATCGTATTGGGCATCCTGGCGCTCGCCGGGCACGCACCGGTCATGCTCGCGCTCGTAGCGATGCTGGCCGTCGGAGCTGCCGGCATGTTGAGTGGCTCCGCGTTCGCCGCGCGTGTGTTCACGCTGTTCGGGACGTAATGTAGTTTCGTCGTAGTCCCGCGATTCCAGCGAGAACGTGGCCCGTCGGCCGTCCTCGCCCTCGACGGGCGGGACGGGCGGCGGGCCACGCTTCATTGGCAGAGGTCCGCAGAAGGGAGCTTGCTCAATGGAGCTGAGAAGGTTCGCGAAGGGATTCACATGGGGGCTCGTGGCCACCGGTGTCATGACCGTGCTGATGATCGGTGCGCGAGTGACCGGGATCTCGCCCATGCCGAAGCCTGTTCCCATGGCGGTGCTCGCCGCCTGGGACGTCTTCCTTCCGGCGTGGCTGGCGCTCGTCGGTGGCTTCGCGGTCCATTTCGTGTACGGAGGCTTCTGGGCCGGGTATCTGACGCTGCTCTCGAAGCGCGTCACGATCTGGCAGGGGCTGGCCCTGGGCGTCGTGCTCTGGGTCGTCATGGGCTGGATCTTTCTGCCCTTCGTCGGTTGGGGAGCGTTCGGCAGAGCGGCCGGCCCCGACATCCTCTGGGCCATGCTGATCCTCCACCTCGTATACGGTCTCACGTACGGCGCGCTCATGGACCGTGGCGTCGCATCCGGCACGGAGACCGGAGCTGCGGCCGAGGCGGCGCGCTCGACTTCCTGACGGGGCCGGACCGTATGACGCCATGAACGTGCTGGTCACGGGTGGAAGCGGGTTCATCGGCTCCAACCTCGTGCGCTGGTTGCTCGAGCGGCGGCCGCAGGCCCGTGTCGTCAATCTGGATGCGCTCACCTACGCGGCCGGGCCCGAGAACCTGGCCGACGTGGAAGGCGATCCCCGGTACCGCTTCGTCCACGGGGACGTCTGCGACGGGCGGCTGGTCCGTGAGCTCATGGACGGAGTCGACCTCGTGGTCCACCTGGCGGCCGAGTCGCACGTCGACCGCTCGATCGTCTCCGACGCCCCCTTCGTTCGCACCAACGTGCTGGGCACGCAGACGTTGCTGGCCGCCGCGCTCGACGCGGGCGTCGGCCGCTTCGTGCAGGTGTCGACCGACGAGGTCTACGGGGAGCTTCCGTGGCGCGACCCGGCCCGAGGCCACGACGCGACCCCGAAGTTCACCGAAGTCCGACCACTGGCCCCGCGCTCTCCGTACGCCGCAACGAAGGCAGCGGCCGACCATCTGGCGTTGGCCTACCATGCCACCCACCGCATGGATGTGGTCGTCACACGAGCCAGCAACAACCACGGACCCTTCCAGCTCCCGGAAAAGCTCATTCCGCTCGTGATCACGCGTGCGCTCCAGGAGCGTCGATGCCCCCTGTACGGCGACGGTCTGCACGTGCGGGACTGGATGCACGTGGACGACCACTGCGCGGCCATCGTCGCGGCCGCCGAGCGGGGCAGGCCGGGCGTGGTCTACAACTTCGGGGGAGACGCCGAGCGGACGAACCTGAGCGTCGTGCGGGAGATCCTGAGAATCCTGGGCAGGGCGGAGGACCTCATCGAGCACGTGGCCGACCGTCCCGGACACGACCGGCGCTACGCGGTGGACTTCAGCCGGGCGCAGGCGGAGCTCGATTGGCGGCCGCATCGGCGCTTCGAGGAGGCTCTGGCCGAGACCGTGGGCTGGTACGTCGATCACGAAGTGTGGTGGCGGACCGCCGGGGGCGCCGCGCCGTGACGGCCCGGATCCCGGCCCCGGTGGTTCATCCCGGCCGCGGTCCGGTGTTACCGTTCATCTGGTACCTCGGACACGCTCCGAGAAGGTGAGAAGGGGAGGGATCTCGTGCGTTACGACGCGATCGTGGTGGGCGCCGGTCCGGCCGGCTGCGCGGCCGCGTACGACCTTTGCCGGGAAGGCCGGAGGGTCCTTCTGTTCGACCGGCGGACCTTCCCCCGGGTGAAGCCGTGCGCCGGCGGACTCACCATGAAGACGCTGCGGGCGCTGCGCTACCCGGTCGATCCCGTGGTGCGGACCTGGTGCACGGGCATGATGGTGGGCAAGGGATACGAGGAGCGGCGTCCCCTCGAGCTGCGCAGACCTGTCGCGGCCATGACCGTGCGCGCCGAGTTCGACGACTACTGCCTCGACCGGACGATCTCGGCAGGCGCCGAGTTTCGGGTGATTCGCTCGATCCAGTCCGTATCGGAGGATGAGGACGGGGTCACGTTGGAGACGTCCGAGGGGCCGCTGGGCGCACGATTCGTGGTCGGCGCCGACGGGGCCAACAGCCGCGTCCGCAAGCTCGTCTCGGAGCTCGGGGACGTGGAGCGTGGCTTCGCGATCGAGGGAACCGTCGGGCGCACGAGCCACACGCACCGGATGGGCTTCGACTTCGGTGTGGTTCCATCGGGTTACGGCTGGGTCTTTCCAAAGGGCGATCATCTCAACGTCGGGCTGTATACGGGCTCACCGGAGATCCGGATCTCGAAGAAGGATCTCGCGGAGTACGCGGGCCGGCGTGTAGGCACGGAGACGCTCGACGGCGTCGTCGGCCATTACCTGGGGCTGGGCGGCTGGGGCCGTCCGAAGCGCACGAGAAGGATCCTGCTCGTGGGCGACGCGGCGGGCCTCGCGGACGCATTCCTGGGTGAGGGAATCTACGCGGCGATCAGCTCGGGCCAGGCGGCGGCCGCGGCCGTACAGGAGGAGCTCGTAGGCCGGAGGCGGGCGGCGACCGCCTTCGACGAGCGGGTGCGGCCGCTCCTGGGCGATGCGCGACGGGCGGCCACGCTCGCCGAGCTCTGTTACGCCCATCCGGATATCGCGTATCGTGTGGGCACGTCGCCCCTCGTGGGTCGCGGCGTCCTCAACGGCTACGCACGAGGGCTCCCGTTGAAGGCCGTCACGGATCGCCTGCCTCTGCTCGCCGTGTTGCCGCGGCCGCCGCGTCGAAAGTAGGGAACCAACGCCTACCCACCGACGCTATCAAGGTCGGCGTGATGAAAGGCGGCTCCCCTATCGGCGTTGTGCACAGGTCGGCTCGATGCGTCTGCTGATCGTAGAGGACGACCCGGAGATGGCGGATGCGCTCCGCCGTGGGTTCGAGGAAGAGCGCTTCGATGTCGTTTGCGTGTCGGACGGGCCCGACGCGCTGCTGCATGCCGCGCTCGAGTCGTTCGCCGTCATCATCCTGGACGTGATGCTGCCGGGACCGAACGGGTTCGCCGTGTGTCGAGCGCTGCGGGCGGAGAGCAACACCACGCCGATCCTGATGGTGACGGCACGAGGCGAGGTGGACGATCGTGTCACGGGCCTCGATTCCGGGGCGGACGACTACCTGACAAAACCCTTCGCGTTCCGTGAGCTTCTCGCTCGGGTCCGCGCGCTCGCGCGGCGCCAGCCCGCCCTGCTGCCGGACGTCGTTCGCGTCGCGGATCTCGAGGTCGACCTGCGTGGGCATGGCGTCCGGCGGGCGGGCAGGGATGTGCATCTGACGGCCAAGGAGTTCGCGCTTCTGGAGCTCTTCGTGCGACGCCCGGATGAGGTCCTCGGCCGTGCGGTCATCACCAACTGGGTGTGGGACGACAACCACGAGCCGTTCGCCAATGCGCTCGAGGTGCTGGTGCGTCGTCTGCGCGTGAAGATCGACGAAGGCCACACGCCTCTACTCATCCACACGGCCCGGGGAGCCGGATACCGCTTCGGCACATGACCTCGCCGCTCTCCAGGTTGCGGATCCGCCTCACCGCATGGTTCACGGCGACGTACCTCGCCATCTTCTTCGTGCTCGGCGTCGGCCTGTTGTGGGTAATCTCTCGAGAGCTCAGGCGCGAGCTCCGCGACAACCTCGAGCGTACCGTCGCCGGGAGCATTGCGGGCGCGCGCATCCTCACCGCCGAAGGGGCGCCGCCGCCCGTGGCGGTCATCCAGGCCGCCGCGGAATTTCGGACCCCGGTTCGGCCCGTCATCGTGTACGCATCCGACGGGACGCTCCTGGACGGGGGCGTCGTGCAGAGAGCCGCGTCTTTCGCGGCCACCGCCCGACACGTGGGGCGCGCGAATGGCCATTTCGTGTCCGAAGACGGAGCGACATGGTGGGTTCACGCCGAGCGGTTCGACGTGGGCAACGACGGCCCCTTCGTGGAGATGGTCCTGGAGAGCAGCGCTCCGCTGGAACGCCATTACCGAAGGATCCTTGCCGCATTCTTCGCAGCCGGCGTCGGGGCGGTTGTTCTCGCCGGGCTCGGTGGGTATCGCCTCTCGCGGCTCTCTACGGAGCCGGTGGAGGCCTCGATGGAGCGTACCCGCCGCCTCGTGGCGGATCTCGCCCACGAGCTGCGGACACCGCTCGCCGTGGTGCGGGCACAGGTGGACGTCGCGCTCCGTCGGCCGCGGGAGCCCTCCGAATATGCGGCCACGCTCGACCATGTCGGGCGCGAGGCCGAGCGCCTGAGCCGCATCACGGACGATCTGCTCCTCCTGGCCCGGGCCGACGCGGGTCAACGCCCGGTCGCACGGGAGAGCCTCTTCCTCGACGACATCGTGAGCGATGCGCTGGCGGGCGCGCGCGCTCTGGCTGAATCTCGGGGCGTGGCGCTCGATGTGTCCCGTTACGAGGCGACCCCGGTCGTGGGCGACGCGGAGCTCCTTCGACAGCTCACGATGGTCTTGCTCGACAACGCGATCCACTTCACCCCTCGAGGACGCAGGGTAGTCGTGGGGGTGAACCCGGAAGCGGAGCACGCCGTGCTCGAGGTGATGGACGAGGGCGAAGGCATTCCGGCAGATGCGCTGCCCCATGTCTTCGATCCCTTCTTCCGTGCCGCTACGGGGCGACAGCGCCAGGGCGGCGCCGGCCTCGGCCTCTCGATCGCGCGGTGGATTGCCACGGAGCACTATGGCGTCCTCGACGTGGAATCCGAGCCGGGCCGGGGCGCCCGGGCCACATTTCGCATGCCGCTCGCTTCCGTCATCGATTTGTAAGGATCGCCCTCCGAGATTCGCGTCCACGACACGCCGCGTCGGCGTGCTCGTACGCCGGGGGCCGGGCATATCCGCTTCGGTCCGGACGGCGGCAGGATCGCCTCGAACGAGGAATGGAAGCGATGAACGGACGGAAGGGGATGTTGCTGTCGTTGTTTGTGCTGGCGGCCATGACCAGCCCGCTCGCGGCGCAGGAGGCCCCGAAGGCGGACAGCACGCACAAGGCGCACCAGGCGGTGACCGCCAAGCACGCGACGCACAGGGCGACGCGGACGCGCTCGACGTATCCGAGGCTGAGACAGGAGCGCCCGGGCCTGCTGGCCGAGACCGCGGTCTCCCCGGACTCGGCGACGCATGTGGCGCTGAAGGGGTCCGAGGGTGCACGTGTGGTCGCACGCAGGTTGGTGAAGAGGGGAGACAACCTGGTGTATGTGATCTCGGTGCGTCCGAAGGGTGCGAAGGCGTCCAGGCGCATCGACGTGGACGCGAAGACCGCTGCGGTGCTCGAGACCGCACCCACCAAACGGAAGACGTCCGGCAAGACACGGTCCTCCACCAGGACGAAGACGTCCTCGGCCCCGAAGGGATCGTGACGCTCCAGGAGTGCTGAGCGGCGAGGGCGGCGGGTCTCGGGGCCCGCCGTCCCTCGCCCGCTCGTGGCGGGTGCGTCAGACTCGGTGCCCACGCCCGCGAGCGTCTGGCGGCCGTACGAGCTCAAGGCCAAGCCCGGTGATCTGTCTCGCATATCGCTACACGACACCGGAGCAGCGGCGGCGGACGGGGAGGTGGTGGAAACGCACGCTCCTGCGGGAGTGCCTGCCACCGGTGTCGCTGTCCGAGCCGGGGTTTCGAAAGAGCCTCGAGCAACGGGGCTGGCTGGATTCCCACGGCACCACTCCCTGAAGCGAGCGCAGGTCCTCGGGTCCGCCCCGCGCTGCGCGCGAACTCCGCAAACCGTTTCGGGACAAAGCCTTAAGCGTGTAGGTAGTTGTACCTACGCGCGCTTCCCCTTCCACGTAGGGCATCCCCCCACCCGCAATCGCGCAAAATCTCACGATTAGCAGGTGCCCGTTCCCGACAGCCGTCGAACGACGATCTCATGAAGTTTGAAGCGTCGAATCCGAAAGGAATCGGCAGCGCTGATTCGAGGCGCGAGGACGAACACCAAGGACGATGAGGATAGACCGATGAGAAAGCTCCTGACGACTCTCCTGCTGGGTGCCATGGCGGCGATCCCCGCCGGGCTACACGCGCAGGAGGGTCAATCCGGGAACAGCCAGGCGCCGCTGATGATCAGCGGTACCTCGACCGTTCGGCCCTGGCAGTGCAGGGTGCCCAAGTACCAGATGACCGTCCAGCCGGCTTCGGACTACGCACAGCCGGTGCTCGACGGACAGCCGGCGATCAAGAGCCTGACGCTCAAGATCAACGTGAACTCGATCGACTGCGGCATCGGCAAGATGAACGAGCATCTGCGCAAGGCGCTCAAGGCCGACAAGTACGGCGAGATCACGTTCAACCTCGGCCTCTACAACCTGACGACGGCGGGGAAGGCCGTGGACGCCAAGGCCAAGGGCCAGCTCACGATCGACGCCACGAGCCAGCCGGTCACGCTGGACGTCCACCTGACGCCCGGCAAGGACGGGACGCTGCAGGCGCAGGGCCAGTACACGCTGAATATGAAGGACTACGGCGTGAAGCCCCCGAAGCTCATGCTCGGCATGCTCAAGGTCCACAAGGACGTCAAGGTAGCCTTCGACGTGAGCGTCGACCCAACGGCCCCCGTGGTCGCTTCGCGGTCCGATAACCACTGAGCGTCGGCGCTACCGACGACTCGCAACGCCAATCCTCGGATTGACTGAAGGATATAGATCATGAGCAAGAAGACGATCCTCTCCGCCCTGGCCGCCGCCCTCGTGGCCGCGGCGCCCCTCGGGGCCCAGCAGCAGCCCGAGCAGCCGAAGTTCAACTCGTTCGCTCAGTTCGAGCAGCCCAAGCTGAACCCCTTCGCCTGGAACGGCCTCAAGGTCCACTTCCACGCCTCGTTCGCGCAGACCTTCCAGGATCTCCACGACTACAACACCGCCGTTCCGAACGTGCAGAACGGCGTCGACCAGACGCTCCTCGGCAACATCGGAGCGGGCTTCGACCTCGCGATGGCCAACGCCCACGTCGTCGCGGACGTGGCACCCGGAACGCGGGTCGTGGTCAACGCCTACCTGGCCTCGCGTCACCACAACGACACGTGGATCAAGGACGGCTACCTGCTCGTCGATGCGTCGCCGATCAACAACGACATCCTCCAGATGCTCATGTCGGTGGTGACGCTCAAGGTCGGCCACTTCGAGCCCAACTTCGGCGATGCGCACTTCCGCCGGAGCGACAACGCGGACGTGATGGCCAACCCGTTCATCGAGAACCTGATCCTCGACGCGCACACGATGGAGATCGGCGGTGAAGCCGATCTCCGCCTCGGCTCGCTCCTCGGCGTGGTCGGGGTGACGACCGGCGAGAACAAGGGTGACGTCACGAACCCACAGAACCGTGGCTACTCGGTGCTCGGCAAGGTCGGGTTCGACCATCGCTTCAACGACGACCTGCGTGTCCGCCTCACCGGGTCGACATACCAGAACGGCAAGGACGCCGGGTCCACCCTGTTCACGGGTGACCGGGCCGGGTCGGCCTTCTGGGGTGTGATGGATACCAAGGCCGGGACGGAGTTCAGGAACGGACGCATGAACCCGAACTTCACGCGGGTGGTGCGGGCGTACGAGCTCGACCCCTTCGTGCAGTACCGCGACCTGGATCTGTACGGCGTCATCGAGCAGGCACACGGCCGGACCGCCTCCGAGACGCAGAACCGCACGGTCACGCAGTACGACATCGACGGGGTGTACCATCTGGCGGGTGGCCGGGCCTACGTGGCCGGACGCTACAACCGGGTCCGGGGAGAGTTCCTCACGCTCGGCTCGAACCAGACGGTGAAGCGAGCCGCCATCGCCGCGGGCTGGTACATGAACCCGCACGTGCTCCTCAAGGGCGAGTACGTCAAGCAGACGTACGAGGGCTTCCCGGTCGACAACATCCTGAACGGAGGCAAGTTCGACGGGCTGGTGATCCAGGGCGCAGTCTCCTTCTGACGCACCGCGCCGACGCCGCCTTCGGCGGCCTCCAGGGGCCCCCCGCAGCATGCGGGGGGCCCCTTCGCATTGCTGCTCGGCACTCCTCCAGGCGAACCGTCGGGATCGTTCAGGGTTCTGTTCTGTACACGGACCCCACGGCGGCGGGCGATGGTTCGTCGTACAGGAGCGGGTGGCCACCCGGACAGGAGGATGGACGGCCCATGATCCGCGTACACCGTGTCTACGACCCGCTCGAGAAAGGCGATGACGTGCGCGTGCTCGTCGACCGACTATGGCCCCGGGGCATGAAGAAGGCGGACGCCCCCTTCACGGAGTGGGCGCGAGACGCCTCCCCGTCTTCCGAGCTGCGCAAGTGGGTGCATGCAGACCCCGGCCGCTGGCCGGAGTTCGTCACGCGCTACCACGCCGAGCTGGACGTGCGTCCGGAGGCGTGGCTCCCACTCCTCGAGCACGCCCGCAAAGGGGACCTCACCCTGCTCTACGCCGCTCGCGACACGGAGCGGAACAACGCGGTGGTCCTGGCGCGCTACCTCGAAGTCCGCCTGGAGCAGGCGTGAGCGACCGGGCACCGCAGGTGACCGCCCGGCGCGGTCGGCCGCACATCCTCGTCATCCGTCGCAGATATCTGGGGGACACCGTGCTCACGCAGCCGCTCCTGCGGAACCTGCGTGCGCACTGGCCGGAAGCGTGGATCACGCTGGTGGTCGATACGCCCTACAAGGACGCGTTGGCCACCTGTCCCGACGTGGATGAGATCCTCGAGATCCCGGTTGGGCGCCTCGGACTCCGTGCGCACCTGGCGCGATGGGCGAAGACCCTGCGCGCCGTCGTGCGGCATGCGCCGTACGATCTGGCCTTCGACCTGGCACGCAACGAGCGGGCTCAACTGCTCCTTCTGGCGAGCCAGGCCCGCAGGCGCGCGACGATCGTGGTGGAGGGTCGCGTCCATCGCAGGCGATTCTACACGGACGTCCTGCAGGTCACGCATGACGAAGTGGGGGCCGCGCACACGGTGGACCTGAACAACCGCCTTCTCGCGATGGTCGGTGTGCCCACGCCGTTCCGCGTGCCCACGGTGCCGGTGCGGGACGATGATCGGGCCGCCGCTGACGCCTTGCTCGCCGAGGTCGCTCCCCCGGGTCGTAACGGCGTGCCCCTCCTGATGGTCCATCCCGGTTCGGGATCCGAAGCGCGCAGGTGGCCGCCCGAGAACTTCGCGCGGGTGGCGGACCGGGCGGTCGACGCCTTCGACGCGCGCGTCGTCGTCCTGTACGGGGCCCGCGAGGCGCATCTGGCGAGCGCAATCGTGGACGAGATGGAGCGGCCCGCCGTGCTGCTTCCGGCGGCACCGTCCGTGCCCGTGCTCTTCGCGCTCCTGGCACGGGCGGACCTGTTTCTGTGCAACGACAGCGGGCCCATGCACATGGCCGCCGCAGTGGGAACCCCGGTGTGCGCGCTCTTCGGGTCTCAGAGCGTGACGACGTGGGCGCCACTCGGACCGGCCGATCACCTGACCTTCCAGACCGACCTCCCCTGTGGAGAGCGGTGTGTGGCGGTGGCGGCCTGCAACCCGAACGATCCGATGCACTCGTTCTGCGTGCGCCGGGTCGAGCCGGAGACGGTGGCGGCTGAGCTCACCACCCACTGGGCTCGATCGCCATCCGCAGGCCCATCAGGAGCGCACTCCTGAGGTGGGGCTCCATGCCGGGATGGACGACATACTGCAGGTCGGGCTGCGCCATCAGCCAATCGAGGAGCTGTGCCTGATAGCTCGCCTCGATTGCGACCTCCCACCGGTCGTGCGGCGTTCCCGCGGCGCGCTGCGCGTCCATGTAGGGTGTGCCGTTGCGGGCGGCGGCGACGGCGATGCCCGCCTCGTCGTCGGTGCGCTTTCGCCAGGGACCCCGCCAGCTCAAGCCTCCACCGACGTACGTCCCGACCTGGTTCACCACGGCGCTCGCGAACCCGATCCGGCCGAAGGCCCAGAGCCCACGTCCGTCTCCGCTCTGCTTGGCGACGCGGGCCTCTCCCAGCAGGTAGGCGCCGTAACTGTGGCCCGAGTGCGAAGGGCTCGCGGGGTCCAGCGTGGGAAACGTATGCGTGTAACCCCACATGCCCAGCGCGATCTTGGCGCTGTAGACGGGCTGTACCTCCCTGCCGATGGTCCCGGCGTGAAACACTCGCTCTCGCGCCTCCTCGCCGACGCCCGACGTTCCGGGCACCGGCGTGAAGTACGCTACCTCGCCGGCGAGTAGCAGGCCGTCGGAGGCGCGCAGATCGATATGCGTTCCATACGGATCGCCCAGCTTCCCCGGCACCCCGTCCAGTACCGCGGCCTCCACGCGCAGTCGGGACCGCAGGACGGCGTCGAGCCGGAGGGCCAGAGACGTGGTAGGGAAGATCGAGGGTCCATTCAGGCCGCTCTGGCTGAAGTCCGGGCCGATGCCGAAGGAGCTGTTGAGGAAGATCTGCGACGACCCGATGACGTCGAACTCGCTGTTGAGGTTGTAGAGCCCGAAGAGTGCGGACGCCCTCTTGTGGAAGAAGTGCTGCTCGGCCCACAGCTCGAAGACCTTCCAGGTGGTCGGGGCGGCGATGTTGTCGACGCCCTGGAAGTCGCCGACATGGCGTGAGGGGTCGGTGCCGCCGTTGCCGAGCACGTAGAGGAACAGGTACCCGCCGCGCCATCCCACGGCGCTCCCGTCGAGCTGCAACTGCAGATCCACGTCGTAGAGGGCGTCGTTGCCGCGTGCGACGCCTCCGCGCGGAACCCGCGTCACATCGCCGATCAACCCCGGGGTGAACTGGAGCAGGGTGGGCTTCGATTGAGCCGCGACAGCGGCCGGTACGGTGGTCGTCACGGCGAGCACCCCCGCAGCGACGAGCGCGAGGGAGGCGGGAGCGCGGAGGGGGAGGCGACCGCGGGCAGGCATCGGACGGCGACCGGGCGGGCGTTACCCGACGTGTACCACGCAGCGCCTGCGGTGCGACGCCCGCCGGTGCTCCCAGAGGTATATGCCTTGCCATGTCCCCAGGGCGAGGGCTCCGTCGACCACGGGAATCGAAAGCGTAGTGGACGTCAGGGCCGCCTTGATGTGGGAGGGCATGTCGTCGGGGCCTTCGAGCGTGTGCGTGAAGTGCGGGTCGGCCTCGGGCACCAGGCGATTGAGCCATGCCTCCAGGTCGTGCTTCGCCGAAGGGTCGGCGTTCTCCTGGATGGTCAGGCTGGCGGAGGTATGCTGAACGAGGACGGTACAGAGGCCCTCCCGGATGTCGGCCTGCGACACGATGCGTGCCACGCGGTCGGTGATCCCGTAGAGGCCCTGGCCCGTCGTGTGGATCTCGATGTCGGCGATCATGCACTGAGACTGGGGCGAGCGGGGCGACACGTCCAGACGGGCGCGAGGCGGAGCCCGGCCGGGCCGGCACGGCCTCGCGACGTCACGCCGCTCGCAGCGCCTCCATCGGATCGGCGCGACTGGCACGACGTGCCGGAATCCAGGTCGCACATGCCGCGATGGCGAGAACGGCCGCCGGAACCACCGTGAAGGTGAGCGGATCGGTGGTCGTGACGTCGAAGAGGAGGCTCCGGAGGAGCCCGGTCGCGAGCAGGGCGAATCCCACCCCCAGGGCGGTGCCGATGAGCGCCATGCTCATACCTTCCAGCATGACGTGACGCACCACGTCCGACTGCCTCGCCCCCAGCGCGAGGCGAACGCCCACCTCCGGCGCACGTCGCGACGCCGTGTAGCTGACCACACCGTAGACGCCGACGAACGCGAGAATCATCGCGAGCGCCGCGAAGAGGCCGACGAGGGCGGTCGTGAACCGGGGCTTCGCGATCGAGCGGGAGAGCGCGTGGTCGAGCCGGCCGACGCCGAAGAGGGCGATCTGCGGATCGAGATTCCGGACCACCTGCCGGACCGCCGGAACGAGCGAAAGCGGCGAGCGTCTGGTGCGCAGCAGGAGCGTCACGCGTGCCGACGGGGCCTGTGCCAACGGTGCGTACGCGGCCGGGTCCGCAGGGCGGTCGAGGCCCTCGAACCGGACGTTCGCGACGACGCCGACGATGCGGCGCTTCGTACCCCACCAGCTGAGCTCGTGGCCGATCGGGTCCGAGTCCGGGAAGTAGCGCCGCTCGGCGGCCTTGTTGATGAGCACCACCGCCGGGGCTTCGGCGTCGTCGGCCGAGGAGATGTCTCTTCCCGACAGGAGGTGCACGCCCAACGTCTTCAGATATCCGGGCGAGATGAACCGTGTGCGGATCTCGGGGAAGTCCTTCGATTCGGCCTCCCTGCCCACGATGACGAACGAGTTGGTGAACCCCGGGTCGAGGGGATCGCTGCCCGCCAACGCCGCGGCCTCGACGCCGGGCAGCCGACGGACTTCTCGCGCCAGGCCGCTCTCGAACGACTGGATCCGTGGCCAGCGAGGGTAGACCGAATAGTCCTGGGGATAGCGGGAGGACGGCAGCTGTAGGGAGGCTTCGAGCACACCCTGCGCCCGGAAGCCGGGATTCACGTCCTGGAGATTCCAGAAGCTGCGCAGGAGGAGCCCGGCCCCGGTGACCAGGGCTACGGCGAGGGCGATCTCGACGACCACCAGGCCCTCCCGAAAACGGCGGCCGGCACGTCCCTCCGATCCGGTCCGGCCGCCCTCGGCCTCGAGGACCTGGTGAAGGTCGATCTTCCGAATCCGCGCTATGGGCAGGAGGCCGAACGCGATCGCGACGGCCGCGGAGACCACCACGGTGAAGGCGAGCACCGTGCCGTCGATGTGGGCGTTCGCGAGCCGTGGGATGTCCGCCGGCGCGATCGTCTGGAGCGCGTGCAGCCCGCCCGAGGCCACGATGAGGCCGAGCACGGCACCGATGGCCGTGAGGGCCGCGCTCTCCACGAAGAACTGACGTGCGAGACGAAGCGTGCCGGCGCCCAGGCTTCTGCGCACCGCGACCTCTGCGGTGCGCGCGGACATGCGGGCGAGGAGGAGGTTGGCGAGGTTCACGCATCCCACGAGCAGGACGAGACCGGCTGCGCCGAGCAGCACCCAGATGGACGTGCGTACCGGACCGAAGACGACGTCTCCGAACGACTCGAGGTTCACGCCCCGAGCCTTGTTCACGGGATAGGTGGCATCGAGGCTCGCGGAGATCGAGGCGAGATCGCGCTGAGCCGCCGCGAGGCCGACACCGGGGGCCAGGCGTCCCAGGGTGAGGAAGGGGTGTGTCTCGCGCGGGAAGGACGCCACGGACGGGACCATGGCAAGCCAGACACCCACATGCCCGCCGGTGAGAGATCCTCCGTAGTCCGCGCGGGCGTCGATCTGCCGGATGCCGAAGTCGGCGGATGCGGGAGCCACGCCCACGACCGTGACGGGTTTGCCGTCCAACGTGATCGTGCGCCCGACCACCGTGCTGTCGCCGTGGAAGCGGGTGCGCCACGTCTCTTCTCCGAGGAGCGCGATGCCGGGCCCGCCGCCGGCGCCCTCGCCCGGCGAGAAGAGCCTGCCGAGGACCGGGTGCACGCCGAGCATGGTCAGGAAGTTCGGCGTCACGCGGAGAACCGCGACGCGCTCGGGCTCCGCGTCCGGGCCGGTGAGCGTCATGTCCTCTCCGGCCATCGAGCCGATCGCCTGAAAGCTCCGGCTCCGCTCTCGGAAGTCGAGCACGTCAGGCCAGGACGCGGGCTCGTGTCGGGTGCCCGAGTCGCGGTCCGTCTCCCAGAGCATCACGAGACGATCGGGGGCCCGGAACGGCGAGGGTCGGAGGAGCACGGATTCGACGACGCTGAAGACCGCCGTGTTCGCTCCGATGCCGAGCGCGAGCGTGAGCACCGCGGCCGTGGTGAAGACCGGCGTGCGGCGCAGCAGCCTGAGCGCGACGCGCGCGTCCTGGCGCGCCTCGGCCAGGGGACGGAGCCGGCGAACCTCCTCGGAGAACCGATCCACGCCTCCGAACGAGACGAGGGCGCGGCGACGCGCTTCCTCACGCGGGAGTCCACGCCGGATGCCCTCCTCGATCTCCATCTCGACGTGGAAATCGATCTCGTCCCGGAGGTCCCGGTCCGCGTCGCCCGGCCGGAGCGCCGCGCGCAGCCGGGCGATCATTCCACGAACGCGATCGATCACGCCACCCACCTCAGGCCGTGGAACGGATCGTGGGGTCGTGTCATCCCGCCGCCAGGATCAGGTCCACCGCCGCGGAGAAGCGTCGCCAGGTGTCCGCCTCGGCCGCGAGCCGGCGCGATCCGGTCGCGGTGAGCCGGTAGTACTTGGCCTTCCGGTTGTTCTCCGAAACGCCCCAGCTCGCCGTGATCCACCCCCGATGCTCGAGGCGGTGGAGCGCGGGATAGAGCGAGCCCTGGTTGACCTGGAGCGCGTCGCGGGAGATCTGCTGGATCCGTTGCGCCACGCCCCAGCCGTGCATCGGCTCGAGCGACAGCGCCTTGAGGATGAGCATGTCCAGCATGCCCTGAACGAGATCCACGTTCTTCCGGTCCATCGAGCGCGCTCCGCCGGCGGGACGGGGAGCGCGCTGCCCGCGGCACTCCCCTTGTCATTCTACAGGGATGATGCAGCGCCTCTTGTAGAATGACAAGGGGAGTGTCCGGTTCCCGCGAGCCTACACCCGCATCGCCTTCTCCGCCTTCCTCGCCGTGGCGACGATCCGGTTGCGGTCGTGCTCGGTGAGCTTCCCTTCCGTGCGCCAGCTCTTCGTGACCCGCTCCACCTGGGCCACGAACACGTCGTGGCTCCGGAACGGCGCTGCGGACCAGACCTCGTCGAGCAGCGTCACGCCGCCTTCGCGCGCGGGGTTGGCGACACCGCTGTCCACGCCGCCGAACACGATCTTCGGCTCATGGCGCCGCACGTACACATGGTAGTGCTTCGTGTCGCCCGCCTGCGGGTCGGCCACATAGAACGGCGCCAGCTCGTAGCCATTCGTCGCGTAGAAGTTCGGTTGGCCGGTCGCCTGCATGGCCGGGGAGAGATCGCCGTCGAGCTTCATGGAGCCGTAGAAGCCCATCGGGATGAGACCGGTCTTCAGATCCTTGCCGATGGCGTCGTGCTGCACGGCCAGCAGGATCGGGCCGTGGTAGATCGCCTGTACGGACGGCTCGTCGATGGTCGGCTCGGCGTGGAAGGTGAACGGCATCGAGATGTCGATCCGATCGCCCGCGCTCCAGGTCCGCTCGATCGTCACGTACGTGCCGGGTTGGGCGTCGACCTTTTGCGCTTGCCCGTTGATGCGGACCGAATATCCCTTCCGGACCCACGTGGGCACGCGGAGCTTGATGGCCAGGGGGCCACTGCCCGTGACCGTGAGCGTGCTCGCGCCCTCGAGCGGGTACTTCGTCTCCTGCGTCACCGTGAAGCCCTTCTCCTTCCACCGCAGGGTGGAGGGGATGTAGAGGTTCACGTACAGCGTGCGCCCGTCGGCGGAGCGGAAGTAGATGGAGTCCTGGTACTTGGTGTGGTTTTCCATCCCCGTGCCGCCGCAGCACGTGCCGATGTTGCCGAAGCTGCGGTTCCGGCCGGGCTGGACCGGCACGAAGTACGTGACCTCCGGACTCTCCGTGCTGTCGATGTCACGCCGCGTGCCCAGGATCTGGTTGTAGAGCCCGAGCTCGTAGTAGTTCATGTACTTCGGGTCCGGATCGTGGAAGAACAGGTTCCGGCTCAGCTTCAGCATGTTGTAGAGCGGGCAGGTCTCCGCGTGGTCGCGGTCGGCGTACAGCGATCCGGCGATCACGTCGCGCTTGCGGAAGATCTCGTTCACGCCCGTGCCGCCGTGGCTGTAGATCCGGTGCGGCACGACCATGCTCCAGAAGTTGGCCGCCGCCGTGTGGTAGTCCGCTCCGGCGTCCTGCTCGAACACCCTCAGATAGCCGATGAACTGCGGGATGTGCTGGTTGGCGTGCCGCCCGTCGAGGATGTCGGTGTTGGCGATGGTCGGCTCGAGCACGGCCAGGTTGTCGAAGCAGCGCGAAGCCGCGAGGTACTTGGGATCGCCGGTGAGGGCGCTCAGCTCGGCCAGGCTCTCGTTCGCGCCGCCGTACTCGCCCGCGATGTAGATGTCCCACATGCGACGGAGCTGCTCTCCCCGGAGCTGCGAGAGACGGCTGTACGCCCAGTCTCCGATGCCCGTCAGGACCTCGAGCGCCTGCTTGTTGCCGGTGAGCGTGTGGGCGTCGATGAGCCCCGCCATGATCTTGTGGAGCGTGTAATAGGGGGCCCAGATCCCCTGCGTGCTCCCGTACGTGCAGAACTCCTCGAGCCGGATGAACTGCGTCTCAGGATAGGCGGACAGGAAGCCGGGATGGCGGCGCCCGTCGGTCGGCGCAACGATCTCGGCGTCGCGTCCCTTGCCGGAGGAGTCGACGGCCTTGGGGCCGTCCGTCTCGTCGAAGCGGTACCACGCGACGTCCCCTCCGTGCTCGGACGGGGAGGTCGCCGTCGCGATCGCCCGCACCTCGTCGGCCGAGAGCGCACGGCTGTGGACCTGGAAGTCGTCGACGAGGGCGTTCAGGTAGGAGATCGCCCGCTGCGGGAACTGCCTCCGCCCGATCCAGTTGTCCTTCGTGGCCCCCAGGTCGGCGGGCGACAGGGTGACCCCGTCGTTGCTCCCCACCGCCACGCCGTTCACGTACAGGGTGACCTTGTTCCCCGAGCGGGTCACGGCGAGGTGCGTCCACGTCTTGACCGGGATCGCGTCCTTGCCCTCGACGGCCTGCTCGCCGTCGCGCCCGTTCGTGGTGATCGCGAAGCGAGGCACGGGGTTCCGGTCCGACGTGCGCACGACGAGGTACATGTGCGCGAGGGCCGGCTTCGCGTACTCGGCGTTCGGGCTGCCGAAGTCGAAGACGGCCGCCTGATTGTTGAGCGTGGATGGCCCCTGGTTCCGGTTCGACGACGGAAGGTCGTGCGCGTCGTACTCGCCGAGGTTGATCCAGGTCGCGATGCTGAAGTCGTGCAGCCCGTCCATGAGGCCGGCAGGTAGGCGCACGTGCTCGGCCAGCCCGATCGGCGAGCCGGAGAGCTTCAACGCGCCGCCGCCATGCGGCCCGGGCACCCGGGGGGTGGGCTTCTTCGCGGCCTCCGCGAGCACGGTCTGGCACTCCGCGAGCCCCGCGATGATGTAGTCGAGCTTCTTCTTGTAGATCTCGTCACCGCTGCTCGCGTACGCCTGCGACAGCATGCTCATGAAGTGGCCGGTGTAGTGGCCGCGCAGGTAGCCGGTCCTGCTCTCCCAGCCGCCCACCGCCTTGGCCCCCTTCGTGTCGAGCCCCGCGTTCGCGCGGAAGATGCTCAGGAGCCGGTCGGGTCCCGCGAACGGGTCGGTCTCGCTCCCGTAGTTCCTCGCGTAGTTGAGCATCCGGTCGCGCTTCTGCGTGAACAGGCTCTGGGCGAGGCTCACCTCCTCGAGGCTGAACGGCTTCACGACCCAGTCGGTCGGGACCGGGCCCGCGACGGCCTCGACGGTCTGGGCGTCGAGGCGTCCCCAATCGAAGTACGGGAACACGGCGGCGCCGGCCGTCACCATCCCGGCGGTCTTGAGGAAGCTGCGACGGTCGAGCGAGGAGCGATCAGGGGTCTCGGAGCACACGGGAGCGACCTCATGTGGAAGCTTCGGGAGATCCGGAGCCGTACACTCCGGAATCGTTCGATCAGGTACGGCGTCGGATGCGCCGCTGTCAACCAGAGTCGCGGGAGGGAGGGCTACAAAGATGGCGCATGTGTCAACGCCAGCGGAAGATCTTGAGTGCGAGGAGGAAGGAGACGCTCCCCCAGGCGGCGCAGATCGCGATGGGCTGCCACAGAGCGACCAGCGAGGCACCGTCGAGCATCACTCCGCGGAGCGCCTGGTTGAGGGCGGTGAGCGGCAGAGCCTGGATGAACGGCTGCATCGGCGCGGGGAAGTTCGCGGACGAGAAGAATACGCCCGAGAGCACCCACATCGGCATCATCACCACGTTCATCAGGCCCGACACGGCCTCGACCGTCTGGACACGGCTCGCGGTCAGGAGGCCCAGCCCCGCGAACGTCATCGCGCCGAGCAGAGACAGCACGCCGAGGCCGACGATCGAGCCGCGCACGGGCACGCCGAACGCGAGCGCGCCGAATCCGACCAGCACCGTCACCTCCGGCGCGAGAAGCACCAGCCGCGCCGCGATGAACGAGAGCAGGTACTGGCTCCGTCGGATCGGTGAGGCCAGCAGCCGCTTCATGAGCTTGCGCCGGCGTGCGTCGACCACCGCGTAGCCGACGCCCCACATCCCCGTGCCCATGAGGTTGAGGCCGAGCAGTCCGGGAATCAGGAAGTCGATGTAGCGTGAGCCGCGCTCGGAGGCCGTCCGGTTCACGGTGGCGATCGCGTCCGCTCGGCCGAACGAGCGCTGCAGCGCATCGTTGGTCGCGAGCCGTGCCAGGCGACCCTCGGAGCGGGTCGAATCGTAGCGGTAGACGAGCGAGTCTCCGGGCTCCACGACGAGGGCCACGGCGCCCGTCCGGAGCTCTTCTCTCGCCTCGGCCGGCGGGAGCACGGAAACGTCGAACCCGCGCACTCGCTCGAGGCGGGCTGCGAGCGAGTCCGCACCGGGTGCGGACTGGATCGCCACGTGGATGACGTCCGGGGGGCGATTACGGAACGCGAGCCCGAGCGCGACCGCGAGCAGCAGGGGAAACGCGAAGACCCAGAAGAGCACCTCCGGCTGGCGCAACTGCTCCCGGAAGCGCGCGAGCGTGAGCTGCCAGAGCGGTCCCAGGTAGCCCATCAGCGATCCCTCAGGTGGCGGCCGGTGAGGCTCAGGAAGAGATCCTCGAGGCTCGCCTGGTGGGTGACCAGCTCCGTCATCTCCGCGCCGCGCCGCTCCAGCTCCGCGACCAGAGGGGGCAGCACGCGATGCGGCTCGGTCACGGTGAGGCTGTAGCGCGGCCCGTCTCTGCGCGCCGATCGTACGCCCGGAAGCGCGCCGAGCACGTCCTCGGAGGGAGCGAGATCCGCGTCACGAACGACCATCTCGATCACATGGTCCGCTCCCAATGAAGCGATCAGCTCCCGTGGCGACCCGAGCGCGATGACCCGGCCGTGGTCCATGACGGCGACCCTGTCGCACAGGCGCTCGGCCTCCTCCATGTAATGAGTCGTGAGCACGATCGTGCCGCCGCGGCGCTGGAAGGTTGCGACGACGTCCCAGAGCTGGCGGCGTAATTGAGGGTCGAGGCCGGTGGTGGGCTCGTCGAGGAAGAGGATGTCCGGATCGCCGACGAGGGCGCACGCGATGGCGAGCCGTTGGCGCTGGCCACCCGAGAGCTTCTCGACCCAGGAGCGCCGCTTCTCGCGCAGCGCGACCAGGTCCAGGACCTCCTCGGGCTCGTGGCCGGCGCGGTAGAAGCTGCGGAAGAGCCGGATGACCTCCTCGACGGTGAGGCGGTCGGCCAGTCGTGTCTCCTGCAGCGCGACGCCGAGTCGCTGTCGGAGCGCCCGCTCGTCGTGGTCCCATCGGAGCCCGAGCACCTCGATCGTACCGTCGTCGGGAGATACGAGCCCCTCGAGCATCTCGACGGTTGTCGTCTTGCCCGCTCCGTTGGGGCCGAGCAACCCGAAGCACTCTCCGGAGCGCACCTCGAGGTCGAGGCCGTCGACGGCGAGCACGTCTTTGTAGCGTTTGGCGAGGGCCCGGCAGCGGATGGCCGCCGGCCGGGAGGATTCGGTCATCGAGCGTTGTACCCGGTCTCTCCCCGATCAGTTGTTCGTGATGACCTGGATGGCGCCTTCGGGGTTTCCGGGGCCCCAGAGGAGGGTCGCCTGGCCGGCGTCGTACCGATACATCGCCCTGATGTTCTGGGCAGAGATCTGATCCAACTGGTCCAACCCGCCCAGCAGCTGGTTTCCCAGGTAGACGGGAATGGTCGACTGCTCCTGCGTCTGCCCATAGTGCGATTGGCGTCGGTGGAGCCACTCGGGTCGCAGGCTCCGAACCACGTCGTAGGCTGTCGACAGACCGGAGGTGCCCGCGATCTCCTTGGCCGTGATGACCGAGCGGCCGCTGGGGAACATCCCCTTGGGCAACTCACCGGGAGAGCCGCCGTGACCGCCGATGGGGTAGGTGAACCCGAGCGTGAAGGCGGCCGCTCCGCCTACGCCTGCCCACACGGCCCGACTGATCGTATGGTTCCCCGACGCCTCCGCCCAATCGCCCAGAGCCACTTCCGAGAAGAAGTAGCCGACACCCGCCCCCAGCACGGCGGCCGCGACGCCCGTCCCGATACGCCGGAGCAGGGGGTGCCTCGCAGTGGAAGCCCGGGCCGACACCACCGACGCGGCATCCGGAAGCGCGTTGGGGGGAGTCGGGAGCACGGACCTCGAAGCGGAAGACGACGAGGCCTGGGCCACGAGCGCCAGCGGATGTGCGGTCGCGAGCAGGACCGTCAAACAGGCGAGGAGGGTCGGTCGGCGCATGGCTCGGTCGTGTCCAGGGGTCACACGTGCGGCAGGGCGCGACGAACAACGTAATACCCTGGCGGCTCCGGAGCGATCCGTCTGCGAGGATTCTTGTGGCCCGCGACGAACGGGTCATCGCGGCCTCGCAGATACGGCGCTCGTGGTCGCTCAGTTCTTCGTGACGACCTGGATCGCTCCGTTCGCATGTCCAGCACCCCAGCGCATCGCCGCCTGGCCGGCATCGAACCGGTAGATGGCCTTGATGTCTGCGGCATTCACGCTGGAGAGCGAGGCCAACCCGCCCAGCAACTGCGAGTTCAGATAGACGCGGATGTCACCTCCGACCACCACGTCTCCGAGCGTCGTCGCGTGGGCCTGGTTGAACCACTCCGGTCGGAGGCTCCGCACCGCGTCGTAGGCCGTGGTCGCCCCGGATCCCTGGATCTCCCCCGCCGTGATGACCGAACGGCGGGGCATCCTGGGTACGGGCAGCTTGCCCGGCGAGCCTCCGCGACCGCCGATCGGGAACGAGAACCCGAAGGCGAATGCGGCCGCGCCGCCCACGCCCATCCATGTCGCCCGGTTGATGGTGCCGCGGCCCTCGGCCACGTCCCAATCGCCCACCGCGACCTCCGAGAGGAGATAGCTCACGCCCGCGCCCAGCACGGCGGCGCCGAGCCCCGTCGCGACCCGCCGGAGCAGCGAGTGGCCATGGGGTGTCGCGACACCTGTCGGCGCGAGCGCGGCCGGCAGCGCATTCGGAGGCGTGGCGAGCGTGTCGCTCGAAGCGGGCGCCGGGGACGTCTGGGCACGGAGCGCCGGTGCGCCGACGCTCGTGAGAAGGGCGGTCAGGAAGGCGACAAGCGTGAGTCCGCGCATGGCTCTGCGGTCTCCTGTTGGTTCGGGCGCGCGGGAGGGTACGACGAATGTGCTCCCCCTCTTTCGGGGGAGGAGGGGACCTACGCGATAGAGACCCGGATGCAGGTGTTTATGTTGAGGAACCGTGGGGCGTCGGAGCCATCGAAACGACCGCTGCCGACGCCCCACCTCCGGGTCACTGCAAGGTCAACACGACGATCGACTTCGGCGGAAGCTGCACCGTGAGCGTGCCGCCCGAAAGCGTCGCTCCGTCGAAGGCTTTCGGCTCGACCGCATCCGGGTGCGCGACCGTGTTGTGCGCCTGCATGGTCGGCGCCGTGAGAATGCGGCCGCTCACGCGCGAGACGCCCTCACCGCGAATGTCGGTCGTGACGGTGCGTGCATGGTCGGGATCGAGGTTGCTCATCGTGATGTGCGTCACGCCGAGCGAATCGCGCGAAGCGGACGCGCTCACCGCCGGGATGCTGTCGCCGCCGTACGCGTAGTTGCCCGCGTGCAGCGAAATGGGGAGCAGAGTCGCGTCGTGGTGCACGGTGTACATCTGGAAGACCCAGTAGGTCGGCGTGCGCACGATCGTGTCGCCCCTCGTGAGCAGCATCGACTGCAGCACGTTGATCGTCTGGGCGATGCTCGCCATGCGCACGCGGGCCGCATGGTTGTTGAAGATGTCGAGCGAGGCCGAGGCCACCATCGCGTCGCGCAGCGTGTTCTGCTGGTACAGGAAGCCGGGATTGGTGCCGGGCTCGACGTCGTGCCACATCCCCCACTCGCCGACGAACAGCGCCACGTGCTTCTGGGGGTCGTAGCGGTCCATGATCGTGGAATGCCGCTCGATGAGCTGCTTGATGTAGATCGCCTTCTTCAGCGCAGTGAACCACTGTGCTTCGTCGAACTCCGTGGCGCTCCCCTTGTGCTGCCACGTCCCCACGACCGTGTAGTAGTGCAGGTCGAGCGCGCCCATCCACTGGCCGACGTCCTTCATGAGCACGTCGGTCCAGTGGTAGTCGGCCACGTTCGGGCCACTCGCGACGAGGAACGGCCGGGTGTGGCCGTAGCCGCGCAGGAACGTGGCGTAGCGCTTGAACTCGTTGGCGTAGTACTCCGGCGTCATGCTTCCGCCGCAGCCCCAGGCCTCGTTGCCTACGCCCCAGAAGCGCACGTCGTACGGGTCGGGATGACCGTTCTTCGCGCGCAGGTCCGCCATCGGGCTCTTGCCGGGGAAGTTCACGTACTCCCACCAGTCTGCCATCTCCTTCACGGTACCGCTTCCCACGTTGCCGACGATGAACGGCTGGGCGCCGAGCTTCTTCATGAGCCCGAGGTACTCGTCGGTGCCGAAGCTGTTGTCCTCGGTCACGCCGCCCCAGACCGTGTTCACGATCGTCGGGCGGTCCTTGCGCGGCCCGATCCCGTCCTTCCAGTGGTAGTAGTCCGCGAAGCATCCGCCCGGCCAGCGCACGAACGGCACCTGGATCTCCTTGAGGGCGTCGATGGCGGCCTGGTTGTACTTCCAGCCCCCGTGCCCGTCCTTGATCCAGTAGCCCCCGTAGATGTCGTGGCCGAGGTGCTCGGAGAACTGGCCGTAGATGTCGCGGCTGACCGTCGTCGTGCCCTGGTCGGCGTCGACGATCAGGGTCGCCTGGTCGGCGGCCGTCTGCTGGGCGCTCACGGCCGTCGCCGGCACGAATGTGAGCGTTATCATCAACGCGAGGGCTCGAGCGTTCATGGGCTTGCGCTTCTCGGTTGGAGGACGTACGACGGTGGGTCGCGGGCTCGACAGGTCGGCTCAGGGGGGGCAGCACCCCGGCGACCCGTCCGGATCACGCAACAGTAGAACACGGAGGAGGGCGGCGCCATGGCTGCAGGACGCTCGGTTCTCGGGATCCCGGCGGCCGCCCTCGCCGCGGCCGCGCTCGCGGCGGCTCCCGTGCGCGCGCAGTCGACGAGCATTCCCGTGCACGATCCCGTCATGATCCGGCAGAACGGCACCTACTACGTCTTCGCGACCGGGCGGGGGATCGCCGTCTGGTCCTCTCCGGACATGAAGCACTGGGAGCGTATGGCACCCGTCTTCGACGCCGCGCCCGCATGGGCGCGAAGGGTCGTGCCGGACTTCCGCAACCGGGAGTGGGCCCCCGACGTCAGGCTGCACGACGGCATGTACTACCTGTACTACGCCATCTCGGCCTTCGGGAAGAACACGTCCGCCATCGGCGTCGCGACGAACCGCACCCTCGATCCGCATGATCCCGCGTTCGAGTGGGTCGATCACGGCATCGTGGTGGAGTCGGTGCCGGGTCGCGACCTGTGGAACGCGATCGACCCGAATCTGGCCGTGGACTCCGCGGGCGTGCCCTGGCTCGTCTTCGGCTCGTTCTGGACGGGCATCAAGATGGTTCGCCTGCGCGACGACCTTCTGCGGCCGGCCGAGCCCGAAGTGTGGCGGAGCGTGGCCGCGCGCCAGCGCTACTGGAAGCTTCCCGACAGCTACGCGGGCGACGCGATGAACGGCGACGTCGAGGCGCCGTTCGTCTTCCACCGCGACGGATGGTACTACCTGTTCGCCTCTTGGGGGGCATGCTGCCGCGGCGTGAAGAGCACGTACCGGGTCGTCGTGGGCCGTTCCAGAAGGATCACGGGCCCGTACCTCGACGCGAAGGGAGAGGACATGCGCCTCGGGGGAGGGACGCTCGTGGCCGCAGGTGACGGCAAGCACTGGGCGGCGGTCGGTCACTGCGCCGTCTACGACTTCGACGGGAAGGATTGGCTGGTCATGCACGGCTACGACCTCACCGACGAAGGTCGCTCGAAGCTTCTGACCGAGGAGATCAGGTGGGACGACTACGGTTGGCCTCACGTCACGGTGCGGTAGCCGCCCCGCCGCGCGCGAGCGCTGCGCGGTCGGGCCTCGCCGTCACTGCCGCGGCCCGACCCCGGGCGCGCTCCACCGCGTTCGTGCTCTCCGCCATGCTCGCGCTCCTCGCCGGGCCCGGGGGGGTGCGCGCACAGGCCCGTGGGG
>JBJKRT010000039.1:0-24578 GCA_046704545.1 Longimicrobiales bacterium
CAGCACTGCTCCGAAGAAATCCAGCAGAGAGCTGAACATGCGCTCACCTCCTTTTTAGGAGCGTCGACTTTCGGAGTTATCGCTGTGAAAGCCGCGTGCGCTTCGCTCTCCGCTCAGCTTCGCTTATGGTCGGCAGATCGAGGGGGTTCTCCTCTCTCCATCTCAGGTTCTTCGCTCCGGGCCCTCAGGCCCCCTTCTAAACTCTTCCTCGGACCCAGCGGTCCGTAGCCTGCAGTGCAGCAAGAATGGCAGCACGGTCGGAGGACTCTTCCACGACCGTCGCACCCGCGAGGGCCGTCACCTTCCTGGCCTCCAACGCGTGAACCGCCACCAGCACGAACTTCCGGTCGAATGCGTCCACGACCTTCACCCCATCCAGGGCCAGGGTGACGCCGTCTCCGGAATCATCCTGCATCTCGGCATCGAGGGCCTCGTTCACGGCGTGCAGCGTCGCTGCTGCAACCGCCTCCAGTCGCACACGGGGCAGCTCGGCGGCGCTCGCTTCACCCACGAATCGCTGACCCTTCCACTCTACTTCGACGCGATGATGGATCCGATGCGCTTGTTGACTCTCGATCCGATGACTCCGGAAGATGATCCGCTGCTCGCCCGCCGAGGGCTCAGGATGCAACATCACGGGCGGTGAAGGCTCAGGCACCGGCCGCTCTTTGGTCTGAGCGACCGATATCTTCCGGTGATCAACCGGGAGATCCAGATGTGCAAGCAACGCGGATTCGACATTCCGCACCGTTTGTTTCGGAGTCACCTCATCGGTTGTGAGAAGATGAATCTCTTCAACCTCGCCACCGGGTCGCGCAACCACCCGCGCCGAGACGACTCCCGTCAGTGAGAGGAGCAGTCGCTCGGCCTCTTCTATGGTCCACCCGGCTCGTTCTTCACTCGGCGCGGTCATCGCTACCTTGTCCCTGATCACGGAGCGGAGGCGCCAGTCCCGCGTCCTGGCCGATGTGTAGCGCGGACATGACAAAGGCGCACACTGGGAGCGCCTAGAGTCATGAACCCGCGGTCACGCGAACGTGCGAGGTCGTTCGTTCGCACGTGCCTTCGGTATCCTGCTTTGCCTGCGTGTGAGCAATTAGGTGAGGGCGACTCAGGAAGCCCTCGGTGTCTCACGGCGGGAGGGTCGGTACATATGTTTAGTGGAGCCGAGTTACATATGCGTCTTCGGAGGTCAGTCTGTCAAGATGCGAGCAATTTCAGGCCCTCTCGGTAAACTGCTCTCACTCGCCGACGTGACGATGTGATAGACATAATTTGCGAAAAAGAAACATCAAAATACGCGGGTCGCAGAGTGATGCGTTCGAGACCTTGTGCACCGCAACCAGGGAAGTGGGCAGAGTCGCTCCAGCGCTTGACGCCTGGACAACCAAGAAGCGAGAGGACTAAACTAGCCTGCCCGGTACGCCTCGCAGCGGCGTGCAGTCTCTCGTGACCATTTCGGATCCGCCCATGCGCAAGAGCCCCCTCCCTCTGGTCGCAATGCTCTTCCTCTGGGTGGGGTCTCTCTCGGCGCAACAGCACAAGCAGTCCTACCAACTGCGGCCGGGAGACCAGGTCACCGTCTCCGTCTTCACGGCGGCCGGCCAGCAGGTCGACGTCGTAAGCGGTCAGCGCATCATCGACCGCTCAGGAGACATCTTCCTTCCCTATGTCGGCACAGTGCACGTTGCCGGGCTCGATGAAACGGAGCTCCGCGACCTCCTGGCGAAGCGATATGGGGGCTTCTACTCCGACCCTGTCGTTGATGTGAAGGCGAACCTCCGCGTGAGCATCACCGGCGCAGTCGCCCGCCCCGGGCAGTACTTTCTCGATCCCACGTCGACGATCGTCGACGCCCTCGCGAACGCAGGAGGCATGGGCTCGGAAGTGGCGGTGGCCGCGAATCAGATCCCGGCCGACCAGGGCGCGGTCCGGCTGGTCCGAGACGGAAAGACCATGTTCCTCGATCTTCGCCCGGGTGAGGTTTCGGACTCGGTGCTGACCATGAGGATCAAGTCGGGCGACTGGATCAACGTGCCGACGCGAGCGCGCTCCCATGTACGCGATGACATTCAGTTCTGGGGCGGCGTGCTCTCGTTCGTGACGTCCGTGGTTGGGCTCGTGTACTTCATCGGACACCACTGAGGGCCCGTTCCGCTATCGGTGCGCCCATCGCGCCGGCCGAGATTCCTGCGTCGAAGGCTCCTCGTACGCGGGAAGCAATGAACGCATGGACCCCATCATCGATGGGCTGGTCCCGTCTCGATCGTCACTGATCGACGAGCGAGGCCACCCCGACTTCAGAGATGTCTTCGGGGCCCTGGCTCGCCGCTCCACCGAGATCGCCACCGCGGTGACGCGCGTCCGTCTCAGTACGCTCGACCTGAGCCGCTCCGAGCTCAACGGTGTTCACCACCTGCGCGTGCTTGTGGCTGAGGTGAACGCTCTGAACCTGGATGCGGAGGCTCGCGTGCTCCATGGCCAACCGTCCCGGGGCGAGCATCTGGTTCTGCTGGCCGACCTGTTGCGCGAGGGCCGACTGGAAGTGAGATCGGCCCCACTGGCCGGCTGGTCCCCGGACTTCTCGGTGTTCTCCTCCCCTTCCGGCCCCCTCGCCGTGCTGACCGGATATCACTGGTTCGAACGGCCCTATCCACATCGTGGGCCGGCGCTGGGCGGCGTGCACACAGGCGACGCCGCGCGGCTCGCGGCCGCTCGCGCCACACGGAGCTGTGGCACGAAGCGCACGACATCGGGCCGGCGGTATGGAGCATCCTCGCCCGCGCCAGAGCTCGCGCAGTCGTTACGGGGCATGGATAGCAGGAGCACTGCCGACGTTGCGGCGCCGGCGGTGCCCGTTCCCGACGGGCAGAGTAAGCCACACCGGTTGACACTCCCCCGATTCCGATCTCTATTTTTCAGGCTGTCTACTGATCCGGCGTAGCTCAGTTGGTAGAGCAGCTGGCTGTTAACCAGCGGGTCACAGGTTCGAGTCCTGTCGCCGGAGTGCAATCGCCCCCGGGAGTCCTTGTCCGACTTGGACTTCCGGGGGCGTTTTGTCGGGCGTTGTGGGCTTTCGCGTCTTTCACGAGCAATCTCGTGGTGAAGTCTGCCCTCGACGTGCGGTGGCCCCCCGGCCTCGGCGCCAAGCAGCGCCGCGGCGTCGGGCAGCGGTCGCGCCGCAGCCCGGAGCGCGCGGTGTACTGGTGTCGCTCCGTCCCTTCCTCAACTCGGATCGGCGGGGGGCCATCCTATCGGGTTCCACTCTACCGGCGTGGGCCGCTCGGCACCACCCAGAACGCGAACGCCCGCTTCAGGGTGGCCTCCGCCCCGGCACCGGGAACCGCCCCCCCCCGCCCCACACCCTTGACCGCACCTCCGCCGGCTCGTATCTCTCTTCCTTAAGAGTCTGTAAGGAGACCGCATGCCGGCTTCGGAACCGCTTCCGATCGTGAAGGGCACACTCGACGTCCTCGTGCTCAAGGCACTGAGCTGGACGCCCATGCACGGATTCGAGATCGCCACCTGGCTAGAGGCCCGCTCCGACGGCGCTCTCGGCATCGAAGACTCGGCACTCTACCAGGCGCTCTACCGGATGGAGAAGCGGGGGCTTCTGGCGGCCGAGTGGGGGGTGACGGACAACAATCGCCGCGCTCGCTACTACCAGGTCACCACGAAGGGCCAGCATTTTCTCGCGGCCGAAACCGCCCGCTGGATGCGCTACGCCGAGCTGGTCACCGGGATCCTCTCCGCGGCCGTAGAACCTGCGAGCGGAGCATGATCCGACCGGGCGTGAAGCGGCTCTTCCGCCTCGGGCTGTGGCGCCGTGACGCCGTGGACGAGCATGTGGACGAGGAGATCGCGCTCCACCTGGAGCTGCGGGCCCGGCAACTCGAGGCTGAGGGACTCTCTCCGGAAGAGGCGCGCAGGGAGGCCTCGCGTCGCTTCGGCGATGTGGCCGAAGCGCGTCGGGCGCTGCGCGCGGATGCCCGGCGCCGAGAAGATCGGCTGCGCCTGGGCGAGTGGTACGACGCCATCCTCCACGATCTCCGGTTCGGGCTCCGAAGCCTCTGGCACCATCGGGTGGCGTCCGTCTTCGTGATCCTGACGCTCGCGCTGGGCATCGGCGCGAACGCCACGATGTTCGGCGTCGTCGACACGCTCATGTTCCAGCCACCGCCGGACGTGGCGCACCCGGACCAGGTCGTGCGGATCGACTTCGCCTTTCCGAAGCCGGTGGGCACCGGGTTTCACTACACCCCGCTGACGGGCTACGGCACCTACGAAGCGCTGGCCGACAATGTCAACGGATTCCAGGACGTCGCGGCGTATTGGCGCGATGAAACCTCCATCGGACGTGGGGTGGACGCCAGCCGCCTCGACGCGGTCCTCGTCACGGCCAGCTTCTTCCGCACCCTCGGCGTCCGGCCGGCGCTGGGACGCTTCTTCCGGCCGGATGAAGAGCGCGCGGAAGAGACCCGGACGGTCGTCCTCGGCTATGAGCTGTGGAAGAGCCGGTTCAACGGGAGCCCCGCCGTGGTGGGACGAACCGTTCACATCGCGGGTGAGCCGTGCACGGTGATCGGCGTGGCTCCGCCACACCTGAGCGGCATCGACCTCCAGCATGTGGACGCCTGGCTTCCCATCGGCATGGCAACCACGATGTTCTCTCCGGACGCGCTCTCGCACGGCAACTCCATCTGGCTGAGCACCTTCGCGCGGGTGCGTCCGGGCGTTGCGTGGAAGGTGGCCGAAACGCAGGCGACTGCCGCCTTCCGGAGCGAGCATGCGAAGGATCCTTATCTCGAAGGCGCGCGGGTCGTGCTCGCGCCGCTACCCGTCGGCCGCGGCCCGAACGCGCCGGCCGACGCGAGAGTCTCACTCTGGTTGGGCATCGTCTCGATCCTCGTCCTGCTCGTCGCCTGCGCCAACGTCGCGAACCTGTTGCTCGCGCGCGCCGCCGCCCGATCGCACGAAATCGCGGTGCGGCGCTCGCTCGGCGCCGGACGGTGGCGAATCTCCCGACAGCTCCTCGTCGAAAGCGCGATGCTCGCGATCGGGGGAGGGCTGGCCGCGGTGATGATGATGACATGGAGCTCGTCCTTCGTGCAGCGGGTCCTCATTCCCAACGTGCCGGCCATCAGCAGCGCGGTGTCGCTCCGTGTGCTCCTGTTCGCGGGCGCCGCAGCGCTGGGCACAGGCATCCTGTGTGGCCTCGCGCCCGCGTTCCTGGGCACGAGGTCCGACCTGGACGCACTGCTGAAAGGACGAAGCCGGGGGCCGGCCGCACGGTTACGCCTGCAACGATTCCTGGTCGCCGCGCAGGTGGCGTTCACGGTCGTGCTGCTTGCGGGCGCCGGCCTGTTCGTACGCAGCCTGCGGAACGTGCGCGGCAAGGACCTGGGCATGGACGTTCACCACGTGCTCTACGCATCGGTCGATTTCCGGACGCAAGGCGTCTCCCGAAGTGACGCGTTGGCGAGCTACAGGAAGATGCTCCGCCGTGTGCGGGAGCTCCCCGGTGTGACGGTGGCGAGCATCTCCAGGGGCGAGCCGTTCCGTAATGGTTGGGCCGTCTGGATCGAGCCCGCGACCGGCACGGCAGCCACGGTGGGGCGTCCGAGAAGCGCTCCATGGGGCCGGGCCGTGGGCACCGGCTTCTTCCGCGCCACCGGACGGCGCTTCGTCTCGGGCCGGCCGTTCGCGGCCGACGAGCACACGCCGTCCGCACAGGTTGCGATCATCAACGAGAAAGCGGCCCGGTACTACTGGGGACGGAAGAGCCCGGTGGGCGAGTGTATTCGGACGCCTCTGGAGGACCAGGGGTGCTTCAGGATCGTCGGGGTGGTGGCCAACGCTCCGTTCTGGCAGGTCACGGGGGCATCTCCGCAGGAGCTGTACCTGCCGCTGGAGGCCGTGAAGACCGAGTCGGGGATCGGCACGCGCCTGACGATGGAGGTTCGCACGGCCGGGGATCCCGAGGCGATGGTCGGACCGGTTCGCCGCGCAATGATGGAGGCCGGGCCGGACATCCCGTTCCCGTCGGTCGAACCGCTCACGGCCATCGTCGACCCGCAATACCGCTCGTGGGAGCTCGGCGCAAAGGTGTTCAGCGCCTTCGGGCTGCTGGCGTTGCTGCTCGCGGCGGTGGGCCTGTACGGCGTGCTGGTCTACTCGGTCGTACAGCGCTCGCGGGAGCTCGGCATCCGTGCTGCGCTCGGGGCCGACCCACGCACCCTGGTACGCACGGTCGTGACGAACGGTCTGTCCACGACGCTCGTGGGCGCGCTCGTCGGTGTGGCCGCCGCGCTGGGTGCCGGCCGGTTCGTGGCTTCGTTGCTCTACGACGTGTCCGCCCGCGATCCGCTTTCGCTCGGTGGCGCCGTGGCGGTGCTCATCGTCGTCGCCGGCATCGCGAGCTACCTTCCCGCCCGCCGGGCGGCCCGCGTCGACCCGCTGACGGTACTGCGGGCGGAGTGACCCGATCCGACGGAGGGTGTCCGGAACCGGAAGGTGGCTGCAAGTGCGACGGACAACGACACGATTCGAGGCGAGCGACGGCGTAGGGCTGTTCTGCTATCGCTGGATGCCGGATACCGCGGTACGGGTCGTCATACACATCGCCCATGGCATGGGTGAGCATGCCGGACGCTACGACTGGGCGGCGCGCCAACTGGTCGATGCCGGATACGGCGTGGTCGCCAACGACCATCGTGGTCACGGCAAGACATCGGAGGTGCTCGGCCGGTTCGGTGAGGACGGATGGAATCGCATCATCGCCGACACGCACGAGATGGTGTCTGCCCACAGGAAGGAATTCCCCGGCCTGCCCGTTGTCCTGTTCGGACACAGCATGGGAGCCATGCTGGCCGAGCGGTACATCGAGCTCCACGGCCATACGGTCGACGGCGTGATCCTGTCCGGCTCGCCCGGCTTCGTCCCGAGTTGGCAGGGGTTCGTCGTGCAGCTGCTGACCCGGTTCGAGCGCTGGCGACTGGGCCCCAACGGCAAGAGCCGGCTCCTGGAAGGCATCGTGTTCGGCGGCGCCAACAAGTCGTTCGAGGCAACCACTCCGGATCCGACCGGATTCGAGTGGCTGAGCCGCGATCGGGATCAGGTCAGGGCGTACGTGAACGACCCGGCATGTGGCTTCGTGCCCTGCTGCGGTTCACTCTTCGACCTCTTCGAGGGCGCTGCGCAAACCCAGAAGCCTCGCGCCGTACGACAGATTCCGGTGTCATTGCCGGTCCTGCTGTGCTCCGGTGTCGACGATCCCATGCACAACGAGATGACGAATCTCGATCGCCTTCTTGCCGCGTACCGGGCCCACGGGCTGAGCGTGGACACGCGCTTCTATGAGGGCGGCAGGCACGAGATGCTCAACGAAAGCAATCGCGAAGCCGTGATCGGCGACATCGTCGGCTGGATCCGCCACCGCTGTTTGTAGACCCGCCGACAACGATCGCCGCTTCTCCCCCGGTGATGTGAGCCACTCGTACCACCTCCTGATCGAGGGCTCAGTGCATGCGCGGAGCTTGGCGGTCCGATCGCCCGAGGCCGGAAGCCGGCCCCGAGATCGCGACCCCCTCCTCCTCCCTGGCAAGCCGAAGGGCCGCAGCGGGTTCCCCACGCTCCCGCAGGAAGGCCTCGAACTCCCGCACCACGTCGCGCCGCACCACATCCGATGGAGAGAGTACGGCTCTGGCTAGCGACAGTGCGTGCGTGAAGAGATCGTTCGCCTGCTTCCACTGCCCTTGCATCGCATCGACGGACGCGAGGAGTCCGAGGGTGCGCGTCAGGTCCGGGTGGGGCTCTCCCAGGACCTTTCGCTGTCGGGACATCACGCTCTCGAGCAGCGCCTTGCCCCGTTTCACTTCGCCGCGGGCGGCGAGCACGCTTCCCAGTAGCGCTTCGGTCCGGAGCGTGACCGGGTGGTCCCTGCCGTAGAAGGCGATCTGCGCTCCGTCCGCGGCGCGCAACGAGGCTTCGGCGGCTGCCAGCTTCCCCTCCCGCCGTTGGAGACTCCCGAGCTCGTACGACAGGAGCGCCACGGCAGGATTGGCGTTCCCCGTGAGTCGAGCGCGCATCTGCAGCGCGTCCTTCAGATAGAGCTCGGCGGAGTCCAGGCGCCCCTGCCTCAGGAAGGTGTCTCCCACGTTGTGGAGGGCCACGGCGAGCATGAGCTGATCACCCTGACCCGACGCGCGGGAGCGACGGACCACTTCTCGGTAGATCTGCCTCGCCTTGCCAATCCGTCCCTCGGCGAGCACCGCCGCGGCGAGGTTGTTCAGCGCCGCGGCCACGCGCGGATCGTTCTTCCCGTACACCCGTCGTCGCAGCGCCAGAGAGCGGCGCGCCAAGACCTCCGCCTCGGCTCCTCGACCCTGAGCGGTCAGGAACTTCCCGAGCATGGTGAGCGACGGGTCGACGCGGAAGTCGTCGGGGCCGTACAGCCCCACACGGATGGCCAGCCCCGCTCGAAGGAGGTGTTCCGCCTCCGCCGCGTCGTTGCCTTTGTACCAGAGGACCTGCCCCAGGCGTGTGGCCGCCTCCGCGGTCGCCGCGCTCTGCTGCCCCAGGGTGTTGATGCGCGCCGCCAGACTTTCGCGGGCGAGGGCCTCAGCCTCGTCGTATCGGCCCTGGCTGCTGAGCACGTGGGCCAGCGTGAGCATGGTGGCCGTGGTTTCGAGGCTGGTGTTGCCGAGGACCTTTCGCTGGATCTGCAATCCGTTCCGCAGGATCTTGGCCGCTCCCTCCAGGTCTCCCTCCTCGAAGCGGGCGTAACCGAGCGCGACCAGGCTCGAAGCGATCTCAGCGTCGTGTCCCGGCCCCAGGCTGCGCCGCTCTTGCAGCGAGCGAGCGGCCAGCGAATCCGCGCGCGAATAGTCTCCGAGGACGACGTAGGCGCGCGACAGCAGGGCCAGCATGCGGGCGTGCAGCGCCGGATGGTCCGCGAGGTTGGCAAGGTAGACTGTGGCCAGATCCACGAATCCCCCCATCGGGAGATCGGCGCCTCGGGTCTCCACGGGGTCGTTCGTCTGGAGGACGTTGAGCAGGAAGGAGGACACCTGTTGGGCCTGAGCAAGGGCGGCCCGCGTGCGCCGGACCCGCCATACGCCGATGCCCACGCCGGTAATCACGAGCGTCGCGGCGAGAGAGGTCACAGCCACGCTCGCGCGGTGGCGGCGCACGAACTTGCCGGCCCGATACCCGAGCGTGGGCAGGCGCGCACGCACGGGCAGGCCATCGAGGTACCGGCGGACATCCTCGCTCAGCGCCTCCACCGAGGCGTATCGGGCCGCCGGCTGCTTGGCGAGGGCCTTCAGGCAGATGGCGTCCAGGTCACCCCATCCCCTGCGCGTGTTGGGCACCACCGCGGAAGGTCGCTTGGCTTCCACCTCCACGATGGACTTGACCAGGTCGGCGTGTCCCGGGCCGTCGGGATGGTAGGGACGTGATCCCGTGAGGATCTCATAGAGCAGGATGCCGAGGCCATGGACGTCCGTCGCCGTGCTCACGGGTTGACCCAGGACCTGCTCCGGGGACGCATAGTCCGGCGAAAGCACGCGCACGCCGGTCCTCGTGACGTCGACGGCAGGACCTTCGTCCTCGAGAAGCTTGGCGACGCCGAAGTCGAGGAGCTTCACCACGCCCTCGGACGTGACGAAGACGTTGGACGGCTTCAGGTCACGGTGCACGACCAGGTGCCGGTGCGCGAATGCGACCGCGTCACACAGGTCGAGGAAGAGTCGGAGACGTGCGCTCGTGTCGAGCGCCTGTTGGTCGCACCACGCGGTGATGGGACGTCCCCGGACATACTCCATGGCCAGGTACGGCGTCCCGTCGTCCGCCACGCCCACGTCCGTGAGATGGGCGATGAAGGGGTGGCTCAAACGGGCGAGGGTGCGCTGCTCCCGCTCGAACCGTGCCAACCTGTCCGGATCCCCGAGGACCCCACGCACCAGCTTGAGCGCCACCGGGAGATCCACGTCTTCGCGAATGGCGAGAAGAACCGCTCCCATCCCGCCGTGAGCCAGGGGCTCCTGGACCAGGTAGGGTCCGATGCGCCTGCCGACCATGGCCTCGAGCGACGGAGTCGGGTCACGTACAGCGGCGGCGAGCGCTTCAGGCGAGGCATCGAGAACCGTATCCGTCTGCTCGTCGAAACGGAGAAGCTCGCGGACCTCGTCGGTCAGGGTGGCGTCCGCGTCCACCTCGCTCAGGAACGCTTCCCGGTCGGCCGGCTCCAGGTCCACCACGCGATCGAAGAGGTCACGGACGCGGCGGGCGCGGTCCATGCTCACGGCGTGAGCCTGCGCGCGAGCCACGCCCGGGCGAACCGCCAATCCCGGCTGACGGTGGGTGCCGATACGTCGAGCGCCGCGGCCGTTTCCTCCGCACTCATGCCCCCGAAGAAGCGGCACTCCACGACCTGGGCCGCACGCGGACTCTCCTCGGCGAGCGCCGAGACAGCCCGATCCAGGTCGAGCAGCTCCTCCACGCTGACGGTACGTTCGGTGGCGACAGCCTCCGAAAGCGTCACCGCGATCTGCCCGCCTCCTCGCTTTTCCGCTTGTCTGCGGACGGCCTGGTCCACCAGCACCTGCCGCATGGCCCGGGCCGCGAGGCTCAGAAAATGGGCGCGGTCGTTCCATGTGAGCTCGTCGGAGCGGACCAGCTTCAGGTACGCTTCATGCACCAGGGCCGTCGCGTCGAATGTCTCGCTGGCACGCCCGCGGCGCACTATCGAGGCAAGGCGGCGCAACTCGTCGTAGACGAGCGGGAACGCGCGGTCCAGGGCGCGCTCGTCGCCATCTGCGGCCGCCAGGAGCAGCGCCGTTACGGAGGCGGATACATCCCTGCGGTTCACGACCGTGACATCAGTGCTCAGGGGGTCCGGCCCAGGGGGGGCGTCAGATAATACGCCGCTCGACCCACGGTGCACCACACCGAAGGCCGGCGTCGCGTCTGCCTGGACCGGGCTGGACTCCTCCGTATTTCGGTGATCGACAACCGTACTCTTCCCGGTAGGGTAGAGCGGGGGTACCGTGAACCCCAGAGTCGAACGGAGAGGATACCGTGAGAGCAGCATGTGCCTGGCTGCTGGTTCTCGCGTTGGCTGCCTTGTCGGCGTGTGGTGCCGACTCCAGCACCCGAGCGCGGAAGCCGGGGCTTCTCGATAACTACGCGTCGTATACCGCCAAGGGTCATGCCGAAGACTATCTCGGGGGTCTGAACGTGTGGGGGTACTGCCAGTCGCTGGGGTATCCCACCGTCGGCTACAGGCGCGGATACGTCCACGGACCGCGGGCGGCCTACGCGAACTGGGTATGCCAGACCGGAGCCGATCAGCTCGCCCCCGTCAACGCGCGCCCGGTGGATATGGTCAAGGCCTGTCAGTGGCAATTCCACGTGGACAGCGTCGTGGCGCGGCCCAGCGACCCGAATCATGCCTGGTCCTGGGACTGCTACCGGAAGTCCTAGGGCACCGGGGCCGGTGCAGCGATGATCGGTGGAGGAGGACTTTTCGGTAGGGGAAGGTGAAAGACGGTCAACCCCTGCCTTGGAGGCCCTCCATGTTCCAGAACCCCGGCCGCCGCCTCTACGCCCTGGCCGTCATGGCCGCATGCGGCGCGATCCTGACGGCGTGTAACGACAATCCGCTCACACCCACCCAGCCCGCTCCGATGACCGTGAAGGCCGACGCTCATGGTGGCGGCGGCATCGCGGGCGGGCCCGTAGCCATCATCGCGTGCGGCACGACGATCAGCGCTCCGGGCAAGTACGCGCTGAAAACCGACCTGTCCGGCTGCGTCAACGCGATCAAGGTCACGAGCAGCAACGTGACGCTGAACCTCGGGGGACACACCGTGTCCGGCCAGGGGACGTCCACGGGCATCGGCCTCGATGTCGTGGCGGCGAACAACGTTTCCATCCAGAACGGCACCTTCACCAACTTCTCCGGCGGTGTGGAGTTCGAAGGTGTGACGGGATCCCGCATGTCGGGCGTGACCGCGACGGGAAACAATGTCGGCTTCTACCTCAACGCCGACTTCTTCAGCAATCCCGGCCAGGAGCCGCCCTCCGAAGGCAACGCGTTCTACGACAACGTCTTCAACCACAATCTCGCCCACGGCATAGACTCCAACGGGGGCAACAACAACAAGTTCCGGGGCAACCAGGCCGACTACAACGGCCACTCGGGTTACTACCTCTACACGGCCAACGGCAACGACTTCAAGGGCAACGAGGCCCTCTCGAACGGCTATGCCGGGTTCGACATGATCCAGTTCAGCTTCGGCAACCTCATTCAGGCGAACCGGGCCCTCGGGAACGGGACGTTCGATATGGCCACCGAGCACAACAACCCGACGGACAACACGTGGAAGGCCAACACCTTCAAGACGGCGAGCCGGACCTTCATCCACTGACCCTCGCCGGAGATGGAAAGGTAGAGGCCGGCCCCCGCCACTCGGGGGCCGGCCTCCTTCAATTCGTACACGGCGGGACACCACTTCGACGAGCGGCGGGCGGCCAACCCCTCGTGAGCGTCGGGGAACGGCTCGCGCACTGACGCCTCCCACGACATTCCGGCTCCGACGGTGTACCGTACCAGAACATCGTCGTCGCGCGCCCATGGCCCGGTGACCGTGAGGCGACGCTCCTCTGCCTGACTCGCGACAGGCGCAGCTCATGCCCGCACCCATCCGACGGACAGCCTTGCTCCTGACGGCCACGGCCTTGCTGACGTCCGGATGCAGCGGTGCGCACCTGGGCGGCGCCCCATCGCCCACCGGTAGAAAGGACTGCGTGCTGGTTCCTGCTGTGGGGAGGGGCAACCCAAGCCTGCCGGACTCGACCGACGAGACCGTCGTAGCGCTCCGCGACCGGGTCGACGCCACGGACGCGCCCTCCCCACGCAATCGGAGCGAGCGGCTGGTCTTCCGGCAGATGTACGAAACGCTCGTCAACCTCGACTGTCGGGGACGCGTGCGCCCGGGGTTGGCCACCGCGTGGTCTCACGATGCGGACGGCCGTCGCTGGACGTTCACGCTCCGGCCCGACGCCCGCTTCTGGGACGGCACGCCGGTCAGCGCGTGGGCCGTGGCGCAGGGGTGGGCCCCCGTACGAGCGGGCAGCGGCGCCCCGGGACAACCGAGTCCCTTCGACTCGGTGAGCGTGCTGGGTGAGCACCGGCTCGCCGTGGTGCTCGCCCGGCCGACGAAGGCCGCTGCGACGTTCGCGGACGATGCGCTCGCCGTCACGGGCTCGGATTCGTACGCGGGCTGGCCTTTGGGGAGCGGCCCGTACCGTCCTCTTTCAGGCGCCTCGACGAGGGCGAACGAGATTCGTGTGAGGGCATCGGGCGCGCCTGAAGGAGTCGGCACGATCGTCTTCCGGACGGAAGATCGGGACGCTCGCACCGCACTCGACGCCGGCGCGGACGTCCTCGTCTCCTCGGACCCGGAGGTGCTCGCCTACGCTCGTGCCCTGCCCGACGTCACGACGGTGCCGCTCACGTGGTCGCGCACGTACGTCGTGGCGGCCGCGTACCAGGGCGATGAGGCCGCATCGGCCCCGCCCTCGATTCCGGCGGACACGCTGGAGCGTCTGGCCCGAGGCGCGGTCCGCGTCTCCGCTCGCGCAGCGACGCCTCCGTTCTGGTGGCAGAACCAGCACTGCCCGACGCTCCGAGCGCCTCCCGCCGCCCAGGAGGCCGGCCTCGGCTCCCACGCAGCCTCGACCTCGGGTCCGCCCCGCAACATCGTCTATCCGGAAGGGGACGCGGTCGCGCGGGGCATCGCCGAGCGGCTGGTCGGGCTCGCCGGCCCCGGCTCGTCCGGGCCGACCTGGGTCTTTGCCGCCGTGCCGGGCCTCGACGCGTCCCCGGACCCGCCCGTGGCGGTCGGGCTCGCCCCCGCGCTCCTGCCGCGAGCCGCGAGGGACGGGGGCACGCTCGCGCTGGTCGTCCCGCTGCCCAGAATTCCAGCCGGCACGTGCCTCGATGCCTCCGGCGAGGGGGTCGGCGACATCCCGGGGCTGCTCTTCTCCCCCACCGCATCGATGCGGGTCACCCCGCTCCTCGACGTGCGCTCCTCGCTGGTCGTCCGAAGCGGCGTCGGCGGGATCGACGTGGACGGGTGGGGCACGATCGTCTTCCATCCTCGGCCCGTCGCACGATGACGTTCCGCACGCGCGTCCTGATCGCCTGCCTGGTGGTGTCGATCGCCTCGCTCGCCATGCTCACCTTCGGGATCCGCCAGGAGGTGGACCGCACCATCACCGCTCAGTACCGGGCGAGGGTGGAGGGGCTGATCGCCGTGATCCGGGAGGACATGGCACGCCGGAATCGGGCCGTCGACGAGCGTCTGGGTGCGCTGGCGTCGAGCGTCGAGGGAGATGCTCGCGTGCGTGCGGCCGCGCTGCGGCGCGACGACAGCTCGGCGCTGATCGACTGGGCCGGGCGCACGATGCCGCTGGCCGGTCTCGACTACCTGATGCTGCTCGACGGATCCGGACGGATCCTCAGCTCCGGGCACTTCCGCAACGAGTACGACCGTCGCGCCTCGGTGCTCGACTCGCTCCTCACCCGGGCGCACGGGCCCGTGCTCGTGCGGGCGAGGACGGCGGAGGGGTCCTTCCTGGCGCTGGTGCGGGGCCGGGCGTTCGACATGGGAGGCAGGCGATTTCTGCTCGCCGGTGGCCTCACGGTAGACCGGCAGTTCCTCGATCGTCTGGCGCGGGAGGAGGGCGACCGCGGTCTCTCGGTGACGCTCGTGGGACCGGCGGAACGGACCACGCAGTCCCCCGTGGCGCAGTCGGCAGGTGCGATGACCGCGCGTCTCTCCCTGCCCTACCTCGACGACGCGGCCGCCGTGCCGGTCGTCGATACCGCGCACGTCGTCGTGTCGCACTCGCTGGCTCCGCTCGCGGCGCTCGAGCGGAGGATGGACGTCTGGTTCGCCGGTGGGCTGGCCGCGGCCGCGCTCCTCGCCCTTCTGATCGCGCATGCCGTCGCGACGCGTGCGACCCGGCCGCTGACCGAGCTCGCCGACAAGACGCGACGTCTCGACCTCGAGCGTCTGGACGTCGACTTCCGCTCGACGCGAAGCGACGAGGTCGGCTCGCTCGCGCGGCTGATGGCCGCCATGGTGGAGCGGCTGAAGGCGAGCGTCGCCCACCTCCGGCAGGCAGAGCGCAGGGCGACGGTCGGCGACATGGCTCGGCAGGTGAACCACGACATCCGCAACGGCCTGCTCCCGATCCGCAATGTCGTGCGACACCTCGCGGAGGTCTCGCGGGAATCACCGGGTGACCTGGCGCAGGTGTTCGAGGAGCGTGAAGGCACCCTGGACGCGGGCATCGCCTACCTGGAGGATCTGGCTTCGACGTACGCGCGTCTGTCTCCGCGTGCCGACCGCCCGCCGTCCGACCTGAACGACGTCGCGCGCGCGGTGGTGCGGGACGCGGTCGCGCCGGTAGGAGCCACCGTCCGCGCCGACCTCACCGAGCCGATTCCGCGCGTCGCCGCCGATCCGGTCGTGCTGCGCCGCATCGTCGAGAACCTGGTCGTGAACGCGATCGACAGCCTGGAGGGCGCGGGGTCCGTCGTCGTGGGCACGGCCGGCGGCAATGCAGCGGACGGATCCACGGTGAGCCTGATCGTCGAGGACACCGGGCGGGGGATGGACGCGAAGCAGGTCGAGCACATCTTCGAGGACTTCTATTCGACCAAGCCGGAGGGAACCGGCTTGGGGCTCTCGATCGTGCGTAGGCTGGTGGCCGACCTGGGCGGCCGAGTCGACGTCGAGAGCCATCCCGGCCGGGGAACCCGCTTCCGGATCGAGCTGCCCGCGCTCGATGCGGGTGGCGCTACGCGAGCGGAGGTGACATGAGCCAGCACATCCTCGTGGTCGACGACGTTGCGGCCATGGCGGAGCAGTACGCCTACGACCTTCGCCGGCTCGGCGGATATCACACGCGTGTAGCCACCGGGGGACGAGACGCGCTCGACGTGCTCGCCGACGAGCCGATCGACTGCGTGATCCTGGATCTGGAGATGCCGGGCGTGGACGGCTTCGACGTGCTGCGGGAGATGCGCGAGCGTGACTTGGGCGTCCCGGTCATCGTCTATACGGGAACCGGCGACTTCGATCGATGCGCGCAGGCGATCCGCCTCGGCGCCTACGGGTTCATCGACAAGTCCGAATCGATGCAGCGCGTCGTACACGAGGTGCGCTCGGCGCTGGAGCGTGGCCGCCTCGCCTCCGAGGTGAGAGCGCTCCGCGAGCGTGTCGGGGCCGACTCGTCTCTGATGGGCAAGAGCCCGGCCATGCAGCGGCTGCGCGACGAGATCCGTCGTCTGGCACCGATCCCGAGTCCCGTGCTGGTCCTCGGCGAAAGCGGTTCGGGTAAGGAGCTCGTCGCCCGGGATCTCCACGCGCTTCGAGCCGGCGAGGACGAGCCGTTCGTGCCCGTCAATTGCGCGGCGCTCCCCGAGACGCTGGTCGAGAGCGAGCTCTTCGGCCACGAGCGGGGCGCGTTCACGGGCGCGGATCATACGCGCCGGGGCGCATTCGAGCGGGCCGGAGCCGGAACGCTCTTCCTCGACGAGATCGGGGAGCTTCCCCAGCAGGCTCAGGCGAAGCTCCTCCGGGTCCTCGAGACGCGGGAGCTCGTGCGCGTCGGAGGAGAGCAGCCGATCTCGGTGGATGCGCGCGTCGTCGCCGCGACGCACCGGGATCTGGAAGCCGACGTGGCGTCCGGAAGGTTCCGCGAGGATCTCCTGTATCGCCTCAACGTCCATGTCCTGAGCGTGCCCCCGCTCCGCGAGCGGCCGTCGGACATCCCCCTCCTGGCGCGGCACTTCCTGGCCGCCACGTGCGAGCGCTTTGGCATGCGCCCGAAGTCACTGGACGAGGAGGCCGAGCGCCTGCTGTCGTCCTACGACTGGCGGAAGAACAACGTGCGCGAGCTCCGCAACATCGTCGAGCGTCTCGTCATCGCGAGCGACGGCGACATCGTCGGTGCCGAGCACGTTCCGCCCGAGATCGGGGGAACTGCGGACGCGGCCGGTGCCGGGTCGCCGCGTACGTTCACGGAGCTCCGGGCCAATGCGGAGCGCGAGATCGTGTTGGGCGCGTTGGACCGCAACCAGGGGCACGTCACCCGCACTGCGGAGGAGCTCGGGCTCGCCGACCACGCCAGCCTCCTCAAGATCATGCGCCGCCTCGGGATCCAGCGGGACTGAGAGCCGACGCGGCACCTCTCCGCCCTCGTGTCCATCGGGACACGGCGCACCCCCGCGAACCGTGTCCAAACGGACACACACCTGCTTCCCGCTTCCTGTCGGCAGTGTCCATAACACGCTTTCTACCAACGGGTTACGGACGCCTCGGCGGCCTTCTGCCCACCTGGCCGCGACCTTGCCTCCTCATCGCGTCGAGGACACGACGCGAACGGCGCCCGAGGGCGCCCCGAGGAAGGAGGCAACATGAGCGCGAGAGACTCTTGCATCAGTGGGACGCACCGGCGGCACCACGCGCTCCGGGCCGCGGTGGTCGTCCTGGCCCTGGGGGTCGCGGCCTGTGCCGCGAAGGACGACAGCGGCCCTCAGACGGCGAGCGCGTCCATCCGACAGACGGCGGCGCAGGCGAGCCCGCCTCCCACGATGACGGCCCGTCTGGTCGCGGACACGCAGGCGGCGCCCACCCCACCGCCCCCCGACCCCACCCCGACCGTCGAGGCGCCGGTGACCTATCAGGGAGCCGAGCAGGTCTTCCGGAAGGGAGACTACTCGCAGGCTGCGCACCTCTTCAGGCGGTACGTCGAGCAGAAGCCGACCAACGCGTGGGGTCACTACATGCTCGGCATCGCTTCCTGGAAAGCGGGTGAGCTCCCGGCGGCGGAGCAGGCGTTCGACTCCGTCCTCGAGATCGACCCCGACAACGTGAAGGCGCTCACGAACCTGGGGCGCGTCCTGCTCGAGCAGGGCCGACCGGAGGATGCGGTGCCGCACCTCGAGCACGCGGTGAAGGTGGCCCCGAAGTCGGACGCCGCATGGCGCGTGCTCGGGAACGCCCAGGCGGATCTGGGTCAGGCGGACATGGCGACGCAATCCTACAAGCAGGCCCTGGTCCTCAACGACCGGGACGTCTGGTCGATGAACAACCTCGGGCTGCTGATGATCCGCGAGGGTGCCTGGGACGACGCGCTGGGGCCGCTGGCCCGTGCCGTCGAGCTCCAGCCCGGCTCGCCCGTCTTCCAGAACAATCTCGGGATCGCCCTGGAGCGGAAGGGCTACACGGCGGCCGCGGCCGAAGCGTACCGGGCCGCGCTCGGCGCCGACAGCACATACCGGAAGGCCAAGGCGAGCCTGGCTCGGGTCGAGCCGCTCATCGGTGACAGCCGGGCGAGCGCGGTCGATCTGGCCTCCCTGGCGCAGGCATTCGACCAGGACGTCGCTGGATGGAAGAACGCGACGCTCGTAGCCGGAAGCGACTCCACGGAGTGAGGCCGGCAGCGCCTCCGTGCGGGACACATGTTCGCAGCCCCGCGGGTCGAGACCGACCCGCGGGGCATGAACCTTGCTGCCTTGGCTCATCCGGATCCCGCTACCCGCGCGTACCCTCGACATCACGCCATTATTGGGAGCCTTTCTTGCTCGCTCCGATGCCCCCTCCTACCTTTCGGCTCGGTCGACGGGGTACGTCGAGCCCCGTCCCTCCTCCGATCTTTCCGGGACTCATTCGAGCATGTCGGACAGGCCCGATGCACCCGAGCACCCGGCGGGTCCGGCGACCGTCGTGACCTCTCCGCGTCCGGCCGCCGACCGCGAGCGGGTACTCCTGCTGGAGTGCCGGCTCGAGGAGATGCGCGCCGCGCTGGACGAGGCGCGCGACGAGGCCGACCGCACCCGCATGAAGCTCGCGGACGTCTCCACACGCGAGGCCGACCATGTCCGCCGCTACGGCCTCGTCCACGAAGAGCTCGCCGAGGCGCGGGCAGAGGTCGTCGCGCTCCGTCGGCGCCTCGATCGCTCCGAGGCGCTCCGTGCGGAGCTCGCGGGCCATCTCTTCGAGGCAGGCTCCAGAGAGGACGCGGAGGAGCTCGTGCGCCTGCGGCGGAAGGTCCTCTCGGAGGAGCAGCGGGCGCTCGTTACCGACAGGACGGTCGCCCGCCTGCGTGAGCGGGTGGAGGAGCTCGTCGCCAGCCGCGAGACGCTGCTCACGCGGATCGCCCAGTGGCAGCAGCTGATACGAGAGGACGCGACCGAGGCGGCCGACCTGTCCGAGTTCCTCGCCGAGCTGCGCCGGGAGATCCTCGATCTCGAGCACGAGAGCGCCGTCAGCGACGCCAGGGAGGCAGCGCTGCGCCAACGTCTGGCGAGCGCGGGGATCGATCCGGAGCGGACCCCTCCAGAGGAGACACCGGAGCCGATCGTGGTGGCGGAGGCCGAGCCGGAATCCGAGATCGCGGTGGAGCTCGAGCCGGAGCCCGTCGCGGAGGTGCCGCCGGAACCCGTGGCAGCGACGGAGACTGAGCCTGCGGCGGAGGCTGCGCTGGAGCTGGAGCCGGAGCCGGAGTCCGAGATGGAGCCGCTCGAGGAGGTCGACGCCGAGGAGGAAGTGGTAGCATCCGCGGCTCCCGAGGACGTCGCGGACGTGGAAGCGCTGGAGGATCTCGACGCGGAGGTCGAGGCGGCAACGGACGCCGAACCCGTGGCAGCCACGGAGCCCGAGCCTGTAGCGGATCCGGATCGCGAGGCCGGGTCGGAGCCCGACGTCGAGTCGGAGCCCGCGATCGAGCCGCTCGGGAACCGCGCCGCCCAGCTCGTGGCCGAGCTCGAGGGCACGCGCCCGCCCGCCCGCCAGGCGGATCTGCTCCTCCAGCTCGGCCGCAGCGGCGACCGGACGGTCGTCGGCACGGTCCGGTCCTGGACGGACTCGGCGGAGCCGTCCGTGCGTGCGGCCGCCTACGAAGCGCTCGGCCGGTTGCTGGAACGCTCGCCGTCCGAGCTCGAGCCCCACGTGCGCATGGGACTCACCGACCCCGACGCACGCGTGCGTCGGCGTGTCGCCCTGGCCGCGGCGACCGCGCGAGGGCTTTCCGCCCACGAGCTGCTCGACCCGCTGCGTGAGGATCCGGATCCCCAGGTGCGCCGGGTGATCCGGCAGATCCTCCTGAGGACCGAGGTAGCTCGCGATTCATCCCTCCCGAACCGTGCACTGGGGGCTTGATGGAGCCGATGCACACACCCCGCCGTCCGCTCCGGCACCAGCTCTTCCTGAACTTCAAGGGAGGTACCGGCAAGACCAGCCTGTCGGTCGCGTACGCCTACCGCCTGGCGGAGTTGGGACATCGTGTGCTCCTCCTGGATCTCGATTCGCAGGGGCACGCCACGCAGCACCTGGGCCTCCGGGGCGAGGAGGAGGAACGGACGCTGTACGACGTGCTCGCGCGGCGCCTGCCGATCGGGGAGGCGATCGTCCAAACGGAGACGGCCCACCTGCACCTCGTGCCGGCGAACCTGGGGATGAGCACGCTGGAACTGGCGCTCATGCCCGTCGCGGGGCGCGAGTACAAGCTGAAAAGGGCGCTCACCGAGGTCGCGGACCGTTACGACTTCATCATCCTGGACGCTCCCCCGTCCTTCGGCCTCCTGAACCTGAACGCGCTGATCGCCGCCGACGACCTGTTTGTCCCGGTGCTGCCGGACTTCCTCTCGTTCCACGGCCTCAAGCTCCTCTTCGAGACGCTGAGCGGTCTCGAGGACGACCTCGACCACACGCTTCAGCGCATCTTCATCGTCCTCAACCAGTACAATCCCACGACCCGCATCGCCCGTGAGGCCCGCCGCGCGCTCGAGGACCATTACCCCGAGTTCCTGACGCGGACGATCGTCCGGCAGTGCACCGAGTTCGCGCAGGCGTCCAGCGAGGGCCTCCCCATCGGGGCCTACCTGCCCGACAGCAAGGGTGCGGAGGACACGAACGCGCTGGTCGAGGAAGTGATGCACATCTCTCTCGAAGGACAGCAGGAGAAGACCGCATGACGGGTGGGTTCAACGAGAACGTGCCGGCGCGCAAGCCGCGTACACGGATCGGTCAGGTGCTTACCGAGCTCGTCTCGGAGTCGGAGGAGCAGCCGAACGGGGAGTCGGAGCGCGAGCCGTCGTTGCGCCTCGAGCTCGGCAACGCCGTCGCGTCGGCGGCCGAGAAGCGCTCCAGCGACGCGGAGCCGCCGGAGAAGGGACGCCGCCGCGCGAGGCCGGAGTCCGATGCATCTCGGCTCGAAGCGGGCCGTGACCGGATCGCGTCGCTGCGTGAGCGTCTGGACCGGGCCGCACGGCCGCCGGTGACCTCCACCGAGCCGAAGCGGGCAGCCGCCGCGGTGATGGAAGTCGTCCAGGACCTGCGGGCACGCCTCGAGACCGCCGTCCAGGAGCGGTCGGAGGCGACGCGAGCGCTCGACGAGGCCCGTGAGGCGCTCGCCGAGGTGCAAACCGATCTGGAGAAGGAGCGCAAGCTCCGCGCCGCGATCGAGGCCCAAGCGGAGGAGCGCGCCCGCATCGCCCAGGAGGCGGTGCTCGAGGCGGAAGCGCTCGCCGCGGAGCGCGACCAGGTCTTCTCCGAGCTCGCGGAGCAGCGCCGTCTCGACGACGAGCAATCGGAGTTGTTGGGCGAGGCCGAAGCGGTGCTCGAGCGCCGCGAGGAGGAACGTGCCGCGGCCGCCCGGGAGGTCGAGGACCTGCGTGAGCAGCTGGAGGCGCGAGCCGCCCAGCTCGCGGAGACCGAAGCGCGTCTCGAGTCCGAAGTCCAGGAGCGCGCGCGTCTCACGGCCCGCTGCCGTGCGCTCGAGTCCGAAGCCGCCGAGGCGAAGGAGGCCCTCGAGGCGATCGAAGCGACGGTCAACGGCCAGGAGCGCGGCTGAGGCCCCCCTGACCAGTTAGAGGCCGAGGTCCTTCATCCGGCGCCAGAGCGTCGTTCGGCTGATGCCGAGGAGACGTGCCGCGTCGCCTCGCCGATAACGCGTGGCCTCGAGCGCGTCGAGGATCTGATCCCGGTCCGGATAGACCCCGGGAAGCGTGGGATGCGGCGCCGCCGCCGGGGTGGGTGGCACCGGCAACGCGCTCCCCGACGTCTCCGCGATCGGTGCGGCGGGCGGTACCGGACGAGGCGCGGGTCCGGTCGTCAACTCGGGTGGCAGGTCCTCCGCGTGAACCGTCTGGCCGTCGCACACGGCGTTGGCGTACTCGAGCGCGTTCTCCAGCTGGCGGACGTTGCCTGGCCAGTCGTAGGCCATCAGGGTGCGCATGGCGTCCGGTGACAGGCGCAGCGCGCGCGAGCGCTGACGACCGATCGCCTGCAGGAGATGGGTGATGAGCAGCTCGAGGTCGTCGCGGCGTTCCCGGAGCGGCGGGATGTGGATGCGCACGACGTTGAGCCGGTAGAAGAGGTCGTCGCGGAAGGTGCGGCGCGCGATGGCCCGGGTGAGGTCGATGTTCGTGGCTGCGAGGACGCGCGCCCGGAAGGGGCGACTCGTGTTCTCTCCCAGCCGCTCGAACGTCCGCTCCTGGAGGACGCGGAGGAGCTTGACCTGGAGTGGCTGCGGCAGGTCGCCGACCTCGTCGAGAAAGATCGTGCCGGCCTGTGCCACCTCGAAGCGGCCCGGTTTGTCGCGCGTCGCGCCCGTGAAGGCTCCTCGAGCGTGGCCGAAGAGCTCGCTCTCGAGCAGCTGCTCCGGCAGCGCGCCACAATTCACGGCGACGAAGGGTCGGTTCGCCCGGTTGGAGCGCGCGTGCACCGCCCGCGCGACCAGCTCCTTGCCCGTGCCGCTCTCGCCGGTGATGAGCACGGTGGCGTCGCTGTCGCGCAGATGGTCGATGAGCTCGAAGACCCGCTCCATCGCGCGCGAGCGCCCGACCATCCCCTCGAAACGGACCGGTCCTCCGTCGCGGCCGTCGGCCTCCACCGACGCCTCGGGCCGGAGCATCAGGACGGCGCCACCCGGGTCCTCACCGCACGCCCCTCCGTCGGGAAGCAGCGCGGCGGTCAGTGAGAACGGGAGCCAGCGTCCGTCTGCGTGGTGGAGCCCGGCTCGCCACCCTTCGGGTCGGTCTCCCCTCAGGAGGGCCTTGCGGAACGGCCCGTCCGGCTCGCAGAGCTCGGGGCCGAGGAGATCCGCGGCGGGACGTCCGACGATCTCGTCGGCGGCGCGGCCGACCAGCTTGGCGAGCGCGGCGGAAACGCGCTGGACCCGGAAGTCGGCATCCACCATCACGACGCCACGGCCCAACATGGCGATGAGACGCGACGCCCCTCCCCATGCGGCTCCCTCGGCTCCCCCGGCGTCCATGGCGGGCACGACGTCGCCCTCCGGCCGGAACGCCTCGACCGCGCCGACGACCTCGCCGTGGCTGTCGCGCACGATGCGCGCCGTCTTGCGGATCGGGACGTCCTCGCCGTCGGGTCCATAGAGGACGAGCGGCACATCGTCCGTGGCCCCGTGCGTGAAGAGGCCGCATTCGACGAGGCAACTGCGGCATTTGAAGAGCGTCAGGCAGTCGCGCCCGAGGACTTCGGCGCGAGATACCCCCGTAATCGCCTCTGCGCGGTCGCTCACCAGCACGATACGGCGCTGGGCGTCGATGACGAAGACGGCATCATCGGTCGACGCGATCAGCCCCTCGAGAAGGCTTTCCTCGCCCGTGCCTGCGGCGCTCAGGATGCGGCGGAGCGCGGCATCCGTATCAAGCGGGTCGATCGTTCTATATCCCTCTCGGCGCCCGTCCAGCCATGGAGCACCGAGAAACAAAGCGTTGCAGAGCGTTACACCGTGGAACCGCCTGCACCAGCTCCCGAAATCCGTGATCCGAGACGTGGCGTGGGCGGCGGCGGCCGCAACGCCTTGTCTGCCAACGGCGTTCCGGCGCAGCCCGCGACCTGCACGGTGTCACTATCAATCTGGCACACGGCGTGCACTCATTCCAGGCCCGACGGCGACCGCGTTCGGAGCCGAAGTGGTGGGCATCGAGCCCGCCACGGGCTCGCCGTGTGTCGCGCCTGAGAGCAGGTCCAACACGAAAGATCCGGCCCGAGTGGCCGTTCGAGGAGATACGACGATGACGACGGGAACGATTGATCTGACCCAGATCGACGTCGACAAGGTGGTCGACGCGCGCGGTACGTCCTGCCCCGGCCCGATCCTGGCCGCGAAGAAGGGTATCGGCAGTGTACCGGTCGGCGGGATCATGGAGGTTCAGGCCACCGACTCCGGCACCAAGAAGGATCTGCCGGCCTGGTCCAAGAAGGTCGGTCACGAGTACCTGGGCGAGGTCGAGGAGCCCGGATACCTGAGGTTGTTCGTCAAGAAGACGAAGTAACCGACATGTCGGGCCAGGAATCCTCCACCGGCGAGGGAGGCCCGCGGATCCTCGTGTTCTCGACGCAGAACATCTCGGATCCCGGGATCGACCTCGCCGGCAGCAGACATCTGCATTACCCGGCGACGGTCTCCACGATCACGTTGCCGTGCAGCAGCGCAATCAAGCCTGACTGGATCGTGCACGCGTTCGA
>JBJKRT010000040.1:0-114491 GCA_046704545.1 Longimicrobiales bacterium
TGTTGGTCTGGAAGGCGATCTCGTCGATGGTCGTGATGATGTCGGCGATGCGGCGCGAGGCGTCGCCGATCTCCTCCATCGCGCGCACGGCGTCGCTGGTGACGCGGCCGCCCTTGTCGGCGACGTCGCGGGCTCCCTCGGCGAGCTGGCTCGCCTGCTGGGCGCTGTCCGCGTTCTCCTTGACGCTGGCGGTCATCTGCTCGAGGCTCGCCGCCGTCTCCTCCAGGCTCGAGGCCTGCTCCTGTGCGCCGCTGGCGATCTCCTCGGAGGCCGACTGCAGCTCCTGCGCGGTGGACGATGTCGCGTCAGCCGAGGACCTCACCTCACGAAGGGCGGTGCGCACGCTCGTGACCGCTCGATTCAGGGCGGCGGCGAGCTGGCCGACCTCGTCGCGCGTATGGATCGCGAGCGTCGCGGTGAAGTCTCCGTCCGCGACGCGCTCGAGCGCACCCGCGGCGCTCTTCAAGGGTCGAGAGATCGTGCCGGCGATCAGGAGGGCAAGTGCGACGCCGATCAGGACCGATACGAAGAGAACCACGATGATGAGCGTTCGATCGCGCGCGTAGGTGGCTTGCGCCGAGGCGCTGGCGGCCGAGCCGTGGTCGACGTTGTATTGCACGAGTCGGTCCACCGCGGCGAGGGCGTTGTCGAATCCCGCACGCCGACTCTCGACGAGCGCGACCGCGCCGGCGTCCCCGCTTCGGGAGAGCCTCATCGTGCGATCGTGTTGGGCCAGATAGGCGTTCCACGTGCTGCGCGCGCTGTCCAGGAGGACCTGGTCGTCGTTGCCGAGCACCGTCTTCTGGTAGGTGGCGAAATAGCCAGCGATGTTCTTGGCGACGGCGTTCGCCTCCTGCTCACGCTGGTCCATCGTGGCCGCGTTCTTGGCGAGCACATGACTGTATTCGGTCACGCGGAAGTCGTCCTCCGCCGCCTTGACCTCGAGGGCGGTTCGGGTGGAGGGGAGCCAATCCTCGGCGATGACGGCGGACTTTGCGTTGATGGCGCCCATCTCACGGATGGCGAAGCTTCCGACGGCGATCAGAAGCGTCAGCGTGCCCGCGAATCCGATGAGGAGCTTTGCGGACGTCTTACGATTCCTGAACCAGCTCATGACTGTCGAGTCCTTTCAGGCCGCCGGCAGCGCTGCCGATGCGGCCTCTCCGAGCACTGCGTCGATATCGAGGAGCAGCACGAGCTTGTCTTCCGCTCGCGCCATTCCGGTGAGAAAGCTCGTGTCCACGTCCGCGCCCAGCTCGGGCGGCGGAGCGGCATTTTCGTCTCCCACGTTCAACACGTCGGAGACCGCGTCTACGATGAGGCCCATGGTGCGGGTTCCGACGGTGACGACGATGATCACCGCGAAGCGGTCCGGCTCGGTCGTCGGCATCGACAGGCGCTCTCGCAGGTCGATGACGGGGATGACCTTGCCCCGGAGATTGATGGCGCCCCGGATGAACGGAGGCGTGTTGGGGATGGGGGTGACGGGTGAGAAGCCCCGGATCTCGTGCACCTTCAGGATCGGGATCCCGTATTCCTCGCCGTTCAGGACGAACGTGAGGAACTGGTTCACGTCGTCCTCGAATCCGGCTTCGTCGAAGATCCCCTGGTCGTCGTCGAACTCGTTCATACGAACGCTCCCTTCTGTTCGGAACGGAGGGCCGTCGCGGCCTCCACGCGTGAAGAGGTCGATCGCGTATCCAGCGCGAGACGGACGAGCCCTCCGACGTCGAGGATCAGTGCCACGCGCCCGTCTCCCAGGATGGTCGCGCCCATGATGCCCTCCACTCGTTGGTAGTTGGCTTCCAGGTTCTTCACGACGATCTGCGTCTGGTCGAGGAGGTCGTCGGCGAGTAGTGCCACGCGGCGCCCCTCGTGCTCGATGAGAATGACCAGTCCGCTGCCCGGCTCTTCGGTGTCGTCGCCACAGTCGAGGATCCGGCTGAGGCGCACCAGCGGGACGGTCTGCCCATGCACCGTCACGACCTCGCCGCGTCCCACCACCGTCTGGATCGCGTCGGTGGTGGGGCGGAACGATTCGAGGATCGCGAGGAGGGGAAGCACGAAGACCTGCTCGCCCACCCGGAGCTGCATGCCTTCCAGTATCGCCAGCGTGAGCGGAAGCTTGATCGTGAACCTGGTCCCTCGCCTCGGGGTGCTGACGACCGTGACCGTGCCGTTGAGGGCTTCGACGTTGCGTCGCACGACGTCCATGCCGACGCCACGGCCGGAGATGTCGCTCACGGCGGCCGCCGTGGAGAAGCCCGCTTCGAAGATGAGGGCGCAGAGCTGCTCGTCCGTGATCTCCTCGTCCGGCCGGACGAGTCCCTGGGCTTCCGCCTTCTCCCGTATGCGAGCCCGGTCGAGTCCGCCGCCGTCGTCGGAGACGTCGAGGATCACGGCCCCCGCCTCCGCGCGTGCAGACAGGTGGATGGTCGCGGTCGCCGGCTTGCCGCCTTCGGCGCGCACGTCGGGTGGCTCGATGCCGTGGTCCACGGCGTTGCGCAGGAGATGCGTGAGCGGGTCGACCATCCGCTCGATGACGCCCTTGTCGAGCTCCGTATCCTCGCCGGACAGCACGAGCTCGATATCCTTCCCTGAAGAGGCGCCGAGGTCGTGGATGAGCCGCGGAAAGCGGCTGAAGAGCATTTCCACCGGCACCATGCGTACCGACAGGACCCGGTCCTGAAGGTCGCGGATGTTGCGCTCCATGGTGTCCACGGCGTCGCTCAGGAGCGGGTCCATGGCCTCCCCGGCCGAGTCCAGCACCTGGCGGACAATGGACCTGGAGATGATCAGCTCGCCCACGAGGTTGATGAGCTCGTCCACCTTGTCCGTGGAGACCCGAATGGTCGTCGCGGCGCGCGACGTGGCGGGTCGACTGGGCTTCGGGGCACTCGACCGGGGTGCCTCGGAGGGAGCGGCGGTGGCCTCGGGCGTACCCGAGCGTTCCTTCTCGATCTCCACGGTGCAGGAGTCCTCCACGAACGCGAAGATCTCCCGGATCTCGCCGACCGCGGCCGCGGTCCGCAGGCGCAGTGACCAGGAGAGATAGCAGCGCTCGGGATCGAGGTCGCTCAGCGCCGGAAGCTTGGAGAGATCCGGTGTCACGTCCTCCAGGGTCCCCAGATCCTCCAGATCGCGCAGCAGGAGAAAGGGATCCATGCCTGTGCGCATGAGCTCCGGCATGGGTACGATCCTGATCCGGTACGTCACCGGATCGGCATCGGCTTTCGGCTCGTCGTCGTCGGTGGGCTCGGCCTTCGCATCGGGTCGGTCCATGTAGCCACCCAGCCGGCCCAGGATATCTTCGACCTCGGGCGCGGGGACGTCGTCGTGCTCGGCAGCCTCGAGCAGGCCTTTCAGGCAGTCGGTGGCCTCCAAGAGGAGCGCGATGAGCCCCGGGTCCGGATCGAGGGCACCTTCGCGCAGACGGTCGAGGACGCTCTCGAAGCGGTGTGCGAAATCCACGACGTCCGTGAATCCGAACGTGCCCCCCGAGCCCTTGATCGAGTGGACGGAGCGGAAGATGGTGTTGAGCAGCTCCGGATCGGATCCCTCGCGCTCCAGTTGGAGGAGGCCTTCCTCCAGGCGCATCATGTGCTCGCCGGCTTCCTCGAAGTACGTGTCCCGGAAACGGCTGAGGTCGATGGTCATGGGCGCTCGCTCACGGCAGCACGCGGGCGACGACCTGAAGCAGCCGGTCGGGGTCGAACGGCTTCACGATCCAGCCGGTCGCACCGGCCGCCTTTCCTTCCATCTTCCTGGATTCCTGAGACTCGGTGGTGAGCATCAGGATCGGCGTGAACCGATGCGGCGCCTGGGCGCGGACGTGCCGGATGAAGGTGATGCCGTCCATCACCGGCATGTTCAGGTCGGTGATGATGAGCTGAACGGGCGTTCCGTTCAGCTGCTGAAGTCCTGCCTGCCCGTCGGCGCCCTCCACGACGGAGAAGCCCGCCGAGCGGAGCGTGTACGCAACCATCTGCCTCATGGAGGCGGAATCGTCTACTACGAGTGCCGTTCTGGCCACGGTGGATCTCACATCAGGATTTCGGGGATTCCATGCAACTCAGGAGATCGTCGAGCCCCGCCCGCTCGAGGTAGGCGCGGACAGAGGGGGTGAAACGCAGCGTCAGTCGCCGATTCCGTGTCTCGAGCGATCGGAGGAGCGCGAGCAGGATCTGTGCGCCTGCGCAGTCCAGATGCTCCACCTCCGTACCGTCGATGACGACATCCGCGTCCGCTTCCAGAAGGGCGCGGGCATCGGCGAGCAGGCTTTCCGCTCCCAGGATGCCTACCATTCCGGAGAGGGGTAGGTGGCCGGAAGCGTCCGCGGTGGACACCATCATGAGCTCCGGTTCGAGTGTTCGACCCGGAGTATCGACGGGCGAGGTGTCGAGCTTTAGTCGCGGGAGACGGGGTGTCGCCCTTCGTCGGTGACCGGCTAGCTAGCGGTCCAGCACCTCGCGGAGCTTCCGTTCGAGCTCTTCGATGGTGAACGGCTTGTGCAGGAAGGCGACATCAGGGTCGAGGATCCCCTGATGGCTGATCGCGTCCGCGGTGTAGCCCGACATGTAGAGCACCTTCAGGTCGGGCTTCCGCTCCCGGAGCTGATCGCTCAGCTCGGGGCCGCTCGCCCGGGGCATGACGACGTCGGTCAGGACCGCATCGATGGATGGATTGCCGTCGAAGACCTTCACGGCCTCGTCGGCCGTGCCCGCGAGGAGCACGGTATAACCGACGCGCTCCAGCATACGCTTCGTGAGGGTGCGCAGCCGGCGTTCGTCCTCCACGACCAGCACGGTTTCGCTCGCGGTGCCCGGACGACGGGTGCGTCGTGCGTCGCTCGCGGCCGCCCGCTTTCCTTCCGACCGGGGGAGGTACACGGTGAATGCGGCTCCCTTGCCGAGCTCGCTGTACACACGGACGATCCCTCCGCCGCGCGTCACGATCCCGTGAACGGTCGCCAACCCCAGGCCGGTGCCTTTTCCGACCTCCTTGGTGGTGAAGAACGGCTCGAAGAGGCGCTCCTGCACCTCGGCCGACATCCCCGCCCCGGTGTCGCTCACGGTCAGGGCCACGTATGGGCCGGGCGTCACGTCGAGGTGGGCCTCGGCGTAGTCCTCGTCGAGCACGACGGCCGCGGTTTCGATCGTCAGCACGCCCCCGTCCGGCATGGCGTCGCGCGCGTTCACGGCGAGGTTCATCACGACCTGCTCCATCTGGCCGGGGTCGACCTTCACCGCCATCGGTCCGGAGCCCAGGTTCAGCGCGATCTCGACGTCCTCGCCGATCAGCCTCCGAAGCATCTCCCCCATCGCCTCGATGATCGTGTTGAGATCGAGGACGGCCGGCTCGACGACCTGCTTCCGACTGAAGGCGAGGAGCTGCCTCGTCAGACGGGCCGCGCTCTCTCCGGCCTGGCGGATCTGGAGGATGTCGTCGCGGCGGGGATCGTCCTCGGCGAGCTCGAAGATCAGGAGCTCACAATACCCGAGGATCGCCGTCAGCAGGTTGTTGAAGTCGTGCGCGATGCCACCGGCGAGCCGCCCGACCGCTTCCATCTTCTGGGCCTGCCGGTATTGCTGCTCCAGGGAGTGGTGCTCGCTGACGTCGATCGAGATGCCCAGGCCACGCACCGGAGCGCCATCGTCGTCCACGTAGATACGCCCGGCGCTCGTGAGCCAGCGCACGGTACCGTCCGCCCAGAGCGCCCGATGCTCGGTCGTGAAATCGGAGCCCGACTCCTCGGCTTTCCGCACCGCCGCCCGCACGCGCGCGCGATCGTCGGGATGCACGCCTGCGAGGAACCCCTCGAGCGACCCGTCGAAGGTGCCCGACTTCCACCCGTACTGTGCCTCGAGCACGTCGGTCATGCGGGCCAGGCCCGTCGCGTAGTCGACCTCCCAGACGCCCACGCTGGCGCTCTCGAGGGCGAAGCGCATCCGTTCCTCTGCCTCGCGCAACGCTTCCTGAGCTTGATGCCGCTCCGTAATGTCGGTTCCCGAGCTGAAGGTCCCCACGAGGCTTCCGTCCTCGTCGCGGATCGTTCGGCTCTTCCATTCGATCATCCGCTCCTTGCCGCCGCGGGTCAGGATGGGACTCTCGACCGTCCTCTCCGCGCCGGCGAGAACCTCGTGAAACCGTTCGGTGATGGCCCCTCTCATGCGCTCGGGAACGCACGCCTCGATCCAGCTCCGTCCGATCATCTCGTCCTCGGTCCAACCCGTGAGCTCGCACCCCTTTCGGTTGATGGCGGTCACGTGCCCCTCGGGGTCCAACGCGAGGAGCACGACTTCCGCCGTGTCCAGGTAACGCTGTGCCCGGTCGCGCTCCTCCCGCAGTGCCTCCTCCGATCGTTTGCGGCTGGTCACGTCGCGGAAGTACCACACCCGCCCGTAGTAGCGCCCTGCGGAGTCGTGCATCGGTGCCGAATGGCGCTCGAACGTACGGCCGTCGGCGAGGGCCACCTCGTCGTGTGACGACTCGTCCCGGCGCTCGTACAGCTCGCGGACGCGCTCCATGAACTCATCCGGGTCCGCGAGCTTCTCACGGGTGGCGTCGAGCAGCAGTTCGTCGGCACGGGTCTCGAGGATCTCGGTGTCGACGCCCCACATTTCGGCGAAGCGGCCGTTGTGGGAGAGGACGTTGGAGTGGGCGTCGACAACCAGGATGCCGTCCGGCGTCAGGTCGTGCTCGGTCAGGAGCATCGCCTGCTGAAACCGCATCTCCTCGTCCGCTTCCTTTCGTGCGGTGATGTCGCGGGCAACCTTGGACGCACCGACGACACGACCATGCTCGTCGCGGATCGGCGAGACGGCGACCGAGACGGTGATGCGCTCGCCCGACTTCGTCCTCCTCTCGGTCTCGAAGTGCTCGATGCGCTCGTTGCCCCGGATCCTTTCGAGAATCTTCCGTTCCTCGTCCCGGCGGTCATCCGGAATGATGCGCATGATCGGGCTGCCGATCATCTCGTCCGCCGAGAACCCGAACAGCCGTTCTGCGCCCTCGTTCCAGCTCGTGACCATGCCGTCGAGGTCCTTGCTGATGATCGCGTCCTCGGAGGACTCGACGATGGCCGCCAGCCGGTGGGCCTCCGTTCCGGCTCGACGGGATTCCGTGACGTCGACGAGGACGACCACGACCGAGGACACGACTCCATCGGCGACGATCGGATCGTACGTGACGGCCAAGAGGCGATCGCCCAGGGCCGTCCGGCGGCGCAGGTCGTAGCGGACGCGCTCGCCGGCAAACGCCTGATCGAGTCGCGGCATCACCTGCTCCGTGTAGACCGCGGCGAGCACGTCCTCGAGGCGTTCGCCGACGATGTCGGCGGAGGGGAGGTCGAGAAGCTCCGCGTAGGTCGCGTTGACATACAGGTAGCGTCGTTCGGGGCTCACGACGACGAGCCCGACGCGTGCGTTCGCGCTTACGGTACGGAGCAGCGCCTCCGGCGACAGGCCTCCGGGAAGGGGGCCGCGTGTGTCACCAGAGCTTGGGGAGGGTCTCATGGTCGACCACCTGGCTGTCGAGCGAGCCACTGACCACGGCGGGTCGTACACTCTTACTGTATGTGCCGATGCGGCGGTTGTCGAACGCGGCCCGAGACGCGGCGCCCCTCCGTGGTCTCAGCGGGCGCGGCGCAGCACCCGTTCCGGGAGGAGGCTCGCGCCACGGGCCACACGCTTGATCGTGAGCCCCTGGACCAGGATCGAGAAGACGACCACCACGTAGGTGATGACCAGGAAGACGCTGCGCGGGTGCCCCGGCGGGAGCGAGAGCGCGAGCGCGATGGCGATGCCGCCTCGCAGCCCACCCCAGGTCAGAACGCGGATCGCGTACGGGCCGAGCTCCTTGCGGATCGGCAGGAATCGGATCGGCAGGTAGACGGACAGGAGCCTGGCGCCCAGCAGCAGCGGAATCGTCAGCGCCCCCGCGAGAAGCCAGGACGCTCGCGTCGGCACGACGAGCACCTCGAGACCGATGAGCACGAACAGGAGCGCGTTCAGGATCTGATCCAGCACGATCCAGAAATTCTCCAGGCGCTGCTGTGTGCTCGCCGACATCGCGAACATGCGCCCGCGGTTCCCGATCAGGAGCCCGGCTACCACCATTGCCAGGGGGCCGGAGGTGCCGATGCGGTTGGCCAGGGCGTAGCCCGCCGTCGTCACTGCCACGGTGATGAGGATCTCCGTGGTGGGCTCGTCCACGCGCCGCAGGAAGTAGTACGCGACCCACCCCAGGGCGAGCCCGTAGGCCATGCCGCCCACGGCCTCTTCCAGAAAGAGGCGCGCGATGGCCGTGGCCGAGGCTCCCTGCCCGCCGGTCACCAGACCGAGCACGATCGCGAACAGGACCACCGCGACGCCGTCGTTGAAGAGGGATTCGCCCGTGATCAGCGTCGAGAGCTCCGGCGATGCGCCCGCATCGGAGAGGAGGCCCATCACGGCGATGGGATCGGTGGGCGAGATGAGCGCTCCGAACAGGAGCGCCCACAGGTACGGCATGGGGAGACCGATGGCGTTGAGGAGCGCCCACACGGCCGTGCCGACGATGAGCGTGGAGAGGGCGGTTCCCACGACCGACAGGATCAGCACCGGGCCCCTCACCTTCGTGAGATCCTCCAGGTCGACCTCCAGGGCCCCTGCGAACAGGAGAATGCCGAGCAGCCCTTCCAGCAGCACCTGCTCGAAGTCGATGTGCGAGAGGAGCCCGGTGAGCCAGCGGCGCTCCGGAGCCAGAGCGCCGACGAGCAGCAGCGCGAGCGAGGTGAGGAGCCCACCCATCGTCACGCCGATGGGGGTCGGGAGATGGAGGTGACGTTCGTTGAGGTAGGCGAGCGCGGCGGTGAGGGTGAGGAGCGTGCCGATCACCTCGAACAAGCTCATGTCGGTCTTCCTCCGGTCGCTGGCGGTGCAGGGGTGCGGATCCAGGGCGGCCATGTACACACTATCCCTCGGAGGATGAGTGTCCACCTCCGGGCCGGGATCCCGAGGTCTTGTCCACGGGTCGAGACGCTGGTCTCTTGAAGGGCTCCGCGCCGCGACGACCCTCCGCGCGATCCCATCCCCATCAGACGAATCCCGTGGACGCCCCGCTCACCGATCTGGACCGTGACCTCGCGCTCTCCGAGGCCGAACGCTTCTTCTCGCTCGCCGTCGCGCACCTGCTCGATTCGCCACGAGGAGAGGGTCCCGTCTCGACGTCGCTCTCACGAGACGATCTGTACGCCCTCTTCGACGAGCCCCTCCCCTTGGAAGGGGTTTCGATGGAGGACCTCGCACGCCGCGTGGCAACGGAGGTGGTGCCGAACAGCATTCGCCTCTCCCACCCGATGTGCATGGGTCACCAGGTCTCGCCACCGCTTCCGGCCTCGATCTGGATGGAGCCCCTCATCGGAGCCCTGAACCAATCCACCGCGGTGGCCGAGATGGCCCCCGCGGCCACCGCGATCGAGACCCGGGTCATCCGGTGGATGTGCGAGCTCGCGGGCTTCGGCGAGGGCGCGGGCGGCACCGTCACCACGGGCGGCACGGAGGCGACGTTCACCGCCCTTCTGGCGGCCCGGAACGCGATGATCCCCGACGCCTGGGTCAACGGCGTGGGTGAGCGACCTCCGGCCATCGTCTGCGGGGAGCACGCGCACTATGCGGTCACCCGTGCGGCCGGCGAGCTGGGGATCGGTGTGCGGCGTGCCGTGGCGGTCCCCTCGCGGGACCACCGCATGGATCCGGCCGCGCTGGTGGCCACGCTCGACCGCCTGCGGGCGCAGGACGTTCCGGTGATGGCCGTGGTGGCCACGGCCGGCTCCACCGCGACCGGATCGTTCGACGACCTGGAGGCGATCGGCCGGGTGTGCGAGGAGCGGGGGATCTGGCTGCACGTGGACGGGGCGCACGGCGCTTCGGCCCTCCTCTCCGAGACGCATCGCCATCGCCTGAAGGGCATCGAGCGCGCGCGCACCGTCGCCTGGGACCCGCACAAGATGATGCTCGTGCCGTTGGGCACGGGCATGGTGCTCGCGCGCGACGAGCGCGATCTGGAGCGCGCCTTCGCGCAGAGCGCGCCCTACCTGTTCCACGAAGGTGGGGAGGCGCGGCGCTGGGACCAGGGTACGCGGAGCTTCATGTGCTCGCGCCGTGCCGACGTCCTCAAGCTGTGGGCGGCGCTCCAGCGGTACGGCGCGCGAGGAATCGGCAGGCTGTACGATCACCTGTGTGGGACCGCGCGCCTGCTCCGGGAGCTCATCGGAGAACGGGACGACTACGTCGCGCTGCACGAGCCCGAGTCGATCATCCTCTGCTTCCGATGGGTGGGCTCCCGGACCCTCCCGGACGAAGCCCTCGACGAGGTGAACCTGCAGGCACGCGAGCTCTGGAATCGCGAACGCGGGTGGATCACCACGACGGTCCTGGACGGAGCCCGGGTGCTGCGCGTGACGGTCATGAACGCGCGTACCGGGGAAGGGGATCTGCGTGAGATGCTGGACGGAGTGGCCCGCATCGCCGCGGGCGTGGCCGCGGATTCGCGGAACGCGCAGAGGGAAGAAGGGTGAGCTAACGAGTTGCTCGACGACAGGAACAGAAAGGCGGGAGATCTGATGAGATACAACGAGCTGGGAAGGACCGGGCTGTTCGTTTCGGAGCTGTGCCTGGGCACGATGACGTTCGGTGGCAGGGGGTTCTGGCAGGCGATCGGGACGCTCGGAAGGAACGAGGCCGAGAAGCTCGTCGGCACGGCGCTCGACGCCGGCGTGAACTTCATCGACACGGCCGACGTGTATTCCGAGGGCGAGGCCGAGCGCCTGCTCGGACTTTCGCTCGAGGCGCTGGGGCGCCCGCGCGACCAGATCGTGGTGGCAACAAAGGTTCGAGGGCGCGTGGGGCCGGGCGTGAACCAGATCGGACTGTCCCGGGCCCGGATCCTCTCGGGAATCGAGGAGAGCCTGAAGCGCCTGCGGCTCGACTACGTCGATCTCTACCAGATCCACGGAGTGGATCCCGCCACGCCCATCGAGGAGACCGTCCGGGCGCTCGACGACGTGGTTCGGTCGGGAAAGGCCCGCTACGTGGGCTTCAGCAACCTTCCGGCGTGGATGGCCATGAAGGCCGTCGGCTTCGCCGAGGCGAACGGGCTCGCCCGTTTCCAGAGCGGCCAGGTCTACTACTCGATCGCCGGAAGGGACATCGAGCGCGAGGTCGTGCCCCTGGCCGAGAGCGAGGGCCTCGCGATCCTTCCGTGGAGCCCGCTCGCGGGTGGGCTGCTCTCGGGCAAGTTCGATCCGGACGAGCCGGGTCCGGATGGCGCCCGGCGTACCGAGTTCGACTTTCCTCCGGTCGACTCCGAGCGCCTGCGTCGCGTCCTGCCGGTGATGCGGGCGGTGGCCGGTGAGCTCGGGATCTCGGTGGCGCGTCTCGCGCTGGCGTGGCAGCTCACCCGACCGTTCGTGACCAGCGTGATCATCGGCGCCAGGACGGAGGAGCAGCTCGCCGACAATCTGGGCGCCGCGGACGTCGAGCTGTCGAGCGATCAGATCGAGCGCCTGGACGAGGCGAGCGCGCTTCCGCGGGAGTACCCGGGCTGGATGGTCGAATGGCAGAACCGCGACCCTCGCGGCGTGGTCGCCGGGTGATGCGCCTCGGGCGGGCGAGGGGCCTGATCGGCCTGGCGCTGGTTTCCGGTGTCGTAGCGTGTGCCCCCGTCCGCCCGCATCCTCCGTACCCGCATCCGTTGGCGGCATACCACATCATTCCCGAACCGAGGACGCTCACGCCGGAGGAGGGATTCTTCGAGCTGGGCCCCTCGACCCGGGTGGTGGTGGCGGACTCGACGGACGCCGAGCTCACGAGGCTGGCGAACGTCTGGGCGGCGCCGATCCGGAGGGCCACCGGGTGGCATCTCCCGGTCGCGGCGGGCCCGTGCGTCGACCACGACGTGTGCATGAGCGTGGGGCGGATCGGCCCGAAAGAGGGGTACCGCCTGAGCGTGAGCGATAAGACCGTCGTGCTGCAGGGCGACGATCACGCCGGGCTCTTCTACGCGATCCAGTCCCTCGATCAGCTTCTCCCCGCGAGGTGGGCCTGGGGCGCGCGGAGCGGCGGCATGCCGGCGCGCGTGCCCGGGGTCGACATCACGGACGCGCCCCGGTTCCGGTATCGGGGGATGCATCTCGATGTCAGCCGCCACTTCTTCGGCCCATCGTTCGTCAAGCGCTACATCGACCTGCTCTCGCGCTACAAGTTCAACTACTTCCACTGGCACCTGACCGACGACCAGGGGTGGCGCATCCAGATCAAGGGCTACCCCAAGCTCACCGAAGTCGGCGCGTGGCGGAGCGAGACCCAGGTGGGCCGGAGCCAGCATCCGTTCGTGGGCGACAGCACGCGCTACGGCGGCTACTACACGCAGGACGAGATCCGCGACATCGTCGCCTACGCCAAGAAGCGCTACGTCACGATCGTGCCGGAGATCGAGATGCCCGGCCACGCCGTAGCGGCGCTGGCGTCGTATCCCGAGCTGGCGTGCACACCGGGTCCGTTCCAGGTCGGCACGCACTGGGGCGTCTACGACGACATCTACTGCCCCAAGCAGGCGACGTTCACCTTCCTCGACAGCGTCCTCACGGAGGTCACCCACCTCTTTCCGGGCAAGTACATCCACATCGGTGGAGACGAGGTCCCGAAGATCCGGTGGAAGGAGAGCGACACGGCCCAGGCCGTCATGAAGCGTGAGGGCCTGACCGACGAGGACGAGCTGCAGAGCTGGTTCGTCGGCCGAATCGAGAAGTTCCTGAACGCGCACGGCCGTACCCTCGTCGGATGGGACGAGATTCTCGAGGGCGGCCTCGCGCCCAACGCCACCGTGATGTCGTGGCGGGGCATTCAGGGGGGAGTCGACGCCGCGCGCCAGGGCCACGACGTCATCATGACGCCGACGTCGCCGCTCTACTTCGACTACTACCAGGGGCCGGACAGCACGGAGCCGCTCGCGATCGGTGGATACAATCCACTCGCGAAGGTCTACGCCTACGATCCCGTGCCGAAGGACAGCCTCACCCCCGCCCAGGCGAGCCACATCCTCGGGGCGCAGGGCAACGTCTGGACGGAGTACATGGCTACGCCCCAGCACGTGGAATACATGGTGCTTCCACGCATGCTGGCGCTCTCGGAAGTCGATTGGAGCGAGCCGTCCCGAAAGAGCTTCCGCGACTTCGCGCGCAGGCTTCCGTGGCACTTCGAGCGCTTCGACGCCATGGGCCTCGACTACCGCATCCCCGACGTGGTGGGCCTGGCGCACGACCGTCTCACTTTGCGGAAGAAGGCGACCGTGGTCCTGCTGGCTCCGGCGCACGGTACCATCCGATACACCCTGGACGGGTCACGGCCGGGGCCGGACTCCCGGGCGTACACGAAGCCCCTCGAGCTGGACCTCGGTCGCGGACCGGTCACGGTCACCGCGCGCATCGTTCTCCCCGACGGCCGGGAGGGGCCGGTCCGCGCCGCCCGGTTCACCCGAGCCACCTTGCAGGCGGCGACGCGGGTGCGGCAGCCGGTGGTTCCGGGGCTCCGGGTGGAGCTCCTCGCGGGCCACTTCCGACACGTGGCGGACCTGGCGGACGCGGAGGTGGTGCGCCGTGTTGCCGTCGACGCGGTGGTGATCCCGGACCAGGTCCCGGACTCGAGCTTCGGACTTCGCTTCAACGGTTGGTTGAGGGTGCCGGAGAACGGCATCTACACGTTCCGCCTCACCGCCGACGACGGTGCCGTGCTGCGGCTCGGAGGTCGCACCGTGCTGGACGACGACGGCCCGCACGGCAGCGTGGCCAAGGAAGCCCAGGTCGCTCTGGCGAAGGGTCTCCACGCTCTGGAGCTGCTCTACTACCAGGCGGGCGGCGCCAGATCGCTGAAGCTGGAGATGGCCGGCCCCGGAGGCACCCTGGGCCCGCCTGCCGCGGGGGTGCTCCTCAGGGCGCGGTAGCCGGGAAGACGGGCGTCGACGCCCGTCTTCCCGGCCCGTGCGCGAGATCTACGGCCGGCCGCCCGTCTTCAGCCCCCGATCTTCGAGCAGCGGCTCGATGCTCGGATCCCGGCCCTGGAAGTTCCTGAACATCGTCGCCTCGTCCTCGGTGCGTCCGCGCGAGAGGATCATGTCCCGGAAGCGCTGCCCGTTGGCCCGGGTGAGTCCTCCGTGCGCCTCGAACCACGAGAACGCGTCGTCGTCCAGCACTTCGCTCCACAGGTAGGCGTAGTAGCCGGCCGCGTAGCCGCCGTCCCAGATGTGGGCGAAGTAGCTGGTGTGGTATCGGGGTGGGACCTGCGGGATGTCGAATCCGTCTTTCCGCAGCGCCCGGGCCTCGAGGCTGTCCACGTTCTGCAGCGGCGCGTCCGCGCTGAGCGTGTGCCATGCCATGTCCAGGAGGGCGGCTTCCAGGTACTCCGTGGTCGCGAAGCCCTGGTTGAAGGTGCGCGCCTTGCGGATCTTGGCCACCAGCGCGGCCGGCATCGGGGCGCCGGTCTCGTAGTGGTGGGCATAGTGGGCGAACACCTGCGGGTCCATCGCCCAGTGCTCGTTGAATTGCGAGGGGAACTCCACGAAGTCGCGCGACGTGTTGGTGCCGGAGAGCGACGGGTACTCGACGTTCGAGAACATCCCGTTGAGGGCATGCCCGAACTCGTGGAACATCGTGGTGACGTCGTCGAAGCTGAGCAGCGCGGGCTGGCCCGGGGCCGGCTTGGTGAAGTTGGCGACGTTGAAGACGACGGGCAGGGTGCCCAGCAGGTGGGACTGGCCCACGAAGCTGTCCATCCAGGCGCCGCCTTCCTTGTTGTCGCGCTTGAAGTAGTCGCAGTAGAACAGCGCCAGCGAGTCGCCGTTGGCGTCGAACACCTCGAAGACCCGCACGTCGGGGTTGTAGACGGGGATGTCGTGGCGCTCCTTGAACGTCAGCCCGTACAGCTTGTTGGCCGCGTAGAAGACCCCGTCCTTCAGCACGCGATCGAGCTCGAAGTACGGCCGGATCTGCGACTCGTCGAGGTCGTACTTCGCCTTGCGGACCTGTTCGGCATAGTACTGCCAATCCCACGCCCGCAGCTTGAACCCGCCGCCCTGCCGGTCGATGAGCTTCTGCATGTCGGCGGCCTCGGCGTGGGCTTTCGCCACGGCCGGACGCACGACCTTCATCAACAGCCCGATGGCGTTCTTCGGAGTCTTCGCCATCTCGTCGGAGAGGCTGTACGCCGCATACGTGGGATAGCCCAACAGCTTCGCACGTTCCGCCCGCTCCTTCGCGAGCCGCTGGATCACGGCCCGTGTGTCGTTCGAGTCGCCATGCTCGGTCCGCATGGTGGACGCCTCGAAGAGCCGCTTCCGCAGGGCGCGGTCCTTCAGGTACGCCTGGGCGGGCTGCTGCGTCGTGTTCTGCAGGGGAAGCACCCACTTCCCGCTGAGCCCGCGCTGCTCGGCCGCGTGTGCCGCGGCGTCGATGTCGGAGGCGCTCAGCCCGGCGAGCTCCGCGCTGTCGTCCACCACGACCGCCCCCGCCTTGGTGCCCGCGAGCAGCTTGTTCTGGAACTCGGTGGAGAGCTTCGACTCCTCCTGGTTCAAGGACCGCAGCTTCGCCTTGTCGCTGTCGGACAGAAGCGCGCCCAGGCGGACGAACTGGTCGTAGTAATACCACGCCAGCCGCTTCTGCTCGGGGTTCAGCCCGAGGCTGTCGCGCCGGTCGTAGATGCTCTTGATCCTCTTGAACAGCTTCTCGTTCAGGTAGATCGCGTCGCGGTGCGCGGCCAGCTTGGGCGCCTCTTCCGTCATCACCGCCTGCAGCGTGTCGTCCGTATTGGCGGAGGTGATGGCGTTGAAGACGTTCATCACCCGCGTCAGGAGTCGGCCCGAGCGCTCCATGGCCACCAGCGTGTTGTCGAAGGTCGGCGGCGCCGCCTGGTTGGCGATCGAGTCCACCTGGGCGAGCTGCTGCTTCATCCCCTCCTCGATCGCCGGCTTGTAGTCCGCATCACGAATGCGGTCGAACGGCGGCGCGTGGAACGGAAGGGCGCTGGGCTCGAAGAACGGATTCTGGCGACTGGACGCCGCGGGCCCGGCGGGCTCGCACCCTCCCAGGAAGGCGACGAAGATCAGAAGCCCACCAGCTCGGTAGGCACTGCGGTGGGTGCGCATCGGGAAATCATCCTGGCCTGATACGACGGACGGGGGCGGTGTGGGGAGGGGACACGACCGCGTCTGGAATCTGGGGGGAGGGTAGGCAGACGGGCGTCGGGCGGCAAGCCGTGCGCTCCGAGGCTGCGGCATCCACGGTTCGATGACGAACGAAACGGCGGCCCCAGGCCCGATCGGACGGGCCCGGAGTCGCCGCTTCGGTTCACGGATGTGAGGTCGGAGTCAGCTCAGCTGGCGTCGCCGTGGTCTTTCTTCCACGGCCAGAAGATGACGACGTACATGATGCCCAGCGCTAGCAGCAGGATGCCCCACCAGATGCCGGCGTGGAGTCCGGGCAGGACCACGTCCGGTTGCCGGGCGGGGTTGAGCAGTGCCGGGAGGCTCGCGATGAAGACGATGACTCCATAGATCGTCAGCAGCGAGCCGATGAAGAACCAGATCGAGATTCTGTCCTCGTCACCCATCTATCCATTCCCCCGATGCGTTCGTGGCGCTTACCAGAAGATGATCTGCAGCACGATGAAGGCGGCGAACACGATGCCGGCCCAGAAGATCGGCTTCTTGACGAGCGGTAGGTCTCCTTCGGACGGCAGCTCCGTACAACCTCGTACCAGACCCACCAGCTCCGCCTCGGGCTTCGGCTTCGTCACGAAGCTGACCACGATCGTCACCAGCACGCAGATGATCCACGACCACAGCGCCCGGTACATGTCTTCGGCCATCGCCTTCGCGTCCGCGGACCCGGCGATGATGCTCAGCGCGGCGGGATCGAGCCGCACCCAGATCCACATGCCGATGGACGAGCCCATACCGGCGAGCAGTCCCCAGAATCCTCCCGCCGCCGTCATCCTCTTCCACAGCATTCCGAGGATGATTGTTCCGAACAAGGGGGCGATGAAGAAGCTGAACAGCGCCTGGACGTAGTCCATGATGCTGGCCGACTGCTCCACGAGATACGCGGTGCCGATGCTGACGATGACCCCGAGGAACGTCGTCCACCGGCCGATCTTCACGTAGTGGGCGTCGCTGCCTTCCTTCTTCGTCAGGCTGCGGTAGATCGGGCGGTAGATGTCGTACGTCCAGACCGTGGCGAAGGCGCTCACGTTGCCCGCCATGCCCGACATGAAGCCCGCGACCAGGGCCGTGATCCCCAGACCGAGCAGGCCGGGTCCTAGGTAGCGTGCCATCATCAGCGGCAGGATCTCGTTGTAGCTCGCGCCTCCGGTGGCGACCGCCTGGCTCTGACCGACCAGGCCGGGCATCACGGCCAGCCCTAGCAGGCCCGGGAGGATGACGATGAACGGCACCAGCATCTTGAAGCCCGCGCCGATGATCGGGGCCATCTTGGAGGAGCGCAGGTCCTTTGCGGAGAGCACCCTCTGAACCACGAGGAAGTCGGTCGTCCAGTACCCGAACGAGATCACGAAGCCGAGCCCGAAGACGATCCCGATCCAGTTGATGCCCATCGGGTTGGCGCTGTAGTGGCCCAGCGTGCTCCACATGTGCGTGTAGTTACCGCTAACATTCTGATGAATCTTGGCGACCATGCCGCTCCATCCGCCCACCTCGATCAGACCGATGATCGGAACGAGCAGCGCGCCCAGCCAGATCAGCATGAACTGCAGGACCTCGTTGAAGATCGCCGACAGCAGGCCGCCGAGGACGACGTAGATCATGACGGTGATCGACGAGACCCAGATGCTGAAGTTCAGGTTCCAGCCGACGACGACCTTCATGACGAGGGCCATGGCGAACATGTTCACGCCGCTCATCAGCACGGTCATGAAGGCGAACGAGATCGCCGCCAGCATGCTCGACCCCTCGCCGTAGCGCAGCTTGAGATAGCCCGGTACGGAGTGGGTCTTCGAGATGTAGTAGAACGGCATCATCACGATGCCGAGGAACAGCATCGCCGGAATGGCGCCGATCCAGTACCAGTGCGCGGCGAGGATGCCGTACTGGTAGGCGGACGCGGCCCATCCCATCAGCTCGAGAGAGCCGAGGTTGGCCGAGATGAAGGCGAGGCCGGCGATCCACGCGGTCATCTTCCGGCCCGCGAGGAAGTAGTCGTCGCCCGTCTTGGTGAAGTGCATCAGGTAGTACCCGATGCCCAGCACGAGGACGAAGTACAGGGCGATGATCAGCAAATCGGCCCAGCCCAGCGTCGCGATGCTGGACTGTTGCGCGGCGGCGATCAGGAACGGGACGCCGAGACCGGTCATGAAGATTCTCCTGCCCCCTGGATTGTCACTTCGGACGCGGGAGAGTAGAGGACACGCACCCGGGCGGCAAGCGCTTGACGTAGCCCGAGATCACACTCCTGATCGTCCGATCTCCGGAATCAGCCGGAAGTAGCGCGTTTTCCACGCCAATAGAACACCAGGCCCACCAGGACGAGGAGTACCGTTTCTCCGACGATCTTGCCTTCGAACGTCCAGACGTCGGTCACGCCCTTCGGCGGAACCAGGCTCAGCAGGATCGACAGCAACGTGGCACCGAACCCCAGCAACGTCGTGATCCAGAGGCCCGGGCCGCCGCCGGGAACCTTCATTCCGGAGGGAGCGTCGGGATCGGCTGCGCGCTTGTGACGCAATACCAACAGGCCGATGAAGAGGTACAGATACGGGATGAAGTAGATGATGAGCGTCGCGTCGAGCAGGACGAGATAGGCTTCCTTCACCGTCGATCCGACGACGCTCATCAGGATGAAGACCGTCGAGAGAATGCCCTGGACCAGGATGGCGATGTGCGGGGTGCCCCATTTCGGGTGGACCCGTCCCATCGCGGGTGGGAGGAAGCTGTCCAGTCCCACGACGAACGGCACCCGGGCGGAGCCGGCCAGCCAGGCGCCCGCGCCACCGATGCCCCCCACCGTGATGCTGATCGCCACCACGCTCAACAGCCACGGCATGCCGAGGCGGTCCCCGACCGAGCCGATGGATTGAACGATGCCGGAGATGATGTCGACGTGATCGGCCTTGAATACCACCAGCATGGAGCCGGTGCCGAGGATGTAGATGGCCGTGATGATGACGCCGGACACGACGATGGCACGCGGGATCGTGCGCTGGGGATCGCGGATCTCGTCGCCCATGACCGACGCCAGCTCGAGGCCGGCGAAGCCGAAGCACATCGTCGCCCAGAAGGAGATCGTATCCAGCTTTCCGAAGTCGGGCAGCATCCCGGACAGCGCGAAGTGCGTGCTGCTCCCGTACCGGATGCCTGCGACGACGCCGAGGACGACGAGCACGGTGGCCGGGAGCCAGGTTCCCACCGCACCGAGGTTCTGCACCCACTTGCCGGTGCGGAGGCCGACCATGTTCAGGACGATGGCGATCCAGAGCACGCCGGTGCTGAAGATCGCCGTGTAATACGGATTGGCCTTGAGGCCGACGGAGTGCGCTCCCAGGACGAAGACCGCGTTGCCCGCCAGAAAGATCAGCAGGGACGGGTAGTAGATGAGGTTGTTCACCCAGTAGCACCATCCGGCCACGAACCCGTGGAAGGTGCCGAACGCCTCCTTCGTCCAGACGTACAGGCCGCCTTCCTGCGGATAGTGTGCGCTCAACTCTGCGACGGCGAAGCCCTGGGGGATGAAGAAAACCACCAGCGCGAGGACCCACAGGAAGATGGACTGCGGCCCCAGCTTGGCCGCCGTGAGGAGCCAGCGCAGGCCGACGATGGCGACGACGTTGAAGAGGACGACGTCCCACAGCCCCATTTCGCGGGCCAGTGGATGGGTGGAGCGGTGCTCGGAATCGGACATGGCGTGGAAGATAGGGCCGCCGGGGGCCGCACGCCCGTTCAGCCCGCTTCGGGTGCCCGCGCCCTCGGGATGTAGATGATGACCTTCGTGCCCCGCTCCGGCACCGATTCCAGCGCGAGCCACCCCCCGTGCTGCCGTACGATTCCGAGGGCGGCCGAGAGCCCCATCCCGGCCGCGTCCGGCTTCGTCGTGAAGAATGGCTCGAGCGCCCGTTCCCGCACCCTCTCGCTCATTCCGGTGCCGGAATCCTGCAGGGCGATCGAGACATAGTCGCCCGCGCGCAGGCCCCCTTCGGGATCCTCCTCACGCGGTGGGACCGTAAAGGGAGAGATGGTCAGCGAGAGGCGGCCTCCCCGACGCATGGCTTCGCGTGCGTTGTCGACGAGGTGTCCCAAGGCCACCCCGAGGAGGTGCTGATCGACGTGCATCCAGAGCGGGTTCTCGGAGAGCTGCAGCAGGAGCAGCACGCCGGGTCCAGCCCGGTCTCCGAGCGATGGGAGCATCTCGCGGAGCGTCGCTCCGGCCTCGAGCAGGCTGTCGCGCAGAAGCGATCGTTGCGCGACCGCGAGCATGGCACGGACGAGGTGGGCTCCGTGGTCGCTCGCCTCGATGATGTGGTCGAGGTCTTCCGCGAGCTCCTCGGAGAAGCCGTCTTCACCCAGGATCTCGGCGCTGCCTCGGATGATCTGGAAGATGTTGTTGAATCGATGGGCGAGGCCTCCCGCGAAGCGCGCCGTCGCATCCGACCTGCGCATCGTCTCGCGTTCTTCCCGGAACCGCTTTTGCTCCCCGATGTCGAGAAGACGGACGAGTATGGTGATGGGCTCGTCGGCCACCTGCCGGAGCGCCATGATCACGTGCAGGATCACGCCGTCGATCCGGCGCAGGGTGCGTTCGTGGGGCGGGAAGTAGCCGCCTTCCTTCAGTCGGGAGGCCAGGTACTCGTACTCCAGCGGCACCGGGAGAAACTCCTGGATCGAGCGTCCTTGCATGCCTTCCCTCGATCCCACGCCGAGCAACTCGGCGAAGCTCTCGCTGCAGTCCCGGATGCGGCCGTGCACATCGAGGACGATGCTGGCCCATACGTCGCCGGTGAAGAGCGACCGGTATCTGGCCTCGCGCTGTCTGAGCGCGTCCTCGGTCGCGCGCCTCCGGGTTGCGTCGTGCAGGACGATGACCGCGCCCGTGACTCGGCGGCCGTACCCGAAGACGGCCGAGACGGTGCCGTCCACCGGTACGCCCTCCCCGCCGTCGACCCGCAGCGACGTATCGTCCGGCAACGTGAGCGTTCGACCCGTGGCGAGCGCCTCCCGCACGAGCTGCGCCGAGGGACGGGGGCGTCCGACGAGCTGGACGACCTGGGTCACGTCCTTGCCCGTGAGGCCTTCGGCGGGTCGTGCCAGCAGCCGCTCCGCCGCCGGATTCACGAAGGTGACCTGTCCCCGCGAGTCGGTGGCGACCACAGCCTCGCTCATCCCGACCAGCAATCCCTTGAACCATCCTTCGTCGGCGCGCAGCAGCTCTTCGAGGCGATGGCGGTACGAGACGACCTCGATGGCGGCTCTCAGCGTAGGGGGGTCGAACGGCTTGGGCACGTAGCCGAAGTAGCTCGAGGCCGCGGCCTGATCGGCGGCCTGGATTTCCGCGCGGGCGGCGAGATGGATCACCGGGATACCCATCGTCCGGCTGAGCACCGTGTTGATCTCGACGCCGTCGGCCGACTCGAGAATCGCGGTATCGAGGACCACGACGTCGGGGCTTTCGAGGAGAGCCAACCGCATCGCCTCGTCGGAGTCCGCGACGACCCCGACCACTTCGTATCCCAGGGACGTCAGCGTGGCTTCGACCTGCTGAGCGACGTTGGCGTCGGCTTCTACGATCAGGATGCGCACCGGGACGCCCGCTCCAGCGCTGTGCGAGTCTTCGTGCCGAATCGGCTGCGACCCAGTGGGTCGCAAGGATCGTTCCCGCCGCGGCGACTCGGATATCGGGCCGTGAGCCGCCGCCACCGCCGTCCAGCGGCAGCCGACGCGGGTGCGGCTGCACCCGGGCTCGCGCAGCACCTGACGCGCCGCCGCACCATTCGTCTCGGTGGAGCAGCATGGTCCGGGGACGTTTCCGGGAGCGGGCGATGTGGGGTGGGGACGACAGCGTGCACGGCGGTTTCGGTCGCGTTGGCACCCCCCTTGCGAGGGGGTAGATTCCATCTGGCCACCTGCCGACCAGCCGACGTCCGTCGGCGTCCTCGCATGCCTGCCCGTGCTCGATCGCGTACGGCTTCCCCCGCGCCGGACGGGGGAGGGAGATGACGAGATGATGGCAGGAGAGATCTGCTCTAGGCCCGTGTACACCGTGCGACCGGACGCCACCGTGCTCGATGCAGCCCGCCGTATGCAGAAGCACGGCGTGGGCTCGTTGGTGGTGATCGGACGTCAGGGGCCGGTCGAGGGCATCCTCACGGATCGAGACGTCGTGGTGCGGTGGGCAGCGCGGGGTGCGCCGGCTTCCTCGACCGTCGGAGAGGTCATGACCCGCGGAATGATCGCGATCTCGGAGCATACATCGATCGAGAGTGCCGTGGAGGTCATGGCGGAGGGAGAAGTGCGCCGGCTCGTGGTGACCGACGAGTACGGCGAGCTCGTCGGCGTGCTGGCTCTGGACGATGTCCTCGCGATCCTGACGGAGGAGACCGACGCCATCCGGCGGCTCCTGAAGGGCCAGACCTCGGCGCCCGCGACGTGAGGAGGCTCCCATGCGTTGGATCTACTCGTTCGGCGGTGGAAAGGCCGACGGAGGGCGGGAAGACCGCGAGCTGCTCGGGAGCAAGGGCGCCCAACTCGCGGAGATGACGCGTCTCGGGCTGGACGTTCCGCCCGGCTTCACGATCACGACCAAAGCGTGCCGGAGCTACCTCGCGGACGGGCAGCCGCCGTTCGATCTGTGGGAGGAGCTCGAGGAGGCCATCCGGATCCTGGAGGGCACGGTCGGGAGGACGCTCGGATCCAGGGACGCGGAGCCCCTTCTCCTTTCCGTACGGAGCGGCGCCGCAGTGTCGATGCCCGGGATGATGGAGACGATCCTGAACCTCGGGCTGAACGACGCCACGGTGGAGGCGCTGGCGTCGGCTACGGCCGACGCCCGGTTCGCATGGGACTGCTATCGGCGCTTCACGCAGATGTACGGAGAGGTGGTGTTCGGGGTGGACCACGCCTGGTTCGAGCGTGCGCTCACCACGTGTCGCCGGGCTCGCGGCGTTGCGACCGATGCGGAGATCCCGGGCGAAGATCTCGAGATGCTGGTGGGAGACTTCAAGGTCCGCTCGACACAGGAACGGGGCCGTCCCTTTCCCGACGACCCCCGCGAACAGCTGCACGAGGCCGTCAAGGCCGTCTTCGCGTCGTGGGGCACGCCGCGCGCACGGGAGTACCGGCGGGTGAACCGGATTCCCGAAGACCTGGGGACGGGGGTCAACGTCCAGACGATGGTCTACGGCAACCGAGGCGTGGGCTCGGGAAGCGGCGTCGCGTTCACGCGCGATCCCGCGACGGGTGCCGCCCGGCTGTACGGCGAGTTCCTCGAGGACGCACAGGGAGAGGACGTGGTCGCCGGCATCCGGGATCCCATGTCCCTGGACGCGTTCGCGGAGCGGTTCCCATCTCAGGCGCGCGAGCTGGAGCGGGTGCGAGTCACCCTGGAGGCTCACTATCGGGACATGCAGGACCTCGAGTTCACGGTGGATGGGGGGAGGCTGTTCGTGCTGCAGACCCGCACCGGGAAGCGCACGGGTCTCGCCGCCGTGAAGATTGCCACGGACATGGTGGACGAGGGACTGGTCGGGCGCGAGGAAGCGCTCCTCAGGGTGGACGCGGACGCGCTCGAGCAGATTCTCCATCCGATGGTCGATCCGGCCGCCGACGCACAGGAGCTGGCGAAGGGGCTGCCGGCGTCGCCCGGCGCCGCGGTGGGCCGCGTGGTCTTCACGCCGGACGCAGCGCGCGCGCGCGCCGCCGACGGCGAGAAGGTGATTCTGGTCAGGGACGAGACCTCGGCGGACGATTTCCCGGGGATGGTGGTCGCGGAGGGGATCGTCACCGCTCGAGGCGGGATGACCTCGCACGCCGCGGTCGTGGCCCGGGGGATGGGGCGCTGCTGCGTGGTCGGTGCGTCGCGGCTCGAGATCGACGAAGAGGCGGGGACCGTCTCGGCCGGTGGCACCGTGGTGCACGAAGGAGACTGGCTGACCCTGGACGGCACACGGGGGCGGGTTCTGCTCGGGCGGGTAGGGACCATCGAGGCACCACCCGGGGAGGCCTTCGCGCGTCTGCTCGGGTGGGCGGACGAGGCGCGCCGTATGCGCGTCCGCGCGAACGCCGACACCCCGGAAGATGCGGCTCGGGCTCGGAGCCTCGGCGCCCAGGGCATCGGATTGTGCCGCACCGAGCACATGTTCTTAGCGGAAGATCGGCTGCAGACCGTGCGCGAGATGATCCTGGCGCGCGACGACGAGGCCCGGCGGTCCGCGCTGCGGAGGCTGCTGCCCATGCAGCAGGCCGACTTCGAGGGGATCTTCCGTGCCATGGACGGCTTGCCGGTCACGATCCGGCTGCTCGACCCGCCGCTGCACGAGTTCCTCCCGTCGGGTGAGGAGGAGATCGAGGAGCTGGCGACGCGCATGGGTCGCCCGATCGAGGAGGTCCGCCAGGCGGTCGAGCGCCATCGCGAGGCGAACCCGATGCTCGGGCATCGCGGGGTGCGGCTCGCCGTGACGACGCCCGAGCTCGCAGACATGCAGGTACGCGCGATCCTCGGGGCGGCCCTCACTGTCGCGGCCGAGGGCGTGAAGGTGGAGCCGGAGATCATGGTCCCGGTCGCGATGACCGAGCGCGAGCTGGTCTCACAGCGCGCGATCGTCGAGCGCGTGGCCGAGGAGCTCTTCCGGACGCACGGTCGTCCGATCGACGTCGCCGTGGGGACGATGATCGAGCTTCCCCGGGCGGCGCTCACGGCGGGCGCGTTCGCCGCACACGCGGATTTCTTCTCCTTCGGGACGAACGACCTGACGCAGACGACGCTCGGCCTCTCACGGGACGACGCGGGCACGTTTCTGCCTCAGTACATCGAGGGCGGCTATCTGAGCGCCGATCCCTTCCGTTCGCTCGATAAGGAGGGCGTGGGGCGCCTCGTCCGGATCGCCGTTGGCGAGGGACGGGAGGTCCGGCAGGATCTGGGCGTCGGCGTGTGCGGAGAGCACGCGGGCGACCCTCGGTCGATCGACTTCTTTCACGAGGTCGGCGTCGACTACGTCTCCTGCTCCCCGTTCAGGGTGCCGGTGGCTCGGCTGGCGGCCGCCCAGGCCTCGCTGCGTCGCAGGGCCACAGGAACGGCCGCCGTGCCGTTCGCGTCACCGACGCCGATGACTACTTCACGCCGCCCATGAGCTTCTTCACCCCGGGGCTCACCAGCACCGCGACGATCCCGACCGCGCCGACCGTCATCGCGACCTGCTGGAAGAGCGGGGCCGGCGGGAGGCTCTCGAGACGTCCGGCCACCAGAGCGGCGAAGACGTTGCCGAGCGCCGCGCCCACGAACCAGACGCCCATCATCTGACCGACGCGCTTGGCCGGCGAGAGCTTCGTCATGGCCGACAGCCCGATGGGAGAGATGCACAGCTCACCCACCGTGTGGAAGAAGTACGTCACCACGAGCCATGCCGGAGACACGGGGGTCTCGGGCGTCGCGTTCGCGGCGCCCCAGGCCAGGACGAAGAACCCCACCGACAGGAAGACCAGTCCCAGGCCGGCCTTCAGCGGAAGCGGCGGGTTCGCCTTGACCTTGTCGAGCCACAGCCAGAGCGACCCGAACAGGGGCGCGCCGATGATGATGAAGATCGGGTTCACCGACTGGAGCCACGACGCCGGCATCTCCCAGCCGAAGAAGACCCGGTCCGTGAGGTCACGGGCGAACAGGTTGAACGACGTGCCCGCCTGCTCGAAGCCCGACCAGAAGACCGCGATGAGCAGGAAGAGCCAGAAGATCACCAAGAGGCGCTTGTTCTCGGCCGCGGTGTGCCCCCCGAAGACCCACAGGTAGACGAAATACAGCGCCACCAGGGCGAGGACGATCCAGACCATGTAGGCCGCGATCTGGGTCAGCGTCAGGGGGATGATACCGGCCCGCACGAGGAGCCCGAAGCCGACGAGCACCGCCAATCCAGCGACGAATGTCCCGTAGAATCTGCGGCTCTTCGTCCGAAGCTCGGCCGGTGTATCGCCGGGCTTCAGGAACCCGGCCTCGCCCAGGTACTTGTCGCCCATCTTGTACTGCGTCAGCCCGAGGATCATGCCCAGCGCGCCGATGCCGAACCCATAGTGCCAGTTGTAGTTCTCGCCGAAGAATCCAGTGATGATCGGTCCGATGAAGGCGCCGAGGTTGATGCCCATGTAGAAGACGCTGAACCCCGCGTCCCTGCGGGCGCCTCCTTCCGGATAGAGCTCTCCGACGACCGTGCTCACGTTCGGCTTCAGCAGGCCGGTTCCCAGGATGATGAAGACCAGCCCCAGGAAGAACGTGGGCGTGAACGGCAGCGCCATGCTGATCTGGCCCGCCGCGATGAAGCAGCCCCCGACGAAGATCGCCTTGCGTTGACCCCAGAGGTTGTCGGCCACCCAGCCGCCGGGCAGCGTCAGGATGTAGACCAGCCCGACATAGAGACCGTAGATGGCGGTCGCCGTCGCGACGTCGAAGCCGAGGCCGGGGTTGGAGCGCAGCAGCGTTCCGTCCGGTGCGGTCACCATGTGCGTGGTGGTGGCCGTCATGAAGAGGATCAGGAGCGCACGCATGCCGTAGTAGGCGAAGCGCTCCCACATCTCGGTGAAGAAGAGGGTGGCCAGTCCCCGGGGATGTCCGAAGAAGGAGGGGCCACCGTTGCCGGGGGCCAGCGTCGTAGGTTCGGCCGTCTCGGTGCTCAAGCTCGCATCTCCCTGGGCAGGTGAGGTGGAGTTTGGCGTCGTGGCCCGCCACAACGGACGCCGGGACGTAGGAACTTCTGGCTCTCGGGAGGGTGACGCGGCGGCAGCGAGAATCGAGAATTACCCGTGCCACGCGGTCGTCCGTGCACGGTACCTTGCGGGTGCCCTGCGGGCAAGCGTGGCGGATCAGGATGCGCGCAAGTTGCTGCTTGCGCTGCGTTTGCGGTGTGGGTAGAGTGCGCGACTTCGCGCGCCTCGCGGGCCTGCCCAAGACCCTCCCAGCCTTCCTCGATGTACCCCGAAATAGCCATCGCCGGCCTCCGGCTGTCCAGCTTCGGCATCCTGATGATGTGCGGCTTCTTGACGGCGACGCTGGCCGGTGTCCGGCTGGCGCGTCGTTGGGATGTCGATCCTCGGCTGCTCTGGGACGGAGCGCCATGGGCGGTCGCGGGCGGTCTCATGGGTGCCAAGCTCTATTTCTGCCTGATCCACCCCGCGGAGCTCCTGTCCGATCCCGCGCACGCGCTGCTCGGGAGCGGGCTGGTCTGGTACGGAGGGCTGCTCGGAGGCGCCGCCGCCACCTACTTCCGCTTTCGGCGCTGGGGTCTGAGCGGCTGGTACTTTCTCGATTGCGGCGCGCCGCTGGTCGCGCTCGGCCAGGCCATCGGGCGGGTCGGCTGCTTCCTCGCCGGAGACGACTACGGACGCCCGACGCACAGCTGGCTCGGGGTCGCCTTTCCACACGGATCGCCGCCCAGCACGGCGGGCTACCTTCGCTCACTCGGTGTCGCGATCCCTGCTTCAGTTCCCGCCACGCAGGTGCTCGCCGTCCATCCGACGCAGCTCTACGAGGCGGCGTTCCTCTTCGTGTTGTTCCTCTTCCTCTGGCGGCTGTGCCGGCCGTCGTTGCGGCCGGGCCTCCTGTCCAGCCTGTACCTCGGGCTGTACGGCGTGGAGCGCTTCTTCATGGAGATGCTCCGCGTCAAAGACGACCGCTTCGTGGCCGGCCTCAGTACCTCGCAAATCGTCAGCGTCCTCCTGATCGGCGTGGCCGTATGGCTCTGGCTGCGTGGAAGGGACGAGCCATGGCTCGGACCCGCGGGCGAGCGTCCGCCGGCGCCGTCAGGAGCATTCGTAGATCCGACGGTCCGCAGTCGGAGCACGCCCTGGGGGGGCGGCGATCGGTGATGCGGATTCTCGAGCGGTGCCGGGAAGGCGCCGCCGTGGCATGAACCCAGGGAACGGGAGTTCGACGTGAGGGAATCCCCCGGACGAAGCCGGTTGAGAGCCATCCCCGCACCCGTCAGCGTGCTGCTGGTGGTGGGGATGTTCCTGAGCACGATGGGCAGCAACTGCAGCCCCACCGGCCTGACCACCAAGAAGCAGATCGCGAGCGTCGAGTTGGACGCGCCCGCCGATTCGATTCAAGTGGGCGGTAACGAGACCATCCAGCTGCTCGTGACCGACAACGCAGGTGACCAGGTCGACAACCTGGGCCATGTGACGTGGACCAGCTCGGACCCGTCGATCGCGACCGTCGACTCGGCGGGCGTCGTCACGGGCGTCGCGCCGGGCACGGACAGCATCACGGCGACCGTGGGCGGGGTGAGCGGGAGCACGAGCGTGAAGGTGGTCGCGCAGAACTCCAACGTTGCGGCGTCCATCCAGATCACGCCGGGCTACAACGAGTTCTTCGTGGGCGAGCAGGAGCAGTACTCGGCCTCGGTGCTCGACTCCGCCCACAACGTCCTCGGCGGCAAGACGGTGACGTGGACGGCCGACCCCGACACCGCCTTCACGGTCACTGCGGACGGCCTGGTGAAGATGGTGGCGAAGGGCAACGGATACCTGAAGGCCGAAGCCGACGGGGTGGTGGCTCAGAAGCACCTGTGGGTGATGGGCGTGCCGGTAAGGGCCGAGCTCTATCCCGACACGGCGACGATCGCGCCCGGCTATACCCTCTCGCTCGGCATGCGCGTGTACGATTCCTCCGACAGCGTCCGGGACGTGGATGTGTCGAAGGCGACGTGGTACAGCGACAGCACCCAGGTGGCCACGGTGGACGATCATGGCCAGGTGAGCGCGCTCCGCGAGGGTGTCGCGCACATCATGGGCAAGTACCTGGGAAGCACGGCATGGGCGACGATCACCGTGAGGGACTCGGTGGCGTCCGTGACGGTCTCACCGGACTCGGCCAGCCTCTCGGTCGGGGACACGCTGCGGCTCACGGCCACCGCCAAGGACACGGCGGGCATCGTGGTGCCGGGACGTCCCGTCTCGTGGCTCAGCTCGGACTCGTCGATCGCTACGGTGGATTCCACCGGCCTGGTCACGGGCACGGGATCCGGAACCGCGACCGTCGTCGCCAACATCGCGGGTCAGAGCGGCTGGTCCGAAGTCGTCGTGACGGCTCCGACGCCGAGCCACACGGTCGACATCAACGCGGTCGACTTCTTCACCCGCAAGCTCATGGCGGACAGCACCGTCCAGACGTTCGACTCCGTGCTCGTCGCGGGCGATCACGAGAAAACGGGTGACCACTACCTGCAAGGCTTCGTCGTCTTCCCGCTCGATTCGCTGAAGAACGTGACATCGGTCTCGAGCGCGAAGCTGGCGGTCCACTTCGACACGGCCAACTTCGAGGGCAATCCGTTCTCGCTCGGTGGGCTGTACGTGGAGCAGGCCAACGACAGCGCCTCGCTCAACGAGGGCGCGCTGTCGACGAACGCCATCGAGGTGGCGACGTCGGCCACCGACACGACGGTGAATATCGCACCGCTCGTTCAGGCCGCGATCGTCGCGGGCAAGAGCGACCTGATCTTGAACTTCCGGTTCGAGAAGCTCCAGAATAACAACGGCGCGATCGACTACGCCATGTTCGACGTGGGCGCCCTGGAGGTGAAGGAAGCGCCCTGACCTGAGAGGGGATGGTGCGGGGGGTCGACCCCCCGCACCATCTGCTTCCTCGGGCGACGGGTCGCGGCCGGACACGGCACACGGCCACCGATCCCGGCATCCTTTCTCTTGCGTTCGTCCGACTCAGTATATAGAGTGTCGATATACTGAGCGTCGATATATGGACCGACCTCGACGAGGGCACGCCTCCAATGACCGACACGGATTTCGATGTGCAAGGGTTCGCACGGGGCATCCACGAGCTCCTGGTGCTGTCGACCCTGCGCGACAGGGCCAAGCACGGGTACCAGATCGCCCTGGACGTCGAGGAGGAGAGCAACGGCCTGTTCCACTTCAAGCACGGAACGCTCTACCCCATCCTGCATCGACTCGAGGAGGACGGGCTCATTCGGGGCTCGTGGTCCCGCGAGGGAGGACGGAAGAAGAAGGTCTATGCCTTGACCGACGCGGGCCGGAGGCACCTGACGGGAGAGACGGGCCGCGTCGAGGAGATCGTGGCCGGCCTCATGAAGCTCCTCCGTGGGCCCGGGGAGGCGCCCGCATGACCGGGCGCTCCGAGCGGGTCTTCCTGCCCGCGCTCCGGGAGGTCGAGGGGCGGCTCCGCATACCGCTGACGCGGCGGATGCGCATCCTGCGCGAGCTCGAGTACGACCTCGAGGAGATGCGTGCGCGCTTCGTGTCCCACGGCATGTCGCAGGAGGAGGCCCGCAGCCACGCCCTGGAGGTGCTGGTTCCGGACGGCGCCGCGCTTTCGGCCCTCGGCCGGCTGCACGCCCCGCTCTATCGGCGTGCGACGCGTGGCATCGCGACGGACCGGCTGAGGATGATCGAGCGGGGTGCGCTCGCTGCGGCCACGGTGAGCGTCCTGGTCATCGAGACGTTCGTGCTGCTGCAAGCGGATCTCCTCCGCGACCCCTCGCCCTTCCTGTGGCCGGTCCTGGGATTGGGAGGGTGCCTGTTCGCGCTGGTCGTGGCCAAGGCGTTCCTCCTCTGGGTCAGGGCGGACGACGCGGGCCGAGTGGGGCTGGGTGGAATCCTCGGCCTCGCCGCCGGGACGGTCGGAGCCGGTGTGGCGGGGGTTCTGACGGACGTCTATCGACTGGCGGGCACGCTCGCACAGGGGCACGCCATGACCACCACACGCCTCGTGCATTGGCTGGTGCGCGAGGCGGCGATGCTTTCAGTCGCGATCCTCATCGGGCTGGCGGGTGCGCTCGCTTGGCTCGTCCTCAGCCAATGGCTGACGCTCGTCGTGGCGGCTCGCCGCGAGCTTCTCGAGCTGCCGCACGGCGACACCTTCTCGAACGGGAGGTACTCGACATGGGCATGATCTGGCAACAGATGGGATTCATGAGGTGGCCGCTCGCGTTCTCGCTGGTTCTGGTGATCGTGCTGACCGCGTGGTCCGCCGCCAAGCTCTTCCGACGCGGCGCGACGGGTGATCTGCGCACCAAGGCGTGGGTCGACTCCATTCTGTTCTGGGGCGTGTTCGCCCTGATCACCGGGGTCCTCGGCACGCTCCTCGGCGTCATCATCGCGGCCCGGTCCATCGCCGCGGCCGGCCATGTCGCTCCCATGCTGGTCTGGGGCGGCATCCAGGTCGCCCTCACCACCGCCACGTTCGGCGCGCTGATTCTCGCGTTCGCGGCCGTCCTCTGGTTCGTGCTCCAGCTCAGGTGGCGCCTGCTCGTGGCCGAGGAGGAACGCCGCGCGGTGGCATGACGCCGACGCCGAAGGAAGGAGATCTCCTGCTTGACCCGGCGGTTTCCTCTGCGGCAGCTTCCTCGCAGGGCTGATTTCCCGTGCCGAGGAGGTGTGTGGTGACGACGAGCAGAAGGGACTTCGTGAAGCTGTCCGCGGCGGCGGGTGGCGTCCTCGGACTGGGGGGCGTTCCTGCCTCCCTCCTGGGTCGGTCACCGGCGTCGTCCTCACACGGAGGCGTATTGCCGGACGTTCCCGCCGCCGAGCGCCCGCTCAAGATCCTGATTCTGGGCGGCACGGGGTTCATCGGCCCGTACGAGGTGCGCTACGCGGTCGCCCGCGGCCACACCGTGACGGTCTTCAACCGGGGCCGCCACAACGCGGATCTGCCTGCCTCGGTCGAGCGCCTCATCGGTGACCGCAACGACAACCTGGAAGCCCTGAAGGGCCGCGACTGGGACGTGGTCGTCGACGACCCGACCACGCTGCCCAAGTGGGTCCGCGACTCCGGCTCGCTCCTCCAGGGTCACGCGGGCCAGTACGTGTTCATCTCGACCATGTCCGTCTACGCCGACACGAGCAAGCCGGGCATGGACGAGGACACGCCGGTCCTCCAGTACAAGGGGGGCGATCCGTACGCCGTGACGAAGGTCACGGGGGAGAACTACGGTCCGTTGAAGGCGCTCTCCGAGAAGGAGGCGGAGAAGTGGTTTCCGGGGAAGACCACGGTCATTCGACCCGGGCTCATCGTCGGGCCCGGTGACCCGTCCGACCGCTTCACGTACTGGCCTGTGCGCATCGATCGTGGCGGCGAGGTGATGGCGCCGGGAAAGCCGACCGGGCCGGCCCAGTTCATCGATGCGCGCGACCTGTCGGAGTGGACGATCAGGATGTGCGAGCAGGGCAACATGGGCGTCTACAACGCGACGGGCCCACGCGCTCCCTTGTCGTTCGCCGAGATGCTCTACGGGTGCCGGGCAGTTACGAGCGGGAGCAACGACATCCGCTTCACGTGGGTGGACGCGGACTTCCTGAAGAAGCACGGCGTGCAGGCCTGGAGCGAGATGCCTGTCTGGATTCCGGACACGGCGGAGAACAAGGGCTTCATGCGCTCGAGCATCGATCGGGCCCTCGCCAAGGGGCTCACGTTCCGTCCGTTGGCCGTGACGGCCCTCGATGCGCTGAAGTGGTTCCACGGCCTGCCCGAGGAGCGGCAGGCGAAGCTCCGCGCCGGCATCGATCCCGACAAGGAGAAGCGGGTCCTGGCCGCCTGGCACGAGCGAGCGTAGCGAACGGGCCGGCCCGTTCGGCCGCGACGAGAAATTCCTCGCGGTCGGGTGTTGCCGTTCATTACCTTACCGCAACGAACCTCCTGCCCAAGCGTGTAAGCAGCCGCCGTTCCGCTCTCGCTGAGGAGGTGGGTCATGTCTCCCGTAACGCGCACGATCGCCGTTGCCGCGTTGTCCCTGGTTGCGCTCGTCGGATGCCGTCAGGCCCCACCCGCGACGATGGGTCTGAGCGCGGCCGATGAGGCCGCCATCCGCCAGGCCGTCGACGAGGCGCTCGCCATCGCGAACGCCGCCACGCCAGACATGGACGCGTACGCGCGTGCCTATTACGCACCGGATGCGCTCGTCCTCGCTCCGAACATGGCTGCGGTCAGAGGTCACGAAGCCATCGCGCAGCTCATGAAGTCGTACCCGATCTCGGACTTCAAGGCCGAGCTGGTGGAATTGGAGGGCCTCGGGGACATGGCGTGGGCGCGGGGTACGTACTCGATGACCCTCGCGCCGCCCAACGCCGAGCCCATGAGCGACACCGGGAAGTACATCGAGATCTGGAAGAGGCAAGCGGACGGATCGTGGCGGGTCGTTCGCGACATCTTCAATTCCGACAGACCCGTCGAGTCGTCGACCTGACGAGCCGGTTCGGTGGGCGCCGGGGACGCGCGGAGCACGAGGGCGACTCCGCGCGATCCCTTCTGGCCGCTCCACCGAACGCGGCATATGTTGCACGCTGCCACACGATCGACCGCCTCCGGAGAAGAAGCTCATGGATGATCACGCTAACAAATCAGATATGACCCGCCGCGAGATGCTCGAGACCATGGGCAAGGCTGCGGCCGTCGCGGCCGTCTTGCCACCGCTCGCGCAAGGCGGCACGGGTCTTGGGACCGCCGACGCGCCGCTCCAGGCGGCGGCGGGGCCCGATCGGGTCGTGATCCTGCCCGGCAAGACGTACATCAACGGGTGGGCAGGGTACGGGGCGCCGCCGTGGGATCGCCGCCAGCACTGGCTCTGGCGCCGCCAGCATCCGAACGAGCCCGAGCCCACGGGCCCGGAGCCCAAGGTTTCATGGCGTAAGAAGTCCGGTCCGGGTCGCGTGACGTTCGAGAATCCGAAGACGGTGGTCACGACGGCTTCGTTCTCGAGGCCCGGCTCGTACGTGCTCGAGATGGTCGCCGACAACGGCAAGGAGAAGAAGACCTCGACGTTCCACGTCGAGGTGCGTCACGACGACGCCCCGAGCAACCCGCTCCTTCCCGTGTGGAACCGGGGCTTCAAGATCGACGACCCGATCTGGAGCCGTCAGGTGAAGAACCTGATCGTGAACTGGCTCCCCTGGTGCGTCGATCAGCTGAACGATCCGAATCTGAAGCTCGGCCCCGGCGGAATCGACAACTTCATCGAGGCGGGCAAGGCGCAGCGCGGCGAGCCGCACGGGAAGCACAAGGGCTACGTGTTCGCCAACGCGTACCTGCACAACACCGTTGAGTCGATGTCCTACGCCCTCATGGTCGATCCGCAGGGCGACCAGGACATCATCGATGCGCAGAACAAGTTCCGGGTGGCGATCGAGGAGTGGATTCCGATCGTGCTGGCCGCGCGCGAGCCCGACGGATACCTGCAGACCGCCTACACCCTGCGCGACAAGAGCCGTTGGGCCAAACGCTGGACGGATCAGGGGCGTGGGAACCACGAGGGCTACACCCAGGGCTACTTCATCGAGTCGGGCATCGCCCACCACATGATGACGAAGGGCGAGGACACCCGCCTCTACGATGCGGCCAAGAAGTGCGCCGACACTTGGTACGACCACATCGGACCGCCGCCGAAGCAGGAGTGGTTCGACGGCCACCAGGAGATGGAGCAGGCCCTCGTCCGTCTCGGTCACTACGTGAACATGGTGGAAGGTGACGGCAAGGGTCAGAAGTACATCGAGCTGGCGAAGTTCCTGCTCGACTGCCGCGGCCCCCACGGTTATCCGCGAGCCAGCGATTACGACCAGAGTCGCCTGCCGGTGACGCAGGAGTACGAGGCCGTCGGCCACGCGGTGCGCGCGGTCTACACGTACTCGGGGATGGCCGATGTCGCGATGGCGACGCACGACACCGACTACCTCAGCGCGGTCAACTCGATCTGGGACAGCGTCGTCAACAAGAAGTACTACGTGACGGGCGGCGTCGGGAGCGGCGAGACCTCGGAGGGTTTCGGCCCCGAATACTCTCTGCCGAACCACGCCTACTGCGAGTCGTGCTCGAGCTGCGGCGAGATCCACTTCCAGGCGCGGATGAACCGCCTCTACAAGGATGCGAAGTACTTCGATCTGGTGGAGGAGACGCTCTACAACGCGCTCCTCGGGTCCACCGATCTCGAAGTCACGCATTACTACTACGACAACCCCCTCGCGGCCAACGTCCCCCGCTATCAGTGGCACACGTGCCCGTGCTGCGTCGGCAACGTCCCGCGCACGCTCCTGATGATGCCGACCTGGATGTACGGCGCCGACTCCGACGGGCTCTACGTGAACCTGTTCATCGGTAGCACCGCGACGGTCGAGAACGTGGCCGGCACCGACGTGGAGGTGGTCCAGAAGACCAACTACCCGTGGGAGGGAGCCGTCGCGATCACGCTGAATCCTCGGCAGAGCAAGTCCTTCAGCGTGCGCGTGCGCGTGCCTAATCGGGCGGTGAGCGAGCTCTACGAGCCGAAGCCCGCCGCGAACGGCCTGACCTCGATCTCGGTCAACGGCTCGAAGGTCCAGCCGAAGATGGAGAACGGCTACGCCGTGATCACGCGCACCTGGAAGCCGGGCGACAAGATCGAGCTCGAGCTTCCGCTGACCGTGCAGCGCGTGACGGCCGATCCGAAGATCGAGGCCGATCATGGCCTCATGGCGCTCCGGTACGGCCCGCTGGTCTACAACATCGAGAAGGTGGACCAGGATATCGACAAGACGCTCGACGCGAAGAAGCCGCTGACCGTCGAATGGCGTCCCGATTTCCTGGGCGGCGTGACCGTCATCAAGGGAACGTTCACGGACGGCTCGCCGATGCTCGCGATCCCGAACTTCACGCGCTACAACCGCGACGTGAAGGAGACCTACGGCCCGATGCGGCCTCCGCGGCCGGCCGACGGAGGCCGTCCGAAGCCGTTCCCGCCCACGTCCATCATCTGGATGAAGAGCGTGTAGCGGAGCGCGGTGTGCGCTCCCCGGGGGGAGGATCCCCCGGGTGACGTCGGGCGCCGCCCCCGGCGCGACCGGGGCGGGGTTCTGCGTCCAGCTCGCGCATGGTATCTGGTCCGGATCGGCCGCAGCTTGGGGTCCCTGCGAGATGCCGCGTCCCACCGAGGCTTGTCCGCCGATGCCGTTGGATACTCGCATAGGGCGTGCGCCCCGAGGGGTGAGGGTCGGTGTCGGACGACCTGTCTGTCAAACGTTGACAATTCCCGCGGATGACACGATCTCATACCAGTTCTTTTTACAACTTTGAAGTTTCCGGCTGGGTGAGGTCGAATCGTGCCTTGCGAGATAAACATCGAGGTTGGGGAGGTCGGGAAGCGTCCGGTCGTGGCCTGTACGACCGGCGGCTCACCGACGGTGACGAAGGCCGTAGGTGGTGCATCCGCCGGTAGCGGGCCCAAGGATCGTTCGCTTCCACTTTCGACGTGAGGCTACCCGTGCATCCGCGCGACAGGTTTCTCCATGTCGTCCTGCCTGTGGGCGCCCTCCTCGTTCTCGCGACGATGGTGGTGGTCGGGCGCCAGGTCGAGCCTGCCCGTTTCGCTCTCGGGTACGCGCCCAAGCAGCCGATTCCATTCTCTCATCTCGTTCATGCGGGCGACAATCGCATTCCGTGCGAGTATTGCCATACGAACGCGAATCGCAGTCGCTCGGCCACCATCCCTGCCGTGCAGACCTGCATGAACTGCCATCGATTCATCGTGATGGCGGACAGCAGCTACATCGACCGGCAGGTGGTTGCGCGTCTGAAGACGGACGCGCCGATGAAGTGGAAACGGATCTACCACCTGCCCAGCTACGTATTCTTCGATCACCGCTCGCACGTGCAGGCCGGCGTCACCTGCCAGACCTGCCACGGGCCGGTACAGAAGATGGCCGTGGTGAAGCGTGTGATGGATATGCGCATGGGGAAGTGTCTCGACTGTCACCGCAACCCCACTCCGTATCTCCCACCCGACTCTCCCATCAAGAAAGGCCCGACCGATTGCACCGCTTGTCACCGGTAAATCGGAGAGAAGAGGAGCGATAGAGCTATGAAAGTGACTCGCCGCCAGACCCTCGCGGCTCTCGTCGCGACGATCGGCGGATTCGTGGCGAAGGCGTCCTTCCTGGGGCGTTTCCGTCTGATGCCCGTGTCGCTGTCGGACGCGCAGGACGGTACCCGCCGGCTCGGTCGTCCACAGCCGTCGCGAAGGGTCGAGCGTGCTCCCCATTCGGTGAAACGTCATGCATAGAGGCAAGGAGCCGCACGAAGGAGCGACGCCGCCGGAGGAGCTCGACGGACAGGCGTCTCATCCGCACGACCACGAGAGGCACGAGCTTCCGTTGCATCCCTCGGTCCGACGGATGCAGCGGGAAGAGTTCCCTCCGGATGCCTTCAAGCCGATCGAGCCGCCCAAGGACCCGGTATCGCGCCGTCGCTTTCTGAGCCTGATGGCCGCGTCGGCCGCGCTCGCCGCCACGACCGCGTGCGAGACGCCCTCGCCCGACGTGGTCCCCTACACGAAGAAGCCCAAGGACGTCGTGCCCGGCGTGGCCGACTACTACGCGAGCACGTACCAGGAGGGCCTCGTTCCCTGGGGCGTCCTGGTGAAGGCGCGCGAGGGTCGTCCGATCCACATCGACGGCAACGACGACCATCCGCTCTTCCAGGGGAAGACGTCTCTGAGGACCCAGGCGCAGACCATCGGGCTCTACAGCCCCGAGCGTTTGCGGAAGCCGCTCCTTTCGGGGAGCGCAGCCGACTGGAAGAAGGCCGAGGGCCGCGTCGCCTCCGCCCTCCAGGAGGCGGCGAAGGACAACAAGCCCGTCCTCCTGCTCACGCCCGCCGTCGTCTCTCCGAGCCGACGTGCGGTCATCGACGGGTTGAAGAAGGCCGTCCCAGGGCTCAAGCACGTGGAGTGGGAGCCCGCCATGCCGCTGACGGATCGCGCCGCGGCCACCCAGCTGTACGGTGAAGCGCTCACGCCGCGGTACCACCTCGAGAACGCGAAGGTCATCGCGTCCTTCGAGGCGGACTTCCTCGGCACGATGGGCAACACCGCCGAGACGATCGCGGGCTTCGCCCACAACCGCAGGCCGGAGAAGCCGGGGGACCCGATCAGCCGGCTCTATGCGTTCGAGAGCCGTTTGAGCATCACCGGAAGCAAGGCGGACGTGCGCGTGCCGTTCCGGCCTTCCGGGGCTGCTCAGATCGGGTTCGCGGTTGCGAAGGCCCTGCACGACGAGCATGGCCTCGATCTTCCTTCCGGTATTTCGAGCGACGCTCTGAACCCCTTCGGCATGGCCGAGGTCGCTCGGCGTTGGGGCGTGGATTCCGAGACGCTCTCGTCGCTCGTGTCCGATCTGGCGGAGGCGGGCAAGCACAGCCTGGCGCTCGCCGGTCCTTCGATGCCCGTGGAGGCACACGCCGCAGTCGCGCTGATCAATACCATGCTCGGCGCGGAAGGCTACACGGTCGATACGGCGTTCGCACCGGATCCCGTGACCCTGGCCTCCGTGCCGGAGATGGCGGACCTCACGCGTGACATCGAGTCCGGCACGTACGCCGTGGCTCTCTTCTGGGAGACCAACCCGTCGTATGCGCTCCCCGGAGCGGAGGCGTTCAACAAGGCCCTCGCGAAGGTCCCGCTGAAAGTCGCGCTCTGCCTCACCAAGGACGAGACGGCCCGAAGGTGCGATGTCGTTCTTCCGGTCAACCATTGGCTCGAGAGCTGGAACGACTTCGAGCCGTCCACCGACCTGCTCAGCATCCAGCAGCCGCTCATCCGGCCTCTGTACCAGACGCATCAGGCGGAGGAGCTCCTCCTGGGTTGGACGAAGGCGCTCACCGGCTCGGACGATGTCGAGACGGACTATCGCAAGTACGTGATGGCGCGCTGGAAGAAGGACGCCTACCCGAAGGGCACGCCGGCGACGTTCGAGCAATTCTGGGTCGCATGTGTCCACGACGGCGTGTTTCGCCGCGAAGCGAAGCCTCGAACGGCCCGCAAGCTCTCGGCTTCGGCCGTAACGGACGCGGTCGGCAAGGCGGCCTCGACGAAGGCCCCGAGCGGCATGGAGCTGCTCATCGAGCCGGACATCCGGGTCTGGGACGGACGCCACGCCAACATCGGGTGGCTGCAGGAGCTGCCGGATCCGATCTCGAAGGTGAGCTGGGGCAACTTCCTGGCGATGTCGGGCGCAGACGCCAAGCGGCTCGGTGTGTCCGACGGTGACCTGATGTCGGTCGCGGCCGGGGGCCCGAGCGTGACGCTTCAGGTGCTCGTGCAGCCCGGCCAGGCTGCGGGCACCGTCTATACCGTGCTCGGCTACGGTCGCGAAGGCGACATCGCGGCCGGACACGGGGCCAGCGTGTTCCCGCTGGTGGCGGTCGACGGATCGGCGCCTTTCTTCCGCCCGGACGTGAAGCTCTCGCGGGTCCCGGGTAACCGCACGCTGTCGCGCTCGCAGACCAAGTTCTCCCTGCACGGCCGCGGCGACGAGGTCGTCCGCCTCTGGTCGATGGAGGAATTCGCGAAGAACGCCGGTCCCCCCGAGGACGACAAGAAGCTGGCGACCCTGAACGCCCCCCTCGAGTGGCCGGACCACAAGTGGGGCATGGCGATCGATCTGTCTGCATGCGTGGGATGCGGTGTCTGCCAGATCTCCTGCCAGTCGGAGAACAATATTCCCGTGGTCGGCCCGGATCGGGTGAAGCTCGGCAGGATCATGCACTGGATCCGCACCGACATCTACTACGAAGGCCCCCCGGAGAATCCGCAGGTCGCGCACCAGATCATGCTTTGCCAGCAGTGCGACGATGCTCCCTGCGAGCCGGTTTGCCCTGTGGCCGCCACGGTGCACAGCGACGACGGCCTGAACGAGCAGGTCTACAACCGATGCATCGGCGTGCGGTACTGCTCGGCGAACTGCCCGTACGAGGTGCGGCGCTTCAACTTCTTCGACTACACGAGCTTCATCACCGATCCCCTCGACCTCGCCTTCAATCCGGAGGTCACGGTCCGTCCGCGTGGCGTGATGGAGAAGTGCACGTTCTGCGTTCAGCGGATCCGAAACGGCGAGCAGGTCGCCAAGGACGAGGGACATCCCGTCCGTGACGGCGAGATCCGGACCGCCTGTCAGGTGGCGTGCCCTGCGGACGCGATCGTATTCGGCGATCTGAAGGACCCGAACAGTCGCGTCTCGCAGCTGTCCCGGAGCAATCGAGGCTACAAGGCCCTGGAAGCCGAGGGGACTCGCCCGGCGATTACCTACATGGCGGAATTGAAGAACCCGGCCCCAGCGCCGAAGGAGAAGGCCCATGCCTGAGGCAGCCGCCACGGTGCCTATCCCCACGGTGCTTCGGGAGGACCTTCCGAAGGAGCTCCAGATCAGGCCCCTGGTCGAGGGCAACGTTACGATTGCCGACGTCGACGACAGGGTACGGGATCTGAGCGAATCGAAGCCGCCGAGATCGTGGTACATCGCCATCACGATCACGAGCCTGTTCGCGCTGATGGGTGTCAGCGCCATCGGCTACATGGTCTATACGGGCATCGGCGCCATGGGGAACAACGTTCCCGTGGTGTGGGGCTTTCTGATCATCAACTTCGTGTTCTGGGTCGGGATCGGACACGCCGGAACGCTGATCTCCGTCATCCTCCTGCTGTTCCGACAGCGATGGCGCAACGCCATCAGTCGAACGGCTGAGGCCGTGACCGTTTTCGCCTTCGTGTGCGCGATGATGTTCCCCGCCGTCCACATCGGTCGGCCGTGGATGCCCCACTGGCTGTTCGCGTATCCCAACGAGCGGCACATGTGGATCAACTTCCGCTCGCCGCTGATCTGGGACGTGTGCGCGGTCGTCACGTACTTCAGCGTGTCGGTGGTGTTCTGGTACCTCGGGCTGATTCCCGACTTCGCGTCGCTGCGCTCGAAAGTGAAGAACAAGGTGAAGCGCGCGGTCTTCGGGATGCTGAGCCTGGGTTGGATCGGCAACGCCAAGCAGTGGGTCAACTACGAGAAGGCGTATCTGCTTCTCGCCGGGCTCACCACGACGCTGGCGCTGAGCGTGCACAGCATCGTGTCGATGGACTTCGCGTCCTCGATGGTGCCGGGATGGCACATGACCATCTTCCCGCCGTACTTCGTGGTGGGCGCCGCGTTCTCCGGGTTCGCGGGCGTGGTCCTGGTCTTCGCGTTCATACGAACGTCCATGGGAATCCAGAACTACGTCACCGAGCGGCACATGGACCTGCTCAACAAGACGGTCCTGTTCCTCTCGTGCCTCATGACGTACGCGTACATCATGGAAGGCTTCACGGCCTGGTACAGCTCGAACACCTTCATCCGCTACATCTTCGCGAACTACGTCTGGGGCGACCAATGGTGGGCGGGGACGTTGACGATCTTCTTCAACTGCGTCCTTCCCCAGCTGCTGTGGTTCAAGAAGCTTCGCCGCTCGGTTCCGATCATGGTGCTGGTGTCCGCCGGTGTGACGCTGGGCATGTGGCTGGAGCGCTACACGATCATCATCCTGTCGCTGCACCATGACTATCTGCCGTCGTCGTGGGGCGTCTACCTGCCGACGCGGATCGACTTCATGATCCTCTTCGGCTCCGTGGGCATCTTCCTCACGCTGCTCCTGCTCTTCCTGAAGAAGATGCCGATCATCGCGGCCTGGGAAGTGAAGCCCGACATCGTCCACTACCGGAAGCAGGCGGAGGCGAAGCATGCTTGAGCCGCTGCACGGGGTCCTCGGACTCTTTTCCGACGAGGACGATCTGCTCGCGGCGATCCCGCAGATCAAGGAAAAGGGCTTTACGGCGCTGGAGGCCTATACGCCCTATCCGGTCCACGGGCTCGACGAGGCACTGGACATCCCGAAATCCAAGCTGGGTGTCCTGGTCTTCATCATGGCCCTGATCGGTGCCGTCGGAGCCTTCCTGTTCGAGTGGTGGACCAGCACGGTGAGCTACCCGCTTCTCACGGCGGGCAAGCCATACAACGGCTGGCCGGCGTGGATCCCGGTCACCCTGGAAGGCACGATCCTGGTCGGGACGTTCACGGCCGCGCTGGGGATGCTGTTCGTCTTCAACAGGCTGCCCTTCTTCGGCAGTCCGATTCTGAACAGCAAGTCGAGCGACAGCATCACGTATGACAAGTTCGCCCTCGTCATCATGCCGGTGGACGGCAAGCTCGACACCGAGGCGGCGGTCGCGGCGTTGAAGGCCGTGGGCGCCGAGTCGACCGAGGTCGTTCCGGAGCCGCGTTACAAGAAGGTGGGACCGGCCTGGTGGGCGAAGACGGTCATCGGGATCGCGGGCGCGTGCGTCGTCGCGGGCATCGGCGCGGGCGTGGTCGTCAAGTACTTTCCCACCATCAAGCCGATGGCCGAGATGGAGGTGCAGCCGAGGCTCGACGCCGAAGAGCCCGACACGTTCTTCGCGAGCGGGCGCGGGATGCAGCTCCCGCCGGAGGGGACGGTGCCGCGGGGCTATATGCCGATCCTCGCCTCGACCCCGAACGAGGGTGGGACGAACCTCGTCAATCCGCTTCCGGTCACGCCACGGGTCCTGCAGCACGGCCGGGACATGTTCAACATCCACTGTGCCGTCTGCCACGATAAGCTCGGCACGGGCAAGCCCTGGCTCGACAGCACGTACGTGGTCAAGCCGGCCGATCTCCAGGCGTCGAACCTTCGCGATGCCCCGGACGGGTACCTCTACTGGGTCATCTCGAACGGGTACGGAACCATGCCCAGCTATGCCGCGGACATCTCGCAGTACAACCGCTGGGCGATCGTCCGCTACGTGCGGTCGCTTCAACGCTCGCAACACGCGCTACAAAGGGATCTGAAGAAATGAGTGTCGGTGCCCGAGGCATGGAAGCCGATCCGTCGCAGCTCGCGGAGGCCGTGGGCGGTCGCTCCGATGGGCGTGGCGGTGGCGTGGGCGCGTCGGCAGGCTCGACGCGCATGACCCTGGGGGTGCTGACCTTCCTCGGGGGCGCCGGTGTCGTAGCGGCCTACTTCCTGGCAGGTACGCACCGGTTCTGGGCCAACTGGCTCATGTGGTTCGTCCTGGTGGCCTGCGTGTCCCTGGGCGCGCTCTTCCTCGTGGCCTTGCAGCACATCACCGCGGCCAGGTGGAGCGTACCACTCAGACGCGCTGCCGAGAGGGTCGCGACCCTGACGCCCTGGCTGGTGCCGATCGGGGTGATCTCACTGTTTTCGCTCCCCGTGGTCTTCTCGTGGACGCAGCCCGGCGCGGCTTCCATCACGCCAATCGTGCTGAAGGAACACTGGCTCAACTATCCGTTCTTCATCATACGGTTGGTCGTCTGTCTGGCTCTGTGGGTGATGTCGTACTTCCTCCTGGTCAAGCAATCGACACGCCAGGATGAAACGAAAGACCCTTCGATCACCGTCAGGCTCCGGCGCTTCTCACCGGCCTTCATGGTCATCCTGGCTCTGACGATCACCATCTTCGCCTTCGACTGGGTGTCGAGCCTCGAGGCGGCGTGGTACAGCGACATCTTCGGCGTCTACCTCTTTGCGGGTGCGGTCACATCCTCGATTGCCGCGGCGATCCTGGCGGTCATCTATCTTCAGCGCCGTGGCCGGCTTCCCGGCGTCACCGGTGACCACATCTACAATCTGGGCGGCCTCCTCTTCGGCTTCACGATCTTCTGGGCCTACATCGCATTCTCCCAGTACCTGCTGCAGTGGTACGCAGACGTGCCCGAGGAGGTGTTCTGGTTCCACCAGCGCACGTTCGGGGCCATGAAGTGGATCTTCATCCTGCTGTGGGTCGGACATTTCTTCGTGCCCTTCCTGGCCCTGATGACGAGGGAGGACAAGAAGAACTGGAGGCGACTCAGGTGGGTGGCGCTCTGGGTGATCTTCATGGAGTTCGTCGACGTGTTCTGGCTGATCTCGCCCATCCTGGGAAGCGGCATCCATCTCGGATGGCCGGAGGTCGCGTTCGCGCTCTTCTTCGTCTCGGGAGGACTGCTCGTGCTCCAGCGCAGCATGAGCATGGGAGAGGATCTGCCCGTGGGTGATCCCTTCCTCGCGGAAGGTCTCGACTTCCACCTGTCATCATGAAGGAATCGGGCATGTCGGAGGATTCGAAGAAGATCATCGGCGTGGTGGTGGGGACCTTCGTGGCCATCGGCGTCGCCATTCTGGTCGGCGCCTGGCTCATGCAAGGGCATCCCAACACGCTGCTGACGTACAAGGAGGCCAACACGCCGGCGCAGCCGGATCCGACGATCTTTCCCACGGTGGTGGGGAAGTCGAGCGGAGGGCTCGACCTCCAGGCGATGTTCAAGCGGACGCCGACGGCCGTGGCGAGCGGGAAGAAGGCGTTCGGTACGTACTGTGCGGTCTGCCACGGGCCGAACGGGAAGGGAGACGGGCCTGCGGCGTCGGGGCTGAAGCCGCCGCCCCGGAACTTCACGAGCCCGAAGGGCTGGACACGTGGATACACGATCGCCGACATCTACACGACCATTACCGAGGGCGTGAAGGGGACAGGCATGGCCGCGTTCGACATGATCGCTCCCACGGAACGCTTCGCTCTGGCCCACTACATCCAGTCGTTGGGCAACTTCGACCATCACGATCACCCCGCCGAGGAGATCGAGCACCTCGATGCGAAGTACCACCTGGCGGGGGGCGTGAAATCGCCCAACAAGGTGTCGGTGCCCACCATCATGAAGCACCAGGAAGCGGAGTACGCCGCACCGCAGCCGGTCCGGATGCCGTCCGCCTCCGACACCGGAGCCGGTGCGGCGCTGTGCCGCTGGCTGGTCGTGGATCCGGCGAGGGCGGCCCAGGTGCTGTCCGCCGTGCCGCACTGGCGTACCGATCTGAACGCTTTCGCGGCCGCCGCGATGGGCGACACGCCGCGCAACGGTTTCCGGGCGGCCGTGGCCACCCTGGATCAGGCCCAGTGGAAGGCCTTCCACAAGGAGCTCGTGGGCCGGACGCCGACCGCTCCGGCCGGCGCCGCCGAGAACAACGGCGACTGAGCTTCGGCTCAGCTGGTGCGGGGGCCGGGGCCGGGCACGAAAACACGTCCCCGCCCCGCTCCGTTTGTGCCTCCGCTACGCCTGTGACGCCTCGAGGGCCTGGTCCAGGTCGGCCAGGATGTCGTCGATGTCTTCGATGCCGACGCACAGGCGGATCATGTCGGGTGTGACGCCCGCCTTGGCCAGCTCTTCGTCGCTGAGCTGCCGGTGTGTGGTCGACGCCGGGTGTGCCGCCAGAGACTTGGCGTCGCCGATGTTGACGAGGCGCTTGAAGAGTCCCAGGGCGTCGTAGAACCGGACACCGGCCTCAAAGCCGCCCTTCACGCCGAATGTGAGCAGCGCCGACGGCCGTCCGTTGGCGTACTTCTTTGCAAGCTCGTGGTACGGCGACGATTCGAGTCCGGCGAAGCTCACCCATGCGACGCGGTCGTCCTCTTCCAGCCAATGCGCGACCGTCAGGGCGTTGTCGCAGTGGCGCTCCATCCTGAGCGGGAGCGTCTCGATGCCCTGGAGCAGCAGAAATGCGTTGAGCGGGCTGAGCGCCGAGCCCGTGTTGCGGAGAGGCACGGTGCGGGCGCGCGCGATGTAGGCCGCGGCCTCGAACGCCTCCGTGTAGACCACGCCGTGGTAGGACGGCTCGGGCTGGTTGAGCATCGGGAAGCGGTCGGCGTGCTCGGCCCACGGGAACGCGCCGGAGTCGATGATCACGCCTCCCATCGAAGTCCCGTGTCCGCCCATGTACTTCGTGAGCGAGTGCACCACGATGTCGCATCCGTGCCGGATCGGCTTGATGAGCGCAGGGGTGGCGACGGTGTTGTCGACGATCACGGGCACGCCGTGCCCGTGCGCCATCTCGGCGATCGCCTCGAGGTCGGCGATGTTGCCCGCCGGGTTGCCGATCGACTCGCAGTAGACGGCCGCCGTGCGGTCGTCGATGAGCTTCTCGAGGTTGGCCGGGTCGTCGTCTTCGGCGAATCGAACCTCGATCCCCTGCTTGGGAAGCATGTGGGCGAAGAGCGTGTACGTGCCGCCGTAGAGCAGCGGCACCGACACCACGTTGGCGCCCGCCTCGGCGATGGTCAGGATCGAGTAGTTGACCGCGGCGCTGCCTGCGCTCACGGCGAGTCCGGCGATGCCCCCTTCGAGCTCGGCCACGCGCTGCTCCAGCACGGCGTGGGTGGGGTTCATGATCCGCGTGTAGATGTTGCCCGGGACCTCGAGGTTGAAGAGGTCCGCGCCGTGCTGCGCGTTCTCGAACTCGTAGGAGACGGTCTGGTAGATCGGAACGGCTACGGAGCGGGTCGTCGGCTCCGTCTCGTAGCCGGCGTGGATGGCCAGCGTCTGGTCTTTCATGGGAGGGTCCTCGTTGGGCAGTGACGATCCCGCGGCATCCCGTGCCGGAGATCAGGGCGAATCAGCGGGGGAGGCTCAACCCGAGCGGGTTGTTCGGGTCGATACCATCCATGAACAGCTCGTGGCGGTCGAGGTGCGTCAGCCGGTACACCCAGCCGAGCCAGTTGTTGAAGAAGGCTCGGCCGGTGTCACCCCACGTGTTGTCGAGGAGCGGAACCATCTCGTCCTCCGGGAACGGAGGCACCCCGGCGCCGCGAGATTGGGCGGCCCTCGCATCCTCCACGTAGCGGTCGGCGAGGGCGGCGGCTTCGGGCGAGAAGTAGTTCTCCGGATGGGGCGGCACCTCGTCGACCTCACCCGCGAAGTATCGCTTGAGCTCCCGGACGTATTCCTTCAGCAGGCTGTTGATGTCGTACTCCGGGTGGCCCTGGAAGTAGATGACCCGGAACTGGTCGGGGCTCACGGCCAGGTGTACGTCGCCCTCGTCGCTTTCGGCGAGCACCGTCAGGCCGGCCTGCTGGAACTGCTCCGACGTGATCGCGTTGTAGCGCGAGTGGGGCACGTCGAAGCGGGTGTTCACCTCACGCAGGAGCGGATGGTCGCGGTCGTCCACGCGGTGCGTGTACACACCCCAGCGCTTCTTCGGAAGCGGCTTGCGGTCCACCTGGTAGAAGTGCTTGAGCAGGGCGTGCGTGGCGAGACACGAGCACAGGACGGACGTCACGCGTTCCGCCGCCCACTCCACGACGTTCTGGAGTGGCTCCCAGAAGGGCTCCTCCTCGAGGGTCGGGTTGGCCACGTTCGCGCCCGTGATGATCAGAGCGTCCAGGCCGTCCTCCTGCAGCTTCTCGAACGTCGTGTAGTAGCGCTCGATATAGTCCCGCGTCTCGTCGCTCCGGGGCAAGCCGGCGACCGAGAAGGGATGCACGTAGAACTGCGCGATCTGGTTACAGCTCCCGATCAATCGGATGAACTGTCGTTCGGTGACCCGGAGGGCGGCGTCCGGCATCATGTTGAGCAGACCGATGTGCAGCTCGCGGATGTCCTGGTGGAGGGCCCGTTCGAGAGACAGTACCTCCTGTCCGCGATCGCGGAGGACGGAAAACGTCGGCAGCTCGGAGTGTGCGACGATCGGCATGGGCAGGGTCGACCCGGCTTTCCGGGCGGATTCGAAGCTCGAGTTTCGAAAAAAGGGAATCAGGACTCTAGAAGGGGGCTACCTCCGAGACAACCCTCGCACGGTCGCTTCCCACATCGTGGTGGGTCGATCCCTTTGCGTTCGATGCGGCCGGATCCTACGATCTCCGGCGGTGGGCCCACTCCGGGCCCGAGCGCAAGGAGAGCATCGGATGAGTCATTCTCTCGATCGCCGCGACTTCCTTCGTCATTCGCTGGCGGTAGGTGCCGGCACGGCGGCACTGGGACGCATTCCCCTCATGGAGGGGACCGTCCAAGGTGGAGCCGCGGACATTCCCATCGTCGTGACCAGCCATACGAACGAGACCGGGCACAAGGCGATGGTCGCCGCCTGGGAGATCCTGTCGAACGGTGGCCTGGCCATGGACGCGGTGGAGAAGGGCGCCAACATCGTCGAAGTGGACCCGAACGACCACAGCGTAGGCTACGGCGGGCTCCCCAACGCGGCTGGGGTGGTTCAGCTCGATGCGTCCTGCATGGACGGGCGCACATACGGCGCCGGATCGGTCGGTGCGCTCGAGAACATCAAGACACCGTCCTCGGTGGCGCGCGTCATCATGGAGCGAACCAACGAGATCATGCTGGTCGGGAAAGGCGCGCTCGAGTTCGCCAAGTCCTATGGCTTCAAGGAGGAGAACCTCCTCACGCCCGAGGCGCGCAAGATCTGGGTACGCTGGCGCGAGAGCCTGAGTCCCAACGACGCCTACGGGCCCCCGGCGTACCTGCGGGGTCACCCGGAGCTGACGGGCGGGAGCAAGGGGGGACCGATCGAGTCGCACCATGGCACGGTCAACGTGCTCGCGATCGACAAGCGGGGAGACATCTCGGGCATCACCACGACCAGCGGGATGAGCTGGAAGATCCCGGGGCGCGTCGGTGACTCGCCCATCCTCGGCGCCGGTCTGTACGTGGACAACGAGGTAGGGGCCGCGGGAGCTACGGGAATCGGCGAGGACACGATGAAGTCGTGCGCTTGTTTCTACATCGTGATGCGCATGCGTGCGGGGCGTTCGCCTCAGGAAGCCTGCGAGGACGCTCAGGACCTGATCGTTCGCAACTACAAGGCCATCGGTGTCGACTACGCTCCGAACGAGAAGTTCGTCGCCCTGAACAAGGACGGAGTGTACGGCTGTTCGGCGATGGCCAGCTCGGTGCCGGCGCGCATGACCGTGCATACGGCCGCCGGACTCACCGTCCACCAGGGGACCGTGCGCTACAGCGGCTGAGCGGCATGGGGCTCGGCCCCCGGGGTCGTGGGGCATGACTTGACCCGGCTGCGGGGGCCGACGACCTTGACGTCCCGCCGCCAACGACTGAAAGGCACTCAATGGTGCTCCACGAGCGTCCACGCTTTCCGCGCGGATTCCGCTGCGCCGCCACCCACTGCGGCATCAAGGCAGAGGGGCGGGGACGCGATCTCGCGCTGTTCGTCTCCGAGACGCCTGCCACGGCCGCCGCGGTCTTCACGCGGAACAAGGTTCCCGGCGCCCCCATCATCGTGGGACGGGAGCTCATCCAGCGCGGACGACTCCAGGCGGTCGTGGTCAACAGCCGGGTCTCGAACGTGGGCAGGGGTGCGGAGGGTGTAGAGCGCTCGCGCCGGATGGGCGCCGCCGCGGCCGCTGCGCTGGGCATCGATCCGAGGCTCGTCCTCATGAGCTCGACGGGCGTGATCGGCGTGCCGCTCCCCATCGAGAAGATCGAGACGGCGCTGCCGGGCCTCGCGGCTTCGCTTCAGGACGATCCGGTCGTTGGGGCCGAAGGAATCATGACGACCGACACCCACCCCAAGGCGGTCTCCCTTTCGGTCGGAGACGCGACGATCACTGTAGTCGGCAAGGGCTCCGGAATGATCGAGCCGAACATGGCCACAATGCTCGTCTACGCGTTCACCGACGCGAAGCTGGACCACGTCGCGCTCGACCGCGTGTTGCGGCTGGTCGTCGACGATACGTTCAACATGCTCTCGGTCGACACCGACACCAGCACTTCCGACACCTGCGCCGTGCTGGCCAACGGGTTGGCCGGGCCGGTCACGGAGCGGGCGTTCGAGCAGGGGCTCGGCGAGGCCTTCACCCGCATGACCGAGATGTTGGCGAGGGACGGGGAAGGGGCGAGCACGCTGCTCAGGGTCACCGTGTCCGGTGCAGGGAGCCGGGCCGACGCCCGCACGGTCGCCAAGTCGCTCGTCAACTCACCGCTCGTGAAGACGATGATCTACGGGGGCGACCCCAACGTCGGCCGCATCCTCATGGCGGTCGGCAAGTGCTTCGACGCACGGATCGAGCCCGATCGCGTCGCGGCCGACATCTGCGGGGTGGGCGTGCTGCGGGGGGGGCTGCGTACCGGGTTCGACGAGGCCGAGGTCCGGCGGTTGCTCAAGGGCGATCCGGTGGATGTGGCGGTCGATCTCGGGGTCGGGAGCGACCGGGCCCGTGCCTGGGGATGCGATCTCACGCATGGATACATCGACGAGAACGCCGCGTATTACTCCTCCTGAGGACCCGATACCGGCGGCGGTCTCTCCTCCCTTCGTGGACCGATCTTTGTACCTTTCGTGTTTATGAAGGTCCGGGAGGCCTTCTCCCGGGGGACGACTATGCCGGTCGCGGAGGGTGGCTCCGCCGCCGGACCCAGAGCTCAGCCACATAGACAGGGAATAATCGATGAAACGTCATGCGATTCTCTCGGCTGCCATGCTGGTGGCATTGAGTGCCTGTGGAGGTGGGAAATCCTCCAGCAATCAGATGCAGCAGAGCAAGCCCGCGAGCCAGCCCGCGGCCCAGCCGGCGCAGCCGGCCGCGCAGACGGCCCAGGCGGCGCCCGCTGCGGCGTCGGCGCGCATGAAGACGCCGGACTGGTTCGACTACGACAAGTCGGCGAAGACCCTGAAGTTGACGGTGACGGCCGGCCTTACCAGCGCGAAGAACTACTGGAACTTCAACGGCGGGCACGACGGCGACATGATCATCACCGTGCCGGTCGGTACCAAGGTGACGCTGGACTTCAAGGATGCAGACCCGAACATGGCGCACAGCCTGGGTATCGTCGACAAGGTCGGAGGCTACTCCGCCACGCCGACGCTTCCGGCCGTGTTTCCCGGCGCGATCACGAAGCAGCACGGCCCGGCCACGGGCGTGCAGCCGAAGAAGAGCGAGACCCTGCACTTCACGGCGTCCAAGGCCGGGAAGTACGGCATGATCTGCTACATGGCGGGCCATGCGGCCACCGGTATGTGGATCCGCTTCAACGTCTCGTCGAATGGCGAGGCGGGCGTGCAGACCGCGGGCAGCTGAGCACGCGGCCATGAGTACATGCGGCGTCGTCCCGGTCCGGGGCGGCGCCGCTTTGCTTCAGTAGGGAAAGAACCATGAAATCCGAGCTTCTTCGGCAGCGCTTCGAGCAGCTGCGAGCGTCCGAGTTCGGCCGTCTGGACGAGGGGGGCCACGTCTACCTCGACTATACGGGAAGCGGGCTGTACGCGCGGTCGCAGCTGCGCCGTCACGAGGAGTTCCTGGAGCGCCAGGTGCTGGGCAATCCTCACTCGGAGAATCCGGCGTCCGTGGTGGCGACGCGGATCGTGGAGGATGCCCGGAGGAAGGTCCTGGACTTCTTCGGCGCCGATCCGGAGGAATACGTGGCGATCTTCACGGCCAACGCTTCGGCTGCGCTGAAGCTCGTCGGTGAAGCGTACCCCTTCGAAGCGGGCTCACGCTTCACGCTCCTGCAGGACAACCACAACTCCGTGAACGGAATCCGGCTGTACGCGGAGTCGAGCGGGGCCGAGACGCACTACCTTCCTCTGGACCACGAGACCCGTCTCCGGGCCGGGGTGGAGATACCGGAAGGCGGGGGCGCTCCGAGCCTGTTCGCGTTTCCAGCGCAATCCAACTTTTCCGGCGTCCAGCATCCTCTGTCGCTGATCGACGAGGCTCGGGCGCGCGGCTACGACGTCCTCCTCGACGCCGCGGCGTACGTTGCCACCAGCTCGCTCGACCTGTCGCGCGCGAAGCCCGATTTCGCCTGCGTCTCGTTCTACAAGATGTTCGGGTTCCCGACGGGCGTGGGCGCGCTCCTTGCGCGTCGTGAGTCCCTGGCGCGCCTGCGCCGCCCCTGGTTCGCCGGAGGCACGGTCGAGTACGTCTCGGTCCAGAACCGGATCCACCAGCTGCGCGTGGACGAAGGGGCGTTCGAGGACGGCACATCCAACTTCCTGGGAATCGCCGCGATCCCGGCGGGCCTCGATTTCCTCGAGAGCGTGGGCATGGATGCCATCCACGAACGGGTGGGGGGCCTCACCGGACGACTCCTCTCCATTCTGAGCGAGCTTCGTCACGGCGACGGCCGTCCGCTCGTGGCCGTCTACGGCCCTGCTTCCACGGACGCGCGAGGCGGCACGGTGGCCTTCAACCTGGTCGATCGGGCCGGGCGTATCGTCCCGTTCGGGATCGTCGAGCGAGAGGCGAGCGCGCGCGGTATCTCGCTGCGTGGGGGGTGCTTCTGCAACCCGGGGGCGTCCGAGGTGGCGTTCGGGTTGCCGGCCGGTGCGGCGCTGCGCTGCTACCAGTCGATGGGACCCGGGTCGTTTTCTCTGAAAGGGCTCGCCGAGTGCTTCGACGAGGACCTGGCCGTCGGAGCGCTCCGGGCGTCCGTCGGCGTCGCCACGAACGATGCGGACCTGGACCGCTTCGCCTCCTTCATGGAGAGCTTCCGCGACCTCTCGGTTCAGGCGCCGGCGCCTTCGGCGTCTTCGTAGCCGGCGTCCTGGGTCCTCGGGGCACTCGGTCCTCGCAGGTGAACCGGAGGACGCTTTCCGCGGCCGGCCCTGAGGTTGAGCATCTCGACGAAGATCGAGAAGCCCATGGCAAAGTAGATGTATCCCTTCGGGATGTGCTGGCCCGCACCTTCGAGGATGAGCGACATCCCGATGAGGAGCAGGAACGAGAGCGCGAGCATCTTCACGGTCGGATGTGCCTCGATGAATCGGCTCACCCACCCGGCGGCCATCATCATGAATCCGACCGCCAGGACGATGGCGATGATCATCACGGTCAGATGCTCCGCCACGCCGACCGCCGTGATGACCGAGTCCAGGCTGAACACGATGTCGAGCGCGGCGATCTGGAGCACGACCTTGAGGAACGAGGCTCCGGGTCGCTCGGCGGCTCCCGGCTCCTCTCCTTCCAGCTTGTCGTGGATCTCCTGGGTCGATTTCCAGAGGAGGAAGAGCCCTCCGGAGAGCAGAATGAGGTCGTGCCCGGATACCGGATGGCGTCCGATCACGAAGAGCGTACCGGTGAGCCGCATGATCTCGACGATGAAGACCAGCAGGGCGATCCGCGTGAGCATCGCCAGGCCCAGGCCCGCCTTGCGCGCATTCGCCCGTCTCGAAGGCTCGACGCGCTCGGCCAGGAGGGAGACGAACACGATGTTGTCGACGCCCAGCACGATCTCCAGGACGGTGAGCGTCGCGAGCGCGATCCAGTGGTGCGGGCTGGTGATCCAGTCCATGGTCATGGGGTGTCAGGCTCTCGGTGGGTGATGTCGCGGAGCTGCGGCCGGCGTGGGCAAAACCTAGGCTACTCGGCCTTCAACGCCAGGATCGGATCCACCCGGGTCGCGCGCAGCGCCGGGATCCAGCTTGCTACGAGGCAGGTGGCCAGAAGCGTCACTGCGACGCCCGTGAACGCCAGTGGGTCATAGGGGCTGACCCCGACGAGGAAGAACGCCAGGAACCGCGTCGTGGCGAGCGCGACCAGAAGGCCGATCCCGATGCCGACCACGGCGATGGCTCCACCCTGGCGCAGGACGAGGCGCAGGACGTCGCCTCGCCGGGCCCCCAGCGCCACGCGCACGCCGACCTCCTGTGTGCGGCGCGACACCGAGTACGCCATCACGCCGTAGACGCCCACCGCCGCCAGAAGGAACGCGATGAGCGCCATCGCACCGAGGATCTTCGCCATGGCCGCCCATCCGGCGATCCAGGCTTCGAGCAGCGCGTGCACCGTCCGGACCGAGTAGAGCGGCTGATCGGGATCGAGCCCGCGCATGGCCTCCCTCAACCGCGGGATGAACGTGGCCGACGCCTGGGTGGTCTCCACCACGAGCGTGGCGGCGGCCAGGTTCTGCTGGTAGAGCGGCTGGTACATCACGACCGGAGGATCCTGGTCGGGACCGAAGTCGTAGGTGTCGTTCACGACACCCACGATCTGCCGGACCACGCTGCCGATCTGCACCTTCTGTCCGAGCGGGCTCCGTCCGGGCCAGTGCCGCTCGGCGAACTTGCGGTTCACGATGAGCACCGGTGGAGCACCGGTCACGTCCTCGCTCGTGAAGCGTCTTCCGGAGAGGACGGTCATCCCCATGGCGTGGAAGTACTCCGGAGAGACGTATCGATACACCGCGGAGGGCTCGTGGGCGGGGTCCACCGGCGCGGCGTCCGGGATCGTGTAGAACACCCGGTTCGCGCCTCCGAGAGGGAACTGGCTGGTCAGTCCTTCGGCGGCGACCCCCGGGAGCGCGGCGATCCGAGCTTCCATCTCCCGGAAGAATTCCCGACGCTGCTCGGGTGTCGGATACTTGGCGGCGGGAAGGCTCAGGCGCGCGGTCACCCGATGATCCCGGGCGAACCCGAGGTCGTGGGTGCGGAGTCCCGAGAATGCCTGGACCAGAAGGGTGGCGGAGACGAGCAGTACGAAGGACAGCGACACTTCGGCGACGACGAGCGCCCGCCGCATCTTGCCGCCGGCACCTTGAGCACCTCCTCGCCCCCCTTCGGCCAGAGAATCCCGGAGGTTCGTGCGTACGCCCTGGAGGGCGGGAGCGAGGCCGAAGAGGATTCCCGAGCCGACGGTGACGAGAAGCGTGAAGAGCACCACGCGGTGGTTCAGCACGATCTGGTCGATCTGCGGAAAGGTACCCGGAAGCAGTCCGCGGACCCAGCGAATCCCTTCGGACGCGAGGAGCATGCCGATTCCTCCGCCCACCAGGGAGAGGATCACGCTCTCGGTGAGGAGCTGTCGCACGATGCGGGCCCGTCCGGCCCCGAGCGCGCTGCGCAGCGCGATTTCACGCTCCCGCGCGGCGCCCCGAGCGAGGAGGAGGTTCGCGATATTGGCGCAGGCGATCAGCAGGACGAAGAGCACCGCCACGCTGGAGATCAGGCTTCCCTGCTGGAAGCCGGTGTTGAACCAGAAGCGTTGGAGAGAGACGACGTTTGCCGAGGTCCCGCCGTCCGCGTTCGGATAGGTGGAGGCGAGGCGACCCTGCAACGCGGCCATCTCGCTCCGTGCGCGCTCGAGATTCGCTCCTGGGCGAAGGCGGCCGACGACACGGACCCATCGGGATGCGCGGTCGGGGTGGTCGGGCCGGCGTAGGGGGACGAGCAGATCCACGGGCCCGTCGAACTGGAACCGCGGGGGCAACACCCCCACGACCTGGTAGGGTCCCGCATCGAGGTCCACCGTCCGTCCGACGATCGCCGGGTCGCCCCCGAAGTCCCGTTGCCACACCGCGTTGCTGAGGATCACCACGGGCGCCGGCGATCCATTTTCCTCTTCGGCGAGGAACCCTCTCCCGAGCTGCGGCGTCACCCCCAGCACCTTCAGGAAGCCGGCCGAGACCTCGAGTCCGGCCAGGCGCTCTGGCCGTTCACCACCCGAGAGGTTCATGCCCGTGCCGTGGTAGGCTGCCAGCTCGAGCGAGGTGGCTCCCTTTCTCCAATCCGAGAAGTCCGGCCAGGAGGTAGGGGCGTCGGTCCATCCACGCTCGGCGTTCGTGAGCAGGATGGCCACGAGCCGGTCACCCCGGGGATAGGCAAGGGGCCGGAGCATGAAGACGTCCACCGCGCTGAACACGGACGCGGCCGAGCCGATCCCGAGGGCGAGGGAAGCGGCCGCGACGAGGGTCAGCGCCGGGTTGCGCACCAGGGAGCGGAACGCAAAGCGGAGATCCCTGAGAAGGTGGTCCATACGCTCTCTGAAGAAGGCCCCGATTCACGGACGGCGACCCTCGTGACGCGTCGAGGACCTCACCGGCGTCCGGAGAACAGGTAGCGCCGACGCGGGACCGTTCGCAACCGACGGTGGAAGCGGGATCCGGCGTGGTGATGACGATAAATAAATTGATGCGACGAATCAAAATAAATATCATAGAGTAGTGATGCTGGACGTATCTCAGCCAGGGAGCTCGCCCCGTGTCCGATATCGACACTCTCCTGAACGCCATTCCCCGCATCCAGCGGGCGTGCCGCCAACGGAGCGTGGCCGATCCGGACGGGGGGCGTCCGGTGAGCGCCCACCAGGCGCACATCCTCGGCCATCTCGACACCGAAGATCCCGCCATGGTCACGGAGCTCGCCGAGTACCTCGGGGTCACGCCGTCCACGATGTCGCTGACGCTGAAGCGTCTCGAGGCGGCGGGCTACGTGTCCCGGGACCGCGATCCGTCCGATCGGCGCGTCATCAACGTGCGCCTGACCGAGGCGGGGCGGCGCACCCGGGATGCGCGCAAGTCGCTGGACCCCGAGCGCGTCGCCGGCGTCCTGGCCATGCTCGACCCCGAGGCGCGTGAGCGGGCCGTCGATGGTCTTGCGGCGCTCGCGGAGGCAGCCGACGCGCTCGTGAGGCGGAGCCGCGAAACGCTGGAGGCCCAGACCGGAGGGGCCCGGTGAACAGGGCCCGAACCCGGCGTGCGGAAATGCAATCCTTGCGTCTGCAACCAATCGGGTCCGAATTCCGTCTAGGTTATGGTGCGGTGCGGAAACCGCCCGCCGGGAGCTGATGGATTACGCAAAGGGATGGGAGGGATGACATGGCCGGTGACCAGGGGCTGATCCACCTGGACGAGTTGAGCAAGGTGTTCTACACGGAGGAGGTGGAGACGCACGCGCTCTCCAACGTGAATCTCCAGATACAGACCGGGGAGTTCGTGTCGATCGCCGGCCCGTCGGGCTGCGGAAAGACGACCCTGTTGTCGATTCTGGGGCTGCTCGACAGTCCGACCTCGGGGCGGTACGTGCTCGACGACGAGCCGGTCGAGAACCTGACGGCGGCGCAGCGGGCGAGAATCCGCAATCAGGCGATCGGGTTCATCTTCCAGGCATTCAACCTGATCGGTGACCTCACCGTCTACGAGAATGTCGAGCTGCCGCTGACGTATCGAGGCATGGGAAGCAGCGAGCGCAAGGAGCGCGTGCAGGCCGCGCTCGATCGGGTAGGGATGGCACACCGGACCCGGCACTATCCGAGCCAGCTCTCCGGCGGTCAGCAGCAGCGGGTCGCGGTCGCGCGCGCGATCGTGGGCAAGCCCCTCATTCTGCTGGCCGACGAGCCGACCGGTAACCTGGACTCGAAGAACGGCAACGCCGTCATGGATCTGCTGAGCGAGCTCCACGGCGACGGGGCCACGATCTGCATGGTGACGCACGATCCCCGCTACGCGCACGTGGCCGACCGTCAGATCCACCTCTTCGACGGTCAGATCGTGAGCGAGGACGACGCGAAGAAGCACCAGCTCGAGGAAGCCGGCTTCGACATCGCCTGATCGGCGACGTCCTTCAGGCTTCCGGCACGGACCGGGATCCCGGCCATCGGGATCCCGGTCCGTCGGCGTTTCTACTCGTCCCCGTCGACGTGGTGGAACACGTGGATTCCCCGCGCGCTGAGGTGGTCGAGCACCGCCTGATAGCAGGCTTCGCTCCGTCCGACGATCTCCGGTGGAGCGACCCCCGGCTCCTTCCACAGACCCGAGGCGATCAGGTGGACCATGGCCGTGCACGTGTAGCCCGTCGTGCGCGCCATGGACGATGTCTCGGTGTCCGGGTCATAGTAGTCGAGGATGTTGTAGATGTGACGGATGTTCGTCCCGTCCTTGACGCCGTTCACCTCGATGCGGAGGACCATGAGGTCGGGCTCTCCGTCGTCGAATCGCCAGGCGTTGAAGAGGAGCGCCTCGGTAACGTCGCGAGGACGCACCAGCCCGGACGCGGCCTGGATCTCGTGCGCCGAGAAGAACCCCGCTTCGCGCAGGATCCGCATCTGCTCGGCGTGGCCGGGATAGCGCATGGTCTTCTCGACCATGTTGGGTGTGTCGCACGTCTTCAGAAGCGTGCGCAGCCCGTCGGTGAGGAACGCTTCGAGCGTGCCGAGGCCCGGGAAGTTCACCAGCTCGACCTCGGAGAGCGCCGGCATGGTGACGTCCTCGCCGTTGCGCCTCAGCCGAGCCGGCCGGACATATTCCTGGATGACGTCTCCGGGCGAGAAGGGAGCCTTGTACTCCCACGGCCAGCTCCGCTCGACCGGGAGCCCCCCGACCAGGCAGTGGAACGACCGGGTCTCGTCCAGGTCCTCCTCCAGACGCCCCAGGATCAGGTGCGTGAAGCCCGGCGCGATCCCGCAGTCGACCAGGCACGGGACGCCCGCGGCGCGGGCCCGCTCGTCCAGGCCGAAGGCATCCTCCGGGAAGAACGAGATGTCCACGATCGGAATGCCGATCTCGAGAACCTGCTCGAGCGTGGCATAGCCGAGGTAGCCCGGAACCGCGCCGACCACGAGGTCGGCGCCCTGGACGGCATCGGCCAGGTTGTCCGCGTCGGAGAGATCGACGGTGAGTGTTTTGGCTCCTGCCGCCGCCAGGCGATCGAGGGCGACAGGGTCCACGTCCGCCACGGTGACCGAAAAGTCCTCGACGGCGGTGAGATCACGTACGATGGCGCCGCCCACGCGGCCGCCTCCGAGAACGACGATGTTCAGGGTCGCCTCCTTGTGTCGAATGACTGCCGGCTTCGGAATGAGGCTTGTTGTACGCTGGACCGCAAGTCCTGCCACGGTCTGGCCTGAATCGTGTAGAACGCGAAGATTGAGACGTAGGCATGGCTCGATCGGGAGGGATGTCATGAACACGATGACACGGACGGCGGTGGCGGCGCTGGCGCTCTTTGCCAGCACGGCTACCGGTCTTCAGGCGCAGAGGACCGCACAGGCGGACCGTGCGGCCTACCTCCGGGCCGTCGCGAGCTTTTTCCGGATGCCCCAGAACGAGGTCTCGATCCTGGCCGATTGGGACCTTCCGCCCGACCAGATTCCTGTCGCCCTGTTCATTGCCCGGCGCGCCGGGGTGTCGCCCGACGCGGTCGTCGCGCTGCACCGGACCGGCCAGAGCTGGACGGATCTCGCGGGTCGCTACAACGTGGATGCCGCGACCCTGCATGTGCCGATTCCCGAGACGGCGCCGGCGGGCGAGCTACAACAGGTGTACGCGCGCTACCGGGCTCTGCCGGCCAAGGAGTGGGGTCAGATCCACCTCTCGAACCAGGACATCGTAACGTTGGTGAACGTCCGTCTCCTGTCTCAGACCCTCAAGATCTCGCCGCAACGGGTTCTGTCGGCCGCCACGCCGGGCACATCGTTCGTCGACATCTACGCGAGCCTGATCCGCAGCACCGGCTGACGGTCCGGGCTCCCTCGTCCAGCGTTTCCACCAGATCCTCCCATGTCCCGAGCGCGCTTCATCCCACTGCCCGGCTACGAGCCGCTGTCGGAGCGCGAGACGCAGCGGAGGGCCCGGGAGTTCCTGGAGCGCATGCGCCGCCGCCGGACGGTGAGGGACTTTTCCGATCGTCCGGTACCCCGCGAAGTCATCGAGCTCTGTCTGCTCGCGGCCGGAACGGCGCCCAGCGGCGCCAATCGCCAACCGTGGCGCTTCGTCGTGGTCGGGGATCCGGATGTGAAGCGACGCATCCGTGCGGAGGCCGAGGAGGAGGAGCGCACCTTCTACCGGGAGCGCGCTCCCGAGGAGTGGCTCGAGGCTCTGGAGCACCTCGGAACCGACGAGCACAAGCCGTTCCTGGAGCGCGCGCCCTGGCTCATCGCGGTGTTCGCCGAGAGCTACGAGGTCGCCGCCGACGGTGGGCACGTCAAGAACTACTACGTGAGCGAGTCCGTGGGCATCGCCACGGGACTCCTCATCACCGCGCTGCATCATGCCGGCCTGGCGACGCTGACGCACACGCCCTCGCCCATGAAGTTCCTCAACCGGATCCTCTCGCGTCCCGAGAACGAGCGGCCGTTCCTGCTGCTGGTGGTGGGCTATCCCGAGGACGGAGCGATGGTGCCGGACATCACCAAGAAATCGCTGGACGACATCGCCATCTTCGTCGAGCGCGCAACGACGAGTCCCGAAGGCCCGAGCGAGCCATGAATCCATGACGAAGGTCCGCACCACGATCATCCGCCTGCTCTCCTCGATGGCGAGCGCCCGGGAGATCGACCTGTACCTCAAGCGCTTCAGCAGGCTCGACGCCGATCGGTTCGCCGTCGTCAAGGTCGGAGGCGCCGTGCTGCGCGACGAGCTCGATCCGCTCGTGTCGTCACTCGCGTTTCTCCAGCAGGTGGGTCTGACCCCCATCGTGATCCACGGGGCCGGACCGCAGCTCGACGAGGAGATGGCGGCCTCCGGCGTCGAGCGCCGCATGGTGGATGGCCTCCGCTACACGTCGCCCGAGGGGCTCGCGGTGGTGCGGCGCGTGATGCACCGCGAGAACCTGCGGCTGGTCGAGGCGCTCCTGGGTGTCGACGTGCGTGCCACGTCGATCACGTCGGGGGTGTTCGAGTCCGAGGTCCTCGACCGTGAGAAGTACGGGCTGGTCGGGAAGGTCGTCGGGGTGGACATCGCCGGAATCGAGGCGGCCGTGTCGTCCGACTCGATCCCCGTGATCGCTTCGCTGGGCGAGACGGCGGGCGGCCAGATCCTGAACGTGAACGCGGACTGGTCGGCCAACGAGCTCGTCAAGCGGATGCAGCCGTACAAGATCATCTTCCTGACGGGCACGGGCGGCATCCTCGATGAGCGCGGCAAGCTCATCGAGTCGATCAGCCTGAGCACCCAGTACGAGCATCTCATGAGCCAGCCCTGGATCCACTCGGGCATGCGCGTCAAGCTCGAGCAGATCCACGACCTCCTGATGGATCTGCCGCCGTCGAGCTCCCTGTCGATCACGACGCCCGACGAGATGGCCAAGGAGCTGTTCACGCACCGGGGCTCGGGCACGCTGGTCCGTCGCGGCGAGCAGGTCCTGTCCTTCGACTCGTGGGCGGACGTCGACACGGACCGGTTGCGCAGGGTGGTGGAATCGAGCTTCGGGCGGGGGCTCGCATCCGACTACTTCGAGCGCACGCGGCCGCATCGGGTCTACGTGAGCGAGCACTACCGCGCCGCGATCGTGCTGACGCGAGAGGGCGAGCTCACCTACATGGACAAGTTCGCCGTCGGCGAGGAGGCGCAGGGCGACGGGCTGGGCCGTGCCATGTGGGACGTGGTGCGTGCCGAGAACCCGGCGTTGTTCTGGCGTTCGCGGCGAGGGAACGGAGTGAACGCGTTCTACTTCGCGAACGCGGACGGCTCCCGCAAAGAGGGCGGCTGGACCGTGTTCTGGTACGGGATCGACGATTGGGACGACATCCGATTCGCGGTGGAGCACGCCGTGGCACGGCCGGCGACGCTCCTCGGATGATCGTGCTGCGCGTCGGGCCCCCGTCGAGCGCGGCGCAGCGGCGCCGGTCGACTCCGCCGGTCTGAGCACGATGTGCGGCCGCTACACGGTCACCGCGAGTGCCGCGGAGCTCGTCGAGACCTTCGACGTCCCCGAGCTCCGCTTCGAGCATCGTGCCCGCTACAACGTCGCTCCCGGCCAGGATGCTCCGGTCGTCGCCGTCGACCGGAACGGAAGGCGCATGGGGCCGATGCGCTGGGGCTTCGAGCCCGAGCGTGAGACGTCACGACGGGGAGGGTGGATCAACGCGCGCGCCGAATCGGTGATGCGTCGGCCGGCGTTCCGCGAGGCCTTCCGGCGGCGCCGCTGCCTCGTGCCGGCCGACGGGTTCTACGAGTGGAGGGGGCAGGGCGCGTCGAAGATGCCTCATTGGTTCCACCTTTCCGACCGCGGACTGTTCGCGTTCGCCGGCATCTGGGAGGGCACCACGTTCGCGATCCTGACCACCGAGGCGAACGGTGACGTGCGCGGCGTTCACCCCCGTATGCCGGTCGTAGTGGCCGTGCCCGACCGGGACGTCTGGCTGGACCGGGAAGCCCTTCCCGGTGACCTGGCCCGGGTGATGGCTCCGGCGCCCGAGGGGACGTTCGAGTCGTGGCCGGTCTCTCGGCGCGTGAACCGTCCGGATCCGGACGATGCATCGCTGATCGAGCCCGTGTGAAGGAAGGCGGGGCCGGGCGACCTGTCAGTTGGCGCGAACGGCCCGTCCGTCCGCCCATTGCCTGATTGCCTGCACGTCCTCGCTCATCGTCACGGAGAGCGGCACGGTGCTCTTCGCCTCGGCCAGCAGGGCGGCCGTGTCGACCGAGGTATGGTTGGAGAAGGCCGTGTAGAGCGTCGATACCACCACCTGCTCGATCTCCGAGCCGCTGAACCCCTCGGTGGCCGCCGCCAGCGCCTGGAGATCGAAGGTCGCGGGGTCGTGGCTCCGGTGGCTCAGATGGATCCGGAACACCTCTGCGCGGGTCTCGGCGTCGGGCAGGTCGACGAAGAAGATCTCGTCGAAGCGTCCCTTGCGCAGGAACTCGGGTGGGAGCCGGTCGATCTCGTTGGCGGTCGCGACCACGAAGACGTCGCCGCGGCGGTCCTGCATCCAGGTGAGGAAGGATCCGAGGATGCGTTGCGAGACACCCCCGTCCTCGGAGCCCCCGGTGGCGAACGCCTTCTCCAGCTCGTCGATCCAGAGCACGACCGGCGCCATCCGCTCGGCCGCCTTCATGGCCCGCTTGAAGTTGCCCTCGCTCTCCCCGATGTACTTGTTGTACAGGTTGGACGGATCGAGCTTGAGAAGCGGAAGCTCCCACTCGTGCGCCACGGCCTTCGCGGAGAGGCTCTTGCCGCACCCCGGAACCCCCACGAGTAGCATCCCGCGCGGAAACTCGAGCCCGAATTGCTCCGCCTGCTCTGGGTTCTCCACCACGGCTTTTCGCTTCGAGAGCCACTCCTTGAGCGTCTTCAGGTCGGCCACGCCCGCCATGGACGTCTCTGCGGGATAGTACTCGAGCAGCCCCTCCCGCTCGACGACCTTGCGCTTGGCCTCGATCACGTAGTGGATGTCCTCGGCCGTGAGCGAGCCGTCCTCGACGATCGCCTTGGTCAGGATCTTGCCCGCCTCCATGAGCGTGAGCCCGGACATGTGCTTCACCAGGCTCGTCATCTCGTCCCGGGAGAGCTCGACGTCGACGGGTTGTCGCTTCGAGATGTCGCGCACGATCCGCGACAGCATCTCCCGGAACTCTCCGTCGCTCGGCCCCGGCAGCGTCACGTACGCCGAGACCTCCTTGAGCGGCGCGGGCAGCCCGTCTCCTTGCCCCGTGAGAACGACCGCGCCCTCGTGCGCGCCCAGCCCGTCGGCGGCGTCGCGCATGTAGGAGACCAGCACGTCCTGTCCCGCCAGAGACGAGGCGAGGGCGGGGAAGTGGTAGACCGCGGCCTGCGGCGAGGCGGCGATGTTGCGGAACGCCTTCACGGGATCCGCGCTGTCGTAGATGGCGCCGTCCCGGTCCACCCGAGCGAGACCCTTCGAACGCGACCAGGTGAAGAACGGCAGCTTCATCGCGTCGGCCAGGTGCCGGAGGAGGCCCGCGGCACGGTCCTCCTCGGAGGTCTCCAGGTAGATCAGCCCGTAGCGGGCGCGGAGCAGCAGCTCCAGGTCGGCGAGCGCGTCCTTGGGCACGGCAGTCCGTCCGTTCGTCGGGTTCTTCGAGGCGAATGCGTGGTACGAAGCCTACGACGCGTTCCGGAGCGCCGCGAGCATCCTTCTCACCGCCGGGTCGAAATGTACGTCAAGTCTGCTACGCGCTCACCTCGTCGAACGCTTCGCGGATCAGATCGAGCGCCGCTCGCAGCTCGTCGGCCGGATTGCCGAACCCGATGCGGAGGTAGTGGTCCATTCCGAAGTGGTCACCCGGGACGACGAGCACGCTCTTTTCGGCCCGGAGCTTCTCGGCGAACGCGCTGGAGCCCACCGTCGCGTCGTAGCGCACGTAGCAGATGGCGCCGGCGTCGGGGGGGCGGTAGCGGAAGCGCCCTTCCTGGGCGTCCATCCAGTCACGCAGCACGCCGAGGTTCGCCCGGACGATGCCGTGTGTCCGATCGAGGATCCGCGCCCGGGTCGCCGGCTCGAGCGCGAGCGTCGCCAGCGTATCGGAGAGCGTTGCCGGGGCGATCGTCGTGTAGTCGGTCCGGCCCCAGAGCTGTGCGGTCACGTCCCGTGGTGCGACGATCCAGCCCAGACGTAGACCCGGGAGCCCGTACGCCTTCGAGAGCGAGTTCGTCACCAGGACCCGCTCGTGTCTCCCCCAGAACGACGGTGTAGGGCCACCTTCGACCTCGGCTCCGCCGTAGACCTCGTCGGCCAGGATCCACGCTTCGTGCCGCTCGGTGAGCTCCACGATGCCCGCCATCGCCTCCTCCGAGAGCGCGGCGCCCGTGGGATTGTTCGGGTTCGTCACCAGAACGAAGCGCGCGCCCTGGTTGAGGGCACCGGAGAGTGCGTCCAGGTCGGGCTGCCAGCCTTCCTCTTCGACGAGCGGGACCGGCAGGAGCCGGTTGCCGAACGATTCCAGCAGGCCGGGGACCTGACCGTACGTGGGCAGGACGACGGCCGCCTTGCCCTCCGTCTCCATGAGGTGCCAGAAGGTGGCGAAATTGGCCTCGGCGCCGCCCACCGTGACGAGCACCGACGCATCGTCCGCGCCGGGGTAGAGGGAGGCGATCCGTGCCCTCAGCTCGTCCGATCCGTTCGACTGACCGTAGCCGAGGAGCACCTCGTCCAGCCTGCCGTCGACGCCGGCGAGATCCAGGAGCTCACGGACGGTGAGCGGGTGTACACCGCTCTCCGAGAGGTTGAACCGGACGCGGTGCTCGTAGGTGGATTGCCACCGCTCCATGCGGAACGGAACGTAGCGCAAGGTGGACTCCTCGGAACGGGACGTGGCGGTGCCGGGGATGTGACCCCGTGGAACATGGATACGACTATGAGCATCAGGCGCCGTCGGTCAACAGTGACCGCCGAACCCGAGGCGCGGGCGTCGTTCCTCGGGCCATGGGGGGGAGGGGTGGCCAGCCCTGTTCTCTCGTTAGATTCAGTGCTCGTTCATCCGCGCGACGCGTCGCCGGGTGACTGAAGCACATCCAATCTTTCGTGCCATGAGCAACGTACTTCTCACCATCCTGGATGGTTGGGGTCATTCCGATTTCGGACCCGTGCCCAATGAGGGCAACGCCGTCGAGCAGGCCCGGGTCCCTCGATTCAAGGCGCTCTACGAGCGCTCCGCACATGTTCGCCTGGCGTGCTCCGGAGGCGACGTCGGGCTGCCGGACGGCCAGATGGGGAACTCCGAGGTGGGTCACCTCAATCTCGGTGCCGGACGCGTCGTGTATCAGGACATTGCTCGCGTGGACCGCGCCATCGCCGACGGCACGCTCGCGGAGTCGCTGGCCCTCCCCGAAATCCTCGCCCGGCTCGAGGAGTCCGGAGGTGCGCTGCACCTTCTCGGCCTCGTCTCGGACGGCGGCGTGCACTCCCACATCCGACATCTCGAGGCGCTGCTCGGGCTGCTGCCTCCCACGTTGGACGTGCGCATCCACTGCATCACGGACGGCCGCGACACGTCTCCGACGTCCGGTGCCGGATTCGTCGCGCGGATCGCCGAGCTTTGCGAGGACGCGCCCGGGTGGAGCATCGCCACGGTGAGCGGTCGCTACTATACGATGGATCGCGACAAGCGGTGGGACCGTACGGAGCGCGCCTACCGCGCCATCGTGCTGGGTGAGAGCGATTCGGTGGAGGACACCCCGCTCGTTCTGGAGCAGCGCTACGAAGACGGAGTCACCGACGAGTTCCTCTCTCCCGTCGTGGTCGCCGGGGCGGGGGAGCGGGGCATGCGCCCCGAAGACGCGGTGATCACGTTCAACTTCCGAGCGGACCGCATGCGGCAGATCTGCGCCGCCCTCACCGTGCCGGGCTTCGACGCCTTCGAGGGGGTCCGGCCGCCCCTGGAGCACGTCACGACGTTCACCCAGTACGAGCCGACCTACCCGGTGCACGTCGCGTTCCCACCCAAGGACGTCGAGGATTGCCTCGGGCAGGTGCTGTCCGACCGAGGCATCGACCAGCTTCGCGTGGCCGAGACGGAGAAGTACGCCCACGTGACGTACTTCTTCAACGGACGCATCGAGAAGCCGTTCCGGGGCGAGGACCGAAACCTCATTCCGTCGCCGAAGGTGGCCACGTACGATCTGCAGCCCGAAATGAGCGCGCAGGGGGTCCTCGAGGCCGTGATGCAGGGCATCGAGAGCGAGAAGTACGAGTTCGTTCTCGTCAACTTCGCCAACCCCGACATGGTCGGACACACGGGGGTGATTCCGGCGGCGGTGAAGGCGGTCGAGAAGGTCGACGCCTGTCTCGGGCAGCTCATGGACCTCGTGGACGAGCGGGAAGACGATTGGGTCATGCTCATCACGGCCGACCACGGAAACTGCGAGAAGATGCTCCAGCCCGACGGGAGCCCGCACACGGCGCACACGACGGAGCCCGTGGACTTCTTCGTCTACGATCCTTCGGGCCGATTCACCCTGGCCGGCCACGACGGCAAGCTGGCCGACGTCGCGCCCACCGTGCTGGCCTGCATGGACCAGGAGCTTCCTGAGGCGATGACCGGCGAGAGCCTGGTGAAGGCCCGCTGATGGATCTCGAGGAGCTGCTGGGCCGGGCGCTCGACCTCGGCGACGAGGGCGACTGGGAGGCGATGGCCGAGCTGTTGCGCGAGCACCTCTCGGAGTTCGAGGAGGAGCCTGCGCTGCATTGCTGGCTGGGTGTGGCGGAGCGCGAGCTCGGGCTCGACGGGGTGGCCTACGAGCGCTTTCGGCGGACGCTCGCGTTGGATCCCACGGATCCGTACGTGTTGGCGACGGCGGGCAACGGATTGGCGGCCTTCGACGATCCGGATGCAGAGACGGCTCTGCGCACGGCGGCCCTGACGGCGCCGGAGGTGTCGCTGGCGCGCTACCTGTACGGCGCATACCTGTCGCGCGAGGGACAGCACGAGAAGGCGCTGGAGGAGCTGACCGCGGCGCGCGCGTTGGACCCCGAGGAGGCGCAGATCGCCTACGAGCTGGGTGCCGCGCGCGCTCTGGCCGGCGACCGCGAGGGTGCCATCGACTCGGTGGCCGACGCCGTGCGCCTGGATCCCGAGGAAGGGTGGCAGCGGGTCGTGCTGGGGCTTCTGCTGCTCGAGGACGGACGTCTCGAGGAGGGGCTCGGAGAGCTTTCCGAAGGGGCCCGTTTCTCTCCGCACGACGTGGAGGCCCAGCTCCTGGCCGCGCTCGCGGCGAGCGCGGCGGGCCAGGAGGACCTGGCGTACGAGATGCTGGAGCGGGGACGGATGCGCGGGGCCGAGGGAGACATGCCGCTCGTGCTGGAGGTGGAGGAGCGCCTCGACTCGGGGGCCGAGTCCGCCCGAAGGCTTCTCATGGAGGAGGGCGTGCCGGATTCGCTACGGAGCCGGCTCGCCGAACGACCCTGACGGACCCCGGACACGCGGGAGAACCGTCGACGATCAGCACGAAGGGAGATGGATACGTGGAGCGACTGCCCAGAACAGAGGCGGCGATGTGCCGCTCGAGGTGCGCATGAGCCTTCTCGACGTCCCGGTCCGGCGGCATCGCCTGGCGAACGGTCTCAAGGTGGTGCTCTCCGAGGACCGCGCGGCTCCGGTGGTCGGGGTCAACCTCTGGTACGGCGTCGGCTCACGGAACGAGCCCGAAGGGCGGACCGGGTTCGCGCACCTCTTCGAGCACATGATGTTCCAGGGCTCCGAGCACGTCCCGAAGGGTGGGCATTTCGAGCATATCGAGCGTGCGGGGGGCTCCCTCAACGCGACGACGTGGTTCGATCGGACGAACTACTTCGAGACGGTCCCGTCTCATTTCCTGGAGCTCGCGCTCTGGCTGGAGTCGGATCGCATGGGGTGGATGCTCCCGGCCATGACCCAGGAGAAGCTGGACAACCAGCGCGACGTCGTGAAGAACGAGCGCCGTCAGCGCTACGACAATCAGCCGTACGGCGACTGGGACGAGCGTCTCCAGGCGCTGGTCTACCCGGAGACCCATCCGTACCACCATCCGGTGATCGGGTCGATGGCGGACATCGATGCGGCCACGCTGGAGGATGTCGAAGACTTCTTCGGCACCTACTACGTGCCCAACAACGCGGTGCTGACGGTGGCAGGGGACTTCGAGGCGGACCGCGCCATCGAGCTGATCGAGCGCTACTTCGGAGAGATTCCCGCCGGCGAGCCGATTCCGCCGATCCCCGGCACCTCGAAGATCGATGCGGTGCTCGGGAAGACCGTGAGCAGTCGGGTGAAGGCCGAGGTGCCGCTTCCCCGGGTCATCCTCGCCTTTCGCATCCCTCCGTACACGGACGGGGCCTTCACGACGGCCGAGGTCGCGCAGGCCGTGCTCGGCACCGGTCGAGCTTCGCGGCTCTACCGGCGTCTCGTGCGCGAGCGGAGGCTCGCGAAGGACGTCGTGACCTACGCGTTTCCCCTGCTCACCGGGGCGGCGATGCTCCTGGTCTGGGCGACCGGATTTCCCGACACCTCGATCGAGGATCTCGAGGCCGGGCTGGCCGGTGAGGTGGAGGGACTGGCGGACGTCACGCCCGAAGAGGTGGCGCGGGCCGTCGCGCTCTCCGAGACCGACATCGTGCACGCCCTCGAGCGCATGGGTGAGCGTGCCGATCTGTTGTCCATGTTCGACCTGTACTTCGACGATCCGGCCCGCCTGAACGGAGAGATCGCGCGGCTGCGCTCGGTCACGGCCGCCGATGTGCGGTCCTTCGCGTCCGAACGTCTGGTGGAGCGCAACCGCGCCGTGCTCGTCTACGAGCCGGGAGGAGACCGATGAGCGCCCTCGACCGGACCCGTGCCCCCGAGGCGGGACCGATTCGCCCCTTCGACTTCCCCGACGTCGAGCGGCGCTCGACGTCGAACGGTCTGGATCTCCGAGTGGCACGCATGGCTCGCCTGCCGGTGGTGAGCGTGAACCTGTTCATGCGCGCCGGCGAGGCAGCCCTGGACGAGCCCGCGGCGGGCCTCTCGATGCTCGCCGGTGACGCCCTCGAAGGTGGAACGCGCAAGCGGAGCGGCACGGAGCTCGCGGAAGCGCTGGAGCGCATCGGCGTGCGGCTCGAGGTCGCGACCGGGTGGGAAGGCACCAGCGTGTCACTCTCCTGTCTGGCCGATCGGCTGGCCGAGGCGCTGGACCTCCTCGCCGAGACGGTCTTGGAGCCGGCCTTCCCCGACGACGAGGTGGAGCGCGCGCGCGAGCATCAGCTCGCCGCGATCCGGCAGCGGGCGATGGATCCTTCCGCGCTCGCCTCGGATCAGGCCGTGCGCCACTACTACGAGTCCGGCGTCCCGTACGCGCGGCCGCTCTCCGGCACCGCGACGTCCATCGAGCCGATCGGTCGTGCGCACCTCGAGGGGTACGCCGATGCGTACTACCGGCCCGAGCGAGGCGGTGTGGTGGTCGTGGGAGACGTGTCCGCGGACGAGGTGGCGTCGCTCGTGGAGGCACGCCTGGGGGCATGGAGCGGCGCCCCTCCCGCCGCGCGTCCGTTCGAGGCTCGGCCGGCCACGCGCGAGCGGCGCGTCACGGTCGTGGATCGCCCGGGCTCGGTTCAGTCCGAGATTCGGGTCGGGCACGTCGGCGTGGCACGCGCCGACGCGGACTTCTTTCCGCTCATGGTCCTCAACCTGCTGTTCGGAGGGACCTTCACGTCGCGCCTCAACCTGAACCTGCGTGAGCGCAACGGCTTCACCTACGGAGTCCGCTCGCGGTTCTCGTTCCGATCGCGTCCGGGCCCGTTCCAGATCTCGACTGCGGTGGGGGCCGACGTGACATCCGCCGCGGTGGCGGAGATCGTGGCCGAGCTCGAGCACCTGGTGGCCGACGGTCCCACCGAGGAGGAGGTGGCCGCGGCGCGCGACTACTCCGCCGGAGTCTTCCCGCTCCGCATGGAGACCACCGGACAGGTGGCCGGTCGCATCACGGAGCTGGTGGTCTACGGGCTTCCGGACGACTACCATGCCACCTACCGTGATCGTGTGCGCGCCGTCACGGCTGAAGAAGCGGGGGCCGCCGGTGTGCGGCACCTGAGGCCCACGGAAGTCCAGATCGTGATCGTCGGCGACGCCGACCAGATCGTTTCGGGGCTCGAGGCGCTCGACCTGGGTCCCGTAGACGTGGTGCGCGGCAACGGCCGATAAGGCATCGCGGCAAATCCGAAGCTCCACCCCGGGGCAACCGGGCGCGCCGCTTCCGCATCCAATGCAGGGTGAAGGATGGGACGGGAGCGCACGCCTGGTTCATTCGTGGCTTTCTGGAATATCTCCCATGAACGACGACGTGAAGGGCGGCGCGAACGAGCCCGGCAGGATGGAGCGCAAGATGGTGCACGATGGTCGTATCGTGCATCTGAGCGTCGATACCGTGCGCTTTCCGGACGGATCAGTCGGTGAGTTGGAGCTGGTCCGTCATGCGGGGGCCTCGGCCGTTCTGCCGATCGTGGGATCGATCGAAGACGACGATCCCGAAGTGCTTCTGTTGCGACAATACCGATATGCGACGGGCGGCTACCTGTGGGAGGTCCCGGCCGGGATGCCGCGAGAGGAAGGCGAGCCGTGGGATGTGTGCGCGAGGCGCGAGTTGGAGGAGGAGACCGGCAGGAAGGCCGGCTCCCTGCGGCCGTTGACGCACATCTTCACGACGCCCGGCTTCAGCGACGAGGTGATCCGCCTCTACCTGGCGACGGACCTGACAGAGGGCCGTAGCGAGCTCGACGACGACGAGTTCCTGGAGGTGGTTCGGATGCCGCTCTCGGAGGCCGTGGAGATGGTGCGCCGCGGAGACATCGTGGACTGCAAGAGCATCGCCACGATCCTGTACGTGGCGCACTTCCTGGCCGGGGCGGCCTCGTGAGGCGTCGTCAGTCGGAGCAGACCGTGCAAGGGCCGGTACGGGACCGTGCAAAAGCTGGCACGATCTGTCCCAAAGATGCGTGTCGGAGCGTCACATCGAAGGGACGCCGGGCGTAGGTAAAGGTGCGCGCACAGGCCGCGGCCCGCTGGCACGGGGTCTGCATCAGTAGCGTAGTCGTTGAAGGCAGTCCGCCATACGGGCGGAGCTCCGATTCGGGGAGGTGAGCGAGGTGTCCAGAGCCAAGGCGGCGAAGAAGACGCAGCAGCGAGTGACGGGCGAGGCCCGCGAGCATCGCGAACGGCTCGAGGAGTTGACCGACAGCCAGGTCGTGCAGGCCAGCCTCGACGGCGACTCCCGGGCGTTCGGGGAGCTCGTGTCCCGCTACGACCAACGGCTCCTCAATTTCGTCTATCGCACGATCGGAGATCGCGAGCGGGCGCAGGATCTCGTGCAGGAGACCTTCGTGCGGGTCTACCGCCATCTCGAGCGCTTCGACCAGACGAAGAAGTTTTCGACGTGGATCTACACGATCGCGAGCAACCTCGCGAAGAACGAGCTCAGAAACCGGTCGCGCAATCCGCTCGTCCTCTTCCAGACCATCAAGAAGAACTGGGATGCGGACCATCGTCCGCTCGAGTGGGAGGACACGCAATACAAGCCGGACGATCTCTTCCGGAAGCGACATCTGCGTGAGAAGGTCGAGCAGGCGGTCGAGCAGCTTCCCGAGCACCACCGGATCGTCTTCGTGCTTCGTGAGCTCGAGGGCAAGACCTACGAAGAGATCGCCGACATTACCGGCTGCAACCTCGGAACGGTCAAGAGTCGGCTCAATCGGGCGCGGAACAACTTCGCCAACATCATCGCGCCGATGATCGAGTGACGGGAGTCGCGGAGCTCGCTCCGCGACGCACGGGAGGGGTGGGGAGAAGGCCTCGCCGGGTAAGCCCGGCGAGGCCTTCGCGACGTTTCATGGGCATGGAACCCCTTCAGCGTCCACGCAGTATCATCCCACCATGGAATGCACGGAGTTCGTGGCGCGGTTCTCGGAATACCTCGACGGCACGGGTCCGGAGGACTTCCTCCGGGAGGCAAGGAAGCACGAAGCCTCATGTTCCTCGTGTGCGCGGTACCGGAGGGTCTTGGAGGAGGGCGCAGCCCTGCTCCGGGAGCTTCCGGGCGTCCAGGTGAAGGAGGATTTCGGGCCGCGACTCCAGCATCGGCTCTATCACGTGGACGAGGACGCCTCCTTTCGGCGGCGGGTCTCCTCGGGCACCACGGCCCTGACCGCATTCGGAATGGCGGTGCTACTGACCGTTGCCGCATGGTCTCCGACGCTGAGACACGAGCCGGTGGTCGAGTTGGAGCCGATCGTGGTCACGCAGCCGCCGCACCAGGTGGCGCACGCGGTGAGTCGATTCGGCAGCGATCTCCTCCTGCCCTCTCCGAACGCGAGGGTGTGGAGTCGCGGACTCTGGGACGATGCGCATCAGCTCCTGTATGAGTATTCTCCCGTCCAGAGGAGATACCGGGAGCACTCCCTTCTGCGCCAGACCGGCTTCGACCGGAATCCATAGCCTGAAGCGGGTGAGACCGGAATCCGAGCTTCGTCCTTCTTCAGCGATCCGCACGAAGTGAACCCGCTCGACGAAATACCGGCCCTGGCCAAAGTGCGTGGAGGGGCGTTCTATCTCCACGGCGAGGACGAATTCCGCAAGGAAGAGCTGGTCCGTGCGCTCATCGAGGCGCACGTGGATCCTGCGACGCGTGATTTCAACCTCGATCCGTTGCGCGGCACCGAGGTGGATCCCGAGACGCTCGCCTCGATCCTCGCCACCCCCCCGATGATGGCGGAGTGGAGGGTCGTCGTGCTGCGGGAGGTGGAGGGACTCGCATCGAGCTCACGAGCACGAGACGTGCTTCTCCAGACGGTGACGTCGCCTCCGCCGGGTCTCGCACTCATCATGAGCTGCACGCCGCCGGCGGGGTCGCGTGCCAAGATCTACCGAGAGCTCGCCAAGGCCGCCCGCTCCGTCGAGTTGCAGCCGCTCGCTTCCGACGACGTTCCCGGCTGGATCCTGGGCCGGGGCCGAGAGGATCATGGCCTCGAGATCGACGTGGAGGCGGCCCGGGCCCTCGGCGGTGCGATCGGGCCGAACCTCGGGGTGCTCACCCGGGAGCTGGAGAAGCTGGCCGACTACGTGGGAGAGCGCCGCACGGTCACGATCCAGGACATCGAGGCGGCGGGCACGCGCCTTCCGTCCCAGGATCGCTGGCGCTGGTTCGACCTGGTCGGGGAGGGCCGGTTCGAGGAAGCGCTCGGGGCGCTCGACGTGCTCATGGGGCAGGGAGAGAGCGGGGTCGGCCTGGTCATCGGCCTGACCACCCAACTGCTCCGTATCGGGCTCCTCGTCGAAGGAGGCCCTCGGGCGCTCGAGAATGCGTTGCCGCCGCACCAACGCTGGTTGGCGGGACGGCTGAGGGGGCAGGCGAAGCACTGGCGCCGGGAGGAAGTCGACGAGGCGTTGCGCGGGCTGCTGCGCCTGGATCGCCTCCTCAAGTCCACGCCGCTGGCCGACGAGGCACTCGTCTCCGAGTGGCTGCTCGGCCTCATGGCCCGAAGGAGGGCGGCATGAAGGTCGTCACGCTTCTGACGCTCGTGATGATCGGGGTGGGCGCCGGATCGGTCCGGGGCCAGCAGCAGACCCCCCTCGAGCGCGTCCAGAGCCTCGCGAGCACGGGCAAGGTCGGGCAGGCTCGATCCGCTCTGCTCGCGTGGTGGGATTCCGGATGGTCGTCGGCGGGGCGCGAGGACCGTCAGCGAGCGCTCTGGCTCCGCGGTCGCCTGACGTCGGATCCGAGACAGGCGGCGATGGACTTTCAGCGTCTGGTGGTCGAGTACCCCGGGGGGCCGTTCACCGACCGGGCGCTCTTCCGGTTGGCCCAGGAGGCGTTCGCATCGGGTGACAGCGTGGCTGCACGACAGCGTGTGGCCGACCTCGCGAGCGATTACCCGAACAGCTCCACGCGGCAGCGGGCTGAGAAGTGGCTGCAGACGGTGGGGCCCCCACCGCCACCGATACCGGCGGCGGTCGAAGACTCGGTCCGCGCGGCCGACTCGCTCCGGGCGGTCGCGGCTCGGGCGAGGGCGGAGGCAAAGAAGAAGGAGGAGGCGGCGAAGGCACGGGCCGAACGAGCGAGGTATGCCATACAGCTCGGCGCGTTCGGTGGCGTCGCCCGAGCCAAGATACTCGCGGAACGGGTGCGCAAGGCGGGTTTCGACGTGCGACTCGTGCGCGTGCGCGGCAGCCGACTCATCAGGGTTCGGACCGGGCGATTTGACTCCTCCAGCTCCGCCCGCGACCTATTGAAGCGTGTCGAAAAGCTGGGGTTCAAGGCCTTGGTGGTCCACGACGCCCGCCAGGAGGAGCGCGTGCGCTGATGAGCAGGCAACCGGACCGGACGAGGTGGAGCGTGCTCCTCGCCGAGGACAACGACGATCATGCGCTCCTGATTCGGATGGCGTTGGAGCGTGCGAGTCGACTGCCCGTCGAGGTGCATCGCGCCCACAACGGCGACGAAGCCATTCGACTCGTGGGCGAGGTCACGCCCGACCTCATCCTCCTCGACCTCAAGATGCCGGGCCGTTCCGGGCACGAGGTGCTGGAGGCGATCAAGGGCCACGACGAGTGGCGACGCATCCCGGTGGCCGTCCTCACGTCCTCGGACCGTGACGAGGACGTTGCCCAGAGCTACGGCCTCGGCGGCAACCACTTCATCACGAAGCCCGAGAATCCGTCCGAGCTGGAGACCCGGCTCCGGTCGCTCCTCAAGAACGTGGAGGAGCTGTCCGGCATTCGTCGGGGGGCGGGCGGCCTCGGAGCCACCGCCATGAGCGCCGTCGACCCCGGGAGCATGGCGCTCCGCAGGGTCGTGGCGTGGGGTGCGCTCGCGGTCGTGCTCGTGGCGTTGGTGATCTTCGCCTACGCCTTGGGGGTGTTTCACCCCTGACGTGCAGCCCTCAGCCGTCCCCCCGGCGTCGGCCGCGCCTTCCTGCGATCCGTCAGAGGGCCGAGAGCACCCGCTCCAGACGTGCCTTCACGTCGCTGGCCACGGGCCCGAGGTCGTCGCGTCCCGCGACGCCGAGCTGGAGCTCCGGATCCAGGACCGAGACGACCGACGTTCCCGCTTCCTCCCCTTCGTAGACGATCACGTTGCACGGCAGGAGCAACCCGATCTCGGTCTCCTCGGAGAGCGCCTTGTGGGCGAGCGGCGGATTGCACGCGCCGAGGATCTTGTAGGGGCGGAAGTCCACGTCGAGCTTCTCCTTCAGCGTGCTCTTCACGTCGATCTCGGTCAGGATGCCGAAGCCCTCCTTCTTGAGCTCCTCCCGTACCTTCCGCTCCGCATCGTCGATGGCTGCGTGAAGCGTCTTCCTGATTCCGTAGGCACGTTCTGCCGTCATGGTGATATCACCTCGTGTCTATCCTGCGTGGGCGTTGCCGTGTATGTGCTAGCCAAACCCGTCTTCGCCCCGGTCGGTTCCCACCTTCCCCCGGCCCCCTCGGTCGCGCCATACTGGGAGGGTCGACCAGGAGTCTCGCGGGCGTTCCGTCGAGTGCCCGCGAATCCCCGAACTGTCCGCCGAGCTCGATGACGACGTCCGACGATACCCCACTCATGCAGCAATGGCGCGAGGCCAAATCCCGGCATCGCGACGCGCTCCTGTTCTTCCGGGTGGGCGACTTCTACGAGCTGTTCCACTCCGACGCGGAGGAGGGTGCACGGCTCCTGGGGCTCACCCTGACCTCGCGCAACAACGGTGCGGCGGCCCGTGTGCCCCTGGCGGGCGTTCCCGCCAAGGCCATCGAGGAGTATCTGGCGCGGTTGGTCAAGCTGGGACGCCGGGTCGCCATCTGCGACCAGGTCGAGGATCCGGCGCTCGCCAAGGGCATCGTGCGTCGTGAGGTGACGGAGACCATCACACCCGGCACGGTCCTCGCCGAGGCGCTGCTGCAAGAGCGCAGGAACAACTTTCTGGCGGCCGTGGTCCGGGACGAAGGAGGCGCGTACGGGTTGGCCGCGCTCGACGTATCCACCGGCGAGATGACCGCCGAGCGCGTCGACAGGGGGGAGTTGGCCGCCGCGATCGGCCGCCTCGAGCCCTCGGAGCTCCTCGTGCCCCGCACGCTCGAGGAGCGTGGTTCGGGTATCGACGCCGTGGGTGACGGTCCCGTCCGCACCGTTCGCGACGATTGGATGTTCGAGGAGGACGTGGGTGCCGACGAGCTCATGCGCGTCTACGGGGTGCGTTCCCTGGACGGCTTCGGGTTCCAGAAGGGCGACCGCGCGTTGCTGCGGGCGGCCGGGGCCCTCGTGCAGTACTTGAAGGAGATCCGACCCTCGGGCGTCACCCACCTGCGTCCCGTCCGCATCCGCCGGCCCGGCCACGTCATGGTGCTGGACGAGATGACGCGGCGGAATATGGAGCTCGTCGAGCCGTTGCGGGCGGGAGAGCAGGGGGGGACGCTGCTCGACGTGCTCGACGACACCGTGACGGCGATGGGCGCGCGCCTGCTGCGGCGCTGGATCCTGGAGCCGCTCGTGGTTCCGCAGGGGATCTGGCGGAGGCAGGAGGGGGTCGGCGAGCTCGTGGACGATCCGAGCATGCGCTCCGCCATCCGGGACGCGCTCGGTCGGGTGAGCGATCTCGAGCGGTTAGCCGGCAAGGTGGGCACGGGGCGCGTCGCGCCCCGGGACCTGCTCGGGCTGCGGCGCTCGCTCGAGCGGCTTCCGACCGTGCGTGAGGCGGGCACCGACGCCTCGGCCGACATCGTCGTGGAGCTGTGCGCAGAGATGGACTGCCTGGAGGACCTGTCCGACCTGCTGGACCGTGCCATCGACGACGAAGCCCCCGCCACCCTGCAGGACGGAGGTGTGGTGAAGGCCGGCTGGTCCGAGGATCTGGACGATCTCAGAGAGGTGCGTGACGGAGCCCGTGACTTCATCGCGCGGTTGCAGGCACGCGAGCGGGAGCGCACCGGCATCGGCTCGTTGAAGGTGGGGTTCAACAAGGTGTTCGGGTACTACCTGGAGGTCACGCGAGCCAAGCTCGACCAGGTCCCGGACGACTACGTGCGCAAGCAGACCCTGACCAACGCGGAGCGCTACTTCACGCCCGAGCTCAAGGAGTGGGAAGAGAAGGTCTTCGGGGCGGAGGACCGCATCGCTCAGCTCGAGGCCGAGCTGTTCGCCGACATCCGGGCGCGGGTGGCCGCCGAGGTCTCGCGGCTCCAGGAGACCGGCGCCCGCGTGGCGGCGCTCGACGTCCTCTCGACGCTCGCCGACGTCGCCGTCCGGCGCGGCTACGTGCGCCCGGAGGTCCACACCGGCTTCGAGCTCGAGATCCGCGCCGGGAGGCATCCCGTCGTCGAGACCATGATGCCCCGCGAAGAGTTCATCCCGAACGATCTCCTCCTCGACGAGGACGGCTGGATCGTGATCCTCACGGGACCCAACATGGCGGGCAAGAGCACCGTGCTGCGCCAGGTCGGGTTGATCCAGCTGCTGGCCCAGATGGGCGCGTTCGTGCCTGCCGATCAGGCACGCTTGCCGGTGGCGGACCGCATCTTCACGCGGGTCGGTGCGTCGGACAACCTGGCGCGGGGCCAGTCGACCTTCATGGTCGAGATGAGCGAGACGGCCGCCATCGTGCACGGAGCCACGGATCGGAGCCTCATCCTCCTGGACGAGATCGGCCGGGGAACCTCCACGTACGACGGCGTCTCGATCGCCTGGGCCGTCACGGAGCACATCCACGAAGCTCTGGGGGCCAAGACGATCTTCGCCACCCACTACCACGAGCTGACGCAGCTCGGAGACCTCCTGGCCGGTGCCAAGAACCTGAACGTCTCGGTGCGGGAGCTGGGCCACGATATCGTCTTCCTGCGCCGGCTCGTCGACGGAGGTGCGGATCGCTCGTATGGAATCCAGGTTGCCCGACTCGCCGGGCTGCCGGAGGAGGTGGTCGCGCGGGCACGGGAACTTCTCAGCGAGTTGGAGGGAACACATAGCCACGGAGGAGAAGGCCTCGGGCGCCACGGTGCTCACCGGCCCCGCTCGGAGCCTCCTCCGGACCAGCTGTCGATGTTCCAGGTGGACCATCCGGTCGTGGAGCGCCTCAGGGCGCTCGATCCGGACGGGCTCACACCCCGGGAGGCACTGGACCTCCTCTACGACCTGAGAAGAGATGTGAAAACTCGCGGGAGCGACGAGTGACGCATGACTACAGAGGCGCGAGCCTTCGCAGGATCGTCGGAGCGCTCGCACTGACCGTGCTGGCCGTGGCGAGCGCCGCCTGCGCTTCCGACGGGGATATCCAGCAACCCTCTCCACTGTACGGCCAGGTCCCGATCGAGTACCCGCTCCAGCTCTGGGACCAGGACCGGGAGGGCGAGACGCTGCTTCGGGTCCGGGTCACCGACATGGGCACCGTGGACAGCGTGGTGGTGGAGAAGTCTTCGGGTTACGCGGCGTTCGACTCCGCGGCTGTCGCTGGCGCCAAGGCGCTCCGCTTCCGTCCCGCTCGCCGCAACGGCAAGCGGATCCGCGTCTGGGCGGAGGTGCCCGTCGACTTCTCCAAGAAGCCACGGCCGGACACGCTCCCCGGCCTCGAGTAGGAGCCTCCGAGGGCGGCAGCCCCTGCCATCCCGTGCCGCGGCCCTCTCCTGCCCGGATGGATCGGATCGAGTCGAACAGGATACCCATATACTCGGACGATCCCTCCCGACCAAGGCAATCGAGCGATGAGCGATTCTGCGATCACGACCCTTTTTCTCGACATCGGAGGTGTGCTGCTGACGAACGGATGGGACCACCACGCACGGCAGCGGGCGGCCCGGAAGTTCGGCCTCGACTACGACGAGATGGATGAGCGTCACCGGATGACCTTCGGGACCTACGAGGAGGGCAAGATCAGCCTGGATTGCTATCTCTCGCGGGTCGTCTTCCACGAGGACCGCTCGTTCACTCCCCAGGAGTTCAAGGACTTCATGTTCGGTCAGTCGGAGATGCTTCCCGACACCATGGACCGGCTCCTGGGCCTCAAGGAGCGTCATGGCCTCCGTGTCGTGGCGGTGAGCAACGAAGGACGGGAGCTGACCGAGCACCGCGTGCGCACCTTCGGGCTGCGGAGGCTGTTCGACAGCTTCATCTCGTCGTGCTTCGTGCACGCGCGAAAGCCGGACGAGGACATGTTCCGGATGGCCCTCGATACGTCTCAGGCCGAGCCCGAGCACGTCGCCTACGTCGACGACCGCCCCATGTTCGTGGAGGTCGCACGGGGCATGGGAATCCACGGGATCCACCATGTCGGGTGTGCCGAGACACTGGCTCGTCTCGAGGCATTGGGGTTGGACGCGGAATGAGCGCACCGTCCACCTCCAGGCCGCTCGCGGGCAAGGTCGTGCTCATCACCGGCTCCACGGACGGACTCGGTCGCGAGGTCGCACGCAAGGCGGCGGCTCGCGGAGCGACCATCGTTCTGCACGGCCGGGACGTCGAGCGGGGCCGGACGCTTCTGGCCGAGATGGAGCGAGCGGGTGCGATCGCGCGCTTTTACCCGGCGGACTTCGCGTCGCTCGCCGAAGTGCGTGAGCTCGCCGCCCGGGTCGGGCGCGACCACGATCGCGTCGACGTGCTCGTCAACAATGCCGGTATCTGGCCGGGCGGAGATCGGCGCTTCCGTAGCGCCGACGGGCACGAGCTCACGCTTCAGGTGAACTACCTCGCCGGCTTCCTGCTCACCCGCCTGCTCCTCCCGATGCTGATGCGGAGTGCGCCCAGCCGCATCATCAACGTGTCCTCGATCGCCCAGACCCCCATCGACTTCGACGACCTGATGCTCGAGCGCGGCTACGACGGGCAGCGAGCGTACGCCCGGAGCAAGCTCGCCCAGGTGATGTTCACCTTCGATCTCGCCGAGGAGCTGGAGGGTACCGGCCTCATCGCGGAGGCGCTCCACCCAGGCACCTTGATGAACACGAACATGGTGCTTTCGCGGGGGGTGCCGCCCCGTACGGCGGTGGAGCAGGGCGTCGACGCACTGATGCACCTCATCGAAGCCCCCGACCTCGAGAGCGGACTGTACTACGACGGCCGCCATCCGGCGGATGCCAACAGTCAGGCGTACGACCGGAGCGAGCGCGCCTTCCTGCGCCGGATCAGTTCGGAGCTGGTCGGGTTGTCGGCCGATCGGCCGGGGCCGCCTCCGGGCTGAGCCGGCCCGCGCTTCGGACCAGGAGCAGCATCAGAACCAGGCTCGTAGCCAGGGCGAGCGCTCCGGCCACGTGCTCGACGGGTGTGGGTGCGTGGACCGTTCGGCGCAGGCCCTCCAGGGCGCTCACGACGAGGCCGCCGACGATCCACGAGGCGGCGCAGCATCCGGCCCAGTACCTGAGCCACAGCGCCACCGCCAGCACCGACAGCGCGGTGAACATCGCCGCGCGCACCCACAGGTCGGCTCCCTGGGGCGCAAGGGTCAGCGAGATGGCGAGCATGGGCAGGAAGAGTCCCGCCGCCACGAGTGCCCGCACCCACCTGCGCCCGGACACGCCGACGACGACCAGCAGTGGGATGGCGATGCCCGCGACCAGCATCACCACGTCCAGCGGAATCGAGAGCGCGGTGTCGAGCGCGGGGAACATGTTGCCGAGCAACGTGGCCGGTCCGGACGGCGGGCCGGTCCGCTCCACCACCTGAAGGAGCTCCGCGAGCGCCACGACCGATCCGATGCCCAGTCCGGCGAGCAGGAGGTCGCGACGCGCGCCCTTCGCGCGCTCCGGCAGAAGCGGAACGCCCACCCGGAACCGGAGCGCGTCGAGCGCCAGCCAGAGGCCGTACGCGAGCAGCGCCTCGACCGTGGCTGCGACGACGCCGACGAGGCTCATGCCCAGGAAGTTGCTCCATGGCACGGCCGTGTCGTAGGTGGCGAGCACCTGCGGTAGGGCGTTCAGGCTCCCGGCGATCCCCACCAGGGCCATGGCGGCCACGCCCAGGAGGATCGCCCGCCTGCCGAGCCCGTCTTCCTCGATCACAGGCAGGCGCCGCCGGACCAGGAGTAGACCGGCGACGATGAGCACGGCGACCAGCAGGACGCCGCACGCCACGAGGACGACCTCGCGCGTGTCGCTTCGCTCTCGCTGGGCACGCTGGAAGGACTCGGGCAGATCGACGCTGCCGCGTACGGCGAGCGCCTCCGCTCCGGCCACCGTCACCGTTGCGCGCGCTTCGGCGCCGTCCGGGAGGTGGAGCGTCGTGTCGCTGTACGTGATGGTGATGTCACGGCGCGCGGGACGGACCGTTTGCTCGAGATCCGATCGCTGGAGCGCGAGCGTGTCGAAGCCTGCGGCCGCCAGCGCCGAGCGCGCGATCCGTCGGGCCTCCGCGGAGCTCACCGAGTCCCTGCTGGCCGAGTCCGGCAAGACGTGACGTATGCCGAGCAGCGATCCGTCGGGGCGCAGGCGAACGTCCCACTCCTCCGCCCGATCCGCCGGCGTGCCCTTCGTGTGGACGTAACGGACGCTCCACCAGGCCGGAGGCGCGTACCGGACGGCGAGGACCGGCGCCAGGGCGGTGGTGTGCTCGGCCACGAGAAACCGACGTAGCTGTGTGTCGTTGCCGGTCACCGGTCTGGCCAGCGTGGTCCAGCCCGAAGGATCCATGCCGCGCGCGCGAACGGCGGAGTCCGCCACCGCGAGGGCCCGGTCGCGGCGGACCGTGAACGATGGCCCAAGCGTCGCACGCGACGGGAGGAAGATCACGAGGAGCACGGCCGCAGCACCGAGCGCCAACGCGAGGTCCCGGCCGCGGCGCGACACCCTGCGCTTCGTGGGCGCTGCCGCGACGTCCCCGCCTCGGAACGCGTACGGCAGCGGTCGCCAGGCTCGGAACCTCGCCTCGGGGGGGAGCTCCGTCAGCCGTCGCTGGCGGAGCCATCGCCACGCGACCGAGAGCCCGGGTGTGAGAAGGACGAGGAGGGTCACGGCCGCGGTCACGTGATAGACGAGCGCGCTCCCGGATGCCGCGAACGATCCGAAGAGCACGAGGTCGAACGTGAAGTGCGCGATCACGGTCACGAGGAGGCCGAACACCAGGAAGAGCACCGCCCAGAAGGACGCCTCCAGGAAGAGCTCCGCGCCGCGGGAGTACGGTGGCCACGACGTGTAGTTCGAATGTGCGAAGCCGAAGACCAGCGCGGTGACGACCACGCCGAGCGCCAGCCAACGCGTGCGGTGTGGGCGGTCTCCCACCCAGATCGCCAGAAGCGACAGCGGCAACGCCCTGAAGAGCGACTCCTCCCAGATCCCGGCCTGGAGCGAGAGCGCGACCCCGGAGAGCCATGGAAGCGGTGTCGAGATCAGGTTGGGGTCGTCCACCAGCTCGGTGGGCACCCACCAGCCGAGCAGGTGACGCGTCGCGAGATAGAACAGGGCCACCCAGGCGAAGCCGATGGCAGCGACCACGTAGCCCCCCGCGACCCGTCCCGCCACCTGGCGCGTGCCGCGGTACTTCCAGATCTTCCACCAGTCGAGGTGGTCCGGAAACGCACGGCGTGCCGCGGCTTCGGCGGCCGCCAGCGTGAGTCCGATCAGAAGCGCGAACCCGACGCCGCTCAGGATCGCCTGGAGCACGAGCATCGCCAGAAAGGCCGTCGGCGAGGTCGCCGTGTCGTAGCCGAACCAGCTTCCCGGGAGCTCGTTGAGGCCGGCCGCCAGAAAGAGAAGGCCCACCACGCCGCCCACGACCAGTGCCGGTCGCCAGCGGACCCTGCCGGCGAGCGCGTAGTGGCGAAGCACGAACGCGCCGACGACGAGCAGGAGCAGCATCCCCGCCTGAGCGATGACGGCGAGCAGGTTGTTGAACGAGCGCATCTCGTCGTAGCGGCGGTGGAACGACTGCGGGATCACGACGTAGGGGTGGGCCTCGGCCGGCGTGTCTCCCGCGATGACCACCTTGAGGCGGATCGGCGCCTCGGCGATCCGCCGGTCGATGCGCTCGAAGGTGAAGGTGCGGTCCACACGGCCGCTGGTCTTCCGGGTCTCGTAGGAGGTGGAGAGGATCCGCCAGCGGGTGGTGTCGCGCCCGATCCAGTCGGCGAGGACGTGCACCGCCAGGCTCCGCGCCGAGTCCGGCGTGAGCTCGGGACGGACGTCCGACTCCGCGAGGAGTCGGCGGAAGCCGACCACCCGTCCGTCGGGTGCGAAGTCGACGCGCGCCTCGTGGGGGTTGTGTGGGACGAAGGCCCGCACGCTCCACCGGAAGAGCGCCACGTCGTGGCCGCCGAGGATCGCCTCCAGCGTGTCGCGGCCGCCGCCCGCGAGATCGACGTAGGTCTCGAGCGAGTCGTTGGACTCGAAGTGCACCGCGGTCCGGGCGCCGCGAGGGGCGAGGTCGTGCGCCGCGAAGAAGGAATCGGCGCGTTGCAGCGCCGCCTGGCGCGTGAGCTGCTGGTGGAGCGCCAGAGTCGGCATGGCCAGGGGGAACAGCCATGCGGCAAGCCCGGCCGCCACCAGGCCGATCGCCGCGAGCCAGAGTCCCGGCCGCCGGATCTTCGAAGCACCGTTCATGCGCTTTGGCCAATGAGGGGAGCGCGACCGCTAGCAGCGACCCGCCGGAGCCTGGAATTTCGATCCTGACCGGGAGGGCGCAACCCACGTCGCACCCCGCCTCCCTTGTGGACGCCGACCCACGTCGGGAGTTTCAGACGTTCCGTGCGGACCATCGGCCGACGACCGCGGTCCGCCTGGTACCCACACCGGATTTCGCTGTGAGCCCGCCATGTCGCAACCGATCGTCGAGTGCGTTCCCAACTTCTCCGAGGGCCGCGACCAGGCCGTCCTCGATGAAATCACCCGCGCCATAGAAGCCGTATCCGGCGTGACGCTCCTGGACGTGGATCCGGGGGCGAACACCAACCGGACCGTGGTCACGTTCGTCGGCCCTCCCGAAGCGGTCGAGGAGGCCGCGTTCCAGGGCGTGGCCAGGGCGGCACAGCTCATCGACATGCGCCGACACCACGGCGAGCATCCGCGAATGGGCGCCACGGACGTCGTGCCGTTCGTGCCCGTCTCGGACATCACGATGGACGAGTGCGCGGAGATCGCCCGGCGCGTCGGGCGTCGGATCGGCGATGAGCTCGGGATTTCGGTCTATCTCTACGAGCATGCGGCCTCCCGGCCGGAGCGGCGCAACCTCTCGCGCGTCCGCGCCGGCGAATACGAGGGGATGGCCGAGAAGCTCGAAGACCCGGAATGGAAGCCCGACTTCGGTCCCACCGAGCTCAACGCGAAGGCGGGGGTCACGGCCGTCGGCGCCCGCGAGTTCCTGATCGCCTACAACGTCGACCTGAACACCACGGACCGCCGCTACGCGAACGAGATCGCCTATACCCTTCGCGAGCGCGGCCGCTGGAAGCGCACCGGAAACACCGCCCCGTTCTACTACAAGGGCGACGTCGTCCGCTTCGCGTCGGACGGGCGCTATCCATGCGGCCCGTGCGACTTCGTGGGCGATTCGTTCGAGGAGCTCGAGCGTCATTATCGCGAGGCGCACGGAGGGGACCTGCGAGCGCGCTACCGCGGGCTCGAGATCGATCCGGAGCATCCCTCGGGGCCGGTCTTCGACGACGGGATGTTCAAGGACGTGAAGGCGATCGGCTGGGTGATCGAGGACTACGGCCGCGCCCAGATCAGCATGAACCTCACGAACTACAAGGTGAGCGCGCCGCACGAGGTGCTCGAGGCGGCGCGGGAGGAGGCCCGCAAGCGCGGGATCGGCGTCACGGGCTCGGAGCTGGTCGGGCTCGTCCCGTACGAGGCCATGCGTCTGGCCGCGCGCTACTACCTGCGGCGCATGATGAAGTCGACCGGGATTCCGGTTCCCGATCTCATGGAGACCGCGATCCAGTCGATGGGGCTGCGGGACGTCGCCCCCTTCGACCCGAACGAGAAGGTGCTGGCGATCCCGACCGTGGAGGGCCCGCTCGTCCTGCGCTCCACCTACGACTTCGTCGACGAGGTGTCACGCGACACGCCCGCGCCCGGCGGCGGCTCGGTCGCCGCGCTCGCCGGCTCGCTGGGGGGAGCGCTGGCCTCGATGGTGGCCAACCTTTCCGTCGGCAAGGGCTCCTTCGACGAACACTACGAGACGCTGTGCTCCATCGCGGAGCGCGCCCAGGAGGTGAAGGACGCGCTGGTGCGCGCCGTGGACGAGGACACGCGCGCGTTCGACGCGGTGCTCGCCGGAATGCGCATGCCGCAGGACAGCGCCGAGGAGAAGGCCGAGCGCTCCCGTGCGATCCAGGCCGGCTACAAGGTGGCGACGAGCGTTCCGCTGGAGACGGCCCAACGGTGTCTGGAGGCGATGCGGCTCTGCCGTGAGATGGGCGTGCTCGCGAGCGAGCAGATGATCAGCGACGTGGGCACGGGCGTGCATCTGGCGCACGCCGGGCTCAAGGGGGCCATCTACAACGTGCGCATCAACCTCCCGCACATCACCGACGAGGATTTCCGGAGCGAGGTTCTCGGCAAGCTGGACGCGCTCCTCACCGAAGGAGACGAGGTGGCGCGTGCGGTGGAGGCCCGGGTGGAAGACGCGCTTTCGGGAGGGAACGCCTCATGAGCACCCAGGGCTCGAAGCGCAACGAGCGACCGTACGCGGACGTCCTCGGTGTGGTCGGTTGGACGCCGCTCGTCCGCCTCAACCGCGTCGTCGACGGCTGCCGTACGCCTGTCTACGCCAAGTGTGAGTTCATGAACCCGGGCGGCTCGGTCAAGGACCGCATTGGGCTCGCGATGATCGAGGCGGCCGAGAAGGAGGGGCGCCTGAAGGCGGGCGGCACGATCGTCGAGGGCACGAGCGGCAACACCGGGCTGGCGCTGGCCATGACGGCCGCCATCAAGGGCTATCGCTGCATCTTCACGATGCCCGACAAGATGAGCACCGAGAAGGTGAAGCTCCTGCGGGCGTTCGGTGCGGAGGTGATCATCACCCCGACGGCGGTGCCTCCGGACCACCCGGAGAACTACGTGATGAAGGCCAAGGCGATCGCCGAGGAGATCGACGGTGCGATCCTTGCAAACCAGTTCTACAACCCGTCGAACCCCGCCGCGCACTACGCGAGCACGGGCCCGGAGCTGTGGGAGCAGAGCGAAGGCAGGATCAGCCATTTTCTGGCGGGTGCCGGCACCGGTGGTACGATCACCGGGACGGCCCGTTTCCTGAAGGAGAAGAATCCGGACGTGCGCATCGTCGGCGTGGACCCCGACGGCTCGTTGATCGGGCCGTACTTCGAAACGGGGGAGAAGATCGAGGGACACCCCTATAAGGTCGAGGGGCTCGGCAACGACAAGATCCCCGGGACGCTCGACCTGGACGTGGTCGACAACTACGTGACCGTGAGCGACCGCGACGCCTTCCTCATGGCGCGGCGTCTCACCCGTGAGGAAGGACTGTTCGCGGGTGGCTCCTCGGGACTCATCACACACGCCGCCGTGGCGTTGGCACACGAGCTGGACGATCCCGACGGGTTCGTCGTGGCGCTGCTGCCCGACTGGGGAGAGCACTATCTGAGCAAGTGCTTCGACGACGACTGGATGCGTGAGAACGGATATCTGGAGCGGACCAGGCGGCGCAGCCTCGCGGAGATGCTTCAGGTCAAGGAGAGCCCCGGAGAGGTGGTCACAGTGACTCCGGATACGTCCGTGCGCATGGCGCTCTCCGCCATCACCACCCACGACATCGGCCAACTTCCGGTGGTGGCGAGCGGGGAGTGCGTGGGCTCGGTGGCCGAGAGCGACCTCATGGCCCGGGTCATCGAGGAGCCGGAGCTGCTCGACCGGTCGGTCGAAAGCGTGATGGGGCCGCCCTACCCGGTCCTCGACGCACACGTGGACGCGGACGAGGTGACCCGCCTTCTCCAGAGAGGCAACGATGCGTGCCTGGTGCGTGAGGCCGGCGAGCTCTCGGGCATCGTGACGCGCTTCGACGTCGTGAGGGCCATGACCTCGGCGGGAGCGCAATGAGGATCGCCGTGTTGATGGGTGGCACCTCCGACGAACGGGAGGTGTCGCTGTCCTCGGGAGCCCAGGTCGCACAGGCGCTGCGCGAGGCCGGCCACGAGGTGGTGGCCGTGGACACGGCCACCGGCGCGCTGAGCGCGTCCGAGGAGACCCGCCTGCTCACGTCCGGCGTGCGCGCCGTCCCGCCCGGAGGCGAGACGCTGGTGCGGCTCGATGAGAGCCACACGGTGGCGCTGGCCCGTGATCCGGCGCTCGGCGACGTGGACGTGTTCTTCCTCGCGCTGCATGGTGGCACGGGAGAGGACGGCACGATCCAGGCGCTCCTGGACGTGGCGGGGGTGGCCTACACCGGGAGCGACCGCCTCGGCTGCTCGCTGGCCATGGACAAGGAGGTCACGAAGCGCTTGCTGCGTGACGCGGGCATTCCCACGCCCGACTGGCTCACGGGCGACCCCACGGCCCAGGAGGTCGTGGACACGCTCGGGTTGCCGGTCATCGTGAAGGCGTCGGGCGGCGGGTCGTCGCTCCGTCTGCTCATGGCCCACGACCGTGCCGAGCTCGAGGCCGCGCTCGCGGCGGCGACGGAGTTCCGGGACGTGGTCGTGATCGAGCGCTACGTCCGGGGCCGGGAGCTCACGGTCGGCGTCCTCGGCGACGAGGCCCTGCCGGTCGGAGAGATCGTTCCGGCGCACGAGATCTTCGACTACGAGTGCAAGTATCAGCCGGGACTGGCGCGGGAGATCTTTCCGGCGGACATCCCGGACGATCTGGCGGCCCGTCTCCAGGGACTGGCGCTCCGGGTGCACCGGGTGCTACGCATGAGAGACTTCTCCAGAGTGGACTTCATCGTCGACGGCGACGGTGCGCCGTGGTGCCTGGAGGCCAACGCGCTCCCCGGGATGACGGGCAACAGCCTGCTTCCCAAGGCGGCCCGTGCGGCCGGCATCTCGTTCCCGGAGCTGTGCGACCGGATCGCCGGGTTCGCGTCGGCGAGGAGAGCGTAGCAGCCGACCGACCGCGTCGATACTGGGGAGAGAGGGGTACGCGCCGCGTCGGGCGGTACCAGGAACCTGCCCTTGAGGTGGGGGTTTGACAGGGAGCTTCCGGCGACCTGTTGGACTCACGACTGCATTCGTCATGGCCTATACCACCAGAAGCTACAGATTCGGGTTCGGCGGGATGCTCACCCCCGTGGTGAAGCGTCTGCTGATCGCCAACGTGGCGGTGTACCTCGTCACGCTGGTGCTGAACTGGGTCATGGGCGGAAATGCGGGGCAGCTGTTCATCGACAACTGGTTCGCCTTCCAGCCGACGGAGATCTTCCTGCGCCCGTGGGGCGTGTTCACCTACATGTTCGTCCACGGCGGATTCTGGCACATCGCCTTGAACATGGTGGTGCTCTTCTTCTTCGGACCGCCGCTGGAGTCCGAGTGGGGTGGGCGGGAGTTCTTCAAGTACTACGTGATCTGCGGCCTGGGCGGAGTGGGGCTCAGCTTCGTCTTCGCGCTCCATTCCGCGGTCATCGGCGCCTCCGCGGCCATCTTCGGGCTGATGCTGGCGTTCGCGATGCTCTGGCCGAACCTCCCCATCTACATCTGGGGCATCTTCCCGATCAAGGCCAAGTGGCTGGTCGGCGCGCTCTTCGTGATCACGCTGTTCAGCGCGTTCGGTCAGGCGGGCACGGGCATCGCGTACTTCGCCCACCTCGGCGGCTTCATCACCGGATTCCTCTACCTGAAGAGCGGTTGGCGTACCGCTCACGGGATGGAGCGTATGAAGTCGGCCGCACGCGGTGCGCACCAGCATCTGGCCATCGTCCCGCGCGCCAAGCGCGACCGGCGCGAGGCTTCGTCACAGACCGAGTCGCGTCCGCCGAAGGAAGACGTGGCGCTCTACGATGCGGTCGACCAGGTGCTGGACAAGATCTCTGCCCACGGCATGGCGTCGCTCACGCCCGCGGAGCGCAAGCTTCTCGACGACGTCTCCCGCCGCCATCGCACCAACTGACGCCACCGCGCCGCCATCCGTGCGTCGACGCGATCCTCTCGAGGGTCGGCCAGACTTGACGGATGGGGAAGACATAGCGATATATCTATCTGTCTATCCACCGCAGGAGGCGCAGTGAACAGCAACATCGTATCGACGACGGCCGTGGAGGATACCGCCCGATTCCTGCGGTGCCTCGGCCATCCCGTGCGCCTCCAGATCCTGGATCTCCTCGAGCAGGAAGGCGAGTGCACCGTCACGGAGGTGTACGAGTCGCTGGGCCTGGAGCAGGCCGTCGCGTCCCAGCATCTGACCGTGATGCGAGACAAGGGGATCCTGGACCGACGTAAGGACGGCGTCCACGTCTACTACCGTCTCGGAGACGAGCGCGCGATCAAGGTCCTGGGCTGCGTGCGCCACGGCAACTGCTGAGCGCGGCACCGATCCGGCGGCCTTGTTCCGGCATCGGGTCCCTACCAGCTTTCCGGGACGATTCATCGTAACCGGGAGCGAGTGAGGGGTCATGTCCAAGCTTGGGATGAAGGCGACGGTCGGGTGGTTGCGGGGTGGTTTGAGCATGGGGGCGATCCTCGTGCTGGCGGCGTGCGGGGGGCCTCATCCCGCGTCTGCGCCTGCGCCCCGTCCGAGCGCCGGGGCCCAGCGCCCCGACACGGCCAGAAAGTTCGGGCTGCCGCGAACGGACACGTCCGCGGGCCAGGTCGTGCCGCGCGCGGCGTTCGCCACCGATCTCGACACCGTCCACGCCGGCAAGTTCGATCAGGGCAAGATGTGGACGTTCGAGTTCCCGCCCATCAAGTACTTCACCCAGACGTACGGCTTCCATCCCGACAGCATGTGGTTCGTGAACGCCCGTCTGGGCGCGCTGCGCATCTCGGGCTGCTCGGCTTCGTTCGTCTCGCCGAACGGACTCATCCTGACCAATCACCACTGCGCCCGTCCGTACGAAGCGGGCGTCCAGAAGCCGGGTGAGGACATCCTCGACAACGGGTTCTTCGCGAAGAACCTGGCCGACGAGCGGCCGGTGAAGGACTTCCACGCCGATCAGCTCGTCGACCTGATCGACGTCACCAACGAGGTGAACGCGAAGGTCGACACGGTGCCGATGGACCGGCGTCAGGACGTGCGCAAGGCGGTGCTCGATTCGCTCAAGGAGAAGATCCTCGCCCAGCACCAGAACAAGGACTCGAGCATCGTGGTGCAGATGGTGTCCCTGTACAACGGGGGACGCACGTCGGCCTACATCTTCCACCGCTACAAGAACGTGAAGCTGGTGGCGGTGCCCGAGCTCCAGATCGGCTACTTCGGCGGCGACTACGACAACTTCACGTATCCGCGCTACAACCTCGACTTCTCGATGTTTCGCGTGTACGGGCCGGACGGCAAGCCGCTCCACACCCCGCACTACTTCAAGGTGGACACGGCCGCGCTCAAGGACGGTGAGCCGATCTTCGTCGTCGGGAACCCGGGCTCGACGAGCCGGCTTCAGACGGTCGCGCAGCTCGAGTTCCGGCGTGATATCGGCGACAAGGACATCCTCGATCTGCTGCGCTCGCGCATGGCCGTCCTCGATTCGTTCATGAAGGCCCATCCGGACGTGGCCAAGAAGCGCGACCTGGAGACCAGCTACTTCGAGCTGAGCAATTCCGAGAAGGCCTACACCGGTCAGCTCAAGGGGCTGGACGATCCGGCCATCATCGCGCGCCGCGCGGACGCCGAGCGGCAGTTCCAGGACTCGATCGAGGCCGATTCGACGCTCAACGCGAAGTACGGGAAGCTGATCGCGAAGATGGCCGCCCTCCAGAAGGAGCGGCGGACCGATTCGGCCGGCTTCGGCGCGTTCATCGGGCTGACGAGCAACGACATCGCGTCGGCCACGCTGCACCGAGCGCTGATCGCGTTCCAGATCATCAACGTGCGGGCCGGTGCCGGCGACCAGAAGACGCTCGAGAAGCTCGAGGCCCAGATGGACAGCGTGCCGCAGCAGCCGGCCGCGCTCGACGAAGCGCTCATGACCCAGCGCTTCAAGGACTTCGTGCACTACTACGGCGCGAACAGCCAGCTCGTCCAGGCCGTTCTCGGCGGAAGCTCGCCCCAGGACGTGGCCGCCGCCGTGGTGAGCGCGAGCGTCCTCGCGGACTCGGCCCAGGCGGCGACGATGGCCGCGAGCGGGAACCTGAGCATGAGCGACCCCGCGCTCGGAATCGTACGCGCGTATCTGCCCACCTTCGGCCGGTTCCAGCAGATGGTCGCGAAGGTCTTTCCGCAGGAGGACGCGATCGCGGCCGAGCTGGGGCGCGCGCGCTTCGCCGTGTACGGCACGAGCGTGCCGCCCGACGCGACGTTCTCGCTCCGCATCCAGGACGGCGTGGTGAAGGGCTACCCGTACAACGGCACGATCGCGCCGTGGCACACGACGTTCTATGGACTCTACAACCGTCACTACTCCTTCTCGGGTCGCAAGGACTGGGCGCTGCCGAAGCGTTGGCTGAACCCGCCGGCCGCGTTCAACCTCGCGACGCCGCTGGACTTCGTGAGCACCGCCGACATCATCGGCGGCAACTCCGGCTCACCGGTTCTCAACAAGAACCTGCAGCTCGTGGGGCTCATCTTCGACGGCAACATCGAGAGCCTGACGGGCGACTACATCTACATGCCGAAGCTCAACCGGGCGGTGGCGGTGGACGTGCACGCGATCCTCGCGGCGCTCGACCACATCTACGGGATGCAGCGCATCGTCGAGGAGATGGAGACCGGCAAGCTGGTACCGACGGAGGCGGCCGCCGCGAAGATGAACTGACCTGCCGGGCGGACTGTGACACGGGCCGTGCCTCCATCGGGGCGCGGCCCGTTCGCGTTGAAAGACCTCTCCGTTGCGCTCGTCGTGGGCCGACTGCACCGTGTGCGCAGGGCAGGGGGCTCCGCGCATGCCTCGAGGGGTCCAGAAGACGGGGCAGCCCTGCACCGTAACACGAGATATGAGCGGAGGGGCCGATCCACTCGAGCCGGAGGAACCGATGGCAGGCAAGCTCTCCAACAGCTGGGCGCTCGTGAAGGCCAGTACCCGCGTGCTCGCGCTCGACAAGGAGCTCATGGTCTTTCCGCTCCTCTCGGGCGTGGCGACCGTGCTGGTTCTGGCGAGCTTCGCCGTTCCGCTCTTCATCACCGGGGGCTGGACGGTCTTCGCCGAGGGGCACAGCCCGTATCTCGGCTACGTGGCCGGCTTCCTCTTCTACCTGGTCCAGTACACGGTGATCTTCTTCTTCAACTCGGCCCTGGTGGGCGCGGCGCTCATCCGCCTGGAGGGAGGAAATCCGACGGTGAGCGATGGCCTCTCGGTCGCAATGAGCCGCCTGGGCTCGATCCTCGGCTACGCCGCGCTCGCCGCGACGGTGGGCATGCTGCTCCGGGCCATCTCCGAGCGCGTCGGCTTCTTCGGCAAGATCGTCACCGGGCTCATCGGCATGGCCTGGACGTTGGCGACCTACCTGGCCGTGCCGGTGCTCGTGACCCAGGACGTGGGGCCGATAGATGCCGTGAAGGAGAGCGCCGAGCTGCTCAAGCGTACGTGGGGTGAGCAGGTCGTGGGCAACTTCGGAATCGGCGCGGCCGTGATGTTGATGGGCCTGTCGTGGACGCTCGTGGTCGCGGGGCTCTTCTGGCTCTCGGTGTCGCTGCCGGGAGGGACGGCCACGGCAATCGTGCTGGGCGTCGCCGTGCTCGGCTATGTCCTGCTGGCGCTGTTCGCCTCGACCCTCAAGGGGATCTACACCGCGGCGCTGTACCGATACGCGACACACGGCGAAGCCCACTTCTTCGAGCCCGGGATCCTGAACGGCGCGTTCCGCAGCAAGTAGAGACGTGTGGGGAATTCCCCGTCTTGCCCGCCTCCTGAGGGCTCTCTAGAATCCGGGTCCCGATGAAGACTCTGCGGGGCCCGCGCCGCCGGTGCGCGACGGCGGCGAGGGCCCTGCTGCATCCCTCGAAGGAGCGTCGACATGGCATCGGCCAAGGAGTACCCCACCGACCGCATCAGGAACGTCGCGGTCCTGGGTCATGGTGGATCGGGCAAGACGAGCCTCGTGGACGCGATGTGCTTCGTGTCGGGCACCTCCAAGCGTCACGGCAACGTCGCGGAGGGCCATGCCCTGACCATGCACACACCGGAAGAGCTGCAGCATGGGATCTCCATCCAGCTCACGCCGGCCTACGCCGAGCACAAGGACTGCAAGATCAACCTGCTGGACACACCCGGCTATCTCGATTTCACGGGTGAAGCGCTCTCGGCGGTGCGCGTCGCGGATGCTGCCCTGATTGTGGTCAGCGCCACCTCGGGCGTCGAGGTGGGAACGGAGCGGGTGTGGGAATACTGCGAGACCCGGGGAATCCCCCGGATCTTTTTTGTTTCCATGATGGACAAGGAGCACGCGGACTTCGAAGGCGTCTACCGCCAGATCAAGGAGCGCCTGTCCGAGAAGGCGCTGCCCGTCGAGATCCCGATCGGCTCGGCCGAGGACTTCCACGGCATCATCAGCCTCTTCAGCGAGAAGGCCCACCTCTACAAGAAGGGCACCGCCAGCGGGGAATACGACGAGACGGACATCCCCGACGAGCTGAAGGACCAGGAAGCCCAGTGGGAGACCGAGCTCCAGGAGACCCTCGCTACGACCGACGAAAAGCTCCTCGAGGCCTACCTCGAGGGCGGTCACATCTCCCGCGAAGAGGCGATCGACGCGATGGCACGAGGGATGGCCCGCGGCGAGGTCTTCCCGGTCTTCTGTGGCGCCCCGCCGCTTACCTACGGCATCCGGACCCTGCTCCAGAAGACGGTCGAGCTGTGCCCCAGCCCCGCGGAGGCGGGCGCTGAGAAGGCATCCCGTCCCGGGCTCGACCAGGAGGTCACGGTCAACGCCACCGACGACGGGCCGCTCGCCGCGCTGGTCTTCAAGACGGCCGCCGAGCCGCACGTGGGCGAGCTCTCCTTCTTCCGGGTCTTCTCCGGAACCGTCACGAACGGCGCCGACGTGGCGAACGCTTCGGACGGGCAGATCGAGAAGCTCAATCACCTGAGCATTCCGCTCGGGAAGGAGCGCCTCGAGGTCGAGACGCTCCACGCCGGAGACATCGGTGTGGTGGCCAAGCTCAAGCACACGCACACGAACAACACGCTGTGCTCGAAGGACCGGCCGATCGTGCTCGACGGGATCCAGTTCCCGCGGGCCGATATCTCCGTGGCCATCAAGGGGGCGACCCGCGCCGACGAGGACAAGCTCGGCGAGGTCATCCCGAAGATCCACGAAGAGGATCCGACGTTCTCGGCGGAGTTCAACGGTGAGCTCCACCAGACGATCGCGCGCGGCGTGGGCGAGCTGCACCTGGACGTGCAGTTCGAGCGGATGGCGCGCAAATACGGGGTGAACATCGAGACCGAGCAGCCCCGTATCGCCTACCGCGAGACGATTACGAGGCAGGCCGAAGGGCAGGGGCGGCACAAGAAGCAGTCGGGCGGACGGGGGCAGTTCGGCGACTGCTGGATTCGACTCGCGCCGCGGCAGCGTGGTGAGGGCTACGAGTTCGTCGACTCGATCAAGGGCGGCGTGATTCCGAACAAGTACCTGCCCTCCGTCGATCGCGGCATCCAGGAGGCGGCGGCGCGGGGCGTCGTGGCTGGCTACCCGCTCGTGGACTTCGCGGCGGAGTGCTACGACGGGTCGTACCACAGCGTCGACTCCTCCGACATCGCCTTCAAGCTGGCCGGCTCGCAAGCGTTCAAGAAGGTGGCCATCAAGGCCGGGGCGATCCTGTTGGAGCCGATGGTGGAGGTCAGCGTCACCACGCCCGACGAATACATGGGCGACATCATGGGCGACCTCACCTCGCGCCGGGGCAAGGTGCTCGGTATGGACCCGGAATCGGGTCGCACCAGCATCCACGCGATGGTCCCCGAAGCGGAGCTCTACAAGTACGCGGCGGCGCTCCGGTCGATGACGCAGGGCCGCGGACACCACACGCGGAAGTTCGCGGGCTACGAGCCGGTCCCCGACCACATCGCGCAGAAGATCGTGTCCGAGCGGCAGAAGGAAGAAGAAGAGGAGTAGGCGCTCGGCGTCGGCGTCCGCCGACGGGCTCGACGAAGGAGGGGCGGCACCCCGGGTGGGGTACCGCCCCTTCGGCGTTTCGGCCCCGAAACCGGGTTCAGGCGGAGGCGGCGTTCTCCTCCGTCCGCACCTGCTCGATGACCTCTTTCAGCGCTTCCTTCGGATACGCCCCCACGACGGCTCCGACGGCCTCGCCGTTCTTGAAGAAGCCGATCGTCGGGATGGAGCGAATGCCGAACGCTCCCGCGATCTGCTGGTTGTCGTCCACGTTGACCTTGGCGAACCGGACCTGTCCGTCGTACTCCTCGGCCAGCTCCTCGATTACCGGGCTCACCATGCGGCAAGGGCCGCACCAGGGAGCCCAGAAGTCCACCACGGTCACGCCCTCGTCCTTGCCGATCTCCTGATCGAACGTCGTATCGGTCAATTCGATGACGGCCATGATCTTTTCACTCGTGTTCGGGGTCGAAGTGCGTCAACACATAAGAAGATATATATACACATATCTCATGGGAAGGGAAGATGTTCCCTATCGACCGCCGCCCACGTGTGCCCGGAGCCCGACCGAGAACGCACGCCCCTCGGCGGGCAGGCCCGACACGTCGAGGTACCTCGCGTTTCCGAGGTTGGTCGCATACGCGAACGCATCGCCGAACGGAGTGGGCACGCTCAGGCGGGCGTCGACCAACACCGCCCCCGACTCGGCTCGACGCATGCGCTCCCGTGCTTCGCCGGTGAAGAGAAGGCCTCCGGGCAGCGACCAGGAAGCGTCCAGCGCGACGGTCCGGACCAGTGGCCTCAGCGCGTACTTCGAGGTGACCCCCCGGGGCTCGTTCGACGAGACGCGTAGCCAGCTTCCACGAGCACCGAGCGTCAAGGGCCCGAGCGCGAAGCCCGACAGCGTGGCCTCGAGTCCACGGAACGTGGCCGATCGGACGTTCTCCGTCGTCCACGGAGCGGTGGAGTCGGCAGCCGGCTTGACCCAGTCGATCAGGTTGTCCGTGTGGCGCGTGAACAGGGTTGCGCGGCCGAGTAGGCCTCCGGGCAGCTCGGCGTCGATCCCGACCTCGGCGGCCCACGCGTGCTCGGGCTTGAGGTCGGGTGTTCCCTGGTTGGCGGGGTCCTTGTAGTAGCGTTCCGTCCACGTGGGCGTGCGGAACGCGCGGCTGGCGTCGGCGCGGAGGCGCACGCGACGGCTGATCGGCAGCGCAACGGATGCCGACGGCGACACGAACGGTCTGAGGCCCTGTCGCCAGTCCACCCTGAGGCCCGCCCGCGTCTCGAGGGCTCCCGGGTTCCAGCCGAGCTCGCCGAACAGGCCTTCGCGGTCCTGGCGGCGGTGACCCAGGTTGTTGCTCGCGAGGGACTCGCGCGAGAATTCGCCGCCGAGCGCCAACGACGACGTGGCAGAGAGCGGGATCCGCGCCACGAGGTTGCCACCGGCCTGCGTCGAGACGTGATGGTTGTGGTAGAAGCTCGGATCGCTGCGTTTCAGGAAGAAGTCGTCGATGTGGCGGCGGAAGGTGACCTGCGGCGTGACCGAGATTCCCTCCGACGAGGTGACGCGCCAGGACGTGGCGGCCGTGGTGGTTCGCGTCTGCTCGTACGCCCGGAACGGCCCGTAGAAGTCGGCGGCGCCGAAATCCCGGCGTGCGTGGCCCAGCGACCAATCGAGACGTCCGGGCCCGACCTGGCCGTCGCCGGAGCCGCGCAGCTGCAGGATCTTGTAGTCGGTATCGGGCCGATACCCGTTCGAGCGCGAGTAGTCGGCTCCGACCGAGGCGCCCCAGCGTCCCCATCGGTCCGAGGCCGAGCCCGAGAAGGCGGACGAGCCGAACGTGCCACCCTGGACGCGCGCATCCACGCCGCGCGCGGGCTTCTTGGTGACGATGTTCACCACCCCGCCCACCGCGTCGGCGCCGAAGAGCGCCGATGCCGGCCCGAGCATCACCTCGATCCGCTTCACCCGGTCCAGCGGCACGGCCAGGTCGAGGTCGAAGTGGCCGGTTTGAGGGTCGGTCATCCGTACGCCGTTGACGAGCACCAATACCTGGTTGTAGTTGGCGCCCCTCAGCTCGAGGTCCGCCGACGCCGGCGATCGCTCGCGGACGTCGGTACCGAGCATCCACCGGAGCGCTCCGGTGACGGACGTCACCGGCATGGTACGAAGAGTCTTGGCGTCTGCGACGGTGACCAACCGCCCCACCGCCCCTCCCTGGAGACGCGAAGCGACCTGGACGTGGAGCGTATCCAGGATGAACGGGGTCGATTGGGCTCGGATCGGCCACGCGGCGGCGGCGAGCAGCGCAGCCGTGAGCGCCGCGGCGATATCGAGGCGCTGGACGACGAGCGTCCGGCGTCGTGTGCGGGTTGCTGGCATCCGGGGTCCCTTGCTGCGCCGGCGTTGCCCGCCGAGGTGGGCACGCGTCCGACGTTCACAGGTGGCGGAGGAATCCGGAAGGTAGGGGACGAGGTCGGGCCGAGGGAGGGGGGCGAAGTGGTCGTCCGGGGCACGTAACGTTCGGTGCGAGTAGCGCGTATGTTACGAATGTCGGTATCGTGGCGCGCCTCCACGGAGTCGGCCGATGGACCCAGACAACGCCATTCGGAGCGTCCTCACCGCTCTCGGTGTGGCCGCACTCCTCGTGCTATCACTCGGTGTCACCCCGGCGTTCGCCCAGCGCGTGCACGGACGCGTGCAGGGCATCGTGCTCGACGGCTTCTCGCACGGGCCGGTGACGACGGCCGACGTCCGGCTCGTCGGCTCGAAGGGCAAGGTGTTCGGCCGCGCCCACACGGGCCGGGACGGACGGTTCGCGATCGCCATTCCCCGGTTCGGTCCTTATCGGCTCGAGGTGGCGGGCCCCGGCTACGCCCGCTTCGCCACCGACGTTTTCTGGGCCGACACGTCACAGCAGGTCTCGGCGGAGGTGGACCTGGTTCCCGCCCCGATTGTGCTGGAGGGCCTCGACGTCACGACGACCGCCCTCGATCCCGAGCTCAGGCGCGTCGGCTACTACAAACGCGAGGCCAAGGGCGTGGGCTACTTCCTGAACGCCGAGCAGGTGCACGCGCGCGTGGTCGACCGGATCACCGACGTGTTCTACGGGCTGCCGGGATTCCAGGTGCGGCAGGTGGACAACGACCTCGGGTGGGACGTCACGGCCCGGGCGGGTGGCTCCACGTTCCTGCCCAACCCGTCGAACCCGAAGCGGGGATACTGTGTTCCGAGCGTCTCTGTCGACGGGACGATCATCCGGCACGGAGGACGGCACGTCGACGGAGAGTGGTACATGCTCGTCGACCCCGAGAACGTCGCCGCCATGGAGATCTATCCGACCGCGGCGGGCGCACCGCCCTGGCTCCAGGGCAACGAGAGCCCGTGCGGCGCGATCCTCATCTGGACGAAGACGGGATCGGAGGGCCGAGCACCCGGGGGAGATGGATCGACCGGCCGCCGGCCCTCGGCCCGTTGAAGGGACCGGCCCTCGGAGACGTATTGTCCAGTAGTGCCGTCGACCGGGCTCGCCCATCGCCCTACGCTTCGAGCCTGCCGAACCGAACGTGGCCTCGCGTCTTCGCGACAAGGAGTTCCGATGCTGCTCTCCCGGAAGGACTGCAACGAGTTGGGTGCGGTGACCGCCCTGTTGGCCTTTGTGGCCAGCGATGCGCTCTTCCTCGCACGTCTGGGTGGGAGCGCGCAGGCGGAGCGGGGGGCCGGCCTGCTTCTTCTCGGCCTGTGTGTTCCGGCCATCTACCTGCTCTTCGCGGCCATCGGGCACGGTCGCAAGCCGGTGTACTTCGCCTGGCTCCTCCTCTTCCTCGGCTTCCTGGTGGTGGAAGCGCTGCTGGACTTCGTCCTGCACGTGCCGTTCCGGGAGGTGCTGTGGCAGATGGTTCTCTATGTCGTGCTCTTCGTTGGGGGGTTGGGTGGGATGGTCGGGTTGGCCAGCCGTGCCGGCCGAGCGTGGACCACGGCGGCCGCCGTCGGGTTCGTGTCGACGCTCGCGCTCGCGGTGACCCACTACCAGGCGGCCGGGCTCTGACGGGCGTCTGACGGACGCGGCCGCAGGGCGTGCGATCCGCGCGCCTGCGGCCCGTCCGGACCACGCATGAATTCCGTGTCCATAATTCGGTAGCACGGGCGGGGCCACCTGCCGATCTTGCGTCCATGAACGCACACGATCTTCCTCCCCGGAACGAGATGCTCCGTGCCTTCCTGGCCGCGGACCAGACCTACGAGGGCGTATTCGTCACGGGCGTCCGCACCACGGGCATCTTCTGCCGCCCGAGTTGCTCGGCGCGAAAGCCCAAGGCGGACAACGTGGTCTTCTTCTCCACCTGTGAGGAGGCGCTCGCGTCGGGGTATCGTCCTTGCCTCCGCTGCCGTCCGCTCGAGCCGCTCGGCGGCGCGCCGGCCTGGCTCCGTCCGCTCCTGCGGGAGGTCGAGGCGGACCCGACCCGCCGCTGGCTCGACGCGGACCTGCGCGCGCTCGGCCACGATCCGGTGCGCGTGCGCCGCTGGTTCAAGCGCCACCACGGCATGACGTTCCACGCGTACAGCCGCGCACGGCGGCTGGGTGAAGCGCTCGGACGCATCCAGCAGGGCGACGGGGTCGCCCGCACCGCGTTCGATGCGGGCTACGAGTCGCTTTCCGGGTTCAACGACGCCGTACGCAAGCTCGCGGGGGAGGCGCCGACGGAGAGCAAGGATGCGCGGATCGTCCGGATGACACGCGTCTCCACCCCGCTCGGCCCGATGGTGGCGGCCGCGAGCGACGCGTCCCTCTGCCTGCTCGAGTTCGCGGACCGGAGGGCGTTGTCCACGCACCTCCGCCGCCTCGGAGGGCGGGTGCCCACGATCTTCGCCCCGGGACGCAATCCGGTGCTCGAGCGGCTGATCGCGGAGTTGGAGGAGTACTTCGCGGGCACGCGGTCGAGCTTCGACGTGCCCCTGAGCACGAACGGAACACCGTTCCAGGAGCGCGTCTGGGCGGCGCTGCAGGAGATTCCCGCCGGCCGCACGCGAAGCTACTCCGAGGTGGCCCGAGCCATTGGACGCCCGAGGGCCGTGCGCGCGGTGGCCCGCGCCAACGGCGCCAACCCGATTGCCATCCTCGTGCCGTGCCACCGCGTGATCGGGGCCGACGGGTCGCTCACGGGATACGGGGGCGGTCTCTGGAGGAAGCGGCGCCTACTGGATCTGGAGCGGCCGTCGTAGCGGCTTGCCGCCGGGCTCTCGCCCGCGCAGCTTGCCTCTCCTGCACGGATCCCAACCGCAGGAGGACGTGATGAGCCGCAGGCCGGACGACGAGGATCGGAGCCAGCTCGACCGCAGGGAGTTCCTCAAGGTGGGTGGTCTGGGGGCCGCAGCGCTCGCCGTAGGAGGCGCGGCCTCCTGCGCGCAGCCGAAGCCGGGCGCGGCCTCGGCCGACGCCGACGTGGGTGCGCCGTGGTGGACGAAGGAGTCGTTCGAGCTCGAGGAGAAGACGCTCGCCGAGCTGCAGGACGCGATGGCTTCCGGCCGCTATACGTCGCGACACATCACCGAGCTCTACCTGGACCGTATACGGCGTCTCGACCGGGCCGGGCCCGAGCTGCGCTCCGTCATCGAGACGAATCCCGATGCGCTCGACATCGCCGCCCGCCTCGACGACGAGCGCCGGAGCGGGAAGGTGCGCGGCCCGCTGCACGGGATCCCGATCCTCGTCAAGGACAACATCGGCACGGCCGACCACATGACCACGACGGCGGGCTCCTTCGCGCTTCAGGGCTCGATTCCGCCCGAGGACAGCGGGGTGGCCGCGCGTCTCCGGGCGGCGGGTGCGATCATCCTCGGCAAGGCCAACCTCTCGGAGTGGGCGAACTTCCGCTCCAGCCATTCCGTCTCCGGGTGGAGCGGGCGGGGAGGGCAATGCGGCAACCCGTACGCGGTGGACCGGAATCCGTGCGGCTCGTCGTCCGGCTCCGGCGCGGGCGCGTCGGCCAATTTCTCGGCCGCGGCCATCGGTACCGAGACGGACGGCTCGATCGTCTGTCCGTCGTCGCTCACGGGGGTCGTGGGGATCAAGCCGACGGTCGGCCTCGTCAGCCGCGCCGGGATCGTTCCGATCTCGCACTCGCAGGACACCGCGGGTCCGATGGCGCGAACCGTGACCGACGCGGCGGCGATCCTCGGCGCGCTCACCGGTGTCGACGCGCGCGACGAGGCCACCAAGGCGTCGGCGGGCCACAGCCACACCGACTACACACAGTTCCTGAAGCCCGACGGCCTGAAGGGGATGCGCATCGGGGTGGAGCGCAGCTACTTCGGCCGAGACGACCGCATCGACGCGCTCATGGAAGATGCGCTCCACGTACTCTCCGCGGGTGGCGCCACGATCGTCGACAAGACGATCCTCGTGAACAAGCGCAAGACGGGAGGGCCCGAGTTCCAGGTACTCCTCTACGAGTTCAAGGCCGACCTCGCCAAGTACCTGCAGGGTCTCGGCCCGAAGGCGCCCATGCACACGCTCGCCGACCTCATCGCGTTCAACGACGCGCACAAGGACGAGGAGATGCCGTTCTTCGGGCAGGAGGTCTTCCTGGAGGCCGAGCAGAAGGGGCCCCTCACGTCGAAGGAGTACCTCCAGGCACTGCACGATGCGCGCCTGTACTCGCGCGCCGAGGGCATCGACGGGCTCATGGAGAAGCACCAGCTCGACGCGATCGTGGCGCCGACGACGCGGCCGGCTTGGGTCACCGACCTGGTGAACGGCGACTCGAACGCGTTCGGCAGTTCGTCGCCGGCCGCCGTGGCCGGCTATCCCAACATCACGGTGCCCAACGGGCTGATCCAGGGGCTGCCGGTGGGCATCTCCTTCTTCGGTCGCGCATGGAGCGAGCCGACCCTGCTGCGCATCGCGTACGCATATGAGCAGGCCACGCATCACCGGACCGCGCCGAAGCTTCTCCCGAGCCTGGACCTGCGCGACTGGAAGGCCTAGGAGCGACGGCTAGGAGGGGTCGGGGGCCTGGGTTGGACGAGATCCGGCCAGACAGAAGAGCGCACGCACCCTGTCGGGGAGGGCACGGGCGCGCGCGCCGTCCACGTATCCGACCGAGCCCTTGGTGCGCGCGACGAAGAGGAGCAGGGCTTCCTCCGAGCCCACGCTCAGCGGTGGACGGGTCCCGTGGAAGTAGCGCTCGTCCCAATAGGGCGCCAATTCACGGACGGACTCTCCCAGCACGGCGAGCGAGAAGCGCTCTCGCACGGAGGACGTGGCCGGGAGATTGACCGGACGCGCCGGCGTTCCGTCGGGCCAGAAGCGCTGTCGCTCGAGGAAGATCCGTCGGATCAGGTCGACGTCCACGCCCGTGGTGTCTCCGGGGGCGTGGGCGACGACACAGATCGAGTCTCCGGGAGCGTCCGCCGGACGGACCGAGGCCGGCGTTCCGACGCTCAGAAGAGCGAGGAGAACGACAGATACCATCCGTCGGGAATCCGTGTCGAGGAGCGGTTGGCGAACTGGCGCCCGAGCTTGACGACGACGTGCGGTCCTCCTCGGTACGTGAGCCCGGCGTAGCCCGTCGTGGCATGGTGGCCGTCGACCGGGCTGTACGCCTCACCCTTGGCGACGCCCCAGAGGCCTCCCTTCAGCCGAAAGGCTCCCAGGAGGTAGGCGCCTCCTTCGTACGGCTCGGGGCCTTCGGCCATGAGCCAGGTTCCCTCGGCCATCACCTCCGCGTTGCTGCCCTGCCAGCTCATGTCACCGCCGAGCAGTGTTCGGTCCGTCTGGTCCTGCTCCCGACCCGTCGGCTCGGGGAGCCCGTTGTGCTCGTCGAACACGAACGGGCGTGTGCGGCGTTCGCGTGCCGCGCTCAAGCCGATCACGAGCCCGGGGTGAACCTCCGCCGCCACGCGCGCTCCGACGGCCCGCACGAACTGGCTCTCCTCGCCGCTCTCGACATCGTGGTCGAAGTCCAGGCCCGGTGCCCAGAAGAGGGCATAGCCGGCGTCGTGACCCTTGAGCGAGGTCTCTCCCGCGAGAAGCGCTCCGGTGAGGCTCTTCGCGAACGGCCGGTACGTGACGAGCGGCCGGATCGGCGTCCACGTGAGCGGCTCCGCGTGGATCTCGTTCCATTGTCCGATCGGCGTGAGGAATCGCCCGACGCGCAGCCGGAGAAGATCGCTGAACGCGTATTCCAGGTAGAGACGGACCGGCATGAGGTTTTCTTCGGTCTCTCGGCCGCTCCAGGTTTCGGTCGTGCGTTTGGCCGCATCCCACTCGAGGAAATAGCTTGCTCTCGGTGTGAGCTCGCCCCAAGCCATGAGGGCGGCGGCCAGCTCGTTAACCTGGATGGCGTCGTCACCCGAGACGCGGTGCTCCGGACGGCTCAACGTGAGGCTGGCGTATCCACCCCACTCGAAGGGTCCTCCGGCGCTCACCGCCGGCGCGGGAAGCTGTGCGGCTGCCGGGTGTACGACGACGAACAGGGCGGTTAGGGCCGCCCATGAGATGAACGTCCACCGCAGGACGGATCCTGCGTGAAGGGAGGAGGGGTGTCGCTGGCGCAACGCAGAGAGTCCTTGAATGCTCCGAAACAGGGGGCTCTTCCGTGGCCGGGATCGTTGGCGGGGCGGTTGGCGCTTCTGCTCGCGGCGTTCATGACCCTCGCCACCGTCGCGGTCGTCGTGCGCGAATATGGGGTCGGAAGGAAGCGCCTGGTAGGTGAGACCGTGCGCGCGCTGCAGGTGCGCGCCGGTGTGGCGGGAGAACGGTTGGCCGCCGCGTTGGCCGAGCGCAAGCGGCTGGCGTCCGTGTGGGCCGGGCTCGAGACCTCCCAGGATCTGGCCGTCGACGACGTCGACAAACGCCTCTCGGGCTCGCTCTCCGAGCTCTCGCACATGCTCGGGCAGGGTACCGAAGCGGTGGGGGTGCGCCTGCCCGAGCGACTCCTCGCCGCATCCGATCCCGCCCGGCTGGCCGATTCCGCTCCGCCGCTCCCGCCCCTCGTGTGGAAGGCCATCGATGCGCCCGGTACCGGGCTCACCGTGCGCGCCGGGGCGACGGGCGGTGGGGAGGTGATCGCCACGGCCAACGTCGTCTCTCGCGCCGACGGGACCCTTCTGGGCCGGCTCGCCGTGTGGACGCCACTGAAGCGCTTTCTGGACCAGGCGCTGCCTCTGGAGCTCGGCACGCTGGAGGTGAGCGACACGGCGGGCGTGGTCCTCTTCCGGGGTCACGACGTGAGTGGGCCCTCCGTGGGCTACCTCTGGGCGCGCGACACGGTGCCGACCGTGGTCGGCCCGCTCAGCGTCGGCGTGGCGCGGCCCCGCGCCGAGCTGACCTCCGAGCTCAAGGCGCGCGGTCGACAGCTCGTCACGCTCGCGCTCGTGTTCCTCCTGTTGGCGCTCCCGGTCACGCTCCTGGTCGTGCGCTCCGCCACGTCGGGGCTCGGCCGTCTCACGCGCGCCGCCCGGGAGCTCGACGCCCTGGATCCCGAGCCGCTTCCTCCCGTATCGCGCTGGGCGCCGCGGGAGGTGCAGGTTCTGGGCGACGCGATGGATGCCATGATCGCCCGGCTCGAGCATGCCCGAGAGGAGGTGGCCAGGAGCGAATCTCTCGCCGCCGTGGGTATGCTGACCAAGAGCCTGGCCCACGAGATTCGCACGCCGCTCTCCGTGTTGCGGGCGGGCACCGAGATGCTTCAGCGATCGACCGCGGCCGATCCCAGGCAGCAGGAGGTGAGCCAGATGCTGCAAATGGAGGTGGAGCGGCTGACGCGATTGGTGGACGACCTCCTGGTCTTCGGACGGCCGTCGGCACCGGTGCTGGCGAAGATGGAGCTCGCCCGGGTCTGCGAGGACGCTCTGTCGGCCCTCGAGCCCGAGGCGACCGAGAAGGACGTGAGACTTTCGCTCGATGGTGGGACGTCGACCCTCGAGGGTGACGCCGACCAGCTTCGGCAGGTCGTGGTCAACCTCGTCGGCAATGCGATCCGGGCGTGCGAGGGCGGAGGCGTCGTGCAGGTGCGGACGACGTCCCGGGACGGTCAGGTCGTGCTCGAGGTCGAGGACGACGGCGTCGGCATCCCCGCGGAGGGACTTGCCGAGATCTGGACGCCCCTCTTCACCACCCATCCCTCCGGGACGGGGCTGGGGCTTCCCATCGTGAAGCAACTGGTGGAAGCTCATGGTGGAGCCATCGATGTTGAGAGCGAGCCGGGGCGGGGCACGCGGATGCGCGTGACGCTGCCCGCGGATGGATCGGAGGACGGATGAGCGAAAAGCTCCTGGTGGTCGACGACGAGCCCAGGATCCGGCGCATCGTGGAGATGGCGCTGGAAGATCGAGGCTACTCGGTGCTCACGGCAGCGTCGGCCGAAGAGGCGTGGACGCTCCTGACCGGCGACGCCGTGGACCTCGTCGTCGCGGACCTCCAGCTTCCCGGCCGCTCCGGGCTCGAGCTGCTTGCCGATATGCGCAGGAAGCGCATCGATCTTCCCTTCATCCTGATCACGGCCTACGGCACCGTGGAGAGCGCGGTGGAGGCCATCAAGGCCGGCGCGTTCGACTACGTGCTGAAGCCGTTCGGCATGGAGGAGCTCGAGGCGCTGGTCGCTCGGGCGCTCGAGGCCCACCGTGCGGAGGTCGAGGCGGAGGCGTTGGAGGAGCCGGGACGCGACGGCGCGTCGGGCGTGGTGGCGAGCAGCGCGGCGATGGCACGGGTTCTGTCTCTGGTCGACCAGGTCGCGGATCAGCCGACCACGGTGCTGGTGACCGGCGAGACCGGTGTGGGCAAGGAAGTCGTGGCGCGGGCGTTGCATCAGCGATCCAATCGGCGGGACAAGCCGTTCATTGCCGTGAACTGCGCGGCCATCCCGAGCGAGCTGCTGGAGGCGGAGCTCTTCGGTGCGGCCCGCGGCGCCTACACAGGCTCGGTCAAGGACAGGCCCGGCAAAGTCGAGGTCGCCGACGGCGGAACGCTCTTTCTCGACGAGATCGGCGACATGCCCCTCGCGCTCCAGCCCAAGCTCCTGCGCGTGCTCGAGGAGGGAACGGTCGAGCGCCTCGGCTCGAACGTGAGCCGACACGTGGATGTACGCGTGGTCGCGGCGACGCACCGGGACCTCGCGAGCGCGGCGGAGCAGGGTCGCTTCCGGCAGGACCTCTTCTACCGCATCAACGTCTTTCCCATCCACATTCCGCCGCTGCGCGAGCGCCCCGAAGACGTGGAGCACCTCGCGCGACTGGCCCTCCACCGTTTCGGGGAGCGCCTCGACGTCGATGCCCGTCTGGCTCCGGGGATCCTGGACAAGCTGCTTTCCCATCGCTGGCCCGGGAACGTCCGTGAGTTGATGAACATCCTCGAACGAGCCGTCATCCTGTCGGACGACGGTCTGGTCGAGGATGTGGAGCTCGATGCTCCGCGGCGTGCGGCACCCGAGGAAGCCGCTCCCGGACCGCGCGAAGTCGTGCCACTGAGCGACGCGGTCGCCAGCGCGGAGCGTGCCGCCATCGAAGCCGCGCTCGAGCGCACGGACGGAAACAAGGCCCAAGCCGCCCGCCTCCTGGGCATCAGTGTCCGCACGCTCTGGTACAAGCTGGAGAAGCACGACCTGCGCTGAGGGGCCACGCGGGTCGTCGGCGGAGATCTACGGGTTGATCGTGAGCGTGCTGGTGGTGGCGTCGTACGAGGTCTGGTAATGGTGGAGGTTCCCCGTGGGCTGTCCGCCCTCCCAGTCTCCTTGGAGGTCGTACTCGGACCCGTGCACCGTGCACTGGAAGCGGTTGCCGACCCATTGGACGAGCCCACCCTGGTGGGGGCAGATGAGCGAGTACGCGCCCCAGTTCCCGCTGCCGAGGTTGGCGACCGCGATGGGAAGGCCACTGTGGTTGAAGGTGATGACGCCCCCCGACTGCCCCAGGGCGGAGAAGTCGGAGACCTTGATCGAGAAGCTGGTGAGCTTCGGACCCGTCGGCGAGCTCCCGGCGCTGCACGAGGCGGCGGTGCCGGCAAGGGCGGCGAGCACGGCGAGCTTGATACTCTCGGTGAGGAACCCGCGACGGTCGATGGCGGGTCCCTCGTCGCGTGTGCCCAGCATCGGTAGGGACAGGCTCTTCGATTCGGTGCTCATGGGGCGGTTACCTCCGCGGCAGCCCAGCCTTTGGGGTCCTTGTCGCTATGGAATTCCTTGCTCTTGTCGACCACCACCTGTCCGTTCTGGATGCTGATCGCGTAGCGGTCCATGTTCCGGGTCGCGCGTCCCTTCTCGTAGACGCCCGCCGGCGAATACTCGGAGTGGTGCTTCGTGCACCGGAACATGTGGTGATCCGGAAGCCACTTGAGTAGCGCGTGCTGGTGCGGACACGCGAGAGAGAACACCATCAGCTCACCCTGGTAACGGACGAGGATGATCTCCTCCTTGCGGTCCACGTGCACGCTGTCGTCGGTGGGAACCGGGTAACGCGGCTCGTCCGGGGTGGACGAGCGGATCCAGCGGATCGGGGCCGCGGCCAGCGCTTCGGGCAGGCCCCCCAGTAAGGCCGCAGCCAGCGTCGCACCGACCCCGACCCGCAGGAAATCACGCCGGCCCACACAGGACGCGCATGCGTCGCACGCATCGTCCACGGGCTCGACGGACGGTAGCTTCAACGTCGACATATCGCTTCTCTCTCTTCATTCCATGAATCAGGTCAGGAATAGACCGTGAGGGCCACACCGGCGAGCACGGCCGCCATCCAGAGCCCCATGCTCCTGATCGCCGCACGTCGGAGACGGCGGAATCCGGTGGGTGCATCGGGCTCTTCCAGCAACCGCTCGCCCGCGCGCTTGAGAACCCAGCCGTTGGCCAGCAGCAGCGCGACCGCCACCATCTTCAGCCAGAAGATCTTCGAGACGAGGTAGGTCCTCGGATCGGAGGCCGTCATCGCGAGACCGCTCAGGACCACGACGCCGAGTCCGATCAGGATCACCGTGTGCGCCTGTCCGAGCTCACGTGCCACGTCCTCCTTGCTCGGCAACGGATGGCGTCCGCTCCTGAGCACGGCGCGATCCAGGCCGAACGCGAGACCTCCGGCCGCGAACAGTCCGCCGAGATGGAGGAAGGTGATGATCAGCTCGGCGGCGTTGGAGTAGTTGTAGTAGTTGATCCACGGCGAAAGAAGCCCAGCCAGCTGCTTTGCCAAAGCTGCCATCGTGCGTCCTCAGTCCTTGTGGAAGGGGGGGAGCATGATGGCGTAGCCGATCGTGGCCGTGAGGATCGAGGCGATTGCCACGTTCCTGTGCAGCTTGCGTTTGTCGTGACCGTAGAAGGCGTACCGGCCATGGAGCTGATGCGCGGTGAGCCCGGTGATGACGAAGCCGGCGTCGGAGAGGAGCATGAGGGAGGCGTGGAGCAACCGGCTCGTGCGTCCGTACGGGTCGTGGCGTCCCGCCCACAGGTTCAGACCGCCGGTGATCGTGTTCACCACGAAGAGGGCGCCGACACCCATCGCGAGGCCGCGATGCACGCCACGCGCCCAGTGCGGCGCGTTCGGCTTCATGAGCCGGTTGCCGACGTACCACTCGCCCGCGAACAGAGGCAGCGTCAGGTAGCTCGCCCATTTGTGGATCTTCAGGCGGGTGTAGTACGCGTCGCTGTACGCGATGATCTGCGGTGCCGCATCCGGCCCGCCGGGGGAGGCGGCGGACCGGACCGGCAGCGCAGTGACGCTGGGTGCAGCCGAAGGAGCAGACTCCGGGTGCAGCAGCGCGACCGACACGGGCTCCGGATGGAGGCGCATGGCGGCCGAAAGAGAATCGGGGCCCACGTGGGTACCCGGGGCGAACGCGAGCGTCGCCGCGGTGAGAACGTTGACGATCATGACCGCTGTCGTTGGAGGGGCAGGTCTCTTGTCGTTCGGTCGCATCTCCAACGAGCAAGCGTCGGGCCAGTCTCGCACGCATCTGTTAAGTCATTGCTTCATATAACCTTGCGCCAGGGGATTCCCGGCAGCCGGTGGATGATGTCCATGCAAGATCTTGCATGGGTGTGCCGTCCGCTGCACACCGAGAAGCGAGACGGGCGATCGGCGGCGCTCCCCTTCAACGATCGGCATCGACGTCGTAGGTTCAGGGCGCCGCCAGGGGCATCCCGCCGTCGCGGGATTGAGAACGACCCTTGGAACCTGATCCGGTTGAAACCGGCGGAGGGAGAGCGGCGAGCCTCCCCCGTTTCCGTATCTGCCCAGGAGGCACATCCCATGAGCCAGAGCCATCGCCTGCCCGTCGCGAATGGAAACGGCCGCCGCGTCGCTCCCGAGACCCCCGATCTGGGCACCGACTATCCCGGCGCCTTCCCGAATTCCCACAAGGTGTTCGTCGAAGGGAGCCGGGGGGTTCGGGTGCCCATGCGCGAGATCAGCCTGAGCGACGGCGAGACACCGTTGCGGGTCTACGACACGAGCGGACCGCGGGAGATCGACGTGCGACGGGGGCTGCCCGCGCTTCGTGAAGCGTGGATTCGCGAGCGCGGAGACGTCGAGGAGACCGAACGCACGCGCGAGCCGGCCGCCGACGTGGAGATGCCCGAGGGACTCCGCCGCCGGACGCTGCGAGGTACCGGTGGCGTCACGCAGATGGTCTACGCCCGCCGAGGTGAGATCACGCCCGAGATGGAGTTCGTCGCGATCCGCGAGGGGATGGAGCCGGAGTTCGTCCGGGAAGAGGTGGCGCGCGGACGCACGATCATTCCGGCGAACATCAACCACCCCGAGCTCGAGCCGATGACGATCGGGCGGGCCTTCAAGGTGAAGATCAACGCGAACATCGGAAACTCGGCCGTGACGTCCTCCATCGAGGAGGAGGTCGAGAAGCTGCGCTGGGCCACGCTTTGGGGTGCGGATACGGTCATGGACCTTTCGACCGGTCCGAACATCCACGAGACGCGCGAGTGGATCCTCCGGAACTCGCCGGTGCCGATCGGCACGGTGCCGATCTACCAGGCGCTCGAGAAGGTGGGCGGCGTGCCCGAGGAGCTCACCTGGGAGATCTACCGCGACACGATCATCGAGCAGGCGGAGCAGGGCGTCGACTACTTCACGGTCCACGCGGGCGTGCTGTTGCGTTACATCCCGATGACGGCCAACCGGCTCACGGGCATCGTGTCGCGCGGCGGCTCGATCATCGCCAAGTGGTGCATGGCGCACCACCAGGAGAACTTCACCTACACGCACTTCCGCGAGCTGTGCGAGATCATGGCCGCCTACGACGTCTCGTTCTCGCTGGGCGACGGGCTCCGGCCCGGCAGCATCCGCGACGCGAACGACGAGGCGCAGTTCGCCGAGCTGAAGACGCAGGGCGAGCTCACGCGCATCGCCTGGGAGCACGGCGTCCAGGTCATGAACGAGGGACCCGGCCACGTGCCCATGCATCTCATCAAGGAGAACATGGACAACCAGCTCGAGTGGTGCGACGAGGCGCCCTTCTACACGCTCGGGCCGCTCACCACCGACATCGCGCCGGCCTACGACCACATCACGAGCGCGATCGGCGCGGCGCAGATCGGCTGGTACGGCACCGCCATGCTCTGTTACGTGACCCCGAAGGAGCACCTCGGCCTGCCCGACCGGGACGACGTGAAGCGCGGCGTGATCACGTACCGGATCGCGGCGCATGCGGCGGATCTGGCCAAGGGCCATCCGCGCGCGCAGGAGTGGGACGACGCGCTGTCCAAGGCGCGCTTCGAGTTCCGGTGGCGTGACCAGTTCAACCTCGCGCTCGATCCCCAGAGCGCGATGGAGTACCACGACGAGACGCTCCCGGCCGAGGGCGCGAAGGTGGCCCACTTCTGCTCCATGTGCGGACCTCGCTTCTGTTCCATGAAGATTTCCGCGGACATCAAGGAGTTCGCAGAGGCCGGAATGCAAGAGAAGGCAAAGGAATTCCGGGAGTCGGGCGGGGAGCTGTACGTGGAGGAAACCGCGAAAAGCTGAGGTGAGATGGGGCTCCAGGTGCCAGTTAGAAGTGGCACCTGGGGGCATTGCACGCATGGCTTTCAGGTGCGGCTATCCCGCGAGGCCGATCGACCAAGGGTGGACCTCGGCCTCCCTGTTTGCTCGCTGTATCGCTCCTGCTATGGCTGCCTCCAACTCCCTCTTGTGTGTGGGGATATGGTGACAGATGTTTCATCATGTCACCATAACCCCACACATGCGGGTGTCGACATGGGCAGAAAGACAGCTACAGAGCGACTCGTCCAGTTCGTTCGTCAGCGAGGCCTGGTTCGTCAACACGAGATCGAAGAGGCCGGTTTCAACACGTTTCTCCTCTACAGGCTGCGCGATCGGGGCGAACTGATCCAGCTCGCTTCGGGGCTTTTCAGCCACCCGGAGTACCCGGTGTCCGAGAAGCAGGCTTTCGCGGAGGCGTCCAAGCTGGTCCCCAATGGCGTGGTCTGCCTTACATCGGCCCTGGCATTTCACGACATCGGGGTTCAGCTGCCCCGGGAAGTCTGGCTGGCGTTGAACCGTGAGGAGACCCGCAAGAGGCCCCGCATCGAGGATCTCGCGGTCGAGTTCGTGTGGTTCTCCGGGCCCGCCTACCACGAGGGGCAACAGGTGCACTCGATTGCAGGCGTCGAGATTCGAGTGTACAGCCCGGCGAAGACGGTTGCGGACCTGTTCAAGTACCGCCACAAGCTGGGAATCGACGTCGCCTTGGAGGCGCTCCGCGAAGGATGGAGAGATCGGCTGTTCACGATGGACGGACTCGAGCGTTTCGCCGAGGTCTGTGGTGTGAGCCGGGTGATGCGTCCATATCTCCAGGCACTGGTCACGATCTGATGGAGCACTGGACCGAGTCGTTGACGAACGTGGCCGCGTCCGTGGTTCAGCAACTCAGGAACATGCGGAAGGAGACAGGCGAGGACATGCAGGTGCTCCTGTCGCGATATGCCACGGAACGGCTGATGTACCGGATCTCGCGATCCCGATTCAGGGACGCCTTCGTCCTCAAAGGAGCCTGGCTCTTCTACACATGGGGAGTCGCGCGGCGTGCCACCCGCGACGTGGATCTTCTCGCGTCGATCGAGCGTACGACGATCGAGAGCGCCTTTCGTGAGATCGTAGCGGTCGAGGTCGAGCAGGAGGACGGGGTCCGATTCAAGGCCGACTCGATCCGATTGGACGAGATCCAGGAGGACGGGGACTACGTGGGTCTTCGGATGAGGATGGTCGCGGAGCTCGGGCACACGAAGGTCCACGTGCAGGTCGATATGGGCTTCGGCGAGGTCCTGCTGGAGGAGCCTGTCCGCGTGGAGTTGCCCGTATTGCTGGACTTCGATCGGCCGAAGATCAGGGTCTACAGCCCGGAAGCCGTGATCGCGGAGAAGCTGGAGGCGATCATCAAGCTCGGAGCCATCAACACCCGCTTCAAGGACTTCTTCGACCTCCATCTCCTCAGCCGTGAGCGCAGGTTCGAGGGTGGTGGGCTCAAAGACCAGATCGCGGCGACGCTGAGGCACCGAGAGACCGACCTGCCGGCCGGCACTCCCACGGGAATCTCTGACGACTTCGCGCGTAGCGAGGAAGCTCAACGTATGTGGCAGGCCTTTCTCCGGCGGAGCGCGGCGGTAGGAGCCCCCGACGGTTTTGCCGAGGTGGCCGCACGGATTCGTGAGTTCGTCGGCCCCGCTCTGGACGCGCTCAGCCGAGGAGAGGCGCTGGATGCAGACTGGGACCCGGACCGAGGTTGGATCGGGCGGTGAGGACCTGACTCCTGCGATGTCACCATGAGCATGACTTCAGTCGCCCTCTATTGACAGCCAATAGGTCGTGCGTATAGCCTGTTATAGGATGTCAATAGGAGGGCGCGCATGGGGACGAAGAAGATCGATCTTCTCCAGGGTACGCTGGACCTGATCGTGCTCAAGATGCTGCGAACTGGACCCGCCAACGGATGGCAGCTCACCCAATCGATCCAGGTCGTGTCCGAAGGTGCCTTCGACGTCAACTATGGGTCGATCTATCCTGCGCTTCGGCGATTGGAGGAGCAGGGCTGGGTGAAGGGCCATTGGGCGCAGACCGAAAACAACCGCCGCGCGCGATTCTATGAGCTCACGCCGACCGGCAGAAAGCAGCTCACTACCGAGCGAGAGCGATGGGAGCGGTTCGTACATGCGTTCGGCCTGATCCTCGAGGCGGACTGAGGAGCGGCCGATGTCGCGCGGATGGATTGTCCGCCTGAAGGCGCTCTTGCGCCGGGCGGAGGTCGAGGTCGAGTTCGATGAGGAGCTCCGCTACCACTTCGATCGAGAGGTGGAGCGTAACGTGGCGGCAGGCATGAGCCCGGCCGAAGCGCGCCGGGCGGCACGCCGCGCACTCGGCGATCCCACCCGCATCAAGGAGGAGGCGCGCGAGACCTGGCGTTGGCGTTGGCTTGACGAGCTCCTCCAGGACCTGCGCTACGCGGCTCGCTCGCTCCGCAAGAGCTCGGGCTTCACGGTCGTGGCTGTACTCTCGCTCGGATTCGGCATCGGAGCGACCGCTACCGTGTTCAGTGTGATCGACGCACTCGATTTCCGACCGGTGCCGTTTGCGAATGCCGACCGGCTGGTGTGGGTGACCCAGGTATCTCCGGAAAAGGAGCGATACCGCGGTTGTCCGACATGCACCGAGTACGGTACAGGCCTCCGTGCGGCCGCCGACTGGCAGAAGCGGGTGCATTCCTACGACGCGTTCGGCTTCGTTGGGCAATCGGCCCGGCCGGTGGTCATCCGACGGGGCGATCGGATAGAGGACCCGTTCGTGGATGTCGCGTCGCCCGGCTTCTTCGGCCTCCTCGGTGTCCGCCCGTTTCTCGGCAGGACGTTCGTCCCGGAGGACACGCTGGCGGGCGCCGAGCCCGTGGTCCTCCTCAGCTACGGCTACTGGCGGACGCAGTATGGGGGGGACCGCGATATCGTCGGCAAGCACTTCGAGTACTTCAAGGACTTCGCCGGCACCGACCCCGGCACGCTCACGGTCGTGGGCGTGTTGCCGAAGGGATTCCACTTCGATCCGCGAACGCCTCTCTGGCGGCCCTATTCCAGCGAAGAAGGCACAGGTCGCTCGCGTGCCATGGAGAACGTCGCACGGTTGAAGCCCGGTGTCACCCGGACGGCGGCCGCCGCTGAACTGCGAGGGGTCGGAGCCGGATTGGCCAAGGACAATCCTGACACATACGGGGGCTGGCGGTTCGAGGTCCGGCCCTTCCGCGAGCTGCTCGGGCGCACCGAGGGCGCGGGCAGGCTGACCCTCTTCGCCCTGAGCGCTCTGGTCCTTCTGATCGCGGTCCTGAACGTCGCTGGGCTGCTTCTCGCTCGGGTGAACTCGCGCCGAGGCGAACTGTCGGTGAGGGCAGCCCTGGGGGCGTCGCGAATGCGCCTGGTTCGACAGCTCCTGGTGGAGGGGGTCGCCCTCGGCTTCGTGGGCGGCGCGTGCGGAGTGATGCTAACGGCGGCTGGCATGCGTGCGGCGCGGGCCTGGTTCGGGATGCAGCAGTCCGACCTGCCTCCCGAGATCGACCACCGTGTTCTTGCCTTCGTTCTGGGAAAGCATAGGAGATTGAAAGGGCCTGTTGGCCTGGGGCGCATGGTAGGCTGCGGGTCGTGGAAGGGCAAGCAGAGAGGGTGTGGCGGGCGGGGTCGAGTGTG
>JBJKRT010000041.1:0-19557 GCA_046704545.1 Longimicrobiales bacterium
GAGTCCCTCGGCGATGTAGATGGCTCCGTGCAGCCCTGCCAGCGCCCAGAAGTCGTGGCCGGTCACATGGCCCGTGATGTCCTCGTTGTCGCCGGGCGTCGTGGAAGGGACGAGGTGGAGCGGGTCCGAGGCCCGCGCGCTGTCCAGCCACTGTACGGCGTGCTTGATCGCCGGGTAGACGCTTGCCGCGAACGCGGTGTCGTGCGTGAGGCGGAAGTGCTGGCCGTACGCCCACAACGTCTGACCCCAGCCGTCGTACTGGCCTCCCTGGCTCACGAAGTTTCCGTTCGGCTTCTGCCATCCGGCGAAGAAGTCGAGGTCCTGTCTGGCGATCTTCGGATAGCCGGTCACGTCGTAGGCGTGCACGATGAACGATGCGTCGCGCAGCCAGAAGGCATGGTACTGGAACTCGTTGACCGTCTGCACGTAGTCGTCGCCGATCTTGTCGCGGGCCAGCAGGTCGTAGACGAGGCTCGAGCGGAAGGTGTTGACGACCTTGGGCTCGGCGACGTCCACCTGCATGCCGCGCTTCACGATCCCCTTCCAGAACGACTCGGTGCGCGAGAGGTACTCGTCGAAGCTCGCGGCGCGCACGCGCGCCAGCCAAGGGTCGTCCGGGGCGGTGGGCGCATAGGGGAGCTTCACCACGACAGACTGAGAGTCGCCCGGTGCGAGCAGCGTGTCGTAGATCGCCATCCCGACGGGCTCGGTCACCTGGACGCGCAGGCGCCTCGCGGCAATCGTCCCGCCGAGCTGTCCCTGGGTGTCCTCGGTCGGGCGCAGCTCCGGCGTCGGATCGGTCGGGAAGAGATAGAAGACCTTACCCCCGCGCAGGAAGGCTCCGGCGTCGAAGCCGTACGTCCAGGTCGAGTCGAACGTGATGCCCGGCTGGTCGTACTGCCCCTTTCGCTTCGCCGTGGCGGGGCGGGGGAAACGGTTGTCCGCCCTGCCGCTACCCCCGTGTGACGGGCCCGTATAGCGAGCCGCGAAGGCAAGCCGGGCACGCGCGTCACGACTTCCCTCGTTCGCCATGACCACGCGGACGAAGTCCACGACGGGACTGTCGGGCCGTCCATCGAGACTCGCCGCGAACATCGTGAAGCGATAGGCGACGCTGCCGCGCATGGCCTGATACTCGACGATCGGAAGCCACCCGTCGCGCAGGGTGCGCACCCGTTGGCTCACGGGGGTCAGCGTGGGTCCCGCCAGGAACATCAGCTCGCCGTATCCCGTGTAGAGGTAGCCCTCGGGCGTCACTTCCGTACCGCGCCCGTCCATGATCCCGATGACGTCCGTCGGGTGGCTGTAGTACGAGAACGGCCCGGGACCGTCGTCGATGGCGGGGTTCACCATGTCGGGTTGTTGCGCCCGTGGGGGCGACGTGGTCTGAGCCGCCAAAGGGAGCGGCAGCATCGTGAGCAGAGCGAGGCCTACGAGGGGCAGGCGCATCAGGTTCTCCGTTGGGAGCGGGAATGGGTGAGGGGAGGTCAAGAAAGGGAGCCACTTTCGTATATTATAGATAGCGGGTCAGGGGTTGCGGCAACCGTCGGGAGCGCTCGTCGAGCTCGGTGGCTCCGGGCTTGGATGCGTTCCCAGAGGGGGGAATGATGAGCCCTCGCGCCGAGCCCGCTCGCCCGGAGAACGCTCCGAGTGCCAATGAGCGGCTCAAGCAGTCGTTCAGTCCCGTGTTCTGGATCGGGATGATCGCCGCCACCGTGTGCCATTTCGCGCTCTTCGCGCTGTGGCCCGAGCTGCGTGCCCGAGATGTCTCCGTTCACGACCGCGACGTGGTGAGCGTCAACCTCCCGCCGGAGGTGGAGATCCCACCGGCGCCCACCGCCATCGCGCGGCCTGCGACGCCGGTCATGGCCACGGCGGCGGTGAGCAAGGACGTCACGATCGCGCCGACGACGTTCGAGCAGAACAAGGTCCAGAACCTGCCGCCGCCGCCCAAGCAGAATACCGACGCGGATCTGGCCAAGGCTCCGGTCTTCACGCCGTACACGGTCGCTCCCTCGATCCTCAACAAGGCCGACGTCGTCCGGGAGATGGAGCGGAGCTATCCGCCGGTCCTGCGTGACGCGGGGATCGGCGGCACCGTGATCGTCTACTTCTTCATCGACGAGAACGGCGTGGTGGAGGACCACCGGATCTGGAAGAGCTCGGGACACCCGATGCTCGACTCTGCCGCAATCAAGGTAGCGGACGTGTACCGCTTTTCGGCGGCTCTGAACCGGGACAAGAGAGTGCCCGTGTGGGTGCAGTTCCCGATCACGTTCCAGGTTCAGTAGAACCGACGATCCTTCGGGCACGAGCCCGGGCCCGCGCACCTCGATGCGTGCGCGGGCCGGGGTGGGCTCGTGGGACGGGCTCGTCGTCGGCTCAGGCCGACATGTCGCCGATCATGGCGTTGACGTGCTGCTCCGACGCGATCGGGCGCAGCTTGAAGCGGACCCACGGGACGTAGTACTGCAACGCCCCCATGATGTCCGTGTCCGTTCCCTCGCAGATGGCGTATCCGCTTTCTTCACCGACGAAGGAACCCCACTCGACGAACAGCCCTTCCTCGCGGTGCTTCCGGACCATGCCCATGAGGCTGGCCCAGGCTGTTGCTCGCTCTCCCCGTTCCGTAGGTACCCTGGAGAGGTCGACCTCCCAGAGCGCGAGATACTTGGCCACGATCCTCCCTCCTTCCGGCGCAGGGTCTCTCCGGACGCTGCTCGCACGACGCGCGTCGTGTAGCGCACGGCGTCCGCGGCATCGACCGAGGAGGCTCGCGACGGCCTGACCGGGCAGGCTCGAGCGGATGCAGCCAACCTGCGCAACAGCTCACGGGAGAGCAAGGAAACTCTTGTTTGTAGCGCTGCGGGCGGGAGAAGCGCCCGCCCGTCACTTTCCTCCGCGTTCGACGAGAGGCAGCTCGACGTAGCTGGCATGGTCCGGGCTGTGCCAGATCGTCTGCGTGGCCTTCTTGTAGTCGCTCGGCTTCGCCCAGAAGATGTTCTTGACGAACGTCTGCGGGTTGCGGTCGTAGAGCGGGAACCAGCTCGACTGGATCTGCACCATGATCCGGTGCCCCGGCAGGAACACGTGGTTCGCCGTCGGGAGATGGAAATGGTACAGGAGCGGCTTGCCCGGCGTGATCGGCTCGGGATCCGAATAGCTCTCCCGATAGCGGCCGCGGAAGATGTCCATGGAGATCGGGAGCTGATAGCCGCCCATCGGCGGGTTCGGCGCATACTCGGGCGGATACACGTCGATGAGCTTGACCACCCAGTCGGCATCGGTGCCGGTCGTCGAGGCGATCAGGTGCACGAGCGGCCGGCCGCTGATCTGCACCGAGTCCGTGAGCACGGGCGATTCGTAGGTGAGCACGTCGGTCCGTCCGGACGCCTCCCGCTGGTCGTCGACGAGCCACTGGGGCCACGTCAGCCGGCCCGAGTAGCCGATCGGCTGGCTGGGCCGCGCGCGGTACGGAACCGGCTTCGCCGGATCGGAGACATAGGAGTCCGACGGCGTGTCACCGTCCGCCGGCTTGGCGAAGCCGACGCTTCCGCCGGCCTGGAGGTAGAGCGGTGTCTGCTGGATCGTGCATCCGCTGGGGCAGCCGGACGGCCAGGATTGGAGGCGCTCCCACCGATCGGCCCCGGTCAGGTACGCGGTCACGGGCGCGACGCTGTCGGGTGGCGAGCCGTCCTTCAGGTAGTGTGCCAGGAAGGGTCCGAGGACGTTGCGCTCGAAGTCGAAGGACGTGTTCGTGGGAAACTTCAGCGCGCCCAGCGAGCTCCCGTCCTCGATCTCCTGTCCGTGGTGCCAGGGCCCCATGACCATGTAGACCATGTCGTGGTTGGTGTCCTTCGGCTCGAGCGCCCGGTAGACCGCCTGTGCCCCGTAGATGTCCTCCTGGTCCCACAGGCTGTGGACGAGCATCACCGGGACCTTCAGAGGCTGGCGGCCGAGGATGCTGTCCATGGCTTGCAGCTGCCACCACCGATCGTAGCTCGGATGCTCGAGGATCTTCCTCCAGAATCCGACCTGCTCGAGCCCCCGCTCCTTGCCGAGCTCGCCCGCCGAGCCCGCATCCATGTACGTGTAGTAGTCGTCGTACGAGTTCGTCCACCAGGTGTACGCGTTCGTGCGCGAGGCTTCCTGCTCGTAGATGTAGGGCATGTTCTGCTCGCGGAACGCGCCGTGGTGGAACCAATCGTCACCCATCCACCCGTCGACCATCGGGTTCATGGGCACGACGACCTTGAGCGCGGGATGCGGGTTCACGAGCGGCGTCAGGCTCAGGTAGCCGTCGTAGCTGATCCCCAGGATGCCGACCCGGCCGTTCGACTCCGGAACGTGCTTCACGAGCCAGTCGATCGTGTCCCACGTGTCGGTCGACTCGTCGACGTTCGTCGGGTTGAGCGGACCCTTGAAGGGGCGGTTCATCACGTAGTCGCCCCCGGAGCCGTACTTGCCGCGGATGTCCTGGATCACCCGGATGTAGCCGCCGCGCAGGATGACGTCCAGCGCGTTGTCGTAGCCGCTCAACGCGGGCCCCATGTGCGCGCTGACCTCGTGCGTGACCTGGGCGTCGGCGTTGTACGGCGTGCGCGTCATCAGGATCGGAGCGTCCTTCGCTCCCTTCGGGATGAGGATGACCGTGTGGAGCTTCACTCCGTCGCGCATCGGGATCATGACGTCGCGGCGGATGTAGTCGAAGCTCGACGTCACCGGCTTGAAGGTCGCCGGCGTCTCGCTCGGCAGCGAGTCGGTCGTCTGCTGTGCGGCGATGACGGGCGCGAAGGCCATGGAGGCGGCGAGGCCGGCCGAGAGGGTCGTCAGGAGACGGACGCGGACCGAACGGGGCATGGTGTGCTCTCCGGGCTCGAGCGGCTGAGCCTGCCGCGGGTCGCACATTCGAGGTGCGGAAACGGCAGGACGAGCGAGGGATAGGATACGGCCCTCGGGTACCGGTGGACCAGTCCGGCACCGGCAGTCGGCCCGCACGGAGGAGCATCCCCTCGCAACATCTGCGCGTCTCAGGAAGTATCCGAAAGCGTTGTGCGTCAGAGGTTCCGGCAGGTGCCAGGCGCCTGTCCGATCTCAGAGGCGCTCCCTATTATCGGGTCCGCGTGCGTATTGGATCCTGCTGGCGGGAGATCAGGATGATGAAACGAATGTCAGGAACTCGGTGGGCGTGGATCGCCTGTGCCGCCCTCCTCGGCGCGGTGGCGCCGGGCGCGGCTCAGTCGATTCCTCCACGAATGCTGAGTGGGCTCGTGTGGAGGAACCTCGGGCCGTTCCGGGGAGGCCGCGTCGCCGCGGTCAGCGGAGCGGTGGGTGAGCCCGGAGTCTTCTACGCGGGCTATCCGGCCGCCGGAGTATGGAAGACGGTCAACGCGGGCATCACCTGGAAGCCGATGTTCGATTCGGTGAAGGACGTGTCGTCGGTCGGCGCGGTGGCGGTGGCGCCCTCCGACCCGAACGTCGTCTACGCCGGCACCGGTGACATGATCACGGGTGGGGCGATCAACGAGGGCAACGGAATCTACAAGTCGACGGACGCCGGCAAGACGTGGCGGCACATCGGCCTCGACTCGACCAAGCAGATTCCCTCGATCGTCGTCGATCCGAACAATCCGGACATCGTCCTGGTCGCCGCGCAGGGCAACGTGCACGAGAAGGGCCAGCACCGGGGCGTCTTCCGCAGCACCGACGGCGGCAAGACCTGGACCCGCACGCTCTTCGTCAACGATTCGAGCGGCATCGAGAAGCTCGCGCGCGCCTATGACGTTCCGAACGTGGTCTTTGCCACGAGCGACAGCCACTTCACGCGACCGGGCGGACCGGCCTTCTACCGACGCCGGCAGACCAAGGGGCCGACCGACACCAAGCTCTACAAGTCCACGGACGGGGGCGTCACGTGGCACGAGATCACCGGCGGGGGTCTGCCACACCTGTTCGGACGGACCTCCGTGGCCGTGGCGATGCATACGAATGCCCAGCGCGTCTTTCTGATCACGAACACAGGCTTGTATCGCTCGGACGACGGCGGCACCACCTGGCGCCAGATGGACCCGAAGGACACCCGGATCCGCAACGGGCAGGGTGGCTACAACTGCGGCGTGTACGTGAACTCGCAGAACCCCGACATCGTGTACACGATCAACACGGCCGGATACGAGTCGCGCGACGGCGGCAAGACCTTCACGGGATTCATCGGCGCGCCGGGCGGAGACGATCCGCAGCAGATGTGGATCGATCCGACGAACGGCAAGCGTCTGTTCGTCGGTCTGGATCAGGGTGCCTCGGTGAGCCTGGACGGGGGCAACACGTGGAGCCCCTGGTACAATCAGTCCACCGAGCAGGTCTACCACATCGCAACGGACAACTCGTGGCCGTACTGGGTCTACGCACCGCAGCAGGATGCCGGCGCGATCCGCACACGTAGCCGCGGCAACTACGGCGAGATCGGGCCGCTCGACTGGAGCCCGGTGGGCGGATGGGAGTGGGGCACGGTCATGCCCGACCCGCTGAACCCGAACGTCGTCTACGCGAGCGGCTCGGGCATCCTGAAGATCAGCTACCCGAGCGAGCAGGTCGTCAACGTGAGCCCGGCGGTCGACCCGAACTCGGATCTTCGCTCGACATCCACGAACCCGCTCGTGTTCGCGCCATGGAACCCGCACGAGCTGTTCGCCGGCTTCCAGTATCTCATGGCGACCACGGATGGCGGCATGCACTGGACGAAGATGAGCCCGAACCTGGGTTATCCGAAGGGTGTGAAGCCTCTGCCGGAAAGCGGTGGACGTCGGGGCCGACGCAGTGGACCGAGGCAGGGCTACATCGAGGCGATCTCGCCCTCCACCGTGCAGCGAGGGGTGATCTGGGTGAGCACGAACAACGGGCTCATCAAGCTGACGCGCGACAACGGCCAGACCTGGCAGGACGTTTCGATTCCGAACCTGCCGGACTCCGACCTCTCGGACATCCCGGCGATCGACGCCTCACACCAGAACCCGGCCGAGGCGTACGCCGCGGTGGATACACACCGGGCCGGCGACTACCACCCGTACCTGTATCGCACGACCGACTACGGCAAGACATGGAAGCTGATCGTGAACGGCCTGCCCACCGGTCAGCCGAGCGGAAGCTTCACGCGTGTGATTCGTGCCGATACCAAGAAGCAAGGGCTTCTGTTCGCCGGGACGGAGAGCGGGATGTACGTCTCGTTCAACGACGGTGACAACTGGCAGTCGCTGCAGCTGAACCTCCCGAACACCTCGTATCGGGACGCGCTCATCAAGGGCAACGATCTGGTGGTCGGCACCTTCGGCCGTGGGATCTGGGTCCTCGACGACATCTCTCCGCTTCGTCAGATGACGGCCGAGGTGGCCCACGACCAGGCACATCTGTTCAGGCCGGGCGAAGCCGTGCGCGTGCGCCGGAACGTCAACCAGGACACACCGTTCCACAAAGAGGTCCCGCACGCGCTGAACCCGCCGCCGGGCGCCCTCATCTACTACTCGCTCGACTCGAAGCCGTCGGGCACCGTGACGCTCGACATTCTCGACCCCGCGGGCCACGAGGTGCGACACATGTCGAGCGCGCCGGTCAAGCCCGTGGCGCTGGCGGCCCATCCGCCCGAGCCGAACTACTGGCTGAAGACGCTGAAGCCCCTGCCGACGGCAGTGGGTCTGAACCGCGTGGACTGGAACATCCGGTACGACGATCCGCCGGCGTTCCACCATACCTTCGACATCAACGCGAATCCGCACGATACGCCTCCCTCGCCGCAGGGACCGCTGGCGCTTCCGGGTGAGTACACCGTGAAGCTGACCGTCGACGGCAAGAGCTACACGCAGACGGTGGAGGTGAGAAACGATCCGCGGTCACCCGCGAGCGAGGCCGATCTCGTGGAGCAGCATGCCCTGGAGATGAAGACGTACCGGGGCATCCGGGAGGCCTGGAACGGCCATCGTCAGGCTGAGGCGCTCGGGAAGTCGGTGGATGAGGCGGTCGGTGCGCATCCGTCTGGAGCGGTGGCCAAGGCCGTGAAGAAGTTCGAGTCGGCTCTGGACTCCGTGGGAGGGAAGGTCGGCGCCGGTCGGCGTCCGTTCTTCCGTGGGGTCTCGGGCCCGCCAGGGCCCGCGAGCTTCGTAGAGATGAACGGGACGCTCATCCGGCATCTCGAAGAGCTCGAATCCGGAGACACGCGTCCGACGCCCGGCATGCATGCCGCATGGGCGAACGCGTGCTCCAAGCTGGCCGAGACCGTGGGCAACTGGCACCGCGTGAACGGGAAGGACCTGGACGCTCTGAACGCAGTCCTCACCAAGCATGGCGTGCGGGCGGTGCAGCCGTCCAGACCGGCGCTCGAGGCGCCGACGTGTCCAGCGGGGAATTGACATAGCGAATAGAATGCGCAAGATGACGTAGTGGACGTGATTCATTACGACTAGTACGGCTTCGGAGCCGTCGACGTACCCGTAGCATCGGTACGGATCTTGCGGCTAGGCGTCCCACCGTCACGGGGCCGATCTCCGGATCCTCGGAGGTCGGTCCCCGTGTGCGGTGTGGAACGAATGTCGCCGGAGGACGTCCCTGCTCTTGCCGGGGCGGGGGCGCTCGGCGGCCCCGAACGGAGCACCCCCCATGCGCGTACCTGGACGTGCCTCTTTTCTCACGACCGCCGCCGTGACGCTGACGCTCGTCGCGGCATGCAGCGGTGGCGGGTCGACTCAGCCGCGCGCCCTCGACATCGTCGTGGACCCGACATCGCTCACGATGTCACCCGGTGACTCGACCGATCTCTCCGTGACCATCGGACGTGTGGGCTTCACCGATCCCGTGGTCATCAGCGTACAGGGACTTCCCGCCTCGGTGCGTGCCGATACCGTGAACGTGCCTGCGGACACGACCTCCGCCACCGTGAGTCTGGTGGCCGATTCCTCGGCTCGGAGCGACTCGACGGTGGTGAGCATCCAGGCCGTTGCCGGCAACGGAGCCAGCGCCACGGCCGAGGTCGTCCTGGTGATCAGGCGCCCTGCGCAGAGCGGGTTCTCCCTCACGCTCGGTACGGATAGCGCGGCGCTCGCGCCCGGCGTTCCGGTCACGCTCGACGTGGTGATCACGCGCTCGGGATCGTTCAAGGGCTTCGTCGGCTTCGTGGCGGCCGGAATGCCATCGGGCATGATCGCCGTTTTCGACCCGGACTCGACCGCGGGGGACACCACGAGACTGGTACTCACTGCGGACACGAGCGTCGCGATGGATTCGGTCTATGAGCTGACCGTGACCGGCTCCGGCCAGGGGGTCGGCGATGTCACGGACACGCTCTACGCCGTCGTGTCGGCGTCTTCCACGGCGAGCTTCTCCCTGCAGCCGGCGACCGATTCCATCGTGATGTCGGCGGGAGAGACCGATACCGTGGACGTGCGCGTCGCACGAGCGGCTGGATTCACCGGGCCGGTCGCCCTGTCGGTTGCGGGAATGCCCGCGGGATTGGGCGTGACCCCCGTGCCGAGCAAGGTGGTCGGTGACTCCGCGTTGATGGTGGTCCGTGCGGACACGGCTCTGGGGGACGGCACCTACCACGTCGAGCTGAGGGGGTCGAGTCAGGGGGTGGCCGACGTTGCGGACACCCTCGCCGTCACGATCGGGCCGGCGCAGGGGGCGCCGACCTTCGGGCTGACGTTCGGCCTGGACTCGTCGTTGGTGAGCGTAGGCGTGCCGGACACGGTCGTCCTTGCGGTCCAGCGGACCGTCGGCATGCCCGCGCTCGTGTCGTTCGCCCTGGACTCCCTGCCCACGGGTGTAGCGGTGACAATGGGAGGCAGCCCCCTCCTTCCGGGCGACACCGTCACGCTCCCGGGCGACTCGGTCGCGCTCGCCGTCACGGCCGATTCGACCGCGACGGCCGGCACGACCTTCCCCTTCACGGGGCGGGGATGGGCGGGCTCGTACTCGGCCGTGACGGACACGCTGTGGCTCACGGTCTCGCCCGGGAGTGCCTCGTCACCGCCGAGTACGAGTGCGATCAGTCCCCGCTGAGGTCGGACGTCAGCTTCCGCCCTCCCCGCGCCGGACGCGGATCGGAGCGGGGGGCTCGCCCTTCAGCTCGAACGGATGGTTTCGGAGCTCCTTCATGGCTTCGGCGACCGCCCGTTCGAGCTGTGGGTCGTGTCCGGCGATCTGCAGGGCCGGCGTCTGCTCGACCTCGATATCGGGTGCCACGCCCTTGTTCTCCACGTCCCACTCGCCGTCCGGATTGTAGAAGCCGGTGCTGGGCGCGGAGATGAACCCTCCGTCCACGAGGGGCGGCTCGCCACCCCACCCCACCAGGCCTCCCCAGGTCTTCGTACCGATGAGGGGACCGATATGCATCTGCCGGAACATGTAGGGGAACATGTCGCCGCCCGATCCACTCATTTCGTTGATGAGCAGCACCTTGGGTCCCCAGATGGCCGCGGCCGGCGCCGTAACGGCGTTGTAGTGATCGCCGAGGCGCTGGTTGAAGTAGCCGTGCAGCTTGCGGTTCATGATGTCCACCATGTAGTCGGCGATGCTGCCCCCGTGATTGAAGCGCTCGTCGATCACCGCGCCCTGCTTCTCCTGCTGCGCGAAGTAGTACCGATTGAAGCTCGCGTACCCACCCTCACCGGTGTTCGGCACATAGACGTAGGCCAGCTTTCCGTCCGAGAGCGAGTCCACGAGGTGGCGGTTCGCCTCGATCCATGCCCGGGTCCGGAGTCGCCCTTCGCTGGCGACGGGCACGACCGTCACCGTTCGGGCGCCGTCCGTCGTCGGCCTTTCGTTCACGAGGATCTGGACCTGGCGGCCGACCGTCCCCACGAACGGCTCGTAGGGGTTCGTGGGTGGTGTGAGCGGCTCGCCGTTGACGGCGAGGAGGTAGTCGCCCTGCCGGACGTCCACGCCGGGCGCGGAGAGCGGCGAGTGAAGGTCCGGGTTCCAGTTCTCGCCGGTGTAGATCCGCTGGATGCGGTAGTGGCCGTTGGCCACCGTCAGGTCGGCTCCGAGCAGACCGACCGGAAGCGCATCGGCCTTGGGCAGGTCTCCCCCTCCAACGAAGGTGTGCGCGAGCGAGAGCTCTCCCTGCATCTGGTCGAGGATCTGAGTGAGGTCGGCGCGGTGACGAACCCAGGGCAGCAGCACCTCGTAGCGCTTCTTCATCGCGGGCCAGTCGGCGCCGTTCATGTTCTTCACGTACAGGTAGTCGCGCTCGATGCGCCACGCCTCGTCGAAGATCTGCTTCCACTCGGCGATGGGGTCGAGGTCCATCTTCAGGCCCGACGTCGCGAGCGTGCCCTTGCCGTTCGAAGGTGGCGTGCCCGTCGCGTCGACCACCGCCCACCGATGGTCGGGCCGTCCGCTCTCTGAGGCTCCCTGATAGAGGAGCTTCTTGCCGTCGAAGGAGATCGCGTATCCCTGCGCGACCGCCGGGAGGAACGTCATCTCCTTGCGCTTCTCCAGATCGTAGCGGTGCAGCACGTCGGCGCGGTTCGGCACCCGCTCGAGGTAGAAGAACTGTCCGGCCTTGCCGGCCTCGAGCTCGGTGTAATCGCGGGTCGGCACGCCGAGCGCCAGGACACGCTGCATGATCCCGTCGAAGTCGATGTGCACGTGGACGGAGTCGGACTTCGTCTTCGCTCCCGCCGCACCCTCGTCCCTCTTGCCGTCCGCGGGGCCCGGCTCGTCGCCGGTCTCCGGGAGGAGCGGCGAAGGATCGCTCTTCGACAGAACCGTCAGGTAGACGCCGCGGCGTACCGGTCGGTCGTAGGAGCTCATGTCGAGCCAACCGGTATTGAGCGCGAAGTCCGTGGACGCGAGGAAGAGCAGGTACTTGCCGCTCGCGCCCCACGTCGGATCGATCGCGTCGGAGAGCCCGTCGGTGAGCTGGTGCACGGATCGGTCGGCCACGGAGTACACGAAGACGGCGTGGAACTGCGACCGCTTCAGACGCTTCGTGTAGGAGATCCAACGCGAGTCCGGAGACCAGGACGGCGCCATGTCGCGGTTCGGCCAGGTGTAGTTGCCCTGGTCGATGTGGGTCTCCTTGCCCGAAGCCAGGTCGAGCACCCACAGGTTCATCTCCGCGTCGCTGAACAGGATCTTGGTGCCGTCGGGCGACCACGCCGGCGCGTAGAAGTGTGTCGGATGCTGCAGGGGGTACGCCCTGGGCGTCGTCGTGCCGTCCTGGTTGCCGACCATGAGCCGGTACTCACCCGACGCGTCGCTGAACCACGCGATCTTCTTTCCGTCCGGTGACCAGATCGGCGTCCGGTCGGCGGCGCCGGAGGATCGTGTGAGGTCGCGCCACGTGCCCTTGTCGGTGGGCACCGTGTAGACGTCGCCGCGCGCCTCGAAGAGCGCCCGTACGCCCGTAGGGGAGAGCTGCGGATGCGTGAGGTCCTCGCTCACGTCGACGGCGTGGGGCATCGCCCACGGAAAGTCGCCGGTGACGTGGATGGCGAGCTTCGTATCCCTTCCCGTGCTCGGGTCGTACAGGTGGATGTCGCCGGCCTGCTCGTAGACCACCGCACCGGCGCCGGCGCCGATGCTCTCGACCTCGTAGTCGGAGTAGTGGGTGATCTGCTTCAGCGCCTTCGTCTGCGTATCGTAGGACCAGACGTTGTTCGTCCAGTCGCGATCCGAGATGAAGTAGATCGTGCTCCCGAGCCACACCGGCTGCTGGTCCCGGCTGTCGGTCCAGGGGAGCTTGTGCATGGCGTAGCTCTTCAGATCGAGCACGCGGATCGGCTGGTTCTGTCCGCCCCGGTAGTTGCGCATCTCGTGCTCCCAGGGCCGGACGAGCTGGTACGCGATCGTCTTGCCGTCCGGGGAGATGGATCCCGCCTGGGCACGCGGCAGGGGCAGTGGCTCGGGCAGCCCGCCGGTGATCGGCACCGTCCACAGCTTCGGCTCGGCGTCGGGCACCCCCGTCCGCGTCGAGACGAAGACGACCTTCTTGCCGTCCGGCGTCCATCCGCGCACGTCGTCGGGGCCTGGATGCCAGGTCAACCGCTGGGGCTCTCCGCCCGCCACAGGCACGATGTAGACGTCGTCGTTTCCGCCGTACTCGCCCGTGAACGCCAGCCACTTTCCGTCGGGTGAGAAGTGCGGGTCCTTCTCCACCGTGGGAGACGAGGTGATCCGGCGTGCTTCGCCGCCCGCGCGCGGCGCGATCCAGATGTCGCTCGCGTACGCGAACGCGACGTAGCGTGCGCTGACGTCGGGCTGGTGCAGGAGGCGGGTTGGTGGGGATTGCGCGGCCAGAGCGGCGGGCAGGAGTCCGAGCGCCAGGGCGAGGTAGGGCAGACGCGTCATCGTGAGCTCTCCGGTAGGAGGGGCGGACACGCTGAGAAGCTACGGCGCGGACGAGCGCGGCGCGACGTCCTTTGCGCGTCCGGGGAGCGACGGCGTACTCTACCCGCCGCCCCGACGGGTCGACGTGACCGTCGGATCCGGGGGCCCGGAGTCGCGCCAGCAGGAGATGTGTGCCATGGCACCGTTGAATCGCAGGGACTTCCTTCGGTCGAGCGCCTTGGGGCTGGGTGCGATGGCGCTGGGCGGGCCACTCGCCGTACGCGGAGGTGGTGGGCCCGGACCGGGCGCGCCGCGCCGACCGAACCTCGTCTACATCATCTCCGATCAGCTCGGGGCCCTCTACACCAGCTTCGAGGGCGACCGGACCGTGATCATGCCGAACATCGAGCGCCTCGCAGCCGAGGGCGCCAGGTTCACGCAGGCGGTCTCTTCTTCCCCGGTATGCGCGCCCTATCGTGCGACGCTCATGACCGGGAAGTATGCGTCTTCGACCGGCATGGTCATCAACGAGCTCCGGATCAGCCCCAACCAGCGCTGCCTTGGCGACGTCCTGCGCGATGGCGGCTACAGCCGCTGCTACATCGGAAAGTGGCACCTGTACGCCAACCACGCGGGCGACCACCAGAACGTGCTGCACAGCTTCGTGCCGCCCGGCCCCCACAGGTTGGGCTTCGACGATCCGTTCCTGGGGTTCAACTTCCACCACTGGTACTACTGGCCCAGGTCGTACTACCACCGCGACACGCCCGAGAAGATCAGCTACGGAAAGGGCGTCTACGAGCCCGACGGCCAGACCGACCAGGCCATCGAGTACATCCGCAAGCACGCGAACGACGCGACGCCGTTCGCCATGGTGCTGTCGCTCGGCCCTCCCCACCCGCCATGGACGGACGACAACCTGCCGGCCGAGGATCTGGCTCTCTACGCAGACGCGGACATCGAGCTCCCGCCGAACTGGAGCGACCGGGCCGACCCCTACATGGACCGGGACCAGGAGCTGTGGGATCACCCGGAGACGCTCGAGAAGGACCTTCTGCGGCAGAAACGGATCTACTACGCGATGATCACGAGCGTCGACCGTGATCTGGGCCGCCTCATGGAGGCGCTGGAGCAGGTCGGCGTCGCCGACGACACGATCGTCGTGTTCACCGCCGACCACGGTGAGATGCTCGGCAGCCACGGGCGGATCCAGAAGATGATCTTCTACGAGGAGTCGGTGCGGGTGCCGCTCATCGTTCGTTGGCCCAGACGCATCCCGGGTGGCCGCACCAGCGACGTCTCCTTCAACTCGCCGGACATCCTTCCGACGCTTCTCGGGCTCATGGGCTTGCCGGTGCCCGAGGGGGTGGAAGGAGTGGACTGCAGCGGTCACCTGACGGGGGACGGAGGTCCGGAGCTGCCGGCCGCGCTGCTCCAGGGGATGGGCCACACGTATCTCTGGATCGACGGCTTCGAATGGCGCGCGCTGCGCGACGGTCGCTACACCTACGCTCGCTACCGTCATCCCCGACCCGAGGCTCCCGCCGAGCTGCTCTTCGACAACGTCCGGGATCCTCGTCAGATGCACAATCTGGCGGGCGAGCCCGAGCATCATGAGCGGCTCGAAGCGTATCGGAAGCAGCTCGCCGAGCGCCTGAAGGCCCTGAACGATCCGTTCCAGGCCTGCACGTGGTACCAGCGGTGGACCGACGGCCATCGGAACATCGTGCGCTCGGCGACGGCGGATTTCGGACCGATGCCGGAGCCTCGCTGGCCCGACGGGTGGGAGGCGGAGTACCTGAAGCTGAAGGCGAAGGAGGAGAAGGGCGGCGCTTAACGGATGTCCACCGCCACGCATCCGGCGATAAGAAGGCCCGGATCGCGGGCCGACCCTCCCACGACGGATCGTATGATGACGCCTGGACCCTCCCTCCGCTCAGGGCGGCCGTTCTCGTCGGCGGCCGTGCTCGCGCTCGTCTGGCTTGCCGCAACTCCGCCCTCCGCGCTTGCGCAGAGCCTCCCCGTCGGAGACGGCCACGTATCCGATCATCCGAAGTCGGGGTACGTCTATGCCTGCCGAGAGCGCTTCCGGGGCGGAGGTGCCCGGCACGACGGGCCGTGGTTCCACGGCGATACCTGGAATCCCATGGAGAAGCCGCACGTGAGCGGCCACGTGATGTGGCCCGACGCGTCGTTCAGCCTGACGCCCGACGGTGGCGACCTCCGGGTGGAGAGCAACGGCCTTCCGGTGAAGGAGCCCACCGGGATCTTCCCGATCTCGCCGAGCGATTCGGTCTACCGCTACGACACGAATCCGAATCACGTCGGCGTGCAGCACCTGGACTTCCAGATCCCCCTGCACCCGGTCGTCGCCGAGCGGGCGAGCTGCCTGCCGATGGGGATGATCGGCTTCACCGTCACGGGTGTGGCGTTCTACAGCGCGCTCGACGACGCCGGGCGCGATGCGGCGGCGCACGAGATCCAGGACGATTGCGACGGACACCCCCAGGCCAACGCCCAGTACCACTACCACAACGCGTCCCCGTGCATTCCGGGCGTTGAAAGCGACGAGGTGGTGGGGTGGGCGCTCGACGGGTTTCCGATCCTGGGGCTGAAGAACGCCGACGGATCGTATGTCACCGATGCGGAGCTCGACGCCTGTCACGGCCGCCGCGGAAAGGTCGTCGTGGACGGGCGAACGTACGACTACGCCTATCACTTGACGCGCGAATATCCCTATACCCTCGGCTGCTTTTCTGGACAGATCACGGAATCGACGCTCCAGGACGTCCACGACGGGCTCGAGCCGTCACGCCGGGGGCGACGAGGGCGGCGGGGGCAGGGCCCGATGGGTCGCCGCCGGGGCAGGGGCGGTGGCGGTGCGGAAACCGTGGGAGGGCCGACGTCGTAGGGTCTCCCCGTACCCACGGGGCGAGGGGAGAGCCATGTTCGGTTTGCTGCAGGACGTTCGGTTCGGGTGGCGGATGCTCGTGAAGAGTCCGGTGGTCTCTCTGGTGGCGGCCCTGTCGCTCGCGATGGGCATCGCCGCGAGCACCGCGATGTTCGCGCTGGCGAGCTCGATGTGGCTCCACCCCCTCCCCTTCGGGGACCAGAACGGGCTGCTTCTGCTCCAGGAGCTCCAGCGCGGGAAGTCCCACGACATGGCGGTCGGCGTCTCGGCGCCGAACTTCCGGGATTGGCGCGAGGGTACGACCGCATTCAGCGGCATGGCGGCCTACGACGTCACGCAGGCCAACGTGACCGGAGGGGACGAGCCGGAGACGATCCAGGTCGTTCTCGGAACGGCAAATCTCTTCGACGTGCTGCGCGTGCACCCCGCCATGGGCAGGGAGTTCAGGCCGGGGGAGGGCGCCGACAACGCCGGGCACGTCGTCGTCGTCACCCACCAGTACTGGAAGCAGCATCTGGCCTCCGATCCGAACGTGCTGGGACGTACCCTCGTCCTGGACGGGACGCCCACGACCGTGGTCGGGGTCATGCCGAAGGGGTTCGAGATGCTTCCGGCGGGGGTCCAGGCGTTCCGGCCCACCGACCTGAGCGGCATGAACGACCGCGCGTCCAGGGAGTGGACGGTCGTCGGTCGCCTTCGGACCGGTATCGATCTCGCCGGGGCACAGGCGCAGCTCGGCGCGCTGCAGCGCCGTCTGGCGGCGGAGTACCCCGATGCGAACCGGGACTGGGGCGCCCTGGTCGAGACGTTCCGCTCGTCGTTTCCGGGCCCGACCGACACCAAGCTCATCTTCGTGCTGATCGCCGTCTCTCTGTTCGGTGTCGCCATCGCCGGGGCGAACGTGGCGAACCTGCTGCTGAGTCGGGCCGAGATCCGTATGAAGGAGGTCGCGGTGCGGGTAGCGCTCGGGGCCGGCCGAGGGCGGATTCTCCGGCAGATGCTGACGGAGAGCGTGGTCCTGGCGGTCGGCGGCGGTGCGCTGGGGACCCTGTTCGCGGTGTACGTCGTGCGAGCGTTGCGCTCCGCGATGCCTGCCGTGCTCCCTCGCTCGTTGCTCCCGTCGTTGGACGTTCCCACCCTCCTCGCCACGCTGGCCGTCGCTGTCACGGCGGGCATCGTCTTCGGCCTGGCTCCGGCGCTGTACGCGTTGCGGGGCGACCTGCGCGCTTCCATCGACGATGGAAGCCGCGGCGGAACCTCCTCCCGGCGGCGGAAGCGCGTCCGCAGCGCGTTCGTCGTGGCGCAGGTGGCCGTCGCGCTGGCGCTGCTGACCGGGGCCGGATTCCTGGGCGGTGCCATGAACGCCGTCGTGAACAGGGCGCCCGGCTTCGCGCCCGCTCGGTTGCTCACGTTCCGCCTCTCGCTCTCCGAGCATGCGTACCGGGGACCGGACGAGCTGCGATCCGAGCAAGCCGAGATGGTGCGGACGCTGAAGAGCACACCCGGAGTGGTCGGTGTGGCTGAGATGTCCTCGCTCCCGAGGAGCATGCAGAACCCTACGGCGCCGTTCGAGGTTGCCGAGCACGAGGCCGTGCCGGAGAGCGAGCGCCCGCGGGCCCTGTGGCAAGCCGTGAATCCCGAGTACTTCCCGACCATGGAGATCCCGCTCCACACCGGGAGGCTTCTGGCGGTGTCGGACCGTGAGGGAACTCGTCCGGTCGTGGTCGTGAGTCAGGAGTTCGTGCGGCGCTTCCTGCCCGGAGAGGAAGCGCTGGGGAAGCGGATCGACATCCTGGGCAAGCCGCGCGAGATCGTCGGGGTGGTGGGCGACATCGCGCAGAGCCGCGTGCCTCTCGGCGGCCTCAGGGACCCGGAGGTCTACCTTCCCGCGGCGCAGCATCCCGTGCGGAATCCCAGCTTCGCGCTGCGCACGGCCGGGGCACCGACGGCGTTGACCGCCGAGGTGCGGCACGCCATCTGGTCGGTGGATCCGGACCAGCCCATCGGCGCGTTCGCGACGCTGAACGACTACATGGACAGACAGATCGCCGTGCTCGTCTTCATCGAGCGCTTCGTGCTCGGCCTGGGCCTGCTGGCGATGGTGCTATCCGCTCTGGGAATCTACGGGGTGATGGCGCACTCGGTTGTTCAGGAGCGCAGGGAGATCGGCATCCGGATGGCTCTGGGCGCCAGTGCCGGCCGTGTCGTCGGTAGCCTCACCCGGCGGGGTCTCGTACTCACCGCGATCGGTCTGGCCGCGGGCCTGCCGTTGGCCTTCGTCGTCCGGCGTGCCGTCTTCTCTGCGCTGAGCCTCCTCACGACGCATCTACCGGTAGATGCGACGGTGGTGGCGGTCGGGGTCCTCGTGGGTGCGGCGCTTCTGGCCAGCTACCTGCCGGCGCGGAGGGCGGCGAGGGTGGATCCCACGAAGGCGCTGGTCTCGGAGTAGGAAAAGGGACCGCCCCGACGGTCCCTCAGGGCGAATCCGTCGACGCGAGCTTTCCGTAGGTGTCCTTGACCGGAGCGGACGACGGGGCTCTACTGCCCTGTTCGGCCCGTGCCGAGCACGCTTGTAAACCTGCCGACTAGGATCCACCATGACACGGTTCCTGCCTTCCTCGAAGCGGCCTTCCACCGCATGGCCGTTGACCGTGGCGCTTCTTTGCGCGGCGATGCTCGCCGCACCGCTGGGCGCCCAGTCGCTCTACATGCCCCGCAACATCAAGCACGCCGTCGCGCACGGAACGCGAACGCTGACGGGTCGACCGGGCTCGGCGTACTGGGAGAACCACGCGCGGTACAAGATCACCATCACCGCGATGCCACCCGACCGGCGCATCGCGGGCACGGAGCACATCACCTACATCAACAACAGTCCCGACACGCTGCCGGGGTTGGTCATCAAGCTCTTCCAGAACTACCACAAGCCCGGTGCGCCGCGGGACGGGGGGACCTCGCCGGACTTCCTCACCTCGGGAGAGCACATCGACGCGTTCAGCGTGAACGGCCGACCTGCGCAGTGGGGATTCGGCGGGGGCCGTGGCGGTCGCCGCTACCCCCGCTTCTTCACCTGGGAGCCGGTCCGGCTTCCGAAGCCCCTGATGCCGCACGACTCCGTACACCTCGCCTTCACCTGGCACTACGACGTCTCGAAGCAGGCCGGCCGCGAGGGGATGATCGACTCGACCACGTATTTCCTGGCCTACTTCTTCCCGCGTGTCGCCGTGTACGACGACATGAACGGCTGGGACACGATGGACCACTCGGGCCACGAGTTCTACAACGACTTCTGCGACTTCGACGTGTCGGTCCAGGTGCCTCCGGGCTTC
>JBJKRT010000042.1:0-14634 GCA_046704545.1 Longimicrobiales bacterium
AGCACCTGACGTCGAAAAAGATCCCGCACTGCGCGAGGTGGGGGCGGGCGGGGGGGGCCCGCCCACGCTCGAACGGCCCGCCGCGCGGAGCACGCGCGGCGGGCCGTTGGTTCACAACGGCCCCCTCAACCGACTGCCGCGACCCCACCTTCCATGATCTTCGAGATCGCCCGCCGGTCGGCCTCGGACGGGAGCTCCCAGCCGGGCTCGTACCCGAACACGTCGCGGAGCGGCCGACCGCCGAACGACCCGTCGAGGATCTCCATGTGGTCGGCGGTGAGCAGGGCGGGGTGGTCGACCCCACATGCGCGGCTCAGCCGCATCAGCTCCTTCCGGAGCGTGATCACGTAGTTGCCGAACCGGGCCGCCTTGTCGGTGGGTACCAGCCCACGCACGAGCCAGCGATTCTGGGTGGCCACACCCGTCGGACAGCGGTCGGTATGGCAGCGCTGCGACTGGATGCAGCCGATGGACAGCATGGCCTCCCGCGCCACGTTGATCATGTCGGCGCCGAGGCAGAACGCCATCAGGCCCGTCTCGGGGAAGCCGAGCTTGCCCGATCCGATCCATACGATCCGCTCGTGCACCCCCCGCTCCGCGAAGATGCGGTAGACGCGGCTGAAGCCGAGCTTGAAGGGCAGGGCCACATGGTCGGAGAACGAAAAGGGGGCAGCCCCGGTGCCGCCCTCTCCCCCGTCGAGGGTGATGAAGTCGACGCCGCGCTCCTCCCGGCCCATGCGGTCCGCGAGCTCGATCCAGAACCCCAGCTCGCCCACGGCCGACTTGATGCCCACCGGGAGCCCGCTCGCGTCGGCCAGGTCCTCCACGAAGTCGAGCATCTCGTCCACACCCCGGAACGCACGATGTCCGGGTGGGCTGATGACCGTCTCGCCTACCGGTACGCCCCGGATGCCCGCGATTTCCGCCGTGACTTTCGCGCCCGGAAGGACGCCTCCCAGCCCTGGCTTTGCCCCCTGGCTCAGCTTGATCTCCACGGCGCGTACAGGGTGCTCCTCCACATTGCGCAGGAACTCCGCGCGGTCGAAGCCGCCATCCGAAGTTCGGCACCCGAAGTAGCCCGTACCGATCTGCCAGACGAGCGCTCCCCCATGCAGGTGGTGCCGGGAGATGCCGCCCTCCCCGGTGTTCTGGAGGCAGCCGCAGATCGTCGCGCCCCGGTTGATGGCTTCGACGGCCGCCCCGGAAAGCGACCCGAAGCTCATCGCGCTCGTATTGACGACCGAGTCCGGACGGAACGCGAGTCTGCGCCCGCGCGCACCGCCCAGCACCTTGGCCGACGGGAGCCGGTAGGTGGGGTCGCGTGCCTCATCGTGCCAGGTATCGGCCCGGCCCAGGGTATTGTGCTTGATGATGAGGTAGTTCGGAGAGAGCTCGAGCTCGTTGTCGGTGCCGAAGCCCTCGTAGTTGTTCTCCCGCTTGGCGGATGCGTAGACCCATCGCCGCTGGTCCCGTGAGAACGGGCGTTCCTCGTCGTTGGACGTGACGATGTACTGGCGGAGCTCGGGCCCCACGGCTTCCAGCCAGTACCGGAAGTGCCCGATGACGGGGAAGTTGCGAAGGATCGCGTGCCGGCGTTGAAGCACGTCGTAGACGATTACGCCCGCGAGGAGAACCGCGAGCCCGAGAAGAAGCGGGAGGGGATGCATGGGGGCCAAGCTACGGTTTTGGCTGCGGCCCCACTAGATTCCCGCCTACGGCCCTCCTACGCTCCACGCTCCCCTCGCTCGCAGGGCTACCCGTATGCTCCGACTCGCCACGATGGGCGTTCTCGCGACCCTGGCCGTTCTCGCCCTTCCCTCGCTCGCCGCGGCGCAGCACGGCGCGTCCGTGGCCCGTGTCGCCACGGAAGGGACCGACTTCCGCGTCTACGACGGCAAGGGCCACGACCGGTCGTTCGCCGACATCCTTGCGGCGATGGACGGCGCGGACGTCATGCTCGTGGGCGAATCCCACGACGATCAGGTCGGCCATGCGGTCGAGGCACAGATCCTCTACCGCGCAGCCGAGCGCTTCGGCGCCGTGACCGACGATCCGACGCGACCGGTCGTGTTGTCCATGGAGATGTTCGAGCGCGACGTGCAGTACATCCTGAACGAGTATCTCCACGGCTTGATCACCGAGGACCAGTTCCTCGAAAGCGCTCGTCCGTGGAACAACTATCAGAGGGACTACCGACCGCTGGTCGAGTTCGCGCGGGCACATCACGTGCCGGTCGTGGCCGCCAACGCTCCGCGTCGGTACGTGAATCGGGTCAGCCGCCTGGGGCCGAGCTCGCTCGACGCCCTTTCCGAGCGTGCCAGGGAGAGCTTGCCGCCGCTTCCGTATCCCGGTGCGTCCGCGGCGTATGCGCGACAGTGGAACGCCCTCATGAAGGACATGATGGCCCAAGCGCAGAAGGCGGACTCGACGGCGGGCGGCGACTCCGCTTCTTCGGGTGCGAGCCAGGAAAGGCGCGAGCACGGCATGGGCCACGCGCTGGACGCGCAAGCGCTGTGGGATGCGGACATGGGCTACTCCATCACGCAGGCGCTCGATGCCCATCCCGACGCATTCGTTCTGCACGTCGCCGGGTCGTTCCACGTCGAGCGCGGCACGGGTATTCCCGAGCGCATTGCCGGATACCGGCCTGGAACCCGGGTCGTGACCGTGGTGCTGGAGCCCTCCGCGAACATCGATCGGTTCTCGGGGAAGGACGACGGAGGTCTCGGCGATTTCGTGGTGCTGACGCACCAGGCGGCCGGCCAGGGCGAATCGGGGCGCTGACGGCGGTGCCGGGCCGCGGTGACCTCTGGGCTCAGCCGGCGTAGAGGTAGTAGAACATGGTGGTGCTCCAGTACGCGTCGGGGCCGGCGTAGGTCTTCATCGGCTCGGCCAGGTCCCGTTGCGCGGAGTAGTTGACCACGAAGAGCCCGATGGTTCTCGACTTCCAGACGTTGTTGTCGTTCGGAAGCGTGAAGCCGATCCACCAGTACTTGGCTCCCTTGTAGCCGAACGCGAAGTGCTCCGGCAGGTAGCTCTTAAGCTGCGGCGGCACTGCGCCCATGGGACCCGGCGACGGAAAGGACCCATGATCGTTCAGGTACGCGTAGGCGGCGAGCTGCACCGTGTGGGCGTCGCTCGCGATGTGTGCCGCGTCCGCCTTGAGGATGGCCTGATGCAGGTTGGGAAGGGCCAGGCCGGCCAGAATGCCCACGATGAGCAGCGCGACCGCCAGCTCGACGAGGGTGAAGCCGGCCTTCCGGTTCGGCGTGGTCACGGCTTCCGGGAAAGGGCGCCGGTGCCGGCCGCGCTCGGCAGATGGAGTTGTTTCAGGAGGGCCCCGATCCCGTCCTCGCTCCGGTACTCCGCCCGGTCGTTTCCTCGTCCCGCGGCGATGTGGTATCGCCCGTCGGAGACGGAGTAGTCGAAGGCACTGTCCGGGATTCCCGCCTGCGAGAGAGAGGCCGGAAGGGTGCCGTGCTGCTTTCGATACGTTTCGACGCCCTGAACCGCCGCCATCACCGCCATGCCCGAAGGGGCGATGTGCGCGGGCTCTGCGGGAGGCGTCACGGGTCGGGAGAGGGCCTTCACGTCCCACAGAACGACGGCGCCGAAGACGATCGCCAGGAGGGCGATGACGGGGCCCCTCGTGAGGACGGAGGCCCGCCGACTCGGAGGCCGTTCCGCATCCGCTCGAGCGGCGTGCTCCATGACCGCCTTCAGGTGGTCCGCGTATTCCGATCCCGAAGGCGGTGGCGTCTGGGGACTCATGACGGGCCAATGTAGGAGACGGGATGGCGCCAGACCACCGGCTTTGTAGGTTTTCAGGATGCAGCGTCCGTCTCTTCCTGCCGAAACTCGAATCGAGTCCGCACACCTCAGGGTGGCGGACCTCGAGGGCCTCGAGGCTTTCTACCAGGAGGTTCTGGGCTTTACCGTCCTGGGTGATGACGGGGTTACCGTCACGCTGGGGACGGACGAGGGCCCACCGATGCTCACGCTGGAGGCCGCTCCAGGGGCACCGGCCCGCCCCGAGGGAGCGACCGGCCTGTACCACATGGCGTTCCTCCTGCCATCGCGAGCGGCGTTGGGCGCCATGCTCATCCGCGTGCGGGAGATAGGGTACACGTTCCAGGGATTCGCCGATCACCGAGTGAGCGAGGCGCTGTACCTGGCCGATCCGGAGGGCAACGGCATCGAGCTTTATGCCGACCGCCCCCGAGAGAGCTGGGCATGGGAGAACAGAGATCTCCTCATGAGCACCGATCCGCTCGATGTCGTCGGGCTTCTCGAGGCGGGACGGCGGGCGGCTCTACGACTGCCGCGAGGCACCCGGTTGGGGCACCTGCACCTCGAGGTGTCCAGCCTGAGGACGGCCGAGGAGTTCTACGTCGACCGGCTCGGATTCGACGTGACCACCCGCCGGTATCCCGGAGCGATCTTCCTGTCGGCCGGTGGATACCACCACCACCTCGGCCTCAACGTCTGGAAGGGCGAAGGAGCGGCACCGCCTCCGGCGGGAAGCCTCGGCCTGACCGGATTCACGCTTGCGGTTCCGGACGCCGGTGTGCGCCGCCTCATCCTCGGAGGAGTCGACCATGGCGAGCTGGTCGACCCGGACGAGCTCGTGCTACGCCTGGAAAACGGGCGCTGAGGGGTTGACTCCGCCGCTCACCAGAGCGGGAAGTTGATGCCCAGCGACAGCACCCTCGGCTTCAGCGTGGGATCGACGAAGATCCAGCGGAGCTCCAGCTGCGTTCCGAACCGTGAATGGGGTGGCTTCGATCGGACGCCGATGACGATGCTCGTCCCCTGCTTGGTCCGCCGGCCGACCTGGTTGTCGAAGATCGTGTTGCGCCACGCGAGCCCTCCGCCGGCGTAGATCGCGCCCGTCTTGTCCCCGTATGCGTAGACCGCTTCGAGGTTGTACTCGTACTCCTTCAGGCTGTGAAGGAACGTGACGTTGAAGCTGGGCATCACCTCGATCGCGGCACTCGGCAGCACGGGGATGCGCGCCCCTGCGCCCAGGACGAGCGCGCTGGAGCGGTTCTCATACCCGATGCGAGGTCCCACTGAGATCGGGGCCCACCCCGAGTGGTCGACGGGCTCGGGCGATGCGAACCGGCCGAGCATCTGGGCCCGTGCATGCACGGGGGCGAAGAGACCGAGGGCTACGAGCCCGGCGGCCGAAATGGCGAGGCGGCGATCCATTCTTCCTCCGACGAGACGGAGCGACGGCGAATACGGCTTCTTGGAACCCGCTTCACTGCGCTCACGTTCCCGTGACACGCCGGGGCAGCGGGCCTACGTCGTCTCGGACAGGTCCGCCACGGTCGTGTCGCGGAAGAACGATCGGAATTCCAGGGAGGTGGCCTGCCAATGGTCGTGGGCCGCGCACGGGTCGGCGTCGTTGCATGTCGATCGGCCCAGGAGGCACACGCGCCCTTCCCCGATCGGATCGAAATGCTTCACGATGTCGAGGAGGCGGAGCTCGGGTGCCGGCACGGCCAGGGCGAATCCACCGCCCGGTCCGCGCGTGGAGTGAAGCACCCCCGCGCGCGCCAGCGCGTGCAGGATCTTGGACAGGTAGTTGCGCGGCACATCCAGCGCCTCGGCCATGTCGTCCACACGCACCAACCGTCCGTCGGTGGAGTCGGCGAGGTGGACGACCGCCCTCAACGCGTAGACCGCAGTCTGAGAGAGGATCACTCGTCTGGTTTCCGTATGGCTCCGGGGCCTTGAGCAAAACGGCTCCAGCCCTCATTCTTCAATTGATCATCAATATATGATAAACCGCTTTCGCAGACCATGCTCTATTACCTGACCGTCACCATTCACGTGCTCGCCGCGCTCGTCTGGCTCGGAGGGATGTTCGCGCTGGCCCTCGTGGCACCGATCCTCCGCACCGTTTCGGACGACGCCGTCCGGCAACGTCTCTTCCAGGAGGTGGGCGAACGCTTTCGCACCGTGGGATGGATCTGCATCGCAGTGCTCATCGTCACGGGCATCGTCCAACTTCACTTCAGGGGTTGGTGGGGCATGGAGGTGTGGGGCTCCGCCGCGTTCTGGGGCTCGCAGGTCGGCCACACGCTCGCGGCCAAGCTCACGATCGTCGTGATCATGCTCGTCATCCAGGCCGTCCACGACCTGAGCACAGGTCCGAAGGCCGGCCGTGTCGCGCCGGGTTCGGCTCAAGCGCGCGCGTTGCGTCGGCGTGCCGCGCTCCTCGCCAGGGTCAACACGATCCTGGGCCTCGTGCTCATCTACTTCGCCGTTCGTCTCGCGCGGGGAGGGTGAGTCTCCGAGGCCCCTGCCGCACGTCCGTCGTCGATCACTCCGCCACAGGGTGGCGGTGGAGCAGGAGCGGAACGCACGTACCTCTCAGGACCTTGTCCGTCGCGCTCCCCAGGATTGCCCTCCGGAGTCCGCTTCGCCCGTGTGTCGCCATCGCGATGAGGTCGCATCCGTGCGCTTCGGCCTCCTTCAGGATGCCATGTCCGGCCTGGGCGTCCACCCGTACGCTGCACTCCACCGTGAGTCCGCGCGCCCGCAGGACGTCCGCATGCCCTTCGAGGTACTCGAGCGCGCTCGCCCGCGCTTCCTCCACCAGATCCTGGTTCATCTGGAAGGTGGTCGGCAGGTACGGGCTGACGATGTCGATGGCGTAGGGGACGACGCGCACGAGGTGGTACGACGCGTCGAACAGGGCCCCGAGCCGCAGCGCGTGATCGAGCGCGCTCTCGGACAGATCGGAGCCGTCCAGCGGGACGAGGACCTTGCCGTAGGCGACGTCGTCGAGCATGTCGGCCGACGCTTCGTCCTGGGGCCGCACGAGAAGGACCGGCCGGCTCGTCTGGTGTAGAAACGCGTCGGCCACGCTTCCGAGCCAGGCCCGTGTGAGAACGCCTCGCCCGTGGGTCGCCATCACGACGAGGTCGGCGCCGCACGCCCCGGCCTCGGCTTCGAGCGCCTCGACCACATGTCCGGAGAGCACCTGGTGCGTCAGCGTCCCGCCGGCGTGCTGCGCGGCGTGCTGTGTGACCTTGCCGAGGTATGCGCTGCTCCACTCTCGCACGACGCTGTCGTCCAGCTCGTACGCCAGAGCGGGGATCGGCTCCTCGACCATCACCAGGCGGACATCGGAGCCGGTGAGACGGCTGAGTGTGAGCGCGGTGGGAAGCGCCGACTCGGCGAAGCGGGACCCGTCGAGGGGCACCATGATCTGACGATACACGGTCACCTCCGCGTTGGAGCCGGAAAGTCGGGGTGCTTTCCGGCGCGAGCCCGATCAGAAGGGAGTGGGCTCCCCTCGACCGTCACCGCCCGCCGCGGCGGCGAGATCCGGCTCTTCGTTCAGGAGCCCTTCCACGAGACGGTCCGCCGTGCCATCGAAGGTGCCGCCGGCCGTCTCTTCGGGATGGCCCGGGATCACCACGCGGACGCGCGTGCCCCGACCGGGACCCGATTCCAGGGAGAGCTCTCCTTGAACATAACCTGCGCGCTCGTGCATCCCGAACAGGCCGAGGCTCTCACCCGTGTGGGCCAGCGCGGAGCCCACGTCGAACCCCCGGCCGTCGTCCTCGACTTCGGCCAGGACGCCGTCGTCGTGCGAAGAGAAACGAACGTTCAGGTGGTCTGCCCCGGCGTGCAGGATCGCGTTGCTGGTCGCTTCCTGCACGATGCGGAAGAGCGCGAGCTTGGACTCGCGCGACAGGGATGGCACGTCTCCCTCGAAGCGGATCTCGATGTTGCGACCTTCCGCCATCGAGCGGACATGCGCTTCAAGGGCGACCCGAACGCCGAGCTCGTCCAGCTCCGGCGGTCTCAGTCGCCGAGCGACACCTCGGATCTCTTCGAGGGCGCTCACCACTTCCTCGCGGATCTCGTCGATTGAGCCATCGGCGCCACTCGAAAGATGCCGCTCGGCGATTCTGAGGCGGACGAGGACGCCCGCCAGGGTTTGCGCGGTGCCCGAATACAGTTCGTGGGCGATCCGCTGCCGCTCGCGCTCCTCCGATTCGAGGACGCGGCGTGCCAACTCCTTCTGCCGGCGACGATTCACCGACAGGTTGTCCAGCATCTCGTTCAGCGCGTCCCCGAGGTTGCGGAGGCCGGGGTCGGCCACCGGCGACATGGGGGCGCGGGCCGCGGTTTCGCCTTCGCGCACTCTCCGCATCGTTTCGGTCAGCGTGTCGACCGGCAGCAGGGCCAGTCGGACGAGTCCCGTGTTGATGGCGATGCTGAGGAGGATGAGCATCGTGCCGGCCAGGATCCCGACCGCCGTCACTTCGCTCTCGGCGATGCGCCCCGAGCTCAACGCCAGCACGACACCGGCCGCCGCCGCGAGCCCGACCAGCACGAGGTTGGCCAGGAAGATCTTCCAGAAGAGGGAGATCCGCAGGAAACGGCCTATCGTGCCCTGGCTGGCGAGCTTTTCCAGAAAGCTCGTCCGTCGGGGGGGGCGCTCACTCCCCGCACTCGGGCCGTTGCCGGGATTCGTGCGTGGTTCCACGTTGTCGCTGTCAGGGGGACTGCCTTGACGTGCTGATCGATGACAAAAAAGACGAGGGCGACCGCCCCCGTACCGTGTGGGGATGACGTGTAGCCCTCGCGGTGTTCGGCGGCTTGCGTACATTCTTGCATGTGGCCGTTGTCGGGGCTGTCAGGGACAACGCGCCCCCCCGCGTGGGAGATGCGCCGCCGGGGATGTGGGGTTTTTCTGTACAGTCTGCCCCCCCGCATCGGAAAGGAACGAGGATCCAGTGCTCACCGCCGACCAATACCGAGCTGTTTTCGAGGCCTCCCCGGATGGGCTGGTCATCGTCGATTCCCGAGGCGTCATACGGGACGTGAACTCCCAGGTGGAGGCCCTGTTCGGGTGGGCCCGTGAGGAGCTCCTCGGGGAGACGGTCGAGATGCTCGTGCCCGAGGGCCTTCGGGCCGGGCACCGCCAGCACCGCGAGCGGTACGGTCGCAGTCCGCACGCCCGGCCGATGGGGGTCGGGCTGGAGCTCAAGGCGGTGCGGAAGGACGGGAGCGCGTTTCCGGTGGAGATCAGCTTGAGCCCATGGTACGCGGAGGAGGGCCTCAACATCATCTGTGCCGTGCGTGACATCACGGACCGCAAGCGCCTCCAGGACTTCTCCGCCAGCGCGATGCGGGCGTCCGAGGAGGAGCGTCAGCGGATTGCGCGGGAGCTCCATGACGACACCGCCCAACGGCTGGCCACGCTCATGTTGCGGGTCCGGGCACTGGCCATGGAGAAGGATGCCGTGGTACGCGCCGAGAGATTGGAGGAGCTGCGGGAGGAGATTCTCGAGACGGCCGAGGGTGTCAAGCGGATCGCGCGCAATCTTCGTCCCCCGGAGTTGGAGGAGGTGGGACTCGCCACGGCGCTCCAGGCCCACCTGCGGAGCGTACGGGAAGCCTCCGGGCTGGACGTCGAAGCCGACGTCCAGCCCGTGGACGGCTTCCTCCCCGCCGACGCCCGGTTGGCGCTCTACCGCGTCGTGCAGGAGGCGCTTTCCAACATCATTCGCCATTCGGGTGCAACGCGGGCGCGCTTGCGCTTGAGCGTCGAGAATGGCTTTGTAAGCGCCGTCATCGAGGACGACGGGCGCGGTTTCGCCGAAGATCGGGTCTCCGAGAAGGGCGGAGGACTCGGCCTGGTCGGCATGAGAGAGCGAGCCTCGATGATCGGAGGACGCGTGAGCATCGAAAGCACGCCTGGAGAAGGGACGCGCATCCGAATCGATGTGCCGGCCGGCGCCACGGAGACGCAAAATGCCTGATGTGACGAAGATTCTGCTGGTGGACGACCACGCGATGTTCCGCGCGGGCATTCGCCACCTGCTCGAGGCGGAAGGGGGACGTCTCGAAGTCATCGGCGAGGCGTCGACGGGCGACGAGGCCGTTGATCGTGTTCGAGAGCTGAAGCCCGACGTCGTCGTCATGGACCTGTCCATGCCCGGCTCGAACGGACTGGAGGCGACGCGGCGCATCGCAGCGCTGGAGCTGGACACCAAGGTGCTGGTGCTCACCGTGCACGCCGAGGAGGAGTATCTCGTGCCGGTCGTGGAGGCGGGCGCGAGCGGATACCTGACCAAGACCAGCGCGGATACCGATCTCATCGAGGCGATCCGGGTCGTCTCGCGCGGCGAGGTCTATCTCCCGCCCAAGGCAACGACGCTGCTGCTGCAGCGCTACAAGGCGTCGGAGTCGGACGAGGCCGTCGGCCTGCACGACCTCAGCACGCGCGAGCAGGAGGTGCTTGCGCTGACCGCCGAGGGCTACAGCTCCCGCGAGATCGGGAAGAAGCTCTTCATCAGCCCCAAGACGGTGGACACGTACCGCTCGCGCATCATGGACAAGCTGGGCCTCAACCATCGGTCCGAGCTGGTACGGTTCGCGCTACGCGTGGGGCTGCTCAAAGAGATGTAGCCGGGTCCCCGTGCGGATTCTCGTCGTAGAGGACGACAGGAAGGTCGCTCGCTTCCTGGAGAAGGGCCTCCGCGAGGAAGGGTACTCGGTCGACGTGTCGCACGACGGAGCCGACGGGCTCATGAAGGCACGCGTCTACGAGTACGACCTGCTCCTGCTCGACGTGATGCTGCCCGGCCGGTCGGGCCTGGAGATCGTCCACGAGCTGCGCGCGGCGGAGAAGGCCGTGCCCGTTCTCATGCTGACCGCCCGGGATGCGAGCGAGGACATCGTGCTCGGGCTCGACGCCGGCGCCGACGACTACCTGACCAAGCCGTTCGGGTTCGACGAGCTGCTGGCGCGTATCCGGGCCCTGTTGCGGCGGGGCGGTGCGGCGCGTCCGGACCGCCTGCTCTACGACGACGTGGAGCTCGATCGCGTGTCGCACACCGCGTCGCGCGGAGGTCGCGCGCTCGACCTCACGCCCAAGGAGTTCCAGCTCCTGGAATACATGATGCTCAAGCCCGAGCGGGTGGTACGCCGTACGGAGCTGCTCGAGAAGGTGTGGGACCTCCACTTCGACCCGATGAGCAACGTCGTCGACGTGCACGTCGGGCATCTTCGTCGCAAGCTGCGCGACGCCGGTGAGGGTGAGCTGCTCTACACCGTGCGCGGCGTGGGCTACATCCTGCGCAAGGACGGCCCGGAGTGAGCCGACGCTCGTTCCGACTCGATCTCGCCTGGCGGGCGAGCTTGACCGTGGCCGTCGGGCTCGGCGCCATCGCGGCGGTGACGTACTTCACGCTCCGCTCCATGCTCGACCGGGAGTTGGACGCCTCGATTCTGAGCGTGGCTCAGATCCAGGCCTCCTCGCTGACCTCGGCCCCGGGCGGGGAGATGCACTTCCACGAATGGGAGCTCACGCCCCAGGAAGCCTCGTCGCTCAAGGACGTCATCCGCTACGCGGAAGTCTGGCGTTCCGATGGCGTGAGCCTCCTGCGCAACCAGTACATGACGTCGGATCTCCCGTTGGACGAGCAGGACCTGAAGCGTGCCGCCGCGGGACACCTCCTCTGGGACGAGACGACCTGGAACGGAATGGCGATCCGCACGCTCTACTATCCGCTGGAGCGCCTCGGCCCTCTGCACCACCGTCATGTGCTCCAGGTCGCGGCCCCGCTCACGGCACGCAACCAGATGCTGGAGCGCGTGCTGATGTTCTTCGGGCTGCTGATCGTCACGATGTCGGCGGCCGCCTTTCTGGGCGCGGCCTGGCTGGCCGACCGCGCCATGCGGCCCGTCTACGAGGTGATCGACCAGGCCGAGGAGATCCGGGCCGGGTCGTTGGACCGGCGCATCCGCGCCTACGCCGGGGTGCGCGAGTACCACCGGCTGGTCGAAGTGCTGAACACGATGCTCGAGCGTATCCACGGCGCGTTCGAGGCGCAGAGGCGCTTCACGGCGGACGCCAGCCACGAGTTGCGCTCGCCGCTGACGGCCATGAGAGGAGAGCTCGATCTGGCGCTCCGGCGGGAGCGAACCGCCGGTGAGTACCGCGAGGTGCTCGGCAGCACGCTCGAGGAGGTGGTCCGCCTGTCGCGCATCACCGAAGATCTGCTCGTGCTCGCACGCTCGGATTCGGGAGCGCTTCAGCCTCGGAAGGAGCGCGTGGATGTAGCCGAAGCGATTGGCAGCGTCCTCGAGCGGCTGCGCGGGGTGGCGGAAGGGAAGGGGGTCGCGCTGGAGCTCGACGTGGGGCGGGGCCTCGCCGCTTCGGTGGACGCGGGCATGCTGGGGCAGATCGCGTGGAACCTCACGGACAACGCGATCAAGTTCACGCCGGCGGGGGGCCACGTGGTGGTGCGCACCGGGCGTGACGGGGCGGACGTCGTCCTACAGGTCGAGGATACCGGACCGGGGTTCGACGATCCCGAGCAGGCGTTTCGGCGTTTCTACCGCGACGACGCCGCACGCCAGCACGGCACGCCCGAGTCCGGGACGGGGCTGGGGCTCGCGATCGTGCAGGCCGTCGCCGAAGCGCACGGCGGGCGTGTTTCCGCGGCCAACCGGCCCGAGGGAGGCGCACGCGTCGTCGTGCGGTTGCCGGCCGACGGATGAGGTGAAGGGGGGGCTTACTGCGCCTTCACCTCAGACGTATCCGAGCTCCTTCAGCGCCGCTCCGGCCCCGGCCAGGTTGGCGAGCCTCATCTCCGCGTACTTGCGGCTGAGGACCACGCCGGGCGCACCTGCGCGGAACGCCGCGAGCGTGGTCGCCTTGACGTCTTCGGGCCTCGTCTGCTTCTCATCCGGGCGGGTGGGGATGTCGATGTCGATGCCGGGATAGATCGGGATCTCTCCGTTCACGTCGGTGGCGGCGCGCGTGTACTCGTGTGCGACGTAGTGGGCTGAAAGTCCGGCCGTGGGCAGCTTCTCCAGCGTCGCCTCGCCCGTCCAGTGGAGCCACCGGTAATGCATCTCGAGGACCTCGTCCGGTGGCATGTCCCGGAAGATGGTCGACTGGACGTTGCGGATGAATGCGGCGAAGCGTGGGCCGCCGCAGTTGTTGTAGGTGGCCGGCTTGATGAAGTCCGCGTTGCGGGCCAGGCGCGCGTACTTCTCGTCGGCCATGAAGAAGGGGCTGAGCGTCACGTAGTACATGAGATGCCAGCCTACCCGCGCACGGGGATTGATGCTCTTGGCGGTCCCGTAGATCAGGCCGTAGGCCTCTTCCTGGCTGTGGAACCAGAAGCGGTGCCACGCCATGATCTCCGGGTATTCGACGAGCAGGCGCCAGAACGAGATGAACGTCCCGTCCGTCTCGGGGTCTCCGGCCAGCGTGCGCTTCATGAACTCGTCGAGCGCGATGTAGCCCTGCTTCGCCCGGGCCACGTCGATCCCCTGGGCGCGCGCCTTCTCGGTGCAGTAGTGGCAGAAGCAGTTTGCGTGCATGCGCCGGCGCACGCTGCCTCCGTGCGCGCCGATCATGTTGTTGAGCGGGCCCTGCCGCTCGGACTCCCACATGAGGCCGTCGAGCTCGTTGCTCGTCATCCAGTCCGAGACCATCGAGGTCAGGAAGGCCCGGGCGCCGGGGTTGTTGAGGCACGTGCTCGGGCCGAGGCGGCCGTACACGTCAACCTCGGAGATCTTCTCGAAGTTCGGGATGAGCTTCGGGTTGTAGACCTCCTCGAAGAGCGCGTAGGTCTCGATGCCCCGCGCCTTCGCCTTGGCCGTCACGTCGGCGAGGATGTCGAACTTGCCCAGATCGGGTGCCCTCAGGTCTTCGGGCCGGATCGGAGAGTCGGCGTAGAACTCGGGATGCACGGCCGTATAGCACCCCCCGTGGATCTTCAGGTATTTCTGGCCGCCGTGGTCCGGGAGCGGGCGCGGAGGCGCCTGCCTGCCCGCGAGCCCTGTCCCGTACGTGAACACGGTCGAGCAGAGCGCGTTGACGCCGCCCTTCTGCTGGAGCGTGTCCAGGCAGCCGTCCACGCCCTCGTCCACGAACGAGCGTCCACCGATCTGGATGCCCACGAGCTTGCGCTCGGGCGGGGGGACGGGGGCGGTGCGCAGCGGGACCGCCTCGGACGTGCGTCCGGGACCGTCGCCGCCGGCCGCACCGTCCGCGGGGCTCAGGAGGCCCCGTCCGCCTACGAGCGCCAGGGCCGGAACCGCTCCCAGCCCCTTCAGGAACTCCCGTCGCGACCGGTCGCCGCCTTCACTCGCTTTCGCCATGAACCCGCCTCTCCTGTCGGCGGCGCCCCGCGTCTCCCCGGTGCGTCGCCCCGTCTCTGCTCAGAACGTCATGCTCTCGAGATCGTTGGGGTGCTCGGTCGTGATCCGGTTGCCGGTGGCCGTCACGATCGCGGTGTCGGAATGGCGGAACCCGCCGAGCCCCGGGATGAAGACCGCCGGCTCGATCGTGAAGACCATCCCCTCCTCGACGAGCGCTTCCTCGTCGAAGCGCAGGAACGGGGGCTCGTGCACCGAGAGGCCGAGGCCGTGGCCCGTGCGGTGCAGGAAATACTCGCCGAGGCCGGCCTTCTGGAACACCCGCCGCGACGCCTCGTCCACGGACTTCATGGGAACGCCGGGCTTGAGCGCCTCGAGTCCTGCGAGCTGTGCCTCGCGCATGAGCTCGAACGTGGTGCGCTGCCGCTCGTTCGGCGTGCCGAGGAAGCAGGTGCGCTCGGACTCGCCGCGGTATCCGTTCAGCGC
>JBJKRT010000043.1:0-12841 GCA_046704545.1 Longimicrobiales bacterium
ACGGCCCGGCGTCGCGGCATGCCGCGACGCCGGCCTTTCTTCAGCCTTCCACGACGGCCTTGAGCCGGCGCCGCTTCGCGAGCCAGCCGTCGATGCTGAACGCCCCACCCCCATTGGCGGCCAAATAGAGGTAGATGTAGCAGTAGAGGACCGCGAGCTCCCCGTGATTCACGATCGGGATCCAACTCGCGGGGAAGTGTGCGCGGAAGTAGGCGACGGCCATCTCGCCGGCCAGCACGAAGGCCACGGGACGCGTGAAGAGCCCCAGGACGATGAGCAGGCCGCCGTAGAACTCGAGCACGCCGGCGAGGCCGAACAGGCTGAAGAGCGCGACCGGATGTGAGAATCCGAATACGCCCAGGAGCTTCTGGGCACCGTGCTGCATGAACATCAGTCCCGTGACGATCCGCAGGACGTTGAGAAACACGTGGGAAACCCTGGACGGGGTGTGTTGGTTGGTCATCGTTGGTCGGGTGGAGGGTCTGCGGTCCGCCGACACGAAGTGACGAGCGGAGTGGAGTGAGGCCCGCCCGGGAGTCGAGCCCTCAGAGAATCGCCTTTCCCAGGGCGGAGGCCATGAGTCCAACCGCCAGAAGGGCCGTATGGTTCCGGTCGTCGAGAACCGGGTTGAGCTCGACGACCTCGAGCCCAACCAGACGCCCGGAGCGAGCCGCCTTCTCGCAGATCAGGTGCCCCTCGCGGAAGGTAAGGCCACCCCGCACCGGCGTGCCGACGCCCGGTGCGTGACGCGGATCGAGCGAGTCCAGATCGAAGGAAAGGTGGAAGCCCGCGGTCCCGGCATTCACGCGCTCGAGCGCCTCGTCCATGCACGACGCCGCTCCCCGCTCGTCGATCTCGGACATGGTGAAGGCGCGCACACCCAGCGACCGGATGAGCGCACGCTCTCCCTCGTCCACGTCCCGCAGCCCCAGAATCGCGACGTGCTCCGGGTCGACGGCAGGCACGTCACCGGCCAGCCCGACGAGATCCTCGGCGCCGTGGCCCATGAGCACGGCCAGCGGCATGCCGTGGATGTTACCGCTCGGCGTGGTCTCCGGCGTGTTCATGTCGGCATGCGCGTCGACCCAGATCAGGCCGATCGACTCGCCCTGCGCACGGTAGTGTCGCGACACGGCCGACACCGACCCGATCGCCATGGAGTGGTCGCCACCCACCACGAGCGGGAGACAGCCACGACCGAGCACGTCGGAGACGAGGGCCCCCGTACGCCGGCACACGTTCGCGATCTCGTGCAGGAATCGAGCGCCGGTCTCGCCCTGCTCGGTGGTCTCGAATCCTCCGGCGGTGACGTGACCGCCTTCATGGACCTCGTAGCCCAGCTCCGCCACCATCTCGGTGAGGCCGGCGATCCGAAGCGCGGAGGGACCCATGTCCACGCCTCGTCGCCCGGCTCCGAGGTCGAGTGACACCGACACGAGCGCAACTTCGCGGTGCTCCTGCGCCATCCCTACTCCTCCTCGTCCGGAGAGGGCGGGAGGCCCTCGCGGTGGTGACGTCCGCGTGCCCTTCCGTGCCGCTCCCTGCGAAGCTCCCGGCGGCGCTCGCGGTGCCGCCGGCGGGCGTCCCGCGAGCTCTCTCCCGGAAGTCGCACCGAGATCTCGACGCCGCCCATCCACGCGACACCCGTAATCCTGAGCGTCGGAGCGCTCGGATCGGGAACGCCGCTTTCGGATCCTCCGTGGTCGAAGCCGCCGAACAATGCCAGGCCGTGACTCTCCACGTTGAGCTCCGGAGGAACGATGATCTTCACGCCGCCCCACAGGGCGAATACACGGAGCTCGGTCACGCCGGGCGCGAGAACGGCCTCCCGGAAGTCCAGCTCGGTGCCGCCGAAGACCGCCACGGAGTAGTTGTTCCTGGCAGGCGCCCAGCGGCCGCGCCGTGAGCTCCCTCCGAAGACCGCGACCACGAAGGCCTGGTCCTTGACCTGGTCGGCACGCGCGACGGTGAGGTGCCGGGTGGTCGGAGACGTCGCGGGGGTCTCGGCAACGGCAGGGACGTTGCCGCCCGGAAGGTCACGAAGGAGATCCTTGAGCTGCTCGGCGGTCGTGGCTCGATGTGCGACGTCGACGCGACGCTCGAACTCCTCCATACCCATGGCGTCGTTGGCGAAGTGCTCGCACAGCGCGTCGATGGTCACCTGGCGCGTCTGGCTCAGCGGCTGCCCACCCTGGGTCTCGCTGGACATGGCTCTCCAGCTCACATGGGCCGCTTACTCGAAGTGGTCCCTGTTCTTCTCGATGAAGGTGGTCCACTCCACCGGGACGTCCGTGTCCGGGAAGATGGCCTGTACCGGACATTCCGGCTCGCAGGCCCCACAGTCGATGCATTCGTCGGGGTGGATGTAGAACTGATCGCCCCCTTCGTAGATGCAATCCACGGGGCACACCTCGACGCAGCTCCCATCTTTCACGTCGATGCAGGGCTCGGCGATGATGTACGTCATGTATTCTCCCGGACAGGTCCTCTTTCGGCCGCCCCTGATGCAGGCGGACCGAAGGTGTAACATAAGGCCAGCACGCTGGCAAGACGGCTTGTGCACCCTGGCCGCACGCCTCACGTCGCTCCCCGCATCGAGGGCCGGATCTCCGCCATCGGCCCATGGGCGCGGCGGCTACCGGGGCGGAGCGAACTTCCCTTCGAACTTCCGGCACCAGTAGCGGTATCGGCCGGCGAGCCGTCCGTCCGTGCGCTCGGCGACGGGAAGGTACACCTGGGTCGCCTGCCTGTGCGCCGTCCAGCCCCAATGAACGTCCGAGCGCATGTGCGCGTGCCGCAGGTGGTCGAGCCGTTCGGCCAGCGCGATCAGCCGCACCTCCCGGGGCGCGGTCACGAGCTCTTCGGCGAGCGTTTCCGACCTCGCCCGGGGAACGGCCGCCACCACGGCGGCCACTTCGTCTCCGAGGTGCGCTCGCACGCTCTCCAGCGGAACGCGGAGCTCGTCGTCCTCCGATTCCGTAGCGGCGGCGGCGGCCAGCAACCGAGCATCCTCGAGATCGACATCGTGCACGAGCACGAGCACCGTGTGCCCGGGATGCAGCAGCACCGGATGCCGGTCGTCGTGCAGCAACCTGAGCCGTGGCTGCATCGCGAGCGCGTGTGCGCTACCGAGAAGCGACAGCCCCTCGGAATCCATCCCGCGCGAGCGGAGGGTGCGGGCCAGGCTGGCGGCCATCGCCCTGGCCCGGTCTTCGGCAGCGCTCACACCCCAGGCTCCGGATGCACTCAGGGCTCCAGATGCCGCTCGAAGTGGGCGAGCGTCGCGTCCATCGCTTCGCGGAGCTGTGCCGGAGCCCCCTCGAACGGGTGACGGGCTTCGAACGTGTGGCCGGCCCCCTCCACGTAGGTCAAGCGGGCTCGAGGTGCGGCGCGTGCGAGCGCTCGGGCCTCGTCCGGTGGTACGGTGAGGTCCTCCTCGCCGTGCACGATGAGCCAAGGAGCCGTGACCCGGCCGGCCGCCGAAGGGACGTCGAGGCGCTCCCTGTTCTGCTCGAAGTCCTCGAGCAGAACGACGTCGAGCGGCATCTGCTGGCCCGTTCTCTGATTCAGGATCCACAGGCGGCCCTCACGCCGCCATTCCTCCCGAGTCTCCGCGCTCCACCGATCGAACGTCGAAACCGCTGCCCATGTGACGAGCGCGGCGAGGCGCGTCTCCTCCGCCGCCGCCAGGACGGCCTGGCCTCCCCCGCGACTGTGTCCGAGCAGCCCCACCCGTCGGGGGCGCCTCGGCACCAGGTCGCCCTCCAGGACCTCGGTGAGCACGGACCGGAGCTCGTCCTGCTCGAGTGACAGGGTATTGGAGGCGAAACGATCGAGCTCGGTGAACGTGGTCCCGTCATCACCCACGCCGTTGCGCGAGAAATTGAACGAAACCACGGCATGGCCCGCCGCCGCCAGCGCGTCACACACGAACGGAAAGAACCCCCAGTCCTTGAAGCCCTTGAATCCGTGCGCGACGACGACGGCGCTGCGAGGCGGGGGCCCTTCGGGCACGCGGACGTCGCCGCGAATCACGTCGCCCCGGCGAGGCTCCCGTCGAAACGTGAGGCGGATCACGCCTTGTCCTTGCGCCACTCCACATCGCCGGAGCCGGCCCTGTGGTTCTCCAGGCGCGCGTACGCGAACAGAAGGTCGGAGAGCCGGTTCAGATAGCGGAGCACTCCGTCGGTCACGGCCTCTCGGGCCGCCAGACCGACGACCGCCCTCTCGGCACGCCGACACACCGTGCGGGTCACGTGCAATGCCGCGCCTCCGGGCGTGCCTCCCGGAAGCACGAACGCCTTCAAGGGAGGCAGCTCCCGCTCGGCCGCGTCGATCCACGCCTCCATCTCGTCCACCCTGGCGAGGGGCAGCGAGGGCGTCTCGGGACGTCTGCGCCCTTCCGTGGGTGGCGGGGTGGACAGGTCCGCGCCCAGTGCGAACAGGTCGTGCTGCAGCGCCTCCAGCCGGCCGCGCACCTCCTCGTCCCGAATCTGCGTGAGCGCCCAGCCGAGCACGGCGTTCAGCTCGTCCACCGTGCCGTAGGCATCGACCCGAAGGTCGGCTTTGGACACCCGACGGCCTCCGAACAGGGCGGTCTCGCCGGAGTCGCCCGTACGTGTGTAGAGCTTCACGGCGGCTACCTCAGCTTGGTCAGCTTGCGCAGCTTCTGCGCTCGCTCGAGCAGGGAGGGCTCCTTGTCTCGCTCGCGATCCGCGGACGACTCGTTGGCGCGGCCGAGGAGGTCGCGGATGTCCATGAGGACCTCGAGATGCAGCTGGTCGCGCTGGTACTCGAGATCCAGGCGGCCCATCGTCTCCCGGTCTCCGCGCTCCTCGGCCCCCTTGAACGCGTCGCGATAGACGCTTTCCAGGCTCTGGAGTACCCGCTCCCTGCTACGCATGGACCTCCTCCGTCAGCGTCAGACCCCGAGCAGGATCTTCGCCCCCGGGCCGGTGGCGTAGTACCCCCGGATCGCCGCCCGCAGTTCATCCAACCGATCGGTGAAGAAGTGATCGGCCCCGGCGATTCGGACGAACGTGATATGGTCGCCCATGGCCCCGACGACCTTCGCGACCTCCGCCGCCGCTCCGAACTGATCGCGCTCCCCCTGTACCACCAGCACCGGCTTCTTCACTTCCGCAAGATAATCGAACTCGTAGCGCTCCATCTCCACGGGCAGCCCGAGTCCCATGAGGCCGGCGACCCGCGCGTCTTCGGCTCCCCACGAGAGCCCCACCATCGATCCGAACGAGAAGCCACCCACGATGAGCGGGAGCTCGGGATATCGCTCCTCGAGCCAGTCCAACGCCACCTGTACGTCCTCGCGCTCCCCGATGCCTTCCTCGTAGCTCCCCGTGCTCCTGCCTACGCCCCGAAAGTTGAACCGAAGCACGACCAGACCCGCTTCGTTGAGCGCCTGGGCGGCCCGATAGACCGCCTTGGTGTGCATGGTGCCGCCGTGGATGGGGTGGGGGTGGCACATCACGGCCGCCCCCCGCGGCGCCCCCTCCGGCTCGCGCAGCAGGGCTTCGAGGCGTCCGTGCGGAGCGGGAATGTCCATGGAGGCTGCCTATCGGCGGGCGACAAAGAAAAAAGTCCCGTCCCACGGCCGACTTCGCTGTGCGGGACGGGGTGTGCTCCGCTATGTTGTCCAGTGTGGGACGAAGGGTCAAGTCAACGCCGGCAGGTATACGATGGACGGCCAGGACGCCGATCGCGCAATCCGTGCGAAAGCCGATGAGCTCTACTGGAGCTCGGACCTGAGCGTGAACCAGATCGCCGAGGAGCTGGACGTCTCCAAGAGCGTCCTCTACGACATGATCCGCCCACGGCCGACCGCTCGCGCCTGCCCCGACTGTGGCGAGGAGCTCGCCTACCCCAACCGGACTGCGCGCGATCGCGGCGTCGTGGCGTGTGCGTCGTGCGGATGGGAGGGTGAGGAGGACGAAGCGGACGCCTACGGAGCGGATGCCGCCATCGAGCTCCCGTCGGACGAGGAGGCCGCCATCGCGGCGGAGTCCTCGGCACGGGCGCGCACGATCGTGGGTGGAGCGCTTCTTGGAGCCGCGGCCGGGCTCGCGCTCGTGTTCTGGGCGAGGCGTCGGTAGGGGAGCTCCCGGCGGGAGACAGGATCCACATGCCCACGCGCCCGAGGCTCAGAGACCCGCGCAGCATCATCACGCCCGACGCGTTCGAGGTGTCGCCGGATCTTCTGGGCACGCCGCTGGCGCCACCGGGCAAACGCCTCGTGGCGATCCTGATCGATCTCGCGGTCATCGGCCTGATCACGGCCGCGACCAAAAGCGTGCCCCTGCTTCTCGGCGTGGTCGCGGCGGCCCTGTTCATCCGGGCCGGAATCAAACGCACCCCGGTTCGCGGGAGCGTCTTCAACCGCGCAATGCGGCTGAGCGTCGGGTGCCTCGGACTGATCATCGCCGGCATCACGATCGCCGTCGCAGGGAGCATGATCGTCAAACGGCATGTCGGCACCGCGTCGCCGGTTGTCCAGGCCCGACTGAGAGAGCAGGGCGTCGACGCCAACGTGAACCTCGGAGATTTTCTCGCAGGCGTGGGCGCCTACCGCGATCTCCGAAGTGCCCGCACGGACTCGGCGGCCGAGGAGGCCATGAGCAAGCTGGCCCGGCGTGCGAGAGACGCCGGCATGACGTCCTCCGACGTGCGCGATCTGGTCCTGGGTGCGGTACCGCAGGACGCCGCCTGGAGCGACCACGCCGACAGCTTGCTGAACCGCGTGCTGGCCGAGGCGGTCGCGCCACCCTCGACGGCCGCCACGAACGACTCACTCACCGTCCGACTTCAGGATCCGCTCGTCGCCGACACCCTACATCGCCTCCAGGAGCACGTGGCGGACCTCGAGGCGCTCAACCAGGTGAACAAGCAGGCGCTCGACGCCATCAAGAAGGAGCGCGAGCAAGCGAAGAACTCGGGCTTCTTCAACTGGCTGAAGGACGCGCTCAACGAGCTGGGATTCGGCTTCGGATGGGGTACGATGTACATGACCGTGCTGGTCTCGTGGTGGAAGGGACAGACGGTCGGCAAGCGCCTCATGGGCATCCGCATCCTGCGGCTCGACGGACTCCCGATCACCTGGTGGGCGGCGTTCGATCGAGCAGGCGGATATGCCGCCGGCCTCGCTACGGGGCTGCTCGGCTTCGCGCAGGTGTTCTGGGACGCGAATCGACAGGCGATTCACGACCGCATCTCCGGAACCGTCGTGGTTCTCGACGGCGCCGAAAGGGTCGAAGACTGGGAGGAAGCGCTGTGAGCGACGAGGCAGGACCGATCGAGACCGAAGCCGAGCCTCTCGATCGGGGATTGGACGAGCGCTTCGCTCGCCGGATCGAGATGACCGTGCCGGATCGCCACAACCCCACGCTGCACCGCGTGATGGAGCTGGTGAACGCCGACGACGATCTCTACGCGCTCTGGACCGCCGCCAACGTCAACGCCATGGAGCGGCTGCGGATGACCGACCACGGCCCCGTCCACGTGAAGATCGTCATGAACCTCGCGGTGCGGATGCTGCGCCTCCTGATGGACGCGGGCGTGGAGGCGTCGATCGTCCGACACTACGACATGAGCCCGCACGACGCCGAGGTGGTGGTGGCGCTGGCCGCGCTCATGCACGACCTGGGCATGTCCATCCACCGCTCGGATCATGAAGGCTTCAGCCTCTTCGTCGCCCAGGACAAGCTGCGTGGCCTCCTTCCCGAGCTGTACGACGAGCGACACGCCGCGATCGTCAGGTCCGAGGTGCTCCACGCCATCATCTCCCACCGTGCGGGCGGCAAGCCGCTGACCCTCGAGGCCGGTGTGGTCCGCATCGCCGACGCGCTCGACATGGCCAAAGGCCGTTCGCGCATCCCGTTCTCGGCGGGCTCGACCTCCATCCACTCGGTCTCCGCCGCGGCCATCGAGGGCGTGATTCTCGAGCGCGGACGTGAGCGCCCCATCCTCGTGACGGTGGAGATGTCCAATTCCGCGGGGCTCTTCCAGCTCGACCAGCTTCTCCGCGAGAAGCTCTCCGGAAGCGGACTCGAGCCCCACGTGGAGGTGCAAGCCAGACTCGGCGAGACCGAGAAGCGCCTCCTCACCGACTTCACGCTGTAGGAGGGACTCGTGCAGGTTCAGGTCTCGTTCTGGCTCGCGTTCGGCGCGGGAGTCCTCTCGTTCCTTTCTCCGTGCGTGCTGCCGGTGGTGCCCAGCTACGTGGCGTTCGTCTCGGGCATGACGCTCGACGAGCTCAGGGACGGGGGATCAGGCGCCGCACGCCGGGCCGCGGTGCTGCACTCGACGCTCTTCGTGCTGGGCTTCGCACTGGTCTTCATGACGATGGGCTGGGCAGCCACCGCGGCGGGGCGAACGCTCGCCCACGCACTTCCGTGGATCAACCGTTTCGGTGGCCTCCTGCTGATCGTGTTCGGCCTGTACCTCGCGGGCCTGCTTCCCGTGCCGGCGCTGGCACGGGAGATCCGCGTCCACCTCTCGGACCGCCCGACCGGTCCGTTCGGCTCGCTGCTCGTCGGCGTGGCGTTCGGCGCGGGGTGGACTCCGTGCATCGGGCCGATCCTCGCCTCGATCCTGCTCTACGTGGGCCTCGGTACGACGACCGTGCGCGGAACGCTGCTCCTCGCCACCTACGCAATCGGGCTGGGGCTCCCCTTCATCCTGGCGTCCGTGGCCTTCAACTGGTTTCTTGCGGGTACCCAGCGTGTGCGGCGCTGGATCGGGCCGATCCAGAAAGGCGCCGGCATCCTTCTGGCCGTGGTAGGGATCGCGATGATCACCGGAAGCTTCGCCGCGCTCGGGCGTACGCTGGCCGGACTCGGACAACTCATCAACTTGAAGACACCATGACGATCGAACGCCTCTCGAGAGCCGCCGGCCAAGGGCGCCGTGCCTCCATCCAGGTCCTCACGCTCCTGTGCACGGCGACGGTCGCCGCCTGCTCGAGCAAGGCCGGAGGCGACCCCGCCCGCTCGGATGGACCGTCCAGCGACGTGCCCGCCTCCACCGCTCCGGCGACGCCCGCGCAGTCGGACCGTGTGGACGTCGCCTCGCTCGGCTACGACGTGGGCAGCGCGAAGGCGCCCGTGAGGGTGGTCGAGATGTCCGACTTCGGATGCGGCTACTGCCGGAAGTTCCACCTCGAGACGTGGCCGGTCCTGCGCAAGAAGTTCATCGAGACGGGCAAGGTCCGTTGGAAGTTCATCCCCTTCGTGACCGGGATGTTCGAGCATTCGGACGCGGCGACGAAGGCGGCGGAATGCGCCCTCGATCAGGGCCCCGACGCGTTCGAGGCCCTGGAGACCAGGCTCTGGCAGGATCAGAGGACGTGGAAGAGGGCCTCCAATGCCGAGGAGGTCATCCGGGGCTGGGCGCGCGAAGCGGGGCTCGATCTACAGCGCTTCGACGGCTGCGTCTCTCAGGACCGGCCGGCACCGAAGATCGCCGAAAGTGGACGGTTGGCGAATCAGCTCGGCGTGCGTGGCACCCCGACGTTCTTCATCCTGGGCTATCCTCCGCTCCCGGGAGCGCTCCCGACCGACATGTTCGAGAAGGTTCTGAACGAGGTCTACCAGAAGGCGACCGGACAAGGAGCGTAGCGGCGCTCGCAGGTCTAGACGTCGGGCAGGCGCTCACGGCGGGCCTCCCCGATGCGCTCCAGGGCTTCGAGCATCCGGTCCACCGCGTCCACCATGGCGGCCAGGCGTTCCACGTCGGTCACGACGCCCGAGGTCTCGCATACCACCACACCGGCATCCTCGCCGAAGCGTTTGCGGCTCTTCCGTGAGGGCCGCTTCACGTAGAGCCGCCCAGAAGGAAGCGCCAGGACCGCTTCGACCAGACGGTCGTCGCCGAACAGCAACGGAACGCTCCGCTCGGGCCGGCCTTTGAGGACGCGGCGCTCGTACAGGCGTGGGTCCACCGACAAGCGCTTCCGCCCGAATCCTATCCTGGCGAGCAGCCGGTCCAGCCAGTTCCTGCCCCGCACCGACACCCTGAATTCTCTCCAGCCGCGGAAGTACGCCCGCACGCGGGTGTATGTGACCGTGACCTGACCCGTACTCACGGTGTAGCTGTCCAGCCACAGCTGCCAGGGTCCGCGGGCGAACATCACCCGGTCCTGGCTCGAGCGCTTTCCCTCGTGGAGCTCGCCGCCGAGCAACTCCGCCACCCGCCCGTAGGCCTCCCGGCGTTTCGGCTTGCCTGGCGCGGCTGCGCGTCGGTTTCGGCGTCGCAGGACTGTCATGTTGGCCTCCGTCCAGTGGGCTCCCGACCTCCCTACGGATCCCGACATCGGAATCATCGCGGCAGGGCTCGGGTCGCGACACGGGCTACTTCCCTCTTTTACGGACCTGCTACATTTCCGCCGAGTTCGGGACCCCAGGCCGACGTTTGGCGGGAGCGCGGCGGGGGCCATCCCCAAGTCCGAAGCCGGCGTGCCGAGAGGACCCGCCGGCCCAGCGCCCGGGCCTCTGTCCGGGCAGAGGTGAGCGCTCCATGACGAGCAGGCAATCCCTCCACCGCTACAGCCCGATCGTATCCCTTCTGCTGACGCTGGCCCTCCTCCTGCCCACGGCGCTCCGCGCCCAGGAGGCCGCCAAGCAGGAGAAGCCGCACAAGACGTTCACGGACGTGAAGGTCCTGCCCGCGACGTCGGTCAAGAACCAGGCGATGACCGGCACCTGCTGGGACTTCGCGACCCTGAGCATGCTCGAGTCCGAGCTCCTGAGGATGGGCAAGGGAGACCACGACCTCTCCGAGATGTACATCGTGGACCACGTGTACCGGGAGAAGGCCGACGAGTACTACCGCATGCACGGCAACAACACGTTCGGGCCCGGAGGCCTCAGCCACGATGTTCTCAAGGCGATCGCCCAGTACGGCATCGTTCCCAACCGTGACTTCACGGGTCTCTGGCCGTACGAAACGCATTACGACCACACCGAGCTTCAAAACGTGCTGCAGGCCGATCTGGGCGCGGTGCTCAAGACCCGGCCCGGGCCGTCGCCCAAGTGGAAGAAGGGCTTCGACGCGATCTTGAACGCGTACCTCGGGCCGATGCCCGACAGCTTCGAGATCGACGGCAAGTGGACGACGCCGAAGGAGTATGCGCACCAGCTCGGTATCGATCCCTCGAACTACGTCGAGTTCATGTCGTTCGAGACCCACCCCTATTGGACGCAGGCCGCGCTCGAGACGCCGGACAACTGGTCGCACTACGACCGCACGTGGAACGTGCCCCTCGACGACGCGATGCGGATCCTGCGTCACGCCATCGAGAGCGGGTACACGGTCGCGATCGGCGCGGACGTGAGCGAGAAGTCGTTCGACCAGGGCGCCGGCTACGCCACCTGGGAGGAGGGCAAGACCATCACCCAGGACGATCGCCAACAGGGGTGGGACCGTTGGACGACGACGGACGACCACACCATGCACATCGTGGGCATCGCCAAGGACGAGAACGGCACGACCTACTACAAGGTCAAGAACTCCTGGGGCGACGTGGGACCCTACCACGGCTACATCTACATGTCCGAGAACTACCTGCGCGCCAAGTTCGACCTCTTCATGGTCAACAAGGCCGGCGTCCCGGCGGACATCCGCGCGAAGCTGAAGCAGAATTGACGACGAGCACGACTTCGGACGATACGACAGCCGCCGGCGGCATCATGCCGTCCGGCGGCTGGTCGTACACCAGGCGGTCGTGCGTTCTTTCTCTCGTGGTGCTGCTGGCGGCGTGCGAACCCTCGGCCACGTCCGGCGCGCCGTGCCGCGCGACGACGAGGAGCATGGACCTCCCCCGCGCGCTCGTGGAGAGCAGCGGCGTGGCGGTGAGCCTGGACCATCCGGGCATCCTGTGGACGCACAAGGACGATGGCGCGCACACGCTGTACGCGATCGACGACACGGGGGCCATCGTCGCGCGCTTTCCGCTGGATCGGAAGCTCACCGACTGGGAGGACATCAACCTGGCCGCGTGCCCCGGCGGCGGCTCCTGCCTCTACCTGGAGGACCTCGGCGACAACTACGAGCTGCACCGGGGCGGGCAGATCCTCAGGGTGCCCGAGCCGGATCCGGCCCACCCCGACACGCTGCACCCGGAGTCCTTTCCGGTTCGCTTTCCGAACGGACCGCGCGACACCGAGGCGCTCCTCGTGCTCCCGGGTGGGCGCATCCTGGTCGTCACCAAGGGACGCAACGAGCCGGTGACCGTCTACCGGTATCCGCTCCCGCTCCGGCCCGACACCGTGATGCTCCAGAAGGTGCAGGATCTCACGAAGGAACCGAGGATCTTCCCGTACCAGGTCACGGGTGGAGCGGTCTCCCCGACGGGCGCCGTCATGGCGATCCGGACATACACGGCGCTCGACTTCTATCGCCTGAGCGGAGACACTCTGGCCCACATCGCTGGAGGACACTTCGACCTGCGTCCCCTGCGCGAGCCCCAGGGAGAAGGGGTCGGCATCGGCCGCAAGGGCGAGGTCGCCCTCACGTCCGAAGGAGGGCCGGGCGGGGGACCGGCCAAGCTCACGTTCCTGCACTGCACGGTCGCGGGGCTCTAGCAGGTCGCTGAAAAAGGGGAGCACCCCGCGTTGGGAGCGCCACAGCCCCAGGTTCTAGGCGGTTCGCCGAAGGCATAGCCATAGCTACGTCGAGGCGAACCAACGACGAAGATGGGGCTGTGCCGCCCCAACCCTGGATCACGTACGATCATATCTTCCATCGCGTTGGGCGCATGGGGGTCGTGCCTTGCCTGAGCAGCAAGAGCCCCATGCGCGCGAGGTACTCCCCTTTTTCAGCGACCTGCTAG
>JBJKRT010000044.1:0-12338 GCA_046704545.1 Longimicrobiales bacterium
TCGCTCATGGCGCCGCGGTCGTAGTCGTCCCAGCTCGAGCGTCCGATCCCGAACATCCGCTCCCGCTCCGCGAACGAAACGGCCGGATCGGGATCCGGATCGATGAAGATGTGGCGGTGGTCGAACGCCGCGATGAGGCGGATCTGGCGAGAGAGCAGCATCCCGTTGCCGAAGACGTCCCCGCTCATGTCGCCGACACCCACCACCGTGAACGGCTCCGACTGGATGTCCTTGCCGAGCTCGCGGAAGTGCCGCTTCACCGATTCCCAGGCTCCCCGAGCCGTGATGCCGACGGCCTTGTGGTCGTAGCCGTGGGAGCCTCCGGAGGCGAATGCGTCACCCAGCCAGAAGCCGTACTCCGCGGATACGCCGTTGGCCAGATCCGAGAACGTCGCGGTGCCTTTGTCGGCCGCCACGACCAGATAGGGGTCGGGCTCGTCCCAGCACACGACTCCCTCCGGACGCACCGTCCGGCCCGAAGCATCCAGATTGTCGGTGAGGTCGAGCAGTCCACGCATCAGCGTAGCGTACTGCTCCCTGCCCTCCTGGAATCGCGCCTCGGGGTCGGTGAGCGATCTGCGCGTGACGAAGCCGCCTTTGGACCCTCCCGGCACGATGACGGCATTCTTGACCATCTGGGTCTTCACGAGGCCCAGGATCTCGGTCCGGAAGTCGTCCGGCCGGTCGCTCCAACGGATACCGCCGCGCGCCACCCGTGCGCCTCTCAGATGGACACCTTCCATGCGCGCCGAGTGCACCCAGACCTCGAAGACGAGGCGGGTGCGGTGCAGCAGCTCTACGTCCGCACACGAGAACTTGAACGAAATGTAGGGCACGCCTCCGGACCGGAACGTGGGCGTCCTGCCGCCATGTCGGTAGTAGTTCGTCCGGAGCGTGGCGGAGATCAGCTCCTCGAGGCGCCGCAACGCGCGATCGTCGGAAAGCAACGCCACGCTGCGGAGAGAGCCGAGGAAGGCCTCGCGGATATCCGTCGCAGCAGCCTCCCGTGCCTCCGTGGACGAGCCGTCGCCGGGCTCGTGCCGTGCCCGGAAGAGCTCGAAGATCTCCCGGGCGATACCAGGATACTTCACGAGCGCCGAAGGAAGCGTCAAACGACTCGGGACGGCCCCGATCTGGAAGGCGTAGGCGGCGTATGCCCTCAGCACGGCGACTTCACGCCAGTGGAGCCCCGCCGCCAGAACGAGGCGGTTCAGCGAGTCGCTCACGGTGTCGCCGGCCCGCGCGGCGAGAATCGTCTCTGCGAGCAGGTCGCCACGTGCATCGATGTCGACGACCTCGCCCGCCCCGTCCTGCACAGCGAAGACGTAGATCGTGAATCGCTCGCCGCGGTGCCCGTCCACGATCTCGAACGGGCTCACCGCGATGACGCGCAGCCCGGCGTTCTCGAGGATCGGCATGAAGTCCGACAACACGAGCCGCTCCTCCCGCAGGAAGAGCTTGACCTCCGTCACCGCGGCGGTGCCCGGTGCCGCGACCGAGCCACCACGGTTGCCCAACGAGATGGAGATCGTGCGGTCGTCCGCGCGCATCGCTTCGAGCGTGAGGATGTCCTCGACCGCGACCGTGGGATCCGTGGCCGCCTGGTACTCCGCGCTCATCGCGTCGGCGTACCGCCGTGCGAGCCGACGGGCGTCGTCGGTCGGACGCACCCGCTCCAGCCCTTCGCGAACACGATCGGCCCACGTTCGGATGATGCGGCCGACCAGCTTCTCCACCTCCGCCACTTCCACCTTGTCCGCGCGGTCCTCGGACGTCCTGAGATAGAAGTGGAGCCGCGCCTGGTCACCCCCGCCGAGCGCGAGGTGGTAGTTCAACGCCTCGGCCTCGAAGCGTCGTACCAGCGCCTGCTCGATGGCACGGCGGACGTCTCCGGAGAAACGCTCCTTGGGCAGAATCACCATCACCGAGATACCGCGCTGCAGCGCGTCCTCGCGAAGCGTGACTCGAACCCCGGCCGTGTTGTACGAGGTCAAGACGGTCCGGATGTCCTCGCCGATCTCCTCCGCCGAGGCCAGGAACAGCTCCTCTTTCGGCAGGGAGTTGAAGATCGTGATGATCTCCTTGTAGTCGTGCGAGCCCTCGCGCACACCCGCCTCGTCGAGGATCCACGCCAGCTTGCGACGCAGGATCGGGATGTCCTCGGCGTTCTCCGAGAACGCCTTCGACGTGAAGAGCCCCTGGAAGCGGTGCTCCCCGACGACCTCGCCGTCCGGCGCGAGCTTCTTGACGCCGATGTAGTCCATCCGAACGCGGCGATGGACCGTGGACTCGGCGTTGGTCTTGCTGATGACGAGCATGGGACCGTGCTCGACGAGGTCCCGCAGCCCCGGCTCGATCGTCGAGAGCGGTGTGGCACGGTAGAACGCGGAGCGAGATTCGTCGCTCAGGACGCCCAGGCCCGAGCCCTCTTCGACCACGACCGACCGGCCCTTCTCGCCGTCGATGATGTCGTATCCACGGTACCCCAGGAAGACGAAGGCACCGTCGCGCAGCCAGCGCAGGAACGCCTCGATCTCCTCGACCTCTTCGCGCCAATCGTAGAGGGACTTGGCACGTTCGGCGAGCTCGGTGACGACTTCGTTGACCTCGTCGATCATCGGCTCGAAGTCGTCCGTGGCACGCACCACGTCCTCGAGACAGCTCCGCACGTCCTGCTCGATACGCTCGAGAGCCCCGGGCTCCGTGACCTGAACGACCTCGCAGTGCACGAGGGACTCACGGTCGCCACCGTTGTGTGAAGGGCTGATGCCCGTCACGCGCCCCTCCGCGTCCCGATCGACGTGGAGCACCGGATAGACGATGTGCTCGACCGCCAGATCGTTCGCGTGCAGGAACTCGCGGATCGTATCGACGATGAAGGGCCGCTCCGAGATGTCGGTGCGCAGCACCGTCACGGGCGCGTACCACCCCTCGTCGTCGACGTCCGGGTTCAAGACCGAGACGTTGACGCGATCGGCGCGGCTCTCCTGAAGGAACCGGAACGCCCCCAGAGCCATGTGGGTGAGCGCGTCGGTGCTCCGCTCGCGCAGCAGCTCGGCGGGAGCCTTGGAAAAGAAGATCTCGGCGAAGTCGACAGCCAGGCGCGCCTCGGAGGAATCGACGTGGCGCTCGATCTGGCGGCAGACTGCATCGACCGTCGGAGAGTCCTGACGGAGCCGACGTACCGCCGCTTCCGTTGTATCGCTCATGACAGAACGAAAAACCCTTGCGACTGGATGAAGGGAGGGCTCGGCCGGTCCGTCGCTCGATCGGTTCAGAGTCCAGCCAGGTAAGATATGGAAACCGGCGCAATGATGTAGGTGTCTCGACCTGCCGCGGACCAGGTGCCGGGTCCGGCCGGACCCGACCGCGAATTCCCACGCTACGTTGCTGTGGCTACTTTGGCCGCATGCGCTTCGTGCACGTGGCAGACGTCCATCTCGATACTTCGTTCGCCGGGCGCTCCCCGTCCGTGCGCCAACGCCTGCGAGAAGCATCACGCGAGGCGTTCCGCCGTGCGGTCGACCTGGCGATTCGCGAAGACGTTCACGCCTTCCTCGTGGCAGGTGATCTCTTCGACGGTGAGCGCCTCTCGTTCCAGACGGAGCGCTTCCTCATGGAGCAGGCGCAGCGTCTGGGCGACAACGGCATCACGATGGTGTACGCCACCGGCAATCACGACCCGGGCTCCGCGTCCGCCGGTCCACGCGCCCTCTCCTGGCCGTCCAACGTCTGCGTGGCCGGAGACGACACGCCCCGTCGCGTCGCCATCCGCTCGAGAGACGGCACGACGGTCGGCTTCGTGGTCACGGTGGGACACGCCACCAGCCGCGAGACGTCCGACCTGTCACGTCTCCTTCCGCGCCCGAGTGGAGCGTTGCCGGAGGTCGCGCTCCTGCACACCCAGGTACACGCCTCCCCCGACTCCGACGAGCACCATCCCTACGCTCCATCGGAGCTGAGCTACCTGGTTCGCTCGGGCTACGACTACTGGGCGTTGGGACACGTCCACGTGCGCCACATCCTGTCCGAGGATCCCCCGGTCGCCTACCCGGGAAACCTTCAGGGTCGCACCCATACCGACCGGGGCCCCCGCGGCGCGTTCCTCGTGGACCTCTCGAACCGGGACGATCCGGTCGTGTCGTTTCGCGCACTGGCGCCGGTCCGATGGGAAACCATCGTCGTGGGAGACCTGGAGACATCGGACTCCCTCGACCGCCTGGAGCGCCATGTCGAGTCTGCGTGGCGCGCGGCTCCGATGGACGAGCCGGGGCGGAGTGACGTGGAGTGGATGGTCCGCGTCGTGCTCGAAGGTCCGTGTCCTCTCTGGCAGGAGCTGCGGGCCGACGAAGACGTGGAGGTGCTGGCGGGCGAGCTTCGCGAGCTTCTGGGTGTCCTCGACGTCGTCGTGCTGGCCGATCGGGTCCACCCGGTGGTCCCGGTGGAAGAGCACCGAGGGCGCCCGGACGTGCTGGGTGAAGCGCTTCGGCTCCTCGAGGAAGTCCGGCAAGGTCGAGCGCGGCTGGACGGCCTCGAGCCCGACGTGCTCGCGGGTCTCGACTCGGACGATCCGGACGCTCTCGAACGCTACGTCCGCTCCACGCTCGAAGGCGCCGATGCGGAGCTCGCCGCCAGGATGCTCTCGACCGGGGACGACACCGCATGAAGATCGAGCGCGTGCACGTCGAAGGGTTCGGGCGGCTGGCCGACTGGAGCACCGGTGACGATCCCCTGCCGAACCTCGTCGTCGTGCTCGGTCCCAACGAGGCGGGAAAGTCGACGCTGTTCCACTGCCTGACCACCCTCCTGTACGGATTCCGACCTGCATCGCGCGAGAACAACCCCTACGCCCCGTGGGGAGGCCGGGACCTCGCCGCGGAAGGAGTCGTACGTCTCGACGGCGGAGGCTGCGTCGACGTGGAGCGTCGGCTTCTCTCCCAGCCCACCGCCCGGATGACGCTGGACGGACGGGTCGAGGATCTCAGGAACCGTGCGCTGCCCTGGACCGAGCACGTCCCGATGCAGGTGTTCCGCCAGGTGTTCGCCCTCACGCTCGCGGAGCTCGCCGAGCTCGACGACGAGACGTGGGGTCGGGTCCAGGATCGGATCGTCGGCGCCATGGGCGCGACCGACGTGGCGTCCGCACGGGAAGTCGCGGCCGACCTGGAGCGCGAGGCGGGCGAGCTCTGGCGTCCCAACCGTAGAGGCAAGCAACGCATCCGGGCGATCCAGGAAGACGTCCGGGCGCTGCGGGGACGCCGACGCGAGGCGCTGGATCGGGATGTCGAGCTCCGCCAGCTCGTGGCCGAGCGCGATCGGGTGCGCCAGGAGCTCCAGAAAGCTCGCGAAGAACGGCAAAGAGAGCGTCTCGCGGTCGAGCGCGTGCGTGAGCTGCTACCGGTCCGACGCCAACTCCGTCGCATCGAGACGCTGCGGAGCCAGGGCGGCCCGTCCGAGACGCTGGAGGGCCTTCCCGCGGACCCGCCCCGCCGTATGGCGGAGCTGTCGACGCGAATCGAGCAGCTTTCGACACGGCGAGCCGACCTGGAGCAGGAGGCGCGAGAACCGAAGGACGTCGTCGCCGCCTACGGCGAGGCCGAGGCCGAGCTGGTCGCCCGGTCGGCGGCGATCACCGGCTTTGCCTCTCGAGCGGCGGGGGCGGCCGTCGAGCGGGCCAGGGCGCGCGGGCTGGAGCAGGAGATCGAGGACCTCGACCGACGCCTCGAGAACGTGGGGGCTCCCATCCTGGCGGTGCCCGTGCGCGAGGCACCCGCCGCCCGGCTGACCACCCTTCCCATCGCCGAGATCCGCTCGAGTGTGCAGTCGGTCGTCTCGGCCGACGAGGAGGTTCGAGTCCTGCGGGAGGCGGAGCGGCGCGGGAATGCCGGCGGGCCCCCACCGATCGGGCTCGGTGCCCTGGCGGGCGGAGAGGCTCTCGTCGTCGCCGGAGGAGCGCTGGTGCTGACGGGTCTGCTGCGCGCCACCACCCTCGCCACGCTCGCGGGAGCCGCCCTGATCATCGCGGGAGTCGTCCTGCTCGTCGCTTCCTGGCAGCGCCGTGCGCGCACCCTCGAACGTCGGAACGGTGAGCGCATCCGCACCGCTACCGAGAAACTCGAGCGGTCTCGCGAGAGGGTCGCCGACCTCCTCCGGGAGGTGCCGCTCGCCCCCGGACTCCTGGAGCATCCTTCGGCACTGCTCGTCTCGGCGCTGGAAGGGCTGAGCGACGGTCTGCGCGAGCGCGGCGACCGGGCCCTGACCCTGCAGTCACTCCGGGAGCGTCTGGACGCCCTCGACGCGGAAGGCCGGACGCTTGCCGGCGCCGTGGGATCCGAGGACGGTCTGGAGGCCGGAGCCGCCGCTCGTGTTCTCGAGCAGGAGCTCGGGCGGGCGGAGCGGGCGCGGGACGCGGCGGCCGCGGCCGAGCGCGAGCTGCGGCGCATCGAACGGGAGCGAGCGCGTGTGGAGCGCGATCTGGAAGGCGCCGAGGCGGAGGGAGCCGAGTTCCGAGAGCGCCTCGTGAAGGTCGGCGACGGCGACCTCGAAGAAGGTGCGCGCCGTGCCGCCGAGCGGCTGAGCGCGCTTCGACGTGCGGAGGAACTCGAGGACGAGTTGGAGCGCACGCATCCGTCGCTGGACGAGCTGAAACGTCGGATCGCCGAAGCGGAGCTCGCGGCGGAGTCCTGGACGATGGACGACGACGATCTGGTGCGGCGAAGCGCGCATATCGAAGAGCTGTCCGAGCGGATCGAGGTGCTGGCGACCCGGGCCGAGTCGCTGGACGGCACGATCGTGCGCTTGCGCGAGCTGGAAACGGTGGACGCCATCGACGGCGAGACCGTGACGCTCCAGGACGAGGAAGCGAGACTCACGCTCGAGCGCGACCGGCGCTGGATCCTGGCCGCGCTCCTGCGAGAGGCGGACCGACGCTTCCGCGAGGAGCACCAGCCGGACCTGATCCGCCGTGCCGGAAGGTATCTGGCGCACCTCACGGGTGGACGGTACGACCGGATCGTCGCGGACGAGACGACCCAGGGTGATCTCTTCCACGTGTATGGACCTGCGCTACCCGGGCCTGTCGCATTGGCCCCGCCCGTCTCGACCGGAACCCTGGAGCAGGCCTACCTGTCGCTCCGTCTCGCCATCGTCGACCACCTGGACCAGGGTGGCGAGCGGCTACCGCTGTTCGTGGACGAGATCTTCGTGAACTGGGACGAAGCACGTCGCACCCGGGGCATGGAGGTCCTCGAGGGCATCGCCGACACCCGCCAGCTCTTCGTGTTCACGTGCCACGAGGAGATGGCGGAAGATCTCACGGCGCGCGGCGCGCGCGTCCTCCGCCTGGAGCGCGACTAGAGGACCTCGATGGCACTCGACCTCCCTCTGGCAGTGGAAACGCACGGCATGCAGCCGGGCCCCGGGGTGGAGACGTTCCTCCTCCTGCACGGCTACGGTGGCTCCTCCTTCTCGTGGCGGTACTGGACGGGCCCGCTCGCTCGCCGCGGCCACGTCGTGCTGGTCGACCTCAAGGGATTCGGCGCGGCACCCAAGCCGGACGACGAGGCGTACGGGCCCCACGAGCAGAGCGAGCTGGTCCACCGACTCGTGCTTCAGCGCGATCTGCGCAACCTGACGGTTGTGGGTCACTCCCTGGGCGGAGGCGTGGCCCTGCTCCTCGCCCTGCGGCTCACGAGCGAGGAGCCCGAACGACTCGCGCGGCTCGTGATCCTTGCTGGCGCAGCCTACAGGCAGAAGCTTCCGCCATTCGTGGCGCTGGCGAATCGTCCCCGCCTGGCGTCCCTGGTCATGAGGGTCCTCGGAGCGCGCTTCCTGGTGAAGCTGGTCCTGAAGCAGATCGTGTACGACCGCTCCCGCGTGACGCGCGCGCAGGTCGAGGGCTACGCCGAGCCGCTGGATGGCGCGGACGCGAGGCGTGCGCTCATCCGGGTAGGGCGGGCCGTGGTGCCGGACGACATCGACGAGCTGGTCGCTCGCTACCCGTCGATCACCGTGCCCACGCTCGTGCTCTGGGGCCGGCACGACTCCGTGGTACCGTTGTGGGTCGGCGAACGGCTGGCCGAAGAGCTCCCTCGAGCCCGACTCGAGGTGCTGGAGGAATGCGGACACCTCCCGGCGGAAGAGCGCCCCGAGGAGTCTCTTCAGGCGCTGGAGCGCTTTCTCGACGAGACGAGGCCCGACGCGTGACGAGCTCCGAACCGGACAGGCGCCGCCCGGCATGGCGTCTGCTCCTGCCCCTCGGCCTCCTCGAGCTCGTCTTTCTGATCGCGCTGGCCTCGTGGCCTGCCGAGGACTCGACGTGGCCGCACCTCCTGCTCTTCGCGGCCGCATTCGGCACATACGCCCTGGCCGCACGCGAGACCTTGAGGGCCGAGGGAGGAACCGCCGTCATCTGGCTGCTGGCCATCGCCATGCGTCTCGCGCTCCTGCCGCACCTCCCCGAGCTCTCCCACGTCGTCTATCGATATTTGTGGGACGGCACCGTGCAGCTCGCCGGACTGAATCCGTACACCCACCTGCCCACCGACCCGAGCCTCGCGAACCTGCGCGTGCCCCTGCGTGCGCTCGTTCCCGATCCTCAGCTGGCCACCGCGTATCCGCCGTTGGCCGAGCTCGCGTTCCTCCTGATCGCTCTGGTGGGCGGGGCGGTCTTCCAGGCCAAGCTCCTCTGGCTCGGATTCGACCTCGGCACCGGCTGGCTGTTGGGCCGCGTGGCCCGCATCACCGGACGGAGCCGTCGACTCACGCAGGTCCTCTGGCTGTGGTCACCGCTCCTCCTCGTAGAGGTCGCCTGGAACGGCCACATGGAGCCACTCCCGATCTTCGCGATGGTGCTGGTCATTCTCCTTGCGCGGGCCCCGGCTTCGGCCGGCGTCGCCGCGGCGGCGTCGACGCTGAGCGGCGTTCTCCCCGTTGTGGCGCTGCCGCCTCTCGTCGCACGTCTCGGTCGTCGCTTCTTCTTCGGCCTCCTCTTCGCGCTCGTGTTGTTCGGCGCCCCCTACGCCTTCGCGGGGCACACGCTGCTCACCGGTGTCCTCGCCCGCGCTCGCGACGCCCGATTCCAGCCCGGGCCGTTCGTCCTGCTCGAATCGGTGCTGTCGGGCAGCTGGGCCCCGAGGGTGGCCGCCGCCGCGATCGTGCTGGGCGTAGCCGCGTGGGGGAGCGCGCACCGATTCCGTCCGGAGCGCGCGTTCTTCTGGGTCGTGGGGGCCTTCCTTCTGGTCACACCGGATCTCCAGCCTGCCTTCGCCCTCTGGATCCTCCCGCTGGCCGCGCTGCGATTGAGCCGGCCCTGGCTGCTCATGACCGGACTGGTCTTCCTGGGATACGCGGGCATGGGGGCGCACGCGGCGACGGGGCTCTGGCCGCAACCGTGGTGGGCGCGCCTCCTGCTCTGGATCCCGGTTCTCGTGCTGCTCGTGCGCGATGCCGCCCGACTCTGGCTCGCGCGGTTCCCCGAGCCGGTTCCGCTGACCGAGCGCAGGAGCGAACCGCGCGACTAGCAGGTCGCTGAAAAAGGGGAGTACCTCCCACTAGTCCCGAGACCTCCCCCGGTCGTCGTCCGGCGCGTACCCCGAGCAGCGAACGACCGGCAGGGTCGGGTACTTCGGAAAGCGGTCGTCCTCGCGCGACATCTCGCACAGGTGAAAGCGCGACCCTTTCCGGCTTTCGACCACGCGGTGGCGGCGGCAGGAGGCGCACAGGCCGGGAGGCGGAGCGCCGGAGGCGGGCGCACCCGTGCGCGTCAAAGACCGATTCCCAGGTAGCCGACCTGGCGCTCTCGCGAGCCGCCACGATGCGAGAAGAAGCCGTCGCCGCACAACGTGCAGTGGGCGGAGATGGTCACGTGGTCGGCCGCCACACCGACGGACGTGGCGCGGCGGGCCAGGGCCGCCCGCAGATCCACCGGCTCGGGCCGGTCCGGAGCGTCCAGTCCGAGCGCCTCGAACACTTCCGGCCCCACCTCGTAGCAACGCCCACAGATCGCCGGTCCCAGGTGAACGAAGAGCTCCGACGCACTCGAAGCCACACGCTCCGCCAGCACGGCGACGCCCCGCTCCAACACACCCGCCGCCGCTCCTCGCCATCCCGCATGGACGAGCGCCACCGCACGCCGGCCCGGATCGACGATCGACACCGGCACACAGTCGGCGGTCGACACGGCGAGGAGGAGGCCCCCGTCGGCGGTGGCGTGTCCGTCACACGGATCGACGATATGCAGACCGGGCACCCCCCGCCGATGGAAGCGGACCGCCGCGCCATGTACCTGATGGGCATGCACCGCGCAGGCGAGACCGGTGTATTCACGGAGGCGGTTCCAGTGGTCCATCACCGTCGCCGGAGCGGAGGCGTCGCTGAACAGCCCCAGGTCGAACGGCGCATCCGGGTCGCCCCGGGCCGTCGTCCCCTGGACGAGCCACGGGAACCGACGGCGCCATTCCGGGTGGGAGAATCCGGGGAAGCCCTCGACGGGGATTTCCCGGACGATCGGGAAGGGCGAGGCGTGCTGGGGTGAGGTGCTCACGGCGCCGATCCTAGCGAGTCGGGCACGCCCCGTGCAAACCCTCCCCTCCTTGTTTCAAGCTGATACTTTATGTGCCCGCTCGCTCGCAGGGCGGAACATTTCCACGTGATGTGGGACCGATGGACGACACCCTCTTCGACAGTCAGAACGCCGCCTACGCACAGGCGATGTTCGAGCAATACGCGCGCAACCCGGCCTCTGTCCCGGACGAGTGGCGCAGATTCTTCCAGGACGGCGGTGGTCGGGCGGTAGCCGAAGGCCTCTACGTCCCCGACCAGCTGAACGGACACCGCTCGGCGGCCGCCCCGGCGATGGGTCCGCCCGCGACGACCGCGGACCGCGACATCGCCGCGCACATGGACGCCGTCGAGCGGCTGCACAAGGTGCTCCCCGCCGTGTCCAGGGCCACCGCGCTCGTCCAATCGTTCCGCGACCACGGGCATCAGCTCGCGCGCATCGATCCGCTCGGCAGCGAGCCTCCCGGACATCCCCAGCTCAACCCCTCGTTCTTCGGCACGTCGATGGAGGAGTTGGCGGAGCTCCCCTCCTCGCTCGTCATGGAGGACGGGGAGTCGCGGTCGATGGCGGACGCGCTCAGCGATCTCGCCGGGATCTACGCCGGGAGCACCGGCTACGAGTTCGAGCATGTCGACGATCATGTGAAGGTCGAGTGGCTCTGGGAGCAGGTCGAGGAGGGCCGCTACTTCCCGATGATGTCGGTGGACGCCCGGCGCGCTCTTCTGCGCCGCCTCACCGAAGTCGAAGGGTTCGAGCAGTTCCTGCACCGCGCATACCTGGGACAGAAGCGCTTCTCCATCGAGGGTACGGACGTTCTGGTGCCGATGTTGGACCTGGCCCTGCAGGACGCCCTGCACGAAGGCGCCCGCGAGGTCGTCATCGGTATGGCTCACCGCGGCCGGCTGAACGTGCTCACCCACGTCATCGGTGTCTCGTACGCCGAGCTGCTCTCCGAGTTCGAGGGACCGGAGTACCGGGAGAGCCAGCTGCACGTCCATGGGACCGGAGACGTGAAGTACCACCACGGCGCCAAGGGCGAGCGAACGTTCCCCGATCTGGGTACGGTCGCCGTGACCTTGAGCCCGAACCCGAGCCACCTCGAGTTCGTGAATCCCGTGGTCGGTGGAATGGCGCGCTCACGCCAGTTCCGCGGCACCAAGCGCAGCGACGTTCGCGACACCCATGCGGTGGTGCCGATCACGATCCACGGCGATGCGGCGTTCGCGGCCGAAGGCGTGGTGGCCGAGACGCTCAATATGGCTCGCCTCCACGGCTACGACGTGGGCGGCACGGTCCACATCATCGAGAACAACCAGGTGGGCTTCACCACCGACCCGAAGGACGGGCGCTCCACCTTCTACTCGAGCGATCTCGCGAAGGGGTACGGCATTCCGGTGGTACACGTGAACGCCGACGAGCCGGAAGCCTGCCTCGCGGCCATGCGCCTGGCGATGGCGTATCGCGCCTATTTCCGCGACGACTTCGTCATCGACCTCGTGGGCTACCGTCGCCACGGGCACAACGAGGGTGACGAGCCGGCCTACACGCAGCCCGTGCTGTACCGCACCATCGAGGAGCACCCGACCGTGCGGGCCCTCTACGCCGACCGGCTGGTCTCGGAGGGCGTGCTGTCGGAGGACGCCGTCCAGGCGATGCAGGACGAGACGGCGGCCAAGATGCACGACGCGCAGGACCACGTCCGCGAGCACCAGCCCGAAGAGGGTGAGGAGCCCGAAGACGACCGTGAGACCGCGTTCGAGCCGACGACCACAGGAGT
>JBJKRT010000045.1:0-12097 GCA_046704545.1 Longimicrobiales bacterium
GCGACAGCGACGGCCTCACGATCGGCGGCCTCAACGAGCTGGAGTACGTGCACGGAGCGCTGTACGCCAACGAGTACGAGACCGATTGGATCGTGAAGATCGATCCGCGCACCGGACGCGGCCGACAGTGGCTCGACCTCACGGCCCTCGTCCCCTCCGCCGACCGAGGCTCGGACGAGAACGTGCTCAACGGTATCGCCTACGACCCGGCGAGCGGGGCGCTGCTGGTCACGGGCAAGCGATGGCCGACGATCTACGAGATTCGGCCGCCCCGGAAGCCGATGAACAAGCCGTAGGTCCTGAGGTAGACCGTGCCCTGGGCGATCGCGGCCGCACCGCGCCGTCGATGAAGAAGCGCGCCACCTCCCGAGGAGCCCCGGACCCCCCGCCTCGGCTTTCCGGTAGGCGTCACTTGACATCTGCCGCCTCGAGCCGCACTGGTCCCCGGTGCTGGATCCATCGACGCTTCGCGGTTCAACTGGTCAGGACAGGAGGGGTCCCCATGACGTCCATGAAGTCCGTGCGGTTCGGAGGCGCGGTCACGGTCTCCGCGTTGGTGTTCCTCTGCTTCGTGCCTCGGTTGCAGGCGCAGGGGGTCTCCCAGGCTGGCACGGCGGACTCCGTCACCCTCCATCCGACGCTGGAGCAGCACGCCGATCATCGTCTGTACTGGGAACCGGCCGCGCGCCTGCAGTCGATGAGCGCGCGGGACCGCACGGCGCTGGTCGCGAAGCGCTACGCGATGGAGCGGAAGCTCGAGAAGATCGCCATCATCGACCGCAAGGTGTGGATCCCCATGCGCGACGGGAAGAAGATGGCGGCCGACATCTACCGGCCGAAGAACGCGGACGGGCCGGTGCCGATCATCCTCACCCGCACGCCGTACGACTTCAACTACTGGGACGTGCTGCTGGGCGCGCCGGCCGACATGTCGCAGGCGCTCCACTGGGTCAGCCACGGCTACGCCTACGTGCAGATCCAGGAGCGCGGCCACTTCTTCTCCCAGGGCAACTACGAGATCCTCGGAGCGCCGCGCACGGACGGAGTGGACGAGATCCAGTGGCTCACCACCAAGCCGTGGTCGAACGGCAAGCTCGCCCCGATCGGCTGCTCGTCCACTGCGGAATGGCAGCTGGGCGTGGCCGCCGAGAACCCGCCCGGGATGGCTACCTTCAACGTGGAGGGCTTCGGGGCGGGCGTCGGGCGCGTCGGCCCCTACTACGAGCAGGGCAACTGGTTTCGCGGCGGCGCGCTGCGGATGCTCTTCATCGACTGGATGTACACGGTGCAGAACCAGTTCCGGCCGATCGTGCCGCCCGACATGACGCAGGCCCAGCGTGTCGAGATGGCCAAGATGTTCAACCTGGTGCCCACGATGCCTCCGGTCGACTGGAACAAGGCGTTCTGGCACCTGCCCGTCTCCGACATGATCCTCTCGGTCGGGGGACCTCCGGGGATCTTCGAGACGGTCGAGCCGGTGCCGACAGGCGGAGACATGATTGCTCGCGTGCCCAACTCGGCGGCCTGGTACGAGGGCGGTCTGTGGGACGACAGCATGCCGGTCAACCGGCCCGGGCTCTGGTTCATGAGCTGGTACGACGTCTCGGTGTCGCCGAACCTCGCCGCCTACAACTTCGTACGCCGCACCGCAGCGGGCGGTGTGGGCGATGAGCAGTACGCGGTCATCGCCCCGGGTCTGCACTGCCAGTACACGCGCTCCACCGACGAGCACGACGACTTCAAGGTGGGCGACCTCGACATCGGCGACTCCCGCTACCCGTACGACCAGTACATTCTCGACTGGTTCGACCACTACCTCAAAGGCACGGACAACGGCGTTCTCCAGAAGCACCCGAAGGTGCTGTACTACCTGCTGGGCAAGAACCTCTGGAAGGACTCGCCCACGTGGCCGCCACCCGGCGCCGAGACGAAGACCTTCTACCTGTCCAGCGCCGGGCACGCGAACACGCTGTACGGCGACGGCGTGCTCGCCTCGAAGCCTGCGAAGGCGGGCTCTCCCGACCGGTTCACGTACGATCCCGCCAATCCCGTGCCGACGCTGGGCGGAGGAGGATGCTGCCTCGGAACGGTCCCGCTCGGCGTGTTCGACCAGCGGCCGGTGGAGGCCAGGAGCGACGTCCTCGTCTACACGACGTCGCCCCTGAAGGAGGGGATGGAGGTAAGCGGCCCCATCACCGTGACGTTGTACGTATCATCGGATGTCAAAGATACGGACTTCATGTTCAAGGTGATCGACGTCGCCCCCGACGGGACCGCATACAACCTGACCTCGAACGTCCAACGCATGCGCTGGAGGGAGGGCTACGACCACGCGCCCGTCTGGATGGAGAAGGACCACGTCTACGAGGTGACCTTCCAGCCCATCGACATCAGCAACTACTTCCGCGCCGGCCACCGCATTCGCCTGGCGGTCACGAGCAGCGACTTCCCGCAATACGGCCGCAACCTGAACACGGGCGAGAACAATCAGACGTCGTCGGACATGGTGGTCGCGCACAACGCGGTCTACAGCGGCGGCAAGTATCCCTCGAAGGTCGAGCTCACCGTGCTGCCCGCGTCCAGGGAGCGGCCGACGGATCCTGTGTCGCTGGAGCACATGAAGAAGGACGGGGGGCAGTAGCGGGTCGGGAAGCGGAGGCCGTGCGGCCACGCTGGCCGCTCACCTCCCTCGCGGCGTCCTGCTGCCATCGACGCCGAGGTCACCCGCTGAAGCGAGGCGCGGACGATCGCTCCCGTCCGCGCCTCCCGAGCCTCAGTGCCGGTACGCCGACGCGATGAAGGCGTCCACGTCCTTGTGGAGCTTGTCGTCGGACTTCTGGTTGATGTAGACCATGTGGCCCGACTGGTAGTAGTCGAAGCTGATGTTCTTTCGAATGCTCGGCTCGAGCATCATGTGCGACACGGTCTCCTCGATGCCGTTGAAGGGCGTGGCCACGTCGTAGTAGCCGCACACCACCAGGACCTTGAGGCTCGATTCCTCCGTCATGGCCGAGCGAAGGTTCTCGCCGACCTCGGACAGCGTGGACATGTCCCACGGGCGGACGTTGCCGCTCACCAGGTAGTTCATGTCCGAGTCCCACTTCAGCTCGCGGCGCATGTAGTCCTGGAACGTCGCCGTGAACGCGCCCTCGTACGACGCCTCACTGGGATCGTACTCGTCGCGCTCGCCGGCGGCGTCGCGGTCCATCCCCGTGAAGCGTGAGTCCAGCCGCCCCACGGTGAGACGCTTGTCCCGCATGAGCTCCTTGAACCAGCGGAACGAGCTCACGCGCAGGTTCGCCTCCTCGATGTAGGAGGGCTTCAGCCCGGTGAGGCGAGCCATGTCCGTGACCACCTTCTGTTTCTCCTCGGGGGAGATCTCATCGCCCTTCTCCAGCGCCTGCGCGTACTCGCCGTGCGCGAACGCGCGTGCCTTCTGCGCGATCTGGGCCACGCTCAACGCCTGGAGGTCCGGGGCGAGCAGGTGGTGGTACCACGCCGTCGTCACGTAGGTGGGCAGGAAGTAGATGTCGCGGTCGTCCGCTCCCCACGATGCGAACGCCATGCTCGAGACGAGCACGATGCCGTTCAGGTACATCTCGTGCCGATGCTGCAGCACGTAGGCGAGCTCCGCGGAGCGCGTGGTCCCGTAGCTCTCGCCGATGAGGAACTTGGGGCTCGACCAGCGCTCGTTCCGCGTGATGTACTGGTAAATGAAGTCGCTGAACGCGTTGGCGTCCTTCACGACTCCATAGAACTGCGAGGGGTCCTGGCCCGTCGCCGGTCGGCTGTAGCCGGTGCCGATGGCGTCGACGAACACCAGGTCGGTCGCGTCGAGGAAAGAGTCGCGGTTGTCCTCGACCCGGTACGGCGCCGGCATGCCGTGGCCGTCGGCGGTCAGCACCACCCGGCGGGGGCCCATCCCCATGTGGGTGAAGAGCGAGGCCGAGCCGGGGCCTCCGTTGTACACGAAGGCGATGGGACGGGTGGATGGATCGCTGACGCCATCCTTCGTATAGGCTACGAAGAAGAAGGTAGCCTTCGGCTTGCCCGCGTCGTCGCGGATGACGTAGGTGGCCGCCGTGGCCGTGTAGTTGATCGTCTGCCCGCCGACCTGGGCGCTGTGGTGCGTCACCGAGGTGTTCTCCACCGGCTTCGTCGGGCTGGCCGCCGGCCGGGTGGAAGTCCGCGGACGGCGCTGCGCCGCCGCATTGCCTGCACCCAACGCCAGGGCCGCGGCTACGGCCAACAAGCTGCTCATTCTCATCGGACGACGCTCCACGCTACACGAGGACGATGGAATCCCGCCGCGAGCGGCCATGCTGAGGCCGTCGCGCGGAGGGCACGCTAGGGGAGGGGAGGCGGGGCGGCAAGCAGGATGCGAGTCGGCCGCCGGAAGGCATCGAGCGGGCGGCGCCCCCACACATGGAGGACGCCGCCCGCCCGCTTCGCCGGCTACCGGTTGGACGCACCCTCGTGGAACGGGTCCGTCGGGCGCGTCTTCGACGCGGGCAGCACCGAGAGCGTGATGCTCGACGGGTACTTGCGGCTGTGGTGCACGGCGTTGTGCGCGATGACCATCTTCGTCGTGGTCTGGTTGTTCAGGCCGGTGTTCAGATTGCGGTCGTAGCGTGGGAAGTCGCTGCTCGAGATCTCGACCTGCAGGCGGTGACCGGCCTTGAAGTAGTTGCTGATGTCCATGGCCTGGAACGTGACCTTGTAGACCTTGCCACGCTTCATCCAGACGGGCGCGTGCGTGTACCCGTCGCGCCACCGCATGCGCTGGGCGTTGTCCATCAGGTTGTACGAGGTGCCGTCCGGGAAGACGTCGTTGATCTTGTACGTGAAGTCGGTGTCCTTGGCATCGGACGACACGTACAGCGTCACCGTGATCGGACCGCTGACTTCCATGCCTTGCTTGAACGCCGGTGTGGTGTAGACCAACACGTCCTTGCGCGTCTCGACCTTGCGCTGGTCGAAGGAGCCGAACGTCACGGCGTTGGCCTCGCAGCAACCGCCCGCCCCGACCGTCGGCACGGGGTTGGCCGGATCGTACGTGTAGCGGTCGGGCCGGTCGCTGTGGGGCGCGGCCTCGGTCAGGGCGCCGTTGCCGTACAGCGTGTTGGCGCTGCCGGCGCTCGACAGGTAGTAGGTCTTCGGCTGCACGCCCGGCGGCGGCCAGCTGGGCGAGTCCTTCCACTGGTTCTTGCCCATCAGGTAGTACATGACCTTCGGGTGCTTCTGGAGGACGCCGTTGTCCTTGCCCTTCAGGAAGTGGTCGAACCAGTCGTACTCGAGCTTGGCGTAGTCGTAGCGGGCGTCGCCCACGTCCAGGTCGCCGATCTTCGTGTCCTGCGTCGCCCGCGTGTAGGCGCAGTGCAGCGTGGGCGCGATGACCGCGTACTGCTCGTCGGCGATCTTCGGCGGGGCGGTGCGGCGCACGTAGTTGTAGGCGGCGAGGTTCGGTGACACCGACACGTCGAACCAGCTCATGAACCACAGGCCCGGCTTCTTGATCGACATGCTGTCGTTCCACAACCCGCCCTTGTACCAGGCGGGGTCGTTGGGGTAACGCGCGATCATGTTGCCGCCCGTGGAGACCGGCATCGGCGTACCGAAGATCCCCGGAGGACCTCCGACGGCGCGGATCTGGTCGGAGACCGGCAGGTGCCAGAGCTCCTTGGCCCAGTCGATCGGCGGCATCTTCGGAACGAGGTCGAACATCTTCCGCATCTCGGTGAGCTGCTGCTGGGTCGCCCCCGCCGGTGGCATGGGCCGCACCTGGTTCTGCTCTCCGTAGATCCAGTCGATGAACAGCATCTGCATCGCGCCGCCACGGAACCAGTTGCCCTGCTCGTAATAGGGTCCGACGCGGCCCACGCCGGCTCCGAATCCCTGGTCGTTGAAGGTGGCCAGGCCCGGATTGTCCTCCGTGACGACGCCGAGCTGCCACTCCGCGGTCGAGGAGCAGCCCATGGGCGCGAGCTTGCCGTTGGACCACGGCTGCGACGTCAGCCACTTGACCTCGTCGTAGCCGTCGGTGCGCGGCGTGCCCAGGATGTCGTAGTTGCCCTGGGAGTAGTAGTGGCCGCGCTCTTGGACCCAGGCGTAGGCATAGCCGTGCTTCACCGCGTCGATCTCACGGCTCATGTCCGCCGGGGCCCCCAGATTCACGTCCCAGTAGTTGAAGTTGTAGGGCGTTCTGACCAGGATGGTCGGCACCTTCGCCATCCCCTTGGGCCGATAGATGTCGGCCATCATCTTCTTCCCGTCGCGCATCGGGATCATCACGCTACGGTCGACGACCGCGATCTTCTCGAGCTCGCGCTCCAGCGCGAAGCGATGCGCGACCATCGCCTGCTGCTGCCGCGCCGCTTCGTACTGAGCGCGCGTCGGTCTGGGAGTGCCGCGCTGGGCGTAGGTGGGGTGGAGGGATGTGTCGGCAGGGCTGGAGCGCACGGCGCCGGGCGGGACGAGCGCCGCCGACGACGAGACCGGCGACAACGCGACCAGCGCTGCGATGCTTGCGACTGCTGCGAGAATCAGGATCCGCGTGCGGGTCATGGGCAGTAACCTCGTGTCCGAGACGGATTTGACCCGAAATGCCGTTGAACGAGCCGCGCCGCTCGGCGCGGGCCGGGTCGAAGGACCTGTATTCGGCCTCGTTCCGCCCGTTGTCAAGGGCTCGTCACAAGCGCGTCACCCTTGGCCGACCAGATTGATGTGCGGCTGCAGACCCGGCATCACGACGACCCGGAGGCGGTCTCCCGGGTGGACCGGCATCGTATCCGTATCATACGTGCCCCCTCCGATCACGTGGACCTGCATGCCTACGTCACGCGGCGTCCACGGGATCGTGAAATGACCCGTCTCGTGGCCCGTCACCGTGCCGAGGCGCGATCGCATCCCGTCGATGAGCGTATAGATATCCACGTCGTGGAAGGCCTGGTTGTCCACCTCGATGGCGACGGGCGCCGGCCGCCCGTTCGGGCTCGGACCCTGGTCGGGGCCATGGGGCTGCGCGCATGCCGTCAGCCCCATCGACACCGCCACTCCCCAGGCCACCATCAGACTCACCCTACCGCCAATCGCCCCGCTCGCACGACGACCATGCCGCTCCATAGAGGGCCTCCTTGTGCCGACCGGGACGCGTCCGTTCCCACGCTCCGGATCCACCAGCCATCGGCCGCGCGCCGCTCCCGCCCACTGCGGCCGCCTCCTCCAAAGTAGCTGATGCCCGAGCCTGCGGGACATGTCTTCATCCGTTACGACAGCGTTGCATAGACGCCGTGAAGCTGAAGCTTAAAACTCTTGACATTGCATGATCCGAGATGAATAGAATCTCACGGACACGGTCGAATGACCGCGCGGCTCCAGGGCTACTGCCGGCCTTTGCGCTTTCCGTCTGCGCTGCCGGCACGCCACGTAGCCGCGCGGCGATACGCTGGCGGAGGAACTGGCATGCGTGGTGGATCACCGGTGCTCTTGAAGGGCAGGGGCCGCGGCGTCGTTCAGATGGCGACTGTCGCTCTGCTTTCCTTGACCACGCTCGCCCTGGGAGCTCCCCGGGTGCGAGCTCAGCAGGGACCGACCCGGGTCCTGACCGGGCGCGTCGTGGATGCGACCTCGGGCCGTCCGCTGGACGGGGCCGAGGTGTACGTCCCGACCGGCAGTGGCAATCAGGTGGGGCCGACGTACGGCGTCGTGACGGACGCGGACGGCCACTTCTCGCTGCGCATTCCCGCGAGCGTGAAGACGATCGCTGCGCAGATGATCGGCTACGCGGACAAGGAGGTCACGCTCAAGGCGGGCCAGTCGTCCATCGTGGTGGGCCTCAGAACCCAAGCCGTCAACCTTCAGCAGATCGTGGTGACGGGGCAGGCGACGGGGACCAAGCGCCAGAATCTTGCGAACGACGTCGGGACGGTTAATTCCGACGAGCTCAACCTGGTCCCGACGGCCAGCGTCATGAGCGAGTTGGCCGGAAAGGTCTCGGGCGCCGACATCCAGTCCAATGGGGGCGCACCCGGTGGTGGCAACCAGGTGCGGTTGCGTGGGGTCTCGACGATCATCGGCAGCTCGACGCCGCTTTATGTCGTGGACGGCGTCATCGTCAGCGACGCCACCATCGAGTCGGGCTCCAACTCCGTCACCCATGCGGGTGGAGGCGTGTCGAACGTCCAGGACAACGCGCCGAGCCGTATCGCGGACCTGGACCCGGCGGACATTCAGAGCATCCAGGTGTTGAAAGGCCCCTCGGCCGCGGCGATCTACGGCTCGCTCGCGAACAACGGCGTGATCATCATCACGACCAAGCAGGGCAGGCCGGGGAAGCCGCGTTATCGCGTGAGGGAGCGGATCGGAGTCCCGAGCATCAGCAAGGAATTGGGCTCGCGCGCCTTCACCCTCACGAAGGCGCTGCAGAACTACTGCGGGTCCAATCCCTCGGCTTCCTGCAGCAGCAACATCGGCAGCTACTTCGGCTCGAACGGGCTCCCGCTCAACACGTACAACCAGGAGCAGGCGATCGCCGGCCGCCATCCGCTCTCGGATGAGACCGAAGTCAGCGTGTCCGGCGGGAGCGACAAGTCGACGTACTACCTGTCGGGTTTGATCCAGCACGACGCCGGGATCGTCAACAACACGTTCTACGGCAAGCAAGCGCTGAAGATGAGCCTGACACAGCAGATCGGCTCCCGCTTCAACTTCTCGGTCGACGCCAACGTCCTGCATACACGGGCGGACCGCGGATTCACCAACAACGACAATACGGGCACGGCGTACTTCGTCGCGCTCTCCGGAACGCCGAACTTCGTGAGCCTGGAGCGTCAGAAGAACGGGACGTTCCCCGCCAATCCGTTCCAGCCCAGCAACCCGCTTCAGACCGCGGCCCTCGCCACCAACGACGAGCAGGTCTACCGCTTCATCGGAGCGCTGCACGCCACGATGAGGGCGATGGACACCCAGACGCAGCAGCTCAAGTTCGTCTTCACGGGCGGCACCGACGACTACGAGCAGCATGACCTGATCTACGCGCCGGAGACGCTGCAGTTCGAGAAGATCCAGGGCCTGCCGGGCCTGTCACTGCACTCGGGCGGGCTGAACAAGAACTTCAACGCCACCCTTTCGGCCGTGCACACGTGGACGCCCACGAGCGGACTCTTCACGGCCACGACTTCGGTCGGTGGCAGCTATTTCTCCACCAACCTCGACGTGACGCGAGCGCTCACGCAGAGCCTCTTCCCCGGCCAGTCGAACGCCGGGGCCGGTGCCGTCGCGCGGCCGTCTGAGAGCCGTAGCCTCCTGAGGCGTCAGTCGGCATACGCGCAGGAGCAGCTGCTGTTCCGGCAGCGGCTGCTCTTGACGGCCGGCCTCACGACGGACCGGACGAGCGCGGATGCCGAAGTCAAGAAGTGGTTCTACTATCCCAAGCTGTCCGCGTCGTATCGCTTCACGATGAGCAACGGGCCGCTCAGCGCGTTGAAGCTGCGCATGGCGTATGGACAGACCGGAAACGAGCCGCAATACGGCCAGAAGTACAATTCGCTCAATCCCGGCAGCATCGGCGGTCTCCAGACGCTGACACTCGGGAGCAGGGTCTCTGCGGACAATCTGTCTCCGGAGCGCAAGTCCGAGATCGAGGGTGGCTTCGATGCCACGCTCTTCAACGGTCGGATGGTCCTGGACGTGACGCCGTATTACCAGTGGGTCACCAACCTGCTCCTGGACCGAAGCCTCGCCTCGTCCACGGGCTACAGCACCGAGATCTTCAACAGCAGCGGTCGGCTCAGCACCCGCGGGATCGAGCTGGGCCTGTACGCGGATCCGGTCCACACCGGCAACTTCGACTGGCACGCGCACTTCAGCTTCTCGCTCAACCGCAGCCGCATCGACTCGCTGGACGTGCCCGCGTTCGAGCCCGCCAACGCGGGCTTCGGGTACTCGCTCGGTGACGGGCGCATCCAACAGGGCGCGTCGCCGACGCAGATCGTCGGGCTCTTCACGAGCCGTAAGGCGAACGATCCGCGCTGCCTCGCCGCGCTGCATGTCAAGTCGGGATCTCCCGAGTGCCCGGCCGGGACCACCTTCCTCACCAAGCTCGGCGACAGCAACCCGAAGTTCACGCTGGGCTGGTTCAACACCGTCAAGCTCGGGAGCCTCACGCTCTCGTCGACCCTGTCCTGGCAGCACGGCGGCAACGTCGTGAACCTGACCAAGCTTCTCTACGACCTGAACGGCAACACGAAGGACTACGACAAGCCGTGCACGCTGTCCTGGTGCAGCGCGGGCGAGACCATGGGTCCGTACCGTATCAGCCAGTTGGGCAAGTCCGCCGCGCCGTACATCGAGAGCGCTTCGTTCGTGAAGCTCCGTGAGGTCTCGCTGACCTACAACGTGCCGCATTCGTTCCTGCGGCGGTGGAGCTTCGGTGGCGTCCAGCAGCTGCAGTTGACCGCTTCCGGCGAGAACCTGCTGACATTCACGCCGTACACGGGCTACAGCCCGGAGGTGAACAACTTCGGCTCACAGGCGATCCGGACCAACATCGCCGTGTCTCCTTATCCGCCGCACCGCAGCTTCTGGTTCTCGGCTGACGTGACGTTCTGATGAAGACGACGAAACTCCAGACGGCAGAGCTCCCAATGAAGCGTTTGATCCTCGCACTGTCTGTCGCGCTGGCCGTGAGTGCCTGCACCAACGACCTGACCGTGCCGAACCTGAATGCCCCGTCGGTGGGTGGAGCGGTGAAACAGAGCACCGTGGTCGCCGGCGCGCAGGGAATGCTGTCCATCATGCGAGGCCTGGCTACGCAGGGCGTGCGGATGATGGGCTCGTTCGGGCGCGTCTCCTACGATCTGTCTCCGCAGGAGCCACGGGACTACACGTACTACCTCGTCGGTCCGCGCTCACCGGTCGCATTCGGTGCCGGAGACTTCTTCACGCCGAACTTCAGCGCCATCGTCAACGCGCGCACGGTGCTCGGGGAGGTGGGGCAGGTGAACTCCCTCAGCGCGGCCGAGCAGTCGGCCATCCGCGGCTGGGTGGAGACGGTCGAAGGCTATGCGTACGCGCAGATGGCGATCGTGCGGGCCAAGTACGGCGCGCCGGTCGGGCCGCCCGACAACCCCACGGGCAAGCTCGCCCCGGTCGGCAAGCAGGCGGAGCTCGCCGACAGCGCCATCGCGCTCTACGACGCGGGCATGAAGGATCTCCAGCAGGGCGGCAGCACATTGCCGTTCTCGTTCACGAGCGGCTTCTCACCGTTCGCCACGCCGGCGGGCCTGGTGCTCGTGAACCGCGCGCTGAAGGTGAGGTTGCTCAAGTATCTCGGCCGCTGGTCCGACGTCCTGGCCACGTTGCCCCAGACGTTCATCGACCCGACCCAGCCCATGACGTACGGCGCGTACTTCAACTACAGCACCGCCGACGGGGTCACGAATCCGTTCTACAAGAATCCGCACGACTACATGAACGAGCGTATTCGCGCGGATGCCCAGAAGAAGCCCGACGGCACGCTCGACAACCGGGTGCTTTCCAAGATCCAGGCCATCGCTCCGTACACGCTGCTCGTGACCGTGAGCGACATTCCGGTCATGTACAACAGCTCGGAGGCGCCGTTTCCGCTCATCAAGAACGAAGAGCTGATCCTGACCCGTGCCGAGGCGGAGTTGGCGACCGGTGATGCCGCGGGTGCGCTGGCGGACGACAACATCGTGCGGCAGAAGTCGGGCGGTCTCGCGCCGCTGACGACCATGCCTTCGCAGGCCGCGCTCCTCAACGACATCCTGTACAACAGGACCTACTCGCTCATGTGGGAAGGCGGCTTCCCCTATCTGGACGCGCGCCAATACGGCAAGCTGGGCGACCTTCCGGATGCCACGACGAGCGACGGAACCGAGGTCGTGTTCGACGCCTTCAACTGGCCCCAGGCCGAATGCACGACGCGCGCCATGTCGACGGGGCCGTGCGGGACGATCAACGGACAGTGACGCCTGCGGGGCGTCCGAGTCGCGCCTGACCCGCGCCGGTACGCGCTCGGTTGCGGGCGGGCACGGCTCATGAAGGGAAAAGCGGCGCCCCGGGAACGTTCCCGGGG
>JBJKRT010000046.1:0-3539 GCA_046704545.1 Longimicrobiales bacterium
CACGTAGCTCCCGCGCACAGCATGCTCTTGGTACCGAAACCCGGTCTCGCTGTCCGCCCGGGTAACAGACTGGCTCTCCCAGTGGATCAACTCGCGGCTAATAGCGTAGTCGCGGTAGCGGGTGGTAGGGGAGAATGCGCCGCTGGTCTTGTCCAGTGTGAACGCAAGTAGGTCAGCGGGGAGTTCCTCCACGTACAGGACGCCGGTTTGCCACGGCATCACCTTCGCCCCCTCACCTACGTCGCACGCTGCGAGGACCTCGATGCGGGTATAGCGGGCGTGCACCCGGAGCGGTACGTCAGGCAGGCTCGGGAGGTCGGGAGTGAGGTGAGATACACGGGCCTCGAGCACCTCGAACAGCTCATCCAGCTCACGGCGGATCTGCGGGTGCTCCCAGAGCACGACGGCGCCCTCGCGCAGGCCCACGTCAACGCCCGGTATCTGGTCAAGGAGCTGACCGAGGAGCATACGGATCAGGCGGTTATCACGCTCCGAAGCGTCCACGTCGGGCGGGTTATCGCGCTGAAGCCACCGGCGCCAGGCTCCGAGCCGCTCGGGATCATCGACGTGGAGCAGGCGCCCGCACGCTCGGCGGAGGACCGCCTCGTGCTCGCCTGCCGGGGCATTGTGGAGCCCTGCTCGCTCCCGAAGGTCGGACCAGGCGTAAGTGCCGGCATACACGTCCTCGAGTTCGAGCCCGCTGGCATCGAGAAACTGCTGCAGGGTGACATCGCCCTGGCGAGCAGCCAGCTCCGCCAGCTCCCCGGATCGCTCCGTGATTGTCCGCGGGAGCGCATTGTGGATGCTGGACAGGACCCGCTCTGAGGCGATGCGGTCCAGCTCCATATGGCAGCCTGCCGGCAGGAACGGGAAGCCTTGCTCTACCTGCGCAACCACGTCTGCTCGGCTGCCGCCGAGGAGAGCGCGAAAGCGACGGTCGTAGCGGAACTCCTTGCGGTGGTGACCGACGAAGTCGAGGACGGTGCAAACGGCCTTCCCTTCGGCCTTCCGGAGGCCACGGCCGAGCTGCTGCAGGAACAGCAGAGGACTCTCCGTGGGGCGCAGCATCAGCAGCGCATCCACGCTCGGCACGTCCACGCCCTCGTTGAAGAGGTCGACAGAAAAGACAACACGGACGTCGCCGCGTCCCAGCGCCTTCAGCGCCCGCTTCCGTTCGTCGTCGTTCGTCTCACCCGTGACCGCCACCGCTGGGACGCCGTGCTGATTGAACACGCGGGCCATGTAGCGGGCGTGGTCGACACCCACACAGAAGCCCAAGGCGCGAACGTCGGGCGGATCACCGAAGTGCTCCGCGAGCTGATTCAGGACGTAGCGAGCCCAGACGTCCGTGGCAGTGATCACGTCGGTGAGCGCCCGCTCGTCGTAGCCACGACCCCGCCTCCATGGGATCTCTCGCAGGTCAAGTGCATCGGCAATGCCGTAGTAGGCGAACGGCGTGAGGCGGTGCTGGTCAATGGCGTCCCAGAGCCGGAGCTCTGCGGCGATACGGTTGCCGAACCAGTGGAGCACGGGCAGGCCGTCGGTCCGTTCCGGCGTGGCCGTAAGGCCGAGTAACTCTTGGGGCTCTAACCGCTCAAGAAGTGCCTGGTACGAAACCGCTGCAGCATGATGGAACTCGTCAACAATGACCACGTCGAAGTGGTCGGGTGGAATCGCATCTACACCGTTGGCGTTGAGCGACTGAATGGATGCGAACACGTGGTCAAAATCCTGTGGCCGCTTCCCACCGACCCACAGTTCGCCGAATGTCGCGTCGCGGAGTGCGTGGGCGAACGTGTTCCGGCTCTGGGTTAGGATTTCCTCCCGGTGGGCGACGAAGAGCAGCCGGGCTCGCGGCAGCCGCGACCGGAGGCGCTGGTAGTCCAGCGCGGCCATGACGGTCTTGCCGGTCCCTGTGGCGGCCGCGAGCAGGTTGCGGTGGTACCCTTGCTCGCGGGACAACTCGATCTGCTCCAGCAGACGCGCCTGGAAAGGGTACGGTCGGATCTCGGTGGGGCTCAAGACGAGCTGTTGACCGTGTGGCTTGTCGCGGGCCAGGGCGGCCACGAAGCGTGCCCGATCGTACGACTCGAAGTCGGCCTCTTCCCAGTAGCTGTCGAAGACCGCGGCCACCTTCTCGACAACCGACCGGTTCCGTGCGCCGGAGATCCGAACGTTCCACTCCAGACCCGATGCCTGGGCCCAGTGGGTAAGGTTGGACGAGCCAACATAGGCCGTCGAGAACCCGGAGTCGCGATGGAAGAGCCAGGCCTTGGCGTGCAAACGTGTGCTCGTCGTGTCGTAGGATACCCGCACATCCGCCCCTAGCTCTTCCAGCCAATCCAACGCCGCCGCCTCCGTTGACCCGGTGTACGTGGTGGTGAGAACCCGTAGCCGCCCGCCGCGCTCTACGTGACGCTTGAGTCTATCCCGCAGTGGCAAGATCCCGGAACGCCGAATGAAGGCCATAATCAAGTCGATCCGGTCTGCCGAAGCGATCTCCGCGGCGATCTGGCTGCCCACGTTGGGCTCACCGGGCGAGTTCGTGAGCAGCGCAGAGTCCAGGAGTGGGATGAGCGGCACGTCTATGGCCGCGGGCTCACCATCCATCCGGAGGCGCTCCACGGCTCGAAGCACACCCGCCGGATCCCGCAGCCGTTCGTCAGATAACTCGGCGACAGCTGCGCTCTCCACCACCCGTTCCACCAAGGCCCTCGCCAGTTCCACCCCAGCGGCGGCCCGTTGCGACTCCGGCGCCGATTCGATGGCCCGTTCGACCACTGCCGCGATGTGCCACGCAATCCGGTCCGCCGCCTCGGCGCTGCGGAGTGCGTCGGTCCGGACGCGCCGATCCGCCGGAAGCGCTTCAAGCCGCGCGGCGAGCGCCTCGGTAATCAGGGACTCGTAGAGGCCGTGGGGGAAGGAAGTCATTGTCGATCTTGCTTGGATCGCTCCGCGCGACCAGCTTCGGCCTCTTCAGTGGAAATGAGGATTGGCGCCGTGGCATTCCGCTGGCCCATGGCACACTTGCGAAGCGGCATGGCAATTTCCGGCACGGCGAGTTCGCGATCGACGTAGAAGGAGGAGGCCTCGGGTGCCACGCCGAGCATATTCGGCCTGTCGAATTCTGCAGCCCCCGTACCGAATCTGCAAGTATACTAGCTATTTTATGGGAATGTGAATGTCCTGTGCGCGAATGCCCACACGTCCATCTTCATAGTCGCTTCGGGGCTTCATCGCACTCAAACCTGTGGTCCCACAACGTCGCCACGCGTGGTTCAACGATTTCCGACGTTCGGGCGGCACCCTTCACTGTGCGGCGGGCGTGCCGATGGGTCCGATGAAACCGACGATCCCTGGAATTCGCAGCCCGCATCGGTTCCTTTTCTACAGCTTCGATTGCGCCGAGCGGAGAGGTGATACAGCATGCATGGACCGAGCACTGCACCGACGCCTGAGCCGTTGATGGTGTCGATCTCGGTGTCCGATGACGCGATCACGGCGGTCCTCACCGATGGCCGCACCATCAGCGTCCCGCT
>JBJKRT010000047.1:0-13358 GCA_046704545.1 Longimicrobiales bacterium
GACTTCCCGCGCGACATCCGCGAGCAGCTCATCCTCCGGGTCTACGAGAAGTACGGCTCCGAGCACACGGGGCTCGTATGCACGTTCCCGACCTACCGGATGCGCTCGGCGGTGCGGGAGATCGGCAAGGCGCTCGACCTCCCGATGGGCGAGCTCGAGAAGCTGGCCAAGCTCGCCGAGCACCGCTCGGCGTCGGGGCTGGCCGAAGAGATCGCCCAGCTTCCGGAGTTCAAGGCGCGCGCCGATGCGCCCCTGTGGAAGCTCCTGGGCGAGCTGGCCGAGGACGTGGCCGGCCTGCCCCGCCACATCTCCCAGCACGTGGGCGGGATGATCATCTCCAGCCGCCCGCTGGTCGAGATCGTGCCGCTCGAGCCCGCCGCCATGGAAGGGCGCGTGCTCTGCCAGTGGGACAAGGACTCCTGCGAGGACGCGGGCTTCATCAAGATCGACTTCCTCGCGCTCGGGATGCTCTCGCTCGTCGAGGAGGCGGTCGACCTCATCTCGGTGCGCACGGATGAGCCGCCCGACCTCTCGCGCATCGACTTCGAGGACGAGGCCATCTACGACCGCATCTGCTCGGGCGACACGGTGGGGCTCTTCCAGGTGGAGAGCCGCGCGCAGATCCAGATGCTCCGGCGCACGCGGCCCCGCAACCTGGAGGATCTGGCGGTCCAGGTCGCGATCGTGCGGCCCGGCCCCATCGTGGGCGGCGCGGTCAATCCGTACGTGCGGCGGCGAGAGATGCTCCGTCAGAACCCCGACTACGAGGTTCCCTACCCCCACCCGTGCCTGAAGGAAGCGCTGGAGGAGACGCTCGGCGTCATCATCTACCAGGACCAGGTGCTCAAGGTGTGCCAGGCGATGGCGGGGTTCTCCGACGGTCAGGCCGAGCGCCTCCGTCGCGCGATGAGCCGAAAGCGCTCGCGCGAAGCCATGGACACCCACTGGGAGGCGTTTCGCGACGGTGCACGTGCGCGCGGCGTCGACGAAGCCCTGGCGCGCGAGGTCTTCGCCCAGGTGACGGCGTTCAGCGAGTTCGGCTTTCCGAAGTCGCACGCCGCGGCGTTCGGGCTCCTCGCGTACCAGTCGGCATGGCTGCGCCACTACCACCCGCTCGAGTACTACGTGGCGCTCTTCAACAACCAGCCGATGGGCTTCTACTCGCTGGACGCGCTCGGGCGCGACGCACGCCGCAACGGAATCCGTACGCTCCTGCCCGACGTGAACCGGAGCGGCGTGTCATGCACGGCCGAGGACGACGCGCTCCGCATCGGCCTCGGGTTCGTGCGTGCGTGGGGCACCGACGTCGCCGAGCGGATCGTCGAGGAGCGCGAGAAGCATGGTCCCTACCAGACGATCGGGGACTTCCTGAAGCGCACGCCGGCCGCGCTCAAGCGCCCCGCGATCGAGAACCTCGTATGGGTCGGGGGCTTCGGGGACTTCGGCCTGACCCGTCGCGAGCTCCTCTGGCAGGTCGGACTCTGGCTCGGCCCCGAGACCGACCGGGAGCGTACGGTCGATCGCAACGACCACGCCCAGACGGAATTCGACCTCGAGGATCCGTATGCGAGCCTGTCCTTTCCGGACCTGGATCCTGCCGAGCGAATGGTCGCTGAGTACCGCATGCTCCACTTCTCCGCTGAGCTCCACCCCCTCTCGCTGGTGCGCGACTCGCTTCCCTCGGGCACGGTCGGCTCGGACCGTCTACCCGAGCTTCGCCAGCACGCTACGGTTCGGGTCGCGGGGTTGGTCACAGCGCGACAAAGACCTCAGACTGCAAAGGGTTATGTCTTTGTCCTGATGGAAGATGAGCATGGTGCTATAAACGTGATTGTGAAGCCGGATATCTACGAGCGGGATCGCAGCGCCGTGCGTCTCGAGCCGTTTCTCGCCGTCGAAGGGCAGCTCCAGAAGGACGGAGCCACGCTCAACGTCATCGCCCGCAAGGTCCGAGGCCTCAGGGTGCCGGGCACCCCCGTGCGCCGGTCGGGGCTCGCACGAAGCCGCGACGATGCACACGGCCCGGATGCCGCGCCGGCGCCCGACCCCTTCCGCTACCTCACCACCCTGCGGCAGAACCCACCCGGCGTGAAGAGCTTCGGCTGACCCGGGCGCCCCTACCTGCCGGCTGGGACCAGATCGACGACGAACGGACCGGCCGAAAGACCCGCGGGCTCACCCTCCGTGCCGGCCGAATCGGCGCTCACGGCGGAAAACCCGTTCGACTCCGCGACCCTCAGGCGAGTCCTTCCGACCTTGAAGCTCGCCGTCGCCTTCGAGGACCGCGCCAGCCCGCCGAGCACGTGCAGGAATGCCCAGGACCCGAACGGGTCGCGAATCCGCGTATCCGTGCCGCTTCGCGCCAGGGCGCGCTTCCGGCCGTCCATCGAAACGGAGAGCGTTCGCAGGTCGATCCGATCCCCCGCGCTCAGCAGGAACGCTCGCACCCCCCGCCCGAAGTAGGGGCCCACCTTCACCGCTCCGCGCCCGTCGAGCAGCACGACGCCCGAGCGACCCACCACGCGCGCCGTGTCGCCCTGGACCACCAGTGCGGTCTGCTCATCCACCCCGAGGCCGACCGGAATCGAATCGGTCGCGAGCACGGCGACCAGCAAACGGCCGATTCTCCCCGATGCCAGGAGACGCGCGTCCAGGATGGCACGCTGGAACACCGCCAAGCCCGGGCTGAGGAACAGGCCGTCCGCGTTGCGCACCGTGGTCACACCGTCGGACAGCGCTTGCTGGCTGTCGCCACCGGAGATCGCGAGGCGTCCCAACGCGTTGATCGCCTCACCGGAGGCCGCCAGCACCGCACCGTGGTGGTAGCGATCCAGAATCGCCTCCAGAGCCACCGTCTTCTTGCCGTCGGGCGCGAGCACCCGGGTCATCCGAAACGGATTCCCACTGGTGAAGAAGAAACCCGAGCATCGCTCGATCTCGCCCACGATCTGCGGATCCCGGGCCCGCGCGGCATCCTCGTCCGACAGGAAGATGGTCGAGGCCGTTCCCTTCCCCCCCTGAGCGTCCAATGCGGCCCGAGCCGCCTCCATGGTGGAGGTCGGAGCTCCGCTGGCCGTAGGGAGCACGCAGATGGGCCCGGACCCACTCCGGCCGTCCAGCACCGCCCGGTAGATCCCCGCCTGATCCGACCCGATCGCCCCACCGATGAGGACCAGGCGCCCGTCGCGAGGCCCCTCCCTTCCGCCCCCGGAAGCCCGGTCCGCCGTCGTGTCGGAGCCTGTGCCGACGCACCCCGCGACGATTGCCGCGAGGAGCGCCGGCGCCAGGCGTCGGCCCGTCCGTATCCGCATCAGCCTCGCGGCCAGAAGTCGTTCGATCGATCGATGTCGGGTGCGTACCCCTGCGGATCCAGTTGGACCTGCGTCACGGAGCCGACCGAAGACGGAAGCTTCAGGTCGACTTCGCGTCCCGCCTTGAGCCACTGCTGCACGCCCACCTGCCGGTTCAGCACCCCACCGTTGGTGGTGGTGATCTCCACCGTCGTCGGGAAGAGCGCGTCGCCACGGTCCTGGAGCACGATCACCGGCCCGTCCGGCGGACTGTTGTCGACGGACAGCACGGCCTGATCCAGCGTCCAGGTCTCGTAGTAGTACGAGCTCCACATCCAGCCGAGGTCCTGCTTCGCGAAGCGCTGGAAGGTGTTGAAGAAATCCCACGGCGTCGGATGCTTGAAAGCCCACTCGGAGATGAAGGCCTCATACGCCCTGTGCCAGGCGTCCTTTCCCATCACCTCGCGCAGGGCGGCCATGAGGGTGGCCGGCTTGCTGTAGGAGGCCACGGTGTAGCTCGGACCGGGCGGATAATAGTCTCCGCGCCGCATCATGCTCTTCTCCTCCCCGTCCCGCGCGGCTTTGAGGTACGACTTCTCCTCCAGCCGGTGGTAGTCGACGCCCGGCCAGTAGTGCATGAGGGCCTGGTCCTGCAGGAACGTCGTCGATCCCTCGTCGATCCACGCGTGCCGATTCTCGTTGCTCCCGACGATCATGGGAATCCACATGTGTCCCAGCTCGTGCGTCGTGACCGAGAACAGGTTCTCCGGCTTCCGCCCCTTGTAGGGGCCGATGAGCGTCATCATCGGAAACTCCATCCCGCCGCCGATGATGTCCGCGCCCTCCACCACGGTCATGGTCGGCCACGGGTAGGGAAAGCCCGTGTAGCGCGAGTGATACTCGATCGACTCCTTCGCGTACTTCCACTGCTGCGACCACAGCGGTGCCCGGTCCTCGCGCCAGAACGCGTTGATGAGCACGCGGCGCGTACCTCCGTCCTTCTTCCGATCGGGCACGACGGCCGAAGTGGCGTCCCAGTGCTGCACGTCCGACGTCGTCCAGGTGAAGTCGCGCACGCTGTCCGCGTCGAACCGGTACGTGAGCGACCCCGAGGTGCCCGGGGCGGTCACCACGTGTGCCTTGAGCTCCTCGGGCGTCGCCACGACGACGCGGTCGTCCGTGGAGTCGGCTCTGGCCAGACGGCTGAGCGTCTGCGCGGAGTAGACCTGCTTCGGGTTCTCCAGCGTGCCCGTGGCCCACACCGTCCATCCGGACGGTACGGTCAGGTCGACGTGGTAGTCGCCGTAGCCCTCGTAGAACTCGGCCCGCCCGAGGTACGGCTGGTCGTCCCAACCCCTCAGGTCGTCGTAGACGGCCATCTTGGGGGAACCAGTACGCGACCAGGTACACGTCGTGGTCCGACCACCCCATACGCCCGGCCCCCGACTGAGGGAGCGTCTCCTCGAAGGAGATCTTCATGTGGACCGTGTCGCCGGGCTGCACGGGCCAGACGGGACGCAGCGTCATCACGGTACCGTCGATCTTGTATCCGGGCCCGCTCGAAAGATCCCCTTCCGACACCTGCTGACTGTCGACGACCACGTCCGTGAGCTTGATGCCCCCGGTGATCTTCTGCGGACTGTAGCGCGCCACTCCCTCAGCGTCGATGTTCTGGTACAGATGCAGGCCGAGCGTTCGCAGCGTGTGGGGAGACCGGTTCTGGTACGCGATCGTCACCGTTCCCACGAGGTGTGCCGTCGCAGGATCGAGCTTGGCCTTGATGTCGTACGTGGTCCACTGCTGCCAATACTTCGCTCCGGGGCGTCCGTCGTGAGTGCGCGTGCCGGCGGCTACCGCATCGCGGAAGAAGAGGGGAGGCACGACCGGCGCCGGCACCGGGCGTGGAAGGCTGTCTTGCCACGCCGCCGCCGTCCGAGCGGCCGCAGCCGCCGTGTCCTGTTGGCCCGAGGCGTCGACCGCCGACGCTGCCACGAGTCCCGCGATCACCAATGCCCGTCGCCACCACGTCACTCCGCCGGACCGACCAGACCCGATCATCTCTCGCCTCCCGTCAAGGACTCCGCTTCAGATAGAGCTCGACCCCCGCCCAATCGGTGGTGAGGCTGAACGTCTCGAAATAGCGCTCGAGCCGATCGCGCCCCACGTAGGGCTCGAGCTCGTCCTTCGCCTCCTGTTCATACCGCTCGGGGTCTTCGGCGTCCGAGCGCCGCATCGCGATGCTCACACGCGCCTCGAGCGCATCCAGTCGTTCCTGAAGTAGTCTGCAACGGGCTCCGACGTTCCCGTGGAAGCCGAAGTGGGCCGCGCCGAAACGCTCCGCACCGATCCCCTGGATCTGGACGAGCGTATCGCGCCATGCCACGAGGTCGACACCCGGTGGCGGCGTCGGCGCAACGGTCGGCGCGTCCGGTGCGAGCACGATGCCCATGGCGTCTCCGGCGTACAGCGTCCCGTCGCGCTCGTCCAGCCAGGCGAGGTGATGGCGGATGTGCCCCGGCGTCGGAAGCGGCTGGATCTCCCTCCAGGGCCCTTTCGCGCCGCTTTCCCACGCCCGGATCCGCCCCGAGGGCACCGGAAGCACCTCGCCCCACAAGCGGTCGTGCGCCTCGCCGAACGTGCGCCGGGTGCTCGCCACCAGCCGCGCCGGGTCGACGAGATGGCGGGCTCCTTCGGCGTGGACGTGCACGACCGCTTCGGGATACGCCGACACGAGGTGGCCGGTCGCCCCCGCATGGTCCAGGTGCACGTGCGTCAGCAGTACGTGCCGCAGGTCGCGGGGGCCGACACCGAGCTGGCCGAGCCGCTCCCGAAGGTGCTCGAAGGTCGTGGTCGGGCCCGGATCCACCAGCGTGGGCTCCGGACCGCTCAGGAGGTAGGAGCCGATGGCGCCTTCCAGCCCGAGGTGCAGCAGGTCGATGCAGACCGGATCGTCGCTCATCGCCGTCCACCTCCCGAGCGCCGGGCGGCCCCACCCGCGCGACGAGACCGCGCCCCGAAAAGGCGAAGGGGGGCGCTCCGATCGGAGCGCCCCCCTCGCCGTCGGAACGATCGGGGGGTCAACCCCGCTCCTCCACCGGGACGAAGTCTCGTGTCTCGTGGCCTACGAACACCTGCCTGGGCCGCGCGATCTTCTGCTCCGGGTCGGTGAGCATCTCCTGCCATTGTGCGAGCCATCCCACCGTGCGCGGGATCGCGAACAGCACGGGGAACATCTCCACCGGGAACCCCATCGCCTCGTAGATGATGCCGGAGTAGAAGTCGACGTTGGGATACAGATTCCGCTCGACGAAGTACTCCTCGTTCAGGGCGATCCGCTCGAGCTCAAGCGCGATGTCCAGGAGCGGGCTCCGCCCCGTCACCTCGAAGACCTCGTCGGCCGTGCGCTTGATGATGCTCGCGCGCGGGTCGTACGCCTTGTAGACCCGGTGCCCGAAACCCATCAGGCGCTCTTCCCTGGCCTTCACCTTGTCCAGGAATGCCGGGATGTTGTCCACGCTCCCGATGCGGCGGAGCATGCGCAGCACGGCTTCGTTGGCGCCTCCGTGCAACGGCCCGTAGAGGGCCGCCATGGCTCCGGCCAGGGCCGAGAACGGGTCGGCCTTGGACGAGCCGATGACCCGCATGGCCGTGGCCGAGCAGTTCTGTTCGTGATCGGCGTGAAGGATGAAGAGCACGTCCAATGCGCGCTCGAGCACCGGGCTGGGCTTGTACTCCCGCGTGCCGATGCGGAAGAGCATGTTGAGGAAGTTCGCCGTGTAGGAGAGCTGGTTCTCCGGATAGCCGTACGGGAGCCCCCGATGGTGGCGGTACGCGTAGGCGGCGAGCGTAGGCATCTTGGCCACGAGCCGGACGATCTGGATCCAGCGGTTCTCGGGGTCCTCGACGTCCTTGGCCTCCGGGTAGAACGTGGAGAGCGCCGCCACCGCGCTGATCATCATGCCCATCGCGTGGGCGTCGTAGCGGAACCCACCCATGAGCTTGAGGATGTTCTCGTGCACATATGTGTGGAAGGTCACATCGTGCACGAACGTGTCGAGCTCGTTCTGGGTGGGAAGCTCTCCGTTGAGGACGAGGTACGCCACCTCGAGGAAGGAGCTGCGCTCCGCCAACTGCTCGATCGGGTAGCCCCGGTATCGGAGGATGCCCTTCCCCCCGTCGATGTAGGTGACCGAGCTCCGCGTCGATGCCGTGTTCGTGAAGGCGGGGTCGTACGCCATCATCCCGAAGTCGTCGTCGTGGACCTTGATCTGTCGAAGGTCCATGGCGCGAACCACGTCGCCTTCGAGCACGTCGACTTCGTAGTCCTTTCCCGTACGGTTGTCACGGATCGACAGCGTGTTCTTCCCCTCGTTTCCCATATCACCCATATCCTTTTCGCTCGGGGCCGCCGGTCCGTCGAGCGAACCGGAGATCTCCTCCCAGGGATTGTGCAAGCAGCCCGTAATTATACCGATGACCGGCAGGCCTCCCAAGGGAACCTCAGCGGGGGCGCGTCGCGGAAGGACGTGGCTCTGGACCGGCCGGGGAGCGACCCGGCTCCAGCGCGCAGCTCGCGCGCGAGCGACGCGAAGGACCTTCGAGTGCCGGGGGCGGGATTCGAACCCGCACGCCCCGAAAGGCAGCGGCTTTTGAGGCCGCCGCGTCTACCGTTCCGCCACCCCGGCTCGAATGGTCCAGCAAGCTAACGCCGGGGTTGTGCGCGACTCAACGGGTGACGACCCGGCGGCCCTGCAAGAGGGGACGACTTCCTTTATCGTTAAGGGTTCCCGCTACGCGTGGAACGATGCCCGGAACCGCCGGAGCGGGCAGCGCCCGCCCCCTTCGCAAAGCAACACCGGAACGGAATGGAGCCATCGTGGCCGACCTTCACACCAATTCCTTCGGCGCTCTGACGCACGTCGAGCTTCCCGAGGGCAAGACTGCCGTCTACCGCATCGAAACGCTGGAGCGCGAGGGACTCCTCCCTTCGCTCGACCGTCTCCCCTTCTCCATCCGCGTGCTCCTGGAGAACGCCCTGCGCCACGCAGGGGGCTCCTACGTGAGCAAGGCCCATGTGGAATCCGTGGCCGGATGGAGTCCGACGAATGCCGGTGCCGACTTTCCCTTCATGCCGAGCCGTGTGGTCCTGCAGGACTTCACGGGCGTGCCTGCCGTCGTAGATCTGGCGGCGATGCGCAACGGCATCGCCGATCTGGGCGGCGATCCCGCCAAGATCAACCCGGTCGTGCCGGCCGACCTCGTGATCGACCACTCGGTCCAGGTCGATTTCTTCGGGCGCGCCGACGCGTACCGGCTGAACGTGGAGCGTGAGTACCAGCGCAACCACGAACGCTATGCCCTCCTGCGCTGGGCCCAGAAGGCGTTCGACGGCTTCTCCGTGGTACCGCCAGGAACGGGCATCGTGCACCAGGTCAACCTCGAGTACCTGGCTTCGGTGGTGCATCGGCGCCAACACGACGGCGCCTGGGTCGCCTACCCCGACACGCTGGTGGGCACCGACTCGCACACGACCATGATCAACGGACTCGGCGTGCTGGGGTGGGGCGTCGGCGGCATCGAGGCCGAGGCGGTCATGCTCGGCCAGCCCTACTACATGCTCCTCCCGGAGGTCGTCGGCGTGAAGTTCACGGGCGCGCTGCCCGAGGGTGCCACCGCCACCGACCTCGTGCTGCGGGTCACCGAGCTCCTGCGCGAGCACGGCGTGGTCGGACGGTTCGTGGAATACTACGGGCACGGCCTGAGCAGCCTCACGCTTCCGGACAAGGCCACGCTGGCCAACATGTCACCGGAATACGGCGCCACGATGGGCTTCTTCCCGGTGGACGCCGAGACGCTTCGCTACCTCGCCGGGACGGGACGCAGCCCCGAGCTGGTGGAGCGGGTCGAGCGTGTGACCAAGGAGCTCGGCCTCTTCCGGACCGACGACACACCCGATCCGGAGTACACGTCGAGCCTCGAGCTGGACCTCTCCACGGTGGATCCGAGCCTGGCCGGACCCAAGCGTCCGCAGGACCGCATCCCGATGAAGGATCTCAAGAAGGTGTTCGCAAGGGATCTGCCGGGCCTCGTCCCCTCGGGCTTCACGCTTCCCGGCGCCCCGAGCCCGGGTGCCGAGCGCTCGGGTGAGAGCTGGGCCGGAGAGGGCGGCAACGTTCCGGTCCAGGTCGGAGAGCAGGTCGCCTCGGCAAAAGCGGCGAACGGAAGTCCCGGGCGGGCGACCCACGTCGAATTGAACGGATCGGAGACCGAGATCGGGGACGGGACGATCGTGATCGCGGCGATCACGAGTTGCACGAACACCTCCAACCCGTCGGTCATGGTCGGCGCGGGTCTGCTGGCCCGGAAGGCGGTGGAGCGTGGCCTGAAGGTCCCACCCTGGGTCAAGACGAGCATGGCACCGGGCTCCAAGGTCGTGACGGACTACCTGGCCACCTCGGGGCTCACCGAGCCGCTCGACGCGCTCGGCTTCCAGGTCGTCGGATACGGGTGCACGACCTGCATCGGCAACAGCGGTCCGCTGCCGGAGGAGATCCAGGAAGCCGTGAAGGAGAACGGACTCGTCGTGGCCTCCGTCCTCTCGGGGAACCGGAACTTCGAAGCGCGCATCCACCCGTTCGTCCGCGCGAACTACCTGGCATCTCCCCCGCTCGTGGTCGCCTACGCGCTCGCCGGTCGCATCGACATCGACCTGTACAACGAGCCGCTCGGCCACGACCGCGACGGCAAGCCCGTCTTCCTGTCCGACCTGTGGCCCACGGCCGAAGAGGTGCGGCACACGGTGGCGACGGCGCTGAAGCCCGAGATGTACTCCAAGCGCTATGCCGAAGTGTTCGAGGGCGACGAGAACTGGCGCGCTCTGCCGCTTCCGGAGGAGAGCGACCTCTACGACTGGAACGACGAGTCCACGTACATCCAGTGTCCTCCGTTCTTCCAGGGGATGGGCGCCGACGTGCCTGAGGTCGAAGACATCCACGGTGCGCGCGTGCTCGCGCTTCTGGGTCAGTCGGTCACGACCGACCATATCTCGCCGGCCGGAGCCATTCCGAAGGACGAGCCGGCCGGGCGGTATCTGCGCGAGCGCGACGTGAAGGTCCTCGACTTCAATACCTTCGGATCGCGGCGCGGAAACCACGAAGTGATGATGAGGGGCACGTTCGGCAACGTCCGCATCAAGAACCGTCTGCTGGACGGAAAGGAAGGCGGCTACACGCTCCACTTCCCGACGGACGAGGTCCTGCCCATCTACGACGCGGCGATGCGGTACGAGGAGGCCCACACGCCGCTGATGGTCATCGCGGGCAAGGAGTACGGCACCGGAAGCTCACGCGACTGGGCGGCCAAGGGGACGATCCTGCTGGGCGTGCGCGCCGTGCTCGCCGAGAGCTTCGAGCGCATCCACCGGAGCAACCTCGTGGGCATGGGCGTGCTTCCGCTCGAGTTCGTCGATGGAGCCACGCAGGAGTCGCTCGGGCTCACGGGTAGGGAAACGTTCGACGTGACCGGGATCTCGGACCGCCTGGGCCCGGGATCGCTCGTGGACGTCACGGCCACGGCCGAGGACGGAACCGTGACGCGGTTCCAGGCCAAGGCGCGTCTGGATTCGGATGTGGACGTGGAGTACTACCGGAACGGCGGAATCCTCCAGACCGTGCTCCGCAAGATGGCCCGCGGAGAAATGTAGCGCGGTCCCTCGAGCGTCCGGGCCGCCCCTTCGCAAAGCAGCGCAGCAGCGCTCAGCACGAGGGCGGCCCGGACGACGTCGCCGGAGCTCGGATGTGGCTCCGTCAGGCTCAGCCAGAGACCCGCGAGCGCGAGCCCCCCACCCAGTAGCCCGAGCAACGCGAATCCACGCACCAGGTAGCCCCTCACGCCCAGCAGCGTGAGCCCGACGAGCACCAGAAGGAGCTCCCCGAGGGCCGCCTTGCCCACGACGATGTGCGATCCGAACAGGAGCGCCAGGGCCAGGAGGCCGGCCGCGCCCGCCTCCCCGAACCGCCTCCTTCCCACCTCGGCCCGCAAGCCCAACAAAGCGAGCGCCAGAAGGAGGGAGGCAATCACCGGTTGCGTCATGAGCCCGACTATGTGGTCGTCCATCATCCGTTCCCGTCGGCGAGGCCTTGCCGATGCCGCCAGTCGTCCTTCTGGAGTACGTTCGAGCACACGACATTCTTCGCCAACCGCCGACCTCTACGCCTACCAGGCGTGGCCGATCCCCAGGCCGCCTGCGAACCCCGCCACGACGCCGACGTGGAGCCGCCACGCTTCGTCCAGGCTCATCCACGAGCCCAGGTCCCGTCCCACCCCCGGCAGCAACCCCGGATAGACATCCAGCTTGAGGCGCGAGCGCGAGCTTCTCGCCCACACGAGCGATGCGAGCAACGAGTTCGCCCGGTCGTAGAAGATGCCCGCGGTCCAGTCGAGGTTGATCCGCTCGGCCAGCGTCACGGGCTCGATCACGTGACGCACACCGGTCTGCCCGACGCCGATCGACCAGGCCGACCCGTCCGACCCGATCCTCGATACGCCCAGCATGGCGGCCAATCCGAATCGAACGAAGAGTCGCGTGCGATCGAGCCCCGGAAGGGCGGGCTTCACGACGAAGTACTGGCCGACGTCCTGCAGCGTGCCGTCGCTCATGAACGTCGGCATCTCGGACCAATCGGCCAGAAGCAGCTTCCGTGCGAAGAAGCGGCGGACGGAGTGCGAGCTGAAGAGGAGCACGCCGCCGATATTGAAGACATACAGATCGGACACCATGGCCGGAGGCGCAGGAGCCCCGCCTCCGTCCGTCTCCATCATCTCGTTGAGCACACCGGCCGACAACGCCGTAAGGGCCGCGAGCGGGGCCGCTCCGCGAATCCCGTGAGCCCGGTAATACTCATCCAGAGCCGCGTAGTCCATCCCGAGCCCGATGAGGTGAAGCGAGTAGTTGGGAACCCAGGCGGCATCGCGCGTGGTGAAGCGTAGCGGGAAGATCTCGTCACGGAGAAAGCTCGGCCATCCTCGCTTTCCACCGGTCCTGATCGGGTGGGCGAGCGCCTCGCCGACCTCCTTGGCCGAGGCCGCATAGTCGTAGGCGAACACGCGGATGTCCTCGTTCGGGAACTGGAACGAGTCGAAGCCCGTGTTCAGCAGCATGGTGAGGGGGTTGAAGATCCGCTGGCTACCGAAGTCCCACCCACGGTAGAAGAACGGCCCGTCCGGCCCGGGCCGGGCCGACGGTAGCTCCGCGATCACCGGGCGGGCCCGCACCTCACGGTCGGAAGAGGCTTGAGCCGATAGCATGCACACGTCGGGCACGGCCAGCAGGGCCGCGACGAACACGGCGATTCGGAACGGACGGATGGAGCGTCTCCTGGATGCGGTCCCCGCGATGGCCGCTGCACGATACCGCACGCCGACCCAGGTTGTCACCCCCGGCTCCGGCCCGGAATCGTGCGTGTCGACGGCCGACCCGCTACTCTTCGCGCATGAGCGACGATCAGACCTCACTCCGGACCCGCCTGGACGCCCTGCGCGACCGCATTCGTCAGGTCGACGTCGACCTGATCCGCCTGGTCGGTGAACGCCGCGATCTCGTCCTCGAGATCGGCCGTGTCAAAGAGGTGCTCGAACTCCCCGTCCTCGACCCTCCGCAGGAAGCCAGGGTCGTTCGCCGCGCCGCGGAGATCGCCCGGGAGATGGGCGTGGACGAGGAGCTCACGAGAGACGTGATCTGGCGAATCATCGCCTCCGCGCGAGACGCGCAGGAGGGGCGAACCTCCTGGGGTCCGCCCCTCCACGATGAATCACCCTGAGCCGGAAGGGTGATCGCACGCCCCTCGGAGGGCGGGCTCAATCCGCCCGATGGGCCCGTGCCGATCGACTGAGGGCCGCCACGACCGTCTGGGCCGTCCCGACCGGCACCCGCACGGGATACGTCTCGCCCGGCGGCGTCTCCGAGCGGATCAGCTGTGGATTCAGCGATCGCAGCACGCTCGTGCTGATGTGCAGGATGTGGGCGATGCTGCCCAGCGACGTCGCTCCCGGCACGAACACGCGGTCGTA
>JBJKRT010000048.1:0-10902 GCA_046704545.1 Longimicrobiales bacterium
GCCGCCCCAACCCTGGATCACGTACGATCATATCTTCCATCGCGTTGGGCGCATGGGGGTCGTGCCTTGCCTGAGCAGCAAGAGCCCCATGCGCGCGAGGTACTCCCCTTTTTCAGCGACCTGCTAGCGGACCTCGAGGAACGGTGGCCGCTGGCGCGCGCCCACCCTGCGGACCAGATTGCCGCACCCACCCCGCACCACGCCGTGCACAGCAGGAGGTCTCGATGTCTCGCAGGATCGCTCTTCCGGCCGCTCTGGCCCTGGCGGTGACCTTCGCCGCGTCGCTCCCCCCGCTCGGAGGAAGGCTGGCGGCCCAGCAGGAACGGGACACGACGAAGGCGTTGCCCACCATCGCCGAGAAGACCGAGGGGATGCGCAAGATCGACGGATTCATCCCCCTCTACTGGGACCGGGGCACCGGCAAGATGTGGATGGAGATCGGGCGCTGGGACACCGAGATGCTCTACTATCCGTCGCTGCCCGCCGGGATGGGCCAGAACGACATCGGCCTCAACCGGGGCGATCTGGGGAGCGAGCACGTGGTGAAGTTCGAGCGCGTGGGGCCGAAGGTGCTCATGCAGGAGCCGAACTACCGGTATCGCGCGATCTCGAAGAACCCGATGGAGCGAAAGTCCGTGGACGACGGCTTCCCCACGTCGGTGCTGTGGGGATTCAAGGTCGCGGCCCAGACCGGCGACCGCGTCCTGGCCGACGCCACCGACTTCTTCCTGCACGATCAGCACGGCGTCATTCGTACGCTCAAGCGGACGCATCAGGGCACGTTCCACCTGGACGCCTCCCGCAGCGCGTTCTACCTGCCGCGCACGAAGGGCTTTCCCAAGAACACCGAGGTCGAGGTGACGCTCACGTTCACCTCCGACGATCCGGGCGCGCTGGAACGCAGCGTGACGCCCACGGCCCAGGATCTCACCGTGCGGGAGCACGATTCCTTCGTGGAGCTTCCTCCGCTCGACGGAACGTTCAAGCCGCGCCGGGCCGATCCGCGGGCGGGCTACGCCGGCATCACCTACTACGATTACGCCCAGCCGATGGGCCACGACCTGGTGCAGCGCTTCATCGCCCGCCATCGCCTGATCAAGAAGCACCCGAATGCCGCCATGAGCGAGCCGGTGAAGCCGATCGTCTACTACCTCGACCCGGGCACGCCCGAGCCCATCCGCTCGGCGCTGCTCGAGGGAGGACGGTGGTGGAACCAGGCATTCGAGGCGGCGGGCTTCATCAACGCGTTCCAGATGAAGATGCTCCCGGACTCGGCCGACCCGATGGATGCGCGCTACAACGTGGTGCAGTGGGTGCACCGCTCCACACGGGGATGGAGCTACGGCAACTCGCTGGTCGATCCCCGTACGGGCGAGATCCTCAAGGGGCATGTGACGCTGGGCTCGCTGCGGGTGCGTCAGGACTACCTGATCGGCGTGGCGCTCCTCTCTCCGTTCGCCAAGGGTGATGCGGACACGGCCGCCATCACGGCCATGGCGCTCCAGCGTATCCGTCAGCTCGCGGCCCACGAGATCGGGCACACGCTGGGCCTGGCGCACAACTTCCTGAGCAGCGCCCAGAAGGCCCATGGGATCCAGTCGGTGATGGACTACCCACAGCCCGTGGTCACGCTGGTGAACGGGAAGATCCACCTCGGCCGCGACTCGTACGCGAACCAGATCGGTGCGTGGGACAAGGTCGCGATCCGCTACGGCTACACGCAGTTCCCTCCCGGCACGAACGAGAAGGCCGCGCTGGACAGCATTCTCGAAAATGCGATGCACCGCGGGATCTGGTTCCTCACCGACCAGGACGCGCGTCCCTCGGGCAGCGCGCATCCGAACGTGCATCTCTGGGACAACGGGGCAAACGCCGCCGACGAGCTCGATCGCATGATGGACATCCGCCGTGTTGCGCTCGACCACTTCGGCGAAACGGCGGTCAGGAACGGCGCGCCGCTGGCCACGATGGAAGACGCGCTGGTGCCGCTCTTCCTCTACCATCGCTACCAGACGCAGGCCGCGTCCAAGGTCGTCGCCGGCCAGTACTACACCTACGCGATGCGCGGCGACGGCCAGCAGCCGCTACGCCCGGTTCCCGCGGCCGAGCAGCACCACGCGCTCGACGCGCTCCTGCGTACGCTGAAGCCGTCGGAGCTGACCATTCCCCGCACGGTGCTCGACGAGCTCCCTCCGCGTCCGTTCCGGTATCCCGCGACCCGGGAGCTCTTCCGCCGCCGGACCGGTCTCGTCTTCGATGCCGTGGCGCCGGCCACGGCCGCCGCCGGCTTCACGCTCCAGTACCTGTTCGATCCGGAGCGCAGCGCGCGCATGGTGGAGCAGAAGGCGCTCGACCCGTCGCTACCGGGTCTCGAGGAGGTCATGGATACCGTGCGTCAGGCGATCTTCGGCGCCCGGATCCACAACCCGTACGAGGCGGAGGTGAACCGCGCCGTCGAGCGGGTGTTCGTGGACCGGATCACGGCGCTGGCCGGCACGGCGCCGATGGCCCAGGTGCGGGCCGAGGCACAGGACGAGCTGGAACAGCTCTCCGCATGGCTCTCCACGGCAAAGAAGGGCGCCGACCCGGAGAACCGCGCCGCATTCGGCCTGATGCACTCCGACATCGTGCGCTTTCTCGAGCGGCCGCAGGCGCCCATCGCCGAGCCGACCGCACCCGCGATGCCTCCGGGCGATCCGATCGGCGAGCCGGCCATGCGGTGGCTGGGTGGGGGCGGTACCACGACGCTCCGCCCCGTGTCGGGCACGCCCCAGGTGAACCTCACGTGCGACTGGGACGGATGGTGGTGGTAGGGCCGCTCAGCTCCGCACGAGGCGAATCACCTCCGAACGTCCGCCGGTGGTGATCGGCACCTGAACGAGCGATTCCTCGCCCTCCTCGATCGTCAGGGGGGGGAGGTCGGTCGCTCCATGGCGCACGGCATACGTGCCCGGCGCCAGCCCGCTCACGTGCAGCACGGCCGTGTGCGCCGACGTGACGTCGCTCTCCAGCTCGAAACGCACCTCGGAGACATCCTCCGACACCACGATGGGCCGGTCCGGACGGAACCGGTCGACCTCGGACTCCAGATGCAGCCGGCCTCCGTCGAGCATCACGTGGAAGCGCCGCCGGATGCCGTCCTTCGGCGTCACCTGGATGGCATGCCCGGCCCGACGCCACTCGCCGCCGAAGCAGAAGCGGCCGAAGAGAGGGTCGTCGGCCAGCACGGTGCGCGCTCCGCGGACCGCCCCCGAGAAGCCGAGGTCGATCTCGGACGAGTAGTACCAGGACCCGCGGTGGTGGGGTTGGCCGAGCCAGGTCATCCCGAAGGGAGCGGGCTCGAAGCCCCCTCCCGCCCCGCCGTCGTCCTCCTTGCCGCCGTACCAGTATCCGTAGTCCGACTCGGCCGTGCCCGAGTTCAGGAGCGCCCACGAGCTCAAATAGGAGGCGTAGCCCAGGCGCACATACGGTGCCGGGTCCTTGGCGTAGTGCAGCCCGTAGTCCAGCACGGCCCAACCGCCCATTTGGGACATGTAGGTGAGGGTGTACGAGTTGCCACCCCCACCGCGGATGTCACTTCCGAGCAGATAGTACGCCGTCTCCAGCCAACCCCGGCAGAAGAGGTTGCACTCCATCTGGTGGTCCATGAACGCCTCGGCGTCGGCCAGGCCGATCACAGTCGAAGGCCCGTACGCCACCCATCCCGGCCGCACCTCGTGCGGATGCTCGGGCCCGTGCGGGTCGGCCACCTTGAGCGCGTACTTCGCCAGCGCGTGCGTGGACTCGAAGCCCGTGGTGTCGAAGGCGTACTCCGACTGGAAGAGGTTGGGATGGCCCAACACGAACGTGCGCACCTTCCGCTCCCAGTGCGGCCGTAGCCGGTCCGCCTCGTCCTGCATCCCCTCCGCCTCGAGCGCGTCGCATACCCAGGGGATCACGAGCTCGTTGTAGCATCCGGTCCCGTAGGCGGACCACCGCTCGATCTCCCAGGGGATCGTGTACATGCCCAGAGCGGTGCCGTACGCACGCCTGAGGTACGCCTTCGCGTCCATCGCCGTGCGAATCTCGGGATGGTTCCGCGCGACGCGGTAGAGGCTGTAGTACATCAGGACGATGTGCGGATAGTCGTAGATGCGCCAAAGGTGCTGGCGCCCCTTGCGACCCGGGTCCTTGCTGTCGCGGTTCGTCTTCCAGTCGGGGATCCCGTAGATGCCGTAGGAGAACGTCTCGTCGGTCGTCTTCTGCAGCCCCCCCCACACGAAGTGCGCGACGTAGTCGTCGAGCGCGTCGACCTGCCCCTGATCGGGAAACTCGGCGTTCTTCGACGAAAGATACGCCGGCTTGCTCAGGCCGGGGTCGTCGCACGACACCTCGTAGATCCGCCACCCCTTGATGCGGTCGTAGTTGTCGGGGCTGAGCTGGACGTGCGTGTCCATGGCCCATTCGCACAGGAGCCCGTCGTACCAGAGCTTCGCGTCGCGGATGCGGTGCTCGGCGATGAAGGCCGCGCGCTTGTGGAACAAGGTCTCCAGCGGCTCGGTGCAGAAGAACTCGAGCACCATGTGCCGATCGTTTCCGAAATGCACGGTGATGAGGTTCTCGCCGAGCTTCCTGAAGCGGACGTCGTAGAGATGCACGTTTCCGTCGCGACGCACACGGCGCACTTCGGTCGCGTGCGGATGCTCGGCCTCGACCGAGTGGACCGGTTCGTCGGTGCGCAGCGCGATGCGCGCGAACAGGTCGGTGGGCACGGTCATGCCCGGCACGACCTGAACGTCGATGAGGCCCTGGCCTACGAGGGTATCCCGCACGCCCTGGTACCCGTCCGCCCAGTGGAACGTGAAGCCGTAGGTGCCCTCACCGCCCGCCGGAAGCGTGAGACTCGTGTTGGGCTGACGCCAGGTCGTGCCGTGCTCCTTCCTCGCCTTGGCACCGGACACCGCGGAGTGGATGAATACCTGGTAGCCACCCTTCCGGGATGCCTCCCAGTACTCGAGGCTGGTCTCCTTCGAGGGCGTGAGCACGAGGTGCGGGTCCACCAGATCGCCGCGCATCCAGAAGAAGAAGGAGCCGTGCCCCGAGACGAGCCCGTGCTTGAGGATCGGCGTCGGCCGTTTCTTTCCCTGCGTCGACTCGTTGTTGCGCGAGCGGTTTCGATTGACGGGCAGAGGCACCGCCAGGTCACCGATCTCCAGGGGCGCGTCCGTTGGATTGCGCACGGTGATCGTCCATGCGACGGCGTGATCCTCGACCTTGAATGCGACGCGAACCTCCGGAGCCTCGGACCCCTCGGCACTGCGGATCGCCGTCTCGTGCTCAAAGCCGTCCTTGCTGGTGGTGGCGCTCCGCAACTCCTTCGCGTTCGCCGTATCGAGCTCCTTCCATTCTCCCGAATCCCGGCGATACCGAACGATCAGGTCACCGAATCGGCGACCGGGCTCGACGTAGTCGATGTAGTCCGTGTCTTCGGTGCGCTTGAGGCTGGTGATGCCACCGTCGTCGAAGACCACGGTGAAGTCGGACGGGTAGAAGTCGACCTCCGCGTCGGGCCGGACGGACAGCTGCTTGGCCGCCGCCGGTGAGCCCATCGCGAGGCCGGCACCGGCGAGACCCGCGGCGCGGAGGAAGTTGCGGCGGCTCAACGACCCCGCGGCGTCACGGGGTGGATCGGACGGATCGTGGCGGAAGCGCTCGGACATGATGGGCGGGTGGATGGCAGGAGAAGTGCGGTGGGACGCCAGCCAACGTATTCGATGGGGCTGGACGCCGCACGACCCCCTGGAGGTCTCCCTCAGGCCCCCGCCAGAAGGTCGGCGACCTTGCGAACGAGGACGTCCGGTGTGAACGGCTTCTGCAGCCACGCTCCCCGCACGGCCGTGTCCCAGACATCCTCCCGTGTGTGGCCGGACATGAAGAGGATGGGAATGTCGGGCCGGAGCGAGGAGATCCTCTCGCCCAGCGTCCCTCCGTCGAGGCCGGGCAACAGCATGTCACTGATGACCAGGTCGACGGCTTCAGTGCCTCGAACATGCCGCAGCGCGGCATCGGCGTCCGCAACGGCCACGACCCGGCAGCCGACTCGCTCCAGGGCCCGACGGAGCACGCTGCGCACGGGCTCCTCGTCCTCCACGACGAGGACGGTGCGTCCCCTCAGCCGGTCGGTCGCCACGACCTCGGGAGCGATGTCCACGCGGGCCGGAACGTGCTCCGCCTCGTCGTCGACACGGGGAAGCCGGACGTCGATGCGTGTGCCGCGCCCCGGCTCCGACCAGACGTCGATGTGGCCCCGGCTCTGCTTCACGATGCCGTACACCGTCGACAGACCGAGGCCCGTGCCCTTGCCCATCGGCTTGGTCGTGAAGAAGGGCTCGAAGATCTTGGGCAGCACCTCGGTGGGGATACCGGACCCGTCGTCCTCTACGCTCAAGCAGATGTAGCTCCCGGGTTCGATCTCGTCCGAGACGTCTCTCGACGCGGTCGTGATTCGCTCGTTCCGGAGTCGGAGGCGGAGGTCGCCACCCTGAGGCATCGCGTCCCGCGCGTTGATCACGAGGTTCAGGATCACCTGCTCCAACTGGCCCGGGTCGACGTGAACGTGCCCGACGTCCTCGTCGGCCGTGACGCTCATGACGACGTTCTCGTCGATGAGGCGCTCCAGCATGAGTCTCATCCCCTCGACGACATCCGTCGGCCGGACCGCCGAGGGGGTCAGAATCTGCCGGCGGCTGAAGGCCAGAAGCTGTCGAACCAGTCGTGCGGCCCGCTCGGCCGAGCGGTCGATCTCCTCGAGCTCCCGGGAGAGCGGATCGGACTGATGGAGATCCTCCAACGCGAGTTGGCAATGGCCTCGGATCGAAGTGAGCACGTTGTTGAAGTCGTGGGCGATTCCTCCGGCGAGCCTGCCCACGGCCTCGAGCTTGGTGGATTGGAGGAGCTGCTGCTCCAGGCGGCGCCGCTCGGTCAGGTCGCGGGCGGCGGCCAGGATGACGCTCCCGCTCGAGATTTCGAGCTTGGTCACGCGTACGTCCACCGGAAGGGTGGTGCCGTCCTTCCGGTGATGCAGTGCCTCCACGCTCAGCACCTCACCCGGGCTCATCCCACGCCATCTCTGCGTGAGCTCTTCCTCCGAAGCACCAACGAGGATATCCGTCACCCGCAGCGCCAGTAGCTCGTCATGTGCGTACCCCAGCATCTCGCAGGCCTGACGGTTCACGGCCAGGTGATGCCCATCGACGTCGTGCAGGTAGAGCCCGTCGGTCGCGTTCTCGAAGAGCTGCCGAAAACGCGACTCGCTCTCGCGCAGCGCCTCCTCGGTTCGGTGATGCTCGGTCAGCGTGTCGCTCAGTCGCTCCGCCATGCTGTTGAATGCCAGGGCGACGTCCGCCAGCTCGTCGCGCGCGTCGACGGGCACGCGCTCGTCCAGATCTCCGGCTCCGAGCCGGGCCGCGGCACGCTCGAGACGACGCAACCTGGGACTCAACCCACCGACGAGCCCCAGCAGAATGAGACCACTCAGAGCCGCCGAAGCCACGAACACCAGCCAGGTGAGGTGCGACCCGGAAGCAGCCGCGGCGGCGAACGCTCGCTGAGCTGCCGTCACACGCTTCGCGGCATCGGCGGTGGCCCGCGGGAACAGGACCCCGAACAGGCGTCGTTCGTGCATGGATGACCGCCGTATCGACGTCGTGCGCCCGAGTGCGGTTCGGGCCGTGAACTCGCGCGTCCAGTCCTGGAACAGGGAGTCGGTCATGTCACGGACGGCAAGGCGTTGGTCGGCGATCTCCGCCGACGTCGAGCCAAACCCGCTCGTGGCCCGCTTGTGGATGGCGAGCCCCTCCCGGACCACCGCTGTCAGGGCCGAATCCGACAGCGCCCCGCCCTGGAGCGTCACCAGCCGAAGGTCCCGGCGCACGGCGTCGACACGACCGTAGATCTCCCACAGGAGCGACTGCTCCTCGAACGCGTCGCGGATGGCGGAGGTGCGCTCCTGGAGCCTGCTCGCGGTCCAGCGCGATACACCCAGGTTCACGGCCGTCATGGCGAGAATGACGAGCAGCGTCAGGCTCAGCTTGCCCGCCACGCTCGTGGGAGCGAGCAAGCTGAGGGGCGTTGCGTACTCTCGGCGCCGGGAGCGGGGCCGTTGGAGATTCGGCTCGTGGGACATGGACGGCGGCTGTCGGACAGGGGGAGCGCCGGGAGCGGGCGGATCGCGCTCGACAACGGGGCCTCGGTCTCTCTTTGAAGATCGGTCGCTCACACCGTGAGCGCCACCAATTAGCGCCGAGCGGCGCGGGCGGCCCCTCGTGCGAAACGGGGATTGGCCTGCGAAGATACCTTTGCAGGGCCGGGTCGGACCACGATGCCGTGGACCCGGTCCGCACACGAAGATCACCGAGAAGTCGGCAGCACCCGTTATCTCAAGGAGTCCCGATCATGTCGTTCCCTCTGCGGCCGCGTGCCGTACTTTCCTGGCTCGTCGCGGCCGTGCTCGTCGCGACGGCGGCTCCGTCCGTCCGTGCACAACAGTCGGCCGGCGAGCTCACGCTCGACCGCATCTTCAAGTCCAACGAGTTCTCTCCACAGGGGTTCGGGCCGGCACGTTGGCTCGCGGACGGTGGGTACACGACGGTGGAGCCGTCGAGGAGCGTCCGGGGACTGGACATCGTGCGCTACGATCCCGCCTCGGGGAGCCGAAAGGTGCTGGTGGATGCGCGCCAGCTCATCCCCTCGGGGCAGAGCGAACCGCTGATCATTCAGGATTACCAGTGGTCGAAGGACGGCTCTGAGCTCCTGATCTACACCAACTCCAAGCGAGTCTGGCGCTACAGGACCCGGGGCGATTATTGGGTCCTGAACCTGAAGAGCGGCAAGCTGCAGAAGATCGGAGGCGACGTCGCGCCCTCCACCCTGATGTTTGCGAAGTTCAGCCCGCAGGGTGACCGGGTGGCGTACGTCCACGACCACGACATCTACGTGCAGCGGTTGAGCGATGGGCACATCACGCGCCTGACCCACGGCGGATCGCTCACGCTCATCAACGGCACGTTCGACTGGGTCTACGAGGAGGAGTTCGAGGACCGCGACGGCTTCCGATGGAGCCCGGACGGAACGCACATCGCGTACTGGCAGATCAACGCTTCTGGGGAGCGGGACTTCCTCCTCATCAACGACACCGACTCGCTCTATCCGAAGATCAAGAAGATCCCCTACCCGAAGGTCGGAACGACGCTGCCATCGGCCCGCGTCGGCGTCATCCCCGCCGACGGCGGCAAGACCGTGTGGGCGGATCTCCCGGGCGATCCCCGCAACACCTACATCCCGCGGATGGAATGGGCGGACAACTCCCAGGAGCTCGTCCTCCAGCACATGCCACGTCGTCAGGACACCGACGACGTCATGCTCGTCGACGCCGCCACCGGAAAGGCGCGCACGGTCTACTCGGACCACGACTCCACCTGGGTGGACGTGGTCGACGACATGTACTGGATCCACGGAGGCAAGGACTTCACGTGGGTGAGCCAGAAGGACGGATGGCGCCACGTCTACGTGGTGTCGCGCGACGGGAAGCACGAGACGCTCGCGACGCCGGGGCCGTTCGACGTGGTGAGCGTCGAGCACGTCGACGACAAGCACGGCTGGGTCTACTACATCGCGTCTCCGGACAACGCCACACAGCGCTATCTGTACCGCTCGAGGCTGAACGGGAAGGGCAAGGCCCAGCGACTGACGCCGGCGGCGGATTCCGGATGGAACTCCTACCAGATCTCGCGTGACGCCAAATGGGCGTTCCAGGTACACTCGTCGTTCGGCACGCCTCCGACGGTGCGGCTCGTGTCCCTACCCAACCACCACGAAGTGCGAACGCTGGTCAGCAACGAGCAGGTGGCCGACGCCGTGAAGTCGCTCGATCGAGGCCCGGCCGACTTCTTCAAGGTCGACATCGGCGGGGGCGTGGTCCTGAACGGCTACATCATGAAGCCGCCGCACTTCGATCCGAACAAGAAGTACCCGTTGCTCTACTACGTGTACGGCGAGCCCGCGGGCCAGACCGTGACGGACAGCTGGTTCGGTCGGAACTACCTGTGGTTCCTCTACCTGACGCAGCACGGGTATCTGGTCGCGAGCATCGACAATCAGGGCCAGCCCGAGCCGCGGGGACGTCATTGGAGGAAGGTCGTCTACGCGGACATCGGTCCTCTCGCCTCGGCCCAGCAGGCGGCGGCGAACCGGGCCATGCGGAAATGGCCGTACGTGGATTCCACGAGGATCGGCATCTGGGGATGGAGCGGCGGCGGATCGATGACGCTGAACATGATGTTCCGTTATCCGGACCTGTACGAGACCGGTATGGCCGTTGCTCCGGTGCCGGATCAGCGACTCTACGACGCGGTCTATCAGGAGCGCTACTCGGGTCTGATCACCGAGCACCCGGAAAGCTACGAGCGCGGCTCGCCGATCAACTTCGCACAGAACCTCGAAGGGAATCTGCTCCTGGTGCACGGCAGCGGCGACGACAATGTGCATTTCCAGGGCTCCGAGGAGCTCATCAACAAGCTCGTCCGGCTCGACAAGCCGTTCCAGTTCATGGACTACCCGAACCGCTCGCACTGCATCTGCGAGGGGGAGGGCACGACGCTCCACCTGTACTCGCTGCTGACGCGGTACCTCGAGCAGCATCTGCCGGCGGGCGGCAGGGCGGCGGCGGGCGCCCAGGTGCCGCAGCCGTAGGACGTCACCAGCTGACCCTGTCACGCCCTGCGTGTCTCGGATCGTGCAATCGGGTGTCGGCTCGCCGGAGAAGTTCGTCCGGCGAGCCGGCGCCACCGAGCCCGCACCACCCTGTCTCCCCCCCCGTGCCAAAACCGGTGCTATAATGATCCAGGGTACACGCAGTAAACAACA
>JBJKRT010000049.1:0-25649 GCA_046704545.1 Longimicrobiales bacterium
TCGAGCGGCGCGACGTCTAATGCCCCCGACTTCTCGACCAGCACCGTTTACCCCGCGTCGAGGACCCGCGCGCCAAGAACGATTGCTTTCGGGTGCGCGAGCGGCTCCCCGCCGGTGATCTCGACCAGGCGCGCCGGGTGCGAGCCCACCTCGTCGAGGATCTGTTCCAGGTCCATTCGCTTACCGCCCGAGAACGCATAGGCGGTGTCGCACCACGAGCAGCGCAGCGGACAGCCCGTCACGCGCACGAACGTGCACGGCGAGCCCGCCCAGGTGGACTCACCCTGGATGGAATGGAAGATCTCGGTGATTCTGAGGTACGGGTCCGCGCTCAACGGCGTCCGTTGCCCTTGCCCGGCCACAGGAACCCGAGCGGCGACTCCTTCATGACGCTTCCCACCATGAACAGGACGTTGGCGGGGCGCTCGGCGAGGCGGCGCATCAGATACGGGTACCAGTGCGAGCCAAACGGGACGTAGACGCGCATCCCGAAGCCGTCGGCGACGAGCTGCTGCTGGAGATCGCGGCGCACCCCGTGGAGCATCTGGAACTCGAACGAGTCTTTCGAGATGCCTTCCTTCTGATGGAAGTCGATCGTCGCGTCGATCATCTTCGGATCGTGCGTGGCGATGCCCGGGAAGTTGCCATCGCTCAGCAGCATCTTCATGAGCTCCACGTAGCTTCGATCGACCTCGGCGCGGTCACGGAACGCCACCGACGCGGGCTCGTCGTAGGCGCCCTTGCACAGCCGAACGCGCGCGCCCAGCTCGTTCATCCGGGCGACGTCTCCCGCCGTGCGCTTCAGGTACGACTGCAGGACCACGCCGATGTTGCGTCTGCCTTCCGACCAGAGCTTCTCGAAGGCGTCGAGCGTGCGCTGCGTGTACTCCGAAGACTCCATGTCGAAGCGTAGGAAGTTGTCCTGCTCCTGCGCGCGGTCGAGCACCCTGCCGAGGTTCTCGGCCAGGAACTCCTCGGAGATGTCCTGTCCGAGGGCAGTGAACTTCATCGAAACGTTGGAGTCGAGGCCTTCGGCGGCGATCCGGTCGAGGATCTCGAGGTAGACGTCGGCGGCGAGGCGCGCGTTGGCCTCGTCGTGGACGGATTCGCCCAGGAAGTTGCCGGTGGCCCGCAGCCCGTCGGCGTTGGCCGCCTTGATGGCGCCGATCAGGTCGTCGACGGACTCTCCGGGCACGAAGCGGCGGCTCATGCCACGCAAAGGGGTCCGGGTCACGACCGCCTTGGCAGGTCCGGAGTGGCTGAGGTAGATCAGGCCTTCTCGAAGCATGGGTTCCGTGTCTTGCTCAGGTGGACTCTTCCCGGTCCCGGCTCAGTGCCTGCTCCAGGTAATCCTGAACGGTGCGCAAGGGGAGGCGTGCCATCCATTCGAGCGACTCCTGGGAGCTCTTTCGCTCCACGAGGAGAGGAGTTGCGACGTGACCGACGACGCCGATCCCGGTTTCGGCCCAACGTGGGAAGACCAGGAAGCCCGCGTACGGAGCGCGCAGGTTCGAGGTCTGCTCGATCTCGAGAGAGACCGTATAGGGATGCCCGTCGGAGCCCTCGAACGCCGGTGGGCGGTTGTGGACTTCCAGGTATCCTCCCAGCGTCCCGTCCTCGGGAAGGGCGGGCTCCTCTTCATTGGTGCCGAAATCGGGTTCTGCGTCGGCCATGGGGCCATGGGTTCGGGTTCGGTGGCCGATCGTAGCTGCGGCTCACCGGCGACATGAGGAAGCTAGAAAATCGGGATGCGGAGAGCTACCGCGCGGCCGCTCCGTTGTACCGGCATGCCCAGATGTCTAGACTTTCCCCTGGAGGTGAAACGATGGCTGAGACGATGCGCGCGGCGGTTTTCTCCGAATTCGGCGGTCCCGAGGTGGTGGGCGTAGCCGATATCGACGTACCCGAGCCCGGGCCCGGACAGGTGCGGGTGAAGGTCGAGGCGACGTCGATGAATCACCTGGATCTCTGGGTGCGGCACGGCCTCTTGATGGAGACGCCGATGCCGCATATCGGAGGCTCGGACATCGTCGGTGTCGTGGATGCGGCAGGGCCGGGAGCGGAGTCGACGCCGGAAGGCGTCCGCGTCGTGGTCGATCCATCGCTCGACTACGACTGGTACGACGGTGCCGGGCAGGGGGAGCGCTTTGCGGGTCGTCGATTCCGCATCATCGGAGAGCACACGCAGGGCGGGATGGCGGAGTACGCGGTCGTGCCCGCCGCCAACGTCCTGCAGGTCCCGGACGGCGTGTCGTCCGAGACCGCGGCCGGCGCCGGCCTCGTGTTCGTCACGGCGTGGCGTGCCCTCATGACGCGGGCGGCCGTGCGCGCCGGCGACGACGTGCTGGTGACCGGGGCGTCGGGAGGCGTCGGAACCGCCGCGGTCCAGGTCGCGAAGCTCGCCGGGGCACGGGTGTTCGCCGTCACGAGCGGACCCGAGAACGTCGAGCGCGTGGAGAATCTGGGTGCCGACGTGGTATACGACCGGCTCACGGGAGACTTCTCGCGCAGGGTCTGGTCGGACACCGGCAAGCGGGGCGTCGACGTGGTCTTCGATACTGTGGGTGAGGCGATCTGGCCGTCGTGCCTTCGAGCGCTGGCGGTGCAGGGCAGGCTCGTCACGTCGGGCGCGACGACCGGCGCGAGCGGGGACACGGAGATCCGTCTGGTGTTCTGGAAGCAGCTGTCGATCCTCGGCAGCACGATGGGCTCGCCGGGGGAGTTCCGGAAGGTCATGCGGCTCGTCTTCGAAGGTAGGCTCGCGCCGATCCTGCACGAGGTGATGCCGTTGGCCGAGGCATCGAAGGCGCACGCGCTTCTGGAGAAGGGCGGCGTCTTCGGAAAGCTGGTGCTCGTTCCGTGACGAATCCATGGACCTGAGGGACGCGCAGGGGCGTGTCGACGCCTGGATCTCGCAGTTCGAGGAAGGCTACTGGCCCCCACTCACGAACCTCGCGCGGCTCATCGAGGAGGTCGGTGAGCTGGCCCGGGAGATGAACCACCGCTTCGGTCACAAGACGAAGAAGCCGGACGAAGCGGACCAGGACCTCGCGCTCGAGCTGGGAGACGTCCTCTTCGTGCTGCTCGTCATCGCCAACGAGCAGGGAATCGACCTCGCCCGGGCCCTGGAGCAGGTCCTGGAGAAGTACCGGACGAGGGACGGTGAGCGCTGGACCCGGCTGGACCCGACGCCCGGGAGCGCAGCCGAGGACTGAGTCGGAGTCGTCCGCTCACTCCCCTCCGCGGAAGTGCGCGGTTCGCTCCTGTGCACCACCCTCGAGCACATCGTACACTTTGTGGAGCAGGCCTGCGACGCTCCACGGCTTGGGCAGGAACGGGTGCCCCGCGGGCACGGGATGCTCCGAGCCGCCATCCGCTCCCGAGTATCCGCTCGTGAAGAGCACCGGCACCGAGTACCCTTCGCGCTCGAGCGCGTCCAGCAGCGCGAGTCCCCCCATGCCCGGCATGATCATGTCGGAGATCACGAGACTGAGGCGAGGCCCGTGCAGCCGGATGAGCTCCAGAGCCTCCTCGCCGTTGTCCGCGGTGATCACGCGGTATCCGTGACGCTCGAGCACCCTGCGTGCCGTCCGTCGTAGTGGTGCTTCGTCTTCGACCACGAGGAGCGTCTGCCCCGAGCCCGGCGGAAGATCCGCCGTGTCCGCGGCGTTGGCGTGGTCCGCCACCTCGGCTGCGATGGCGGGGAAGAAGAGGCTGATACGCGATCCCTGCCCGAGCGTGGACTCCACCGCCACGAAGCCCTCGTGCTGCTGCATCAAGCCGTAGGTCACGGCGAGTCCGAGGCCCGTGCCCTTTCCGGGCGCCTTGGTCGTGAAGAAAGGCTCGAAGAGTCGGCTTCGCGCATGCTCGTCCATGCCGGTGCCCGTGTCGGAGACCGTGATCCATACCCAAGTGCCAGGTCGCGCGCCCGGATGCCCTGCGAGCTCCGATGCGCTCTTCGCTCCGGTTCCGACCTCGATCTCCAGGATTCCACCCGCGGGCATCGCGTCCCGACCGTTCGTCACGAGGTTCATGACCATCTGCTCGACCGCGGTCGAATCGGCGAGCACCGGCGGGACACGCACCGAAGCCGCGATGCGGACGTCGATCGTCTCGGGCAACAGGCGGCTCATCATGGACGAGAGGTCGGTGACGAGCGCGGGCAGCAGGATGGGGCGACGGTCGAGCGTGGCCTTGCGGCTGAAGCCGAGGAGCTGCCGGATCATCTTGCCCGCACGGATCGCGGCTCCGTGGATGTCGCTCGCCGACACCACGAGCTCCTCCTCGTCGGGGTCCAGCCCCTGGAGAAGCAGATCCGCGTTGGCCGTGATGACCGAAAGGACGTTGTTGAGGTCGTGCGCGAGCCCTCCCGTGAGGCTGCCGACCGCCTCGAGCTTCTGCGATTGGCGGAGCTCCTCCTCGAGCTCCACGATTCGGGTGACGTCCCTGCCCACGTTCACGTAGTTCACGATCTGGCCGTCACTGTCACGAACGGGCGAGATGACGGCTTCCTGGCGGTACAGGGTCCCGTCTTTGCGACGGTTCGTCACCGTACCGGACCACGTCTGTCCCCGGGTGATCGTGTCCCAGAGGCCCCTGTAGAAGCCCTCGGCCTGTCGTCCACTCTTGAGCAGACGCGGCGTGGAGCCGATGGCTTCCTCTCGCGTGTAGCCCGTGATGCGCTCGAATGCGGGGTTCACGTATTCGATCACACCCTCGGGGTCGGTGATGACGATGATCTCTCCCAACTGCTCGATCGCCCGGGCGAGGCGGGCTTGAGCGAGCTCGGAGTCGACCTGCGCGCTCACGTCCACGAGCGACAGGACGAACCGACCGGAGTCGATGGGAGAGACGCCTATGTCGAAATGCCGCCGAAGTCCTTCCGAGTACCTGCGGAACCGGGCCGGCTCGCCACTGAGCGCCACGCGGCACAGGTCCTGGATGAACCGGTCCTGGTCCGCGCCGGTCAGGACCTCCGTCGCCCGGCGGCCGACCACGTCGGAGGCAGCCAGGCCGGTGACGGTCTCGAATGCAGGATTCACCTCGTCGAACACATAGTCCGTGGGTCGGCCTTCGTCGTCGAGCACGACGGTGTGGATCGCCAGACCCGCGAGGGAGCCTTCGAACAGCACGCGGTATCCGGCGTCCGGGTCGAGAGGAATCATGCTTCGGGTCGACGGATGCGTGGGGGAGGGTGCTTGAAGGTTCCCATGACGGACGAGAGTATCGGCGCTCGAACCCTGGAGGCGCGAGCGTTCGGAAAAGCGGACGCGCCGCGAGGAGGACGACCACCGCTCATCAGGTTGTTTGCCTTGTTTAATTAGTATGCTTATCCGAGGATGGAAACCAGATGTTTCTCTTGTACACGCTCCCCTGGATTGGCGTTGCCGCGTTCGTGCTCCTGCGCGTTCGGCTGCCTGCTTCCCTCCCGGATGAAGGGTCGGGAAGTAGTGGTGCCGTTCCGCTGGTGAGCGTGATCGTGCCGGCCCGGGACGAGGCACGAAACATCCAGCGCTGCGTCCGCTCGCTGGCGGCCTCGACCTATTCCCGGTTCGAGATTCTGGTCGTGGACGATCGGAGCACCGACGGCACGGGAGACCTGGCGCGTGCCGTTCCCCCGGACAGGGCGCAGCGCATCGAGGTGGTCCCGGGCGCCGACGTGCCGGAGGGCTGGCTCGGCAAGCCGTGGGCATGCCGGCAGGGGGCCGAGCGCGCGCGGGGGCAGGTGCTCCTGTTCACCGACGCCGACACCGTTCACGGCGCCCGGCTCCTCGAGCGGGCGGTGACCGCGCTCGAGCGCGAGCGTGCCGATCTCCTGACCGTCGGAGGACGACAGCTCATGGAGTCGTTCTGGGAGCGGCTGGTCCAGCCGCACGTCTTCTTCACCATGCTGTTGCGCTTCCACGATATCGGGCGCTGGGTCGAGCGAGGGCGCTGGCGCGACGCGATCGCGAACGGTCAGTTCCTCCTGTTCCCGCGCGCGTCGTACGAGGCCCTCGGCGGTCACGAGGCGGTGCGGGACGAGGTGGTGGAGGATCTCGCCTTCGGGCAGCTCGTCGTGCGTACCGGACGCAGGCTCGTGCTCCGGATGGCCGAGGACGATCTCGCGACGCGCATGTACCGCTCCCTCGGAGACATGGTGCAGGGATGGTCGAAGAACCTCGTCATGGGAGGGCTGCGCACGATGCCGCCCCTTCTGCGGCCGATCGTGATGCCCATGACGCTCCTCGGGATCGTGGCGCTGTGGATCGTGCCTCCGCTGCTGCTGGCGGCGTCGCTGGCGGGGTTCGGAAGCCTGTCGCTCCTGGCGTGGTCCGCCCTCGTAACGTCCCTGAGCGCGCTCCTGTGGATGCTCTTCACCCGTCGGATGGGCGCGCCCGCCCGGTACGGGCTCCTCTATCCTCTCGGAGCGGCGATCCACGCCTACATCTTCGGCCGTTCGTGGATGGGAGGGCGGCGGGTGCGGTGGAAGGGCAGGAGCTACGTGCTCCGGCCGCTCTCGGAGCAGCCATGACGCGGGCTCCGGCGGTGGGTGGGCGGTGTCGATGACGGTCCCCCGAGGGGAGGCCGCCGGGCGCGCCGATTCCGCCGCGCTGGCTCGCACGCTGAAGCAGGAGGCGCGTGCCCGTGGATTCTCGTTGGCGGGCATCGCGGCGCCCGACGCCAGCGACCATCTCGAGCGTTACCGCGGGTGGATTGCCGAGGGGATGCACGGCGAGATGCACTATCTCGCCCGGCCGGACGCGATCCGTCGCCGGGGCGACCTCCGGGGCACGCTCGAAGAGGTGCGCTCCGTGCTCGTCGTCGGGCACGAGTACGCGCAGGACGATCCGCCCGGTGTGCCGGAAGACCCTTCGCGCGCGGTCATCGCCCGGTATGCGCGGGGACGCGACTACCACAGGGTCGTGAAGAAGAAGCTGGTCGGTCTCGCGCGGTGGCTCGAGGGACGCGCGCCCGAAGCACGGGCGCGGGCCTACGTCGATACCGGGCCGATCCTGGAGCGGGAGCTCGCACACCGAGCCGGCATCGGATGGTTCGGGAAGAACACCATGATCCTGAACCCGAAGCGCGGATCGTACTTCTTCCTCGGCGTCCTCCTCCTCGATCTGGATCTTCCGCCCGACCCGCCCTTCGAGGCCGACCACTGCGGATCGTGCCGGGCGTGTCTGGACGCGTGCCCCACCGGAGCGCTTCTCGGTCGCGACGAGACGGGCGCGCCCGTCATGGATGCGCGCCGCTGTATCTCCTACCTGACCATCGAGCACCGCGGGTCGATTCCCGAAGAGCTCCGGCCCCTGATGGGGAACCGTGTGTTCGGATGCGACATCTGCCAGGAGGTGTGTCCATTCACCCGGAAGTTCTCGGAGCCGTCCGAGGAGGCCGCGTACGCGGCTCGAGGGCCGGGAGAGGCGCCGGCAGGCGTCGGAGGAGACGGCGGATCGGCGCGCCGTTCCGGCGCGCATCCGGGGACCGACGGTCCCCGCCTCGTCGACCTCATGCGGATGAGCGAGGACACCTGGGACGCCTTCACGCGGGGGTCGGCCATCCGTAGGGCGGGCTACGGAGGGTTGCGGCGCAACGTGGCCATCGCCCTCGGCAACTGGCTGTCGAGCACCGAGACGCAAGATCCGGCAGCTGTCGCCGAGCTCACGGCGGCGCTATCGGACGAGGACGAGGTGATTGCCGAGGCGGCGGCGTGGGCGTTGGGGCGCGTACAGGCGCGGCCGCAGCCACCTTCGGCACCCTGAGTGCCGGCCCGTTCACTCGCTTCTCAGCGCCTCCACCGGATCCACCCGGGCCGCCCGCCGGGCCGGGACCCACGAGGCGAGAAACGCCACCAGGGCGAGGACGCACGCGGTGAGCAGGTACGTGACCGGGTCCGTTGCGCTCACGCCGTACAGGAGCGACGAGAGCAAGCGGCTCAGCCCCCAGGCTCCCATCACGCCCACAGCCAGGCCGACGCCGGTGAGCGCCATCCCTTGCCCGACCACCTGGCGCAGGACGGAGGCACGCGGCGCCCCGAGCGCCATGCGTACGCCGATCTCCTGCGTGCGCCGGCTCACCATGTACGAGATCACCCCGTAGATGCCGACGGTGCCGAGCAGCAGTGCGATCGCCGCGGCGATGCCGAGCAGGATGACGGTGAACGAGGTCGGAGCCAGGGCGTCCTGCACGATCGTGGCCATGGTCTCGGGCCGGACCATGGGAAGGTGTGGGTCCACCGCGCGCAAAGCCTCCCGTGCCGCGGACACGAAGCTCATGGGAGCCGCCCCTACCTTCATGACGACCGCGAGGGAGCGCGCCGGCTGAGCGCCGAATTCATTCGTGGTCGCGACGGGGTAGTAGAGCCTGGGGCCGGGACTCTCGGTCACGCTGGAGAAGTGAACGTCCCGTGCGACGCCCACGACTTCGAGGGCGGGGTTCGTCGATCCGTGCTGCCTGAGCCGTCGCCCGAGCACGGAGGTGGCGTCGGGCCAGAACATGTGCGCGAGCTTCTCGTTGATCACGACGCTGTGGACGCCCGCTGCCTCGTCGTCGGCCGTGAGGCCCCGTCCCTGCGACAGCGTGATGCCCATGGCCTGGAAGTACCCGGGGCTCACTCGTTGGAGGTTCACCATGGGCACGGGCTTCCCCTCCGCGAGGGCGTGGTCCACAGGCTCCACCGGGCTTGCGTTCGTCCCTCGTGACTGGAGAGGCAGCGTACCGGCCACGGCCGCCTGCTCGACGCCCGGAATCGCTTCCAGACGCTGGAGCAGGCTGCGCTCGAAGAGGCCGACTCTGGCGGCGTCGGGATAGTCGGCGGAGGGCAGCCAGACGTGGAACACCAGCCGGCCTCGGGTCGCGAACCCCAGGTCGACGCCGCTCATGGCGACGAAGCTCCGCACCATGAGCCCGGATCCGACCAGCAGGATCAGCGCCAGAGCGACCTGCGCCACCACGAGGACGCTCCGCGCGCGATGGCGCTTCCGCTCGCCCATCGTCGTGCGTCCGCCCTCCTTGAGCGTGCCGGAGAGGTCACGGCGCGCATGGCCGAACACCGGGAAGAGTCCGAAGAGCACGCCCGAGAGCACCGAGATCGCCGCCGTGAATACGAGGACGCTGCCGTCGATCCCGATCTCGCCGGCCCTGGGAAGCGTCACGGGGACCATCGTCAGGAGCCCACGCAGTCCCGCCCAGGCCAAGCCCAGTCCCAGCAGCCCTCCCCCCAGGGCGAGCATTACGCTCTCCGTCAGGTAGAGGCGCGCGATGTCTCCCCGTGTGGCGCCCAGGGCGGTGCGCAGCGCCTGCTCCCGCTGGCGGGCCTCGGCGCGAACCAGGAAGAGGTTCGCCACGTTGGCGCACGCGATGAGCAGCACGAAACCGACGGTGCCCATGAGCACCCAGAGCGTGCGGCGCACGTTCGACACCTGGACGTCCCTGAGGGGCCTCACGTACGCCGCGAGGCCGGACCGCTTCATGACGCCAGGACCGAAGGCGTCGGAGAGCTGGTGGGCGAAGGAGTGGAGCATGCCCTGCATCTCGGTCTGCACGGCCTGTGCGGTCTCCCCGGGGGCCATGCGGCCGATGCCGATGTAGCTCAGCGAGCTCACCGGGGGGTTCTGGGCGTCGACGGGCAGCGGGAGCCAGAGCGCCGTCCTGCGCGGGTACGAGAAGCCTCTGGGCATCACGCCCACGACGCGACGCTGGACTCCGTTCAAATTCACGGTGCGGCCCACGACACCCGGGTCGCCGCCGAACGCGGTCTGCCAGATGCCGTAGCCCAGGATGGCCACCGGCTCGGCGCCCTTCCGATCTTCACCGACGGCGAATCCACGGCCCAGCACGGGGTGCACGCCCATGACATCGAAGAACTCCCGCGTCACCTCGGCCGCCGCGACGCGCTCGGGATTGCCCGAGCGCTCGACGTTCATGGAGCCCTGTTTGTACACCGCGAACGACGACAAGGCCTTGGATTCGTCCAGGAATCGCAAGTACATGGCCTCGGAGAGGCCCACGATCGAGACCTGCATCCCGGGCGCCGTGAGATTCGCGGACACCAGGCGATCGCTGTGCGGATAGGGCAGCGGGTTGATGAGCACGGCGTCCACAACGCTGAAGATGGCCGTGTTCGCGCCGATGCCGACAGCCAGCGTGACGGCGGCCAGGGCCGTGAAGAACGGCCTGCGCGCGAGTCCTTTCCAAGCCGCACGCACGTCGTGGAGCATCCGGTCCATCGTCCACCCCTCCCTCCTCAAGGTCCACGCGTCGGGAAGGGCTCCCCACGCGTCCGCCGTCGAGTGGGGGCGCGAAGCCAACTCTCCCGCCCACTCTTCCACCCATTCGCTGCGACGAGCGCCGGGTACCAGCATCGAGACGATGCGTAGCCAGAGGCGCACGCCCACCCTCAGGCCTCCCGTGCGGGGCTCGGCGGGAACTCGCGCAGGAGCGCCCGCACCTCGGCGAGCTTCGCTTCGGCGTCCACCAGCGCGTCCCGTCCCTCGGTGGTGAGGGCGTAGGTGCGGCGGCGGGGGCGCCCCTCGCCGCGGGCCCGGTCGGCGTCCTCCCAGCCCGAGCGTAGCAGCGAGGCCTTCTCCAGGCGCCGCAGCGCCGGATACACCGTGCCGCTCGGCAGGCCGCACGCGTCCATGATGTCGAAGCCGTAGCGGCGTCCACCCGCCACTGCCTTCAGGACCAGGGCCGTTACCTGGGTCATGCGCACTGCCGCCATGTCCGCCACCTCCTGGTCGGGCCGCTTCCGGCCGGCGTGGGGTGAGACTTTCGCCCGCGTATGCCCCAACAATACAGTTTTCTACATAGGTGTCCAGCGGTTTCGCGTGACTGCGGTGAGCGGGGGGCGGCGCCATGGGTACCAGATCCGGTTGATGGAGGGGCTGGGCGGGCAGCTGGGCTTAGTGTCTATCACCCAGGAGCAAGACCATCGGCGTGGACTGGCCGGAAGCGCTGGACCGGCCGGATGGAAGATCGGGCCGGAACCGAAGCTTCGTCTCTGGTCGAGTTGATGCGAATGGCCCGGCAGGAGTGCGACTTGTGGACGCGTGGGTCGGCGATCCGCCGGGCGGGCTGTGCGGGCCTCGAGCGGAACGCAGCGGTGACGATGGAGAACTTGCTCGCGTCCGTCGAACGGCCTCGGGGGGACGGGAGGCGGTGCTCCGGGAGGCCCTGGCGGACGAGGAGCCGCTGCTACGGGATCGTGTGGCCTCGGCGCTGGAACAAGGCGAGGCCGGGAGCGAATAGCCGGCCGCGAATAGCCGGCCGTTCAGTCGGTCCCCGGCTCGGGGGTGGCCGCCTTCGAGTCGCCCGTGCTGCCCGGCGTGCTTTCGAGTTGTCCGCGCCGCCGGGCATGTGTCCGGTGCGCCGGTGTTCGCTCTGCGGAGCCGGGGCCTGCCCGTGCCCCCTTTGTCTTGGGTCGCGCGCCGCACGGTGTTTGCGGCCGGCGGCGGCAGGGACGAGGGCGCTGCCTGCAAAGCCCATGATTATCCTGGTGCTTGCAGCATCGAAGGAAACGGCGGAGCACCGGGGCAGCAAACGCCATGATAGTCATGGTGTTCGCATCCACCGCCGTTGGCGTCCCGAGTGACGGCCGCGATCACCAGGTGCGCCCGTCCGACGCCAGGACGGGCTTCCCCCGACGCCAGGACACTTCCGTGCGCGCCGCCATGCCCACCGACAGCCGACACCGGGCCTACTCGATGGTGGAGACGGGCGCCCGCATTGGTGTCCACTGTCGCCTCCGGGGGTCAGCCCTCAGACCTCCTGGCCCCCAGGGCCATGCACAAGCGGGCGAGCACCTTGTCAGGCTCTCTGGTGAGCTGTCGCGGGGTGAAGCGCATGACGGTGAGCCCTGCCGCGGCGAGAGCGGCGCCGCGGCTGCGGTCTTCCTCGAAGGCCGGACGCTGGCGGTGGAACATGTAGCCGTCGACTTCTACGACCAGCTTGTGGTCCGGAAACAGCAGGTCGACCTCCATGCCAGCGATCCTTGCGTTGTGCCTGGGCAGTGGGACCCCTGCCTTCCGCAGCTTCTTCAGCAGCAGCAGCTCGGGAGGTGAGCGGGTGAGAGCCGGCTCCGCGATGTCGTGGAGCAGCTTTCGGAGCCTTCCTCGGCCCGGTCGGCCGGGATATCGATCAGCGATAGCCCGGAGCCGGTCGAGCGTGATCAGCTCCTGCCGCTCGGCCCGCGCGAGAGCACGCTCCAGATCGTAGGGGCCGAGACAGGCGGCAAGGTCGAGAAGGGTACGGGGGCCGGCGGCGACCGCCAGGCCGTGCCGTAGCTCGACCTCGTCGTCGGGGAGTCGTCCGACCCGGTGGATCCGAACCCCGGACCGTGGGCCGCGGAGCGTGCGGGTGCAGGAGACGTCAACGGGCTGTTCGGGTCGGGGCTCGGGCAGGATGCGCAGGATTCCGGCCGCCGTTCGATGTGTGAGCACGGCCTCGTCGCCACAGGCGAGCAAAGCGGCGGCCTCCGCCTGGTACTTCGGTGTCGTGGGCCCCGTCCGGTAGATTCCCCGGTGGACGGCCCGAAGCACGCGCTTACGCAGTCGGTGCTCGATGGCACCCCGTGTCAGGCCGGCTTGCCGTAGCTGCGCGCGGGAGACCACCCCGTGCTGCCGAGCGGCGATCTCCAGGATCCGCGCGTCCGGGTGGACAGTGCTCATCCCTGACTTTCACCGGCAGGCCGGGGCACCAACATAGATGGATGCGACGCGATCCGCGGACCGCCACCCGCCTGTCTCCCCGCCTTCCTTCCGGCTTCGACTCCGGTCCGCGAGGGCTGGGAGATGGAGTGATGGGTGAGTGCGGCCGTCGCGAACGTGAGGGCAACCGCTCCATTGCCAAGCTGGAGCTCGCTCCGCTCCGCACCGTCCGTGTCGCTCCGCACCGCCCGTGTCGCCCCGGCACCGCCCCGGCGACCCCCGGCACTCCCGCAGCTGAAACGTGCGCCTCCCCGCGTCGAACCCGAGGAGCTTCTCCTCGAGCATCGTGCGTCGACGTTCGCTGCAGGGGCCGTACGAGGCGGGCGATCGCCGTGCTTGTTTGACGAGATTCGTGCGGATACGATGGGAGATCAACGGAAGCTGGACAGCGATTCCGGACGCTCCGTCCACCGAGGACCAGAACAGAGATGAAATGCCCAAGTTGCGGTAACACGATGACCGAGATCACGGCGGGCAGCATCAAGGTGAACGCGTGCAGCGGCGGGTGCGGCGGTTTGTGGTTCGACGAGTGGGAGCTGCGTAATGTCGACCAGGCGGATCAGTCGGCGGGCGAGGCGCTGCTGCACATTCCGCGCGATCCGGCGGTCGAGGTGGACCCGAATCAGCGCCGGAAATGTCCGAAGAACGCCGACGTCGTCCTGATGCGCCACTTCTGGAGCCCGAACCGGCAGGTCACCGTCGATGAGTGTCCGGAATGCGAAGGCGTGTTCCTGGATCCGGGCGAGCTGGCGAAGATTCGCGATCTCTACCACTCGGACGACGAGCGCCACCAGGCAGCACACGAGTACTACAACGAGATGTTCGATGACCAGCTCGCCGGCATGCTTAAGGAGGACGAAGCCAAGCTGGAGAAAGCGCGCCGGTTCTCGCACATGTTCCGCTTCGTCTGCCCGAGCTACTACATGCCCGGAAAGCAGAGGTGGGGCGCCTTCTAGCGGCGCTCCTCATCCTCGCTACACCGACTTCTTCACCGCCCGCGGCGCGAGGGGAGGCGTGGCCGAGAGGAAGCCGCCGCCCGGTCCCCGCCGTCGCCGGAGCGGCTGTCGTGCGCCTAAGAACCGCGTTGCCGAACGACTTCTGTGGTTCATCTTGGCACGTGTAGGCCGTTCACCGCCTCGCCCGAGTCCCCGAGACGCGCTCGCGCTTGGCTCGCCCCTGGCTTCAACGCCGTCGTGAGCATAGGCTGAAGCGTGCTCTGCCCCAATCGACAGGATCCTTGACCAGCCGCTGCTCTGTGTTGACGGGCTCCGGATGCGACCTCCCCACCCGGGTGGTCGAGAATCGCGCGTTCCTGGAAAATGGGTTCTACCGCGATTACGGAGACCCCTTCGATCCGGCCGACAACGCCCACGTCATCGAGCGCTTCGAGGAGATTACCGACATCCGGAGCCGCCGGTACGCGGATGAGTCCCGGATGGCTTCCTGCCTCGGCGTGGCTGCCGCCCAGCACGCGCTCGAGGACTCGGGCATCGACCCCGAGACCCTCGATCACCTGATCGTCGCTCACAACTTCGGAGACGTGGATCCCGCATCCGGGCGCCTCGACTTCTGTCCGACGCTCGCCAGCCGCATCAAAGCGAGACTGGGCATCCGGAATCCGCGGTGCGTCGCGCACGACCTTCCTTTCGGCTGTCCGGGATGGCTCCAGGCCGTGATCCACGCGCACTACTTCCTCCGCTCGGGAGATGCGCACCGGGCCCTGGTGGTCGGTGCCGAGACTCTGTCACGGGTCTGCGATCCGGGCGATCGCGACAGCATGCTCTATGCCGACGGCGCCGGCGCCGTGGTGATCGAGGCGTCGGAGTCGGCCGAGCCCGTCGGGATCCTGAGCCACGTCACCCGGTCGGATGCGGTGGACCACGCATCGCTGCTCTCGATGGGCAAGTCCTACGATCCCGCGCTGGGCCAGGAGCGGCGCTACCTGAAGATGTATGGTCGCCAGGTGTATCAGTACGCGCTCCAGACGGTGCCGGGCGTGGTGAAGGAAAGCCTGGACCGAGCGGGTCTCGGGCTCTGCGACGTGAGCAAGGTCCTGGTCCACCAGGCCAACGCCAAGCTCGACGAGGCGATCCTGGCGCGCCTCTTCAAGCTCTACGGCATGTCGGAGATTCCGGACGGCATCATGCCCATGACGATCTCGTGGTTGGGCAACAGTTCGGTGGCCACCCTGCCGACGCTCGTCGACCTGCTCCGGAGGGGACGGATGGAGGGGCACAGCCTGAACCCGGGCGATGTCGTCGTCTTCGCGGCGGTGGGCGCCGGCATGAACGTCAATTCGCTCGTGTACCGCTGTCCCTGATCGCCTCCGGATCCGCCCGGCGCGGCTCGACAATTGACGAATGGCCCTACTTCCGCGAAGCTTCAGGCGGACAAGTTGCATCGAGTAGCACTGTCAGGATGCCGGCGGGAGGCCCCTGGACGGGTCCTTCCGCTTTCTTGTTCAGTGGCACATCCGCCACCACCCAGCGCGGGGGTATGACCGCGTGGGTCAGCAGTCGGTAGCTACGGATCTTCCGAACACTCCGACCGAGGACCAGAGCATCAAGGAGTAGGAACATGCGTAGCACCGGCACCGTGAAGTGGTTCAACGATCAGAAGGGCTTCGGATTCATCACGCCCTCCGATGGCGGTAAGGACTGCTTCGTGCACCACTCCGCCATCCAGGCGGAGGGGTTCAAGTCGCTGAGCGAAGGCGACCAGGTCGAGTTCGACATCACGCAGGGCGCGAAGGGCCCGGCGGCGGAGAACGTCGTCAAGCTCTGAGTCGACCTCGTCGATTCGCATCACGACGGCCCCCCGGCACTCTTCGGTGCCGGGGGGCTTCGCCTTTCTGCTCGGTGGATATCCGCCTGACCCAGATTCGAGAGCATCCTCACGATCCCGAGCTCCACGCCCTGCTCACCCGGTTGGGTGAGGAAGGGTGGGAGATGTGGTCGCACTTCGACCGGGAGGTGCGACACCATCGATGGCACTCCTTCGTGCCGGCGGACTACGAGCGGGTGTTGGCCGTCCTCAGCGAGCTGGCGCGCCCCGGGCTCCGCTTCCTCGAGCTGGGCTCGGCCAACGGCGTCATCACGGTGATGGCGGATCTTCTCGGCTACGACGCGTACGGCATCGAGATCGACGAGCACCTGGTGCGCTCGGCCAGGGAAACGGCGGCACGATACGGGTCCGGGGCGCGCTTTGCCGCGGGGAGCTTTCTGCCCCAGGGCTGGGCATGGCGTCCGCGCGATGGCGATGGCCGACTCGGGACCGTCGGTGAAGGTCCCTCCGGATACCTCGATCTGGGCATGCCACTGGACGAGTTCGATCTCGTGTATGCGTACCCGTGGAGTGGTGAAGAGGCGATGATGCTCGATCTCTTCCGCGCGCACGGGTCGTCGGACGGACGCCTCCTCCTGTACCTCGTCTCCGGTGAGCTTCGGCTCATGCGCCACGGCCGAATCGAGCGATCCTGGGCGTCCGGCGGGCCCTCGCCGGGCCAGGGGAGCCGAGACTAGTGGACTGTAACACTTGAATGTTAAGCGACGCTGATGCGCCGCGAGGGGTCGTCGTACTGCCACTTGATGGGCCGAGGCTCATCGTTGTAGCGACGGATGTAGGCCATGATGCGTCGCGAAAGATCCTTCACGGAAGTAAAGACGCCACGATAGATCAGGTCGCGTTCGATCTTGGAGAACCAGAGCTCGACCTGGTTGAGCCAGGAACTGTAGGTCGGGGTGAAGTGGAGCGTGACGTTGGGGTGCGCATCGAGGAAGTTCTGGACGCGCTTCGTCTTGTGAGCGGATAGGTTGTCGAGGATGATGTGGATGTCGTGGTCCTCGGGTTGACGGACCACGAGGTCGGTGAGGAAGGCCACGAACTCCTGACTGGTATGGCGAGCCGTCGTCTTGCCGTGGACCTCGCCGGTCTGCGTATCGAGCGCTGCGTACAGCGAGAGGGTTCCATGCCGGACGTACTCAAATCCATGCCGCTCCGCCCGCCCAGGAGACAGAGGCAGGATGGGGTCTTTGCGGTCCAACGCCTGGATGGCCGTCTTCTCGTCAACACAAAGAACCACAGCGTGTTGCGGAGGATGCAGGTACAGGCCGATCACATCCGCGGCCTTCTCCTCGAAGTTGGGATCGTTGGAGGCCATGTAGCGCTCGATCCGGTGCGGTTGGAGCCCATGCTTCTTCCACGTCCGGGCCACCATCATGTGATGGATGCCGAGCTTCTTGGCGAGACGTCGGGTGCTCCAGTGCGTCGAGCCGTCGGTGGGCTTCTTGCGCGTCCAGTTCAGGATGCGTGCTTCCATCTTCGGCGTCAGCACTGTCACCGGCCGCCCTTCATGGCGCACGTAGAGTCCAGCAAGCCGCTCGGTCACGAACCGCTTCTTCCACTTCGCGATGAACGGCTCCGAGCAATCCACACGCTCGGTGATCTCCCGGTAGGTGACGCCCTCGGCGAGCAGCAGCAAGACGCGGGCGATCCGAGCCTCATCCGCTCGTCCCGCCCGCGCCTTGGCACGCCGCTCGAGCTCAGCGCGCTCCTTCTTCGTGACCTTCATCGGTTGGCCTGTCATACCAACCAATCTAATACTAAACGCTTATCTGTTACAGTCCACCAGAACTTCGGTCTGCTGGGCGGACATTCCGACGGTGGCTCCGCGATGAATCCATCCTACAACGTGATGCATTGGCAGCCTATTTGGGTGAGTTTGCACAGGAAGCGGGGTGGAAGAAGGATCTCGGGAAGCTGGTCCGAATGGCGGGTATTCTCGGAGGGGCAGCAGGTGGTGCCGCCTTGGCGGGATCGTTCGGTGCTGTCGGCGGAGCAATCGCAGGTGAGGGAATGGCGTACATCGCAGATCTTGCGGCGCGGTTTGACGAGGGCTGGAAGCCCCGAGTGTTCGGTGGAGAGATCGCCGCTGCGGCAGCGGAAGTGGACCCGGAGTAAGTCGAATGGCGGGGAATGGCTAAGGAGCTGGGGTAGTCAATTCTGGAGCCTCTTGTCTCTTGACCCCTGACGGTCGTGTCCCCGGTGGGATCCTATCGAATACCGCGTCGGGTTCGCGTATAAATAGCGGCTTAGCTGCTTGCACCTCTACCCTGAGTTGGAAGAGCGCGCGAATCACCTTCCCTAGCCTCTGGCGCAGGCGACCCCTACCCTGGGACCGACCTATGGGACCCACGCCCGCCTGCGAATCAGTACCGATTCCCCCCGAAAGGCACCTTGACGCGCCCATAACGTGAGGATGAGTACCGGAAAGAGGCAGAAGCGGTAGCACGCCCGGGCGGACGCCCGTCCGCCCGTTCTCGCGGAGATCCCCTCCGCACACCCGCACGCACAACAACGGTTAATTGACTGCGCTACCCGCCAGGGCGGCGCGTCCTACCCGTGTGCCCGTCAGGGTCGTGCGTCAGGCGCGCTGAAGCCTCCTCCGGCCTTTCGACCACCTCCGGCAAGGGGACGACCATGAAGGTGCACGACGACACGCAGAGCGCATTTGTGACGGTCGAATTCGAGCCCGCCGACGTAGACGCTTTCGCTAGGTCCTGGCCGTGCTTTGACGGCCCAGAGCGCGTAAGCTACACTTTCCAGCGGAGCAACGGAGACCTCGTGGACATGGAGCCCGCCGAGTTCGACGGCGGAGCGGCGCTCGCCATGTCCGAGGACGCGTGGACGTACTTCGAGGAACACCGCGAGCCGGAGCCACCCGACACGTTCCGGGCCTGGCTCACGGCCACACTCGACGCCGACCAGCTCGCGGACCTTGCGAGCCATGGCGCAGACGCGGGCTGGCCGGGCATCACCTACACGACCGACTGCGTCGAGGTGTTCGACCGATACGCCGAGGAGATCCGCGAGGCTCTGAACGAGGACGCCGAAGCGTTCGGCTACGACTCCCCGGAGGCGTTCGTCGCCACGTTCAACCGCTCGGACATGCTCTGGAGTGAGGACGGCCGCAAGAATCTCATCGTGTGGTACATGGCGGAACGTGTCGCCCAAGAGATCACGGAGGGGTGCTGAGCATGGACAAGCGAGAAGAGAAGGCAGGGGCAGCGGGCAGCGGGTCAGCCGTTCTGAAGGCGTTAGACGTGCTCCTTTTGCCGGTGCGGGTGGTGGCTTGGCTGGTCATGCTCGCGGTCATCATGGCGTTCGACCTCGCAGGCTTTGCGTTCATGGTGGTCGTGATGTTCTGGCCCGTCCTGTTGCTGCTCTTCCTGTGGTGGCTCCTCACGCGTTGAGAGCCCCGACAACATCGACAAACACCACCGACCTCCGGGGAAGCAGCCCTCGGGGGTCTTACTGCATCTAGGAGGCTCACATGAGACGTTCGAAGAAGTTGCCGAAGGTGCTGAGCGAGGAGGAGCGCGCGCAGCTCCTCGCGCAGCTCAACCCGCGCTGGCCCACGCCGCACCGGAACCTCTGCATGGTCCGCTTGATGCTCGAGGCGGGGCTGCGCGTCGGAGAGGTCGTCGCGCTCCAGCCTGAGCACCTCGACATGACGACGTGTCGACTGTTGATCCGCGAGGGCAAGGGGGCGAAGGACCGCGTGTTGTGGATCGGGGACGGCCTACGCGACCTGATCGGGGGGTGGCTTGAGAGGCGTCCGGAGTCGCCGTGGCTCTTCCCGACACGCGACGGCGGCAAGGTGAGCCCACGCTACATGCGCGCACTGGTGAAGAGGATGGCCAGGAAGGCAGGGGTGAGCGAAGCGGCTCGGGTCTCCCCGCACACCCTACGCCACACGTTCGCCACGGACCTCTACGCCGACACCACCAACCTCCGGCTCGTCCAGAAGGCTCTCGGCCACTCCGACGTGAGCACGACCATGATCTACACGCACGTGCACGACGGGGAGTTGGAGGCGGCGCTTAGGCGGGTGTGCTGAGAGGGAGGACCCACTCCCTCCAGAGAGGTCATTGGCAGCGAATAAGCTGTGATCTGGACAAATTCTTCGCGCCCCCATACGCGCGCGAATCCCATGGGGACAGGCGTGTCCCCGGCTTTTCCCAGCCCTGGACAAGGGTTGACGCCTTGCTCAGATACCCCAGGCGGGCCGCGTCCTCCGACCGTCGGAGGCAACCGGCCCGCAGCGAGCCACCGCACCAAAGGAGGGAAGACCATGAAGCTCATCGACCGCCTGCCGCTCCTTCACAGGGGCGGCGGGACTTCGGACTCAGCCCGACCTGCGCTCCAGGCGAGCCGAGGACGCCTCTCGGCGGCCGGAAGGTCAAACGAGCGCTTCGAGCTGCTCACGGTGGACGAGGTCCTCGCGTTGCCCGACCCAGACTGGCTGATAGAAGAGGTCTTCCCAGCCTCGTCGATTGCCCAGCTCTACGGGAAGTCCGGGCTTGGCAAGACCTTCGTAGCCCTGGACGCCGCGCTTTCGGTCGCAGCGGGCGTGCCTTGGCTGGGCACGTACCAGGTCCGACAAGGTCGTGTGGTTTACGTTGCAGCCGAAGGGCACCGAGGGATGAAAGCCCGGCTCCAGGCATGGTTGGCCCATCACGGTCTCGACGCTGAAGGCGCACACGACTTCCGCCTGCTCGGCGAGCCGGTACAGCTAGGCTCTGAAGACGACATCGGGGCTCTGATTCGTCAGGTCGAGAGGACCTTCTCAGGTCGAGAGCTTGGGCTCGTTGTCCTCGACACGCAGGCCCGATGCACGGTTGGCCTCGACGAGAACTCCGCCAAAGAAATGGGTCTCGCCTTGGAAGCAGCGGATCACCTGAAGCGCACCACGGGCGCCACGGTACTTCTGCTGCATCATACGGGCTACGAGGGTGACCACGCGCGCGGGTCCACGGCGGTCCACGCGGCACTGGATTCCCAGGTGTCACTCGGAGGGCCACGGAAAGCGCTGGAACTGTCCTGCACCAAGCAGAAGGACTGGGAGGAATTCTCTCCGATCCGAGTTGTCCTGGTCAGAGTCGGCGAATCCCTGGTGCCGGTCACCGACGCTGCTGACGCGCCAGCCAGACTGAAGATCAACGAGGCACATCTCTCGGATCGGCAAGAGCAGGCTCTGAGGGTGCTCAGAGACTATCCGGACGGCCTACGTGCGCAAAAGTGGGCGAAGAAGGCCAGTCTGCCACACTCGACCTTCTACGAGGCGGTCAAACAGTTGGGCGAGAAAGGCCTCGTGAAGAAGGAGGGCAAGCACTATCTGGCCGCCCAGGTCCACGACCGGTCCGGAATTGCAGGTCCGGAGTCCAACGGGACTGGCTCGCCGGAGGTCCAGAGGTCCACCACCCCCTTAGGGGGTGGACCCTTGGACCGCGAAGCGAGTGATACGAACGCCCGGGGCATGGCCGAGACGATTCAGGCGGCGATGGAAGAAGCGAGGGGCAAGTGAGAATGAAGCTGCTTTCGATCTGGAGCCGAGGGGACCAACGTGACCGGGGGCCGGTCCTTCTAGCCCAACCGTGCGTGACCGGTGTTTCCCTCTGACCTTCCCGCCCAATGGCGCGAACTAGCCCTTCAGCAGCGGGACCTTGGGGCTGAGCCCCAGGCCCGCACCCTGGAGTGGTGCGCCGACCAGCTAGAGGAACACGTCCGCGAATGGGGGGCTCGCCCCCTTACGCTGGAAGAAGCCGCCGACGAGTCCGGCTACTCTCGCGACCACCTTGGGCGCATGGTGCGGGAGGGACGGATCCCGAACGTCGGGCGCCATGGTGCGCCGCGAATCCGACGAGTCGACCTTCCCATCAAACCCGAATGTGCACCACCACCGGTAGCAGAGGAGGCCACATCCAACGACAATTCGTTTGAGCAGATCGTGCAGTCCATCATCGACGAAGGAGTCGCATGATGAGACGCACGATGAAGGGCCAGCAGATCTACCATGCTGGCGAGAGGGGCCGGAATCGGGTTCGGGTCTTCCCCGACCCGAAGACCGGCATGTACCAGCTTGAGTATCGAAGGAACGGACGGCGAGAATCGAGGTCGCTGCACCACCGAGACTTCGAGAAGGCCAAGGCACAAGCCGACAGGCTCGCTGCGAGTTTCCCGACATCGGAACCCGAGACGCAGGACGCTTCGGCGCCCGCGCCGCTCACGCTGGGCAAGTTGTTTGAGATGTACCTGGATGAGGTGAGCCCGAAGAACTCGGAGAGACACCAGAAGTACGACCGCTCGGCCGCCAAGATGTTCAAGAACTACTTCGGCCCGGACAGGGTCGCCGAAACGTTGAGCCGGAGGGACTTCGACCGCTTCAAGCGGGAGCGAGGGGACGGGAAAATTGGCCCGGGGCCAGCACCCTGGAAGCCAGTCAAAGCTCGTACGGTGCAGAAGGACCTGAGCTACCTGTCGTCAGTCCTCAACTGGGCGACGATGGCGGGAGACGGGGAGGGGGGCGTTCTCTTGGACCGCAATCCGATGAAGGGGTACGCCCTCCCGAAAGAGAAGAACCCCCGTCGGGTCGGTCTTGCTGCGGAGGAGTACCAGGCGCTGCTGCGCATTTCGAAGGAGTTCGACTGGCGCTTCCACGTGGCGCTCGTACTCGCCCACGAGACGGGGCACCGGATCGGAGCGATTCGGCAGTTGACCTGGGGTGACGTGGATCTCGAGGGAGAGACCTTGCGGTGGCGTGCCGAGCACGAGAAGACCGGTTACGGGCACGTGACTCCGATGTCCGCCGACGCGAAGGCCGCACTCCAATTCGCGAGGAGAAAGAACCCCGGCCTGGGCGACGCGCCGATCCTTCCGGCGTCCAGAGAGCTTGGCAAGCCCATTGGGCCATGGGTGATCCGCGACGTATGGCGGAAGGCGGAGCGGAAGGCAGGGCTTGAGCACGTGAAGGGACGGGGGTGGCACTCACTCCGAAGGAAGTTTGCATCCGATCTCATGCACCAGCCTCTCCGAGTGGTCTGCGATCTCGGCGGCTGGAAGGACGCAGAGACGGTCCTCAAGTGCTACCAGCGGGCGGATGAGGGCGAGCTGAGGCAGGCCCTGGAGAGCCGCCGAAGGGCCGCAGGAGGTGCCGAATAGCGGGAATGAACAGCGGGAACTCCTGTGGGTTGGCCAACAAGAAGCCCTGCCTGATCTCGTAAGACCAAGCAGGGCATTCTTTTCTGCAAGTCGGGACGGCCGGATTCGAACCGGCGACCCCCTGAACCCCATTCGCTCGGCGAACGGGCTGCATTACGGCAAGGAATCGTCTAAACTCATACTGGACTGCACGATCTGCCGTCCTTGCCAATTCGCCATGCCGGACCGTGCCGCCTCCAAACAGCGGGAATAACGGCGGGAATAGCGGGAACAACAGCGGGAATGACTCCTCGCTTCTAGACGCAGGACTCACCGGCGGATCGCGCCATCCTGCCGGATTCCCAGGTGTCTGTTACGGCAGCCTGCAGGGGTCAACCGACACCGTAACCGACACCCCTGCTCCGCCATACAGCACCGGGGGACGGGCGGGGCTGGCTTACTCTCCTCTTGATCCGGGCCGGTCCTCGCTGCTGCCCTTCTCCTTCTCCCATTCCTCCACGGCTCGGAGGATCACCGCGCGAGCCCAGGTTGAGGCATCCAGGTATTGGGCCTCAGCGGCCTGCTCGATCCTGCCCTTGTCACCGGGTGAAACGCGGATCTGGAGAAACTCCGTCTTCGGCAAGTGAGGGCCTCCGGCAGGAAACGATGCAAGCTGTGTCGCAGCACCGTAACCACCCGACTCGTTGATGTCCGTCTCACGATGTGTTACGGTCGAGCTTAGGCGCGGTTCGAACATGCGCCCCTTCCACCGCTGTCCCGCGATCCCACTTGGTGGAGATTCATGATGCGCTCGCTTGCCAAGCTGCTCCTCGCCGTTCTTCTCGCTGGCTGTGCTCCCGCCGTCCACCTGACTCCCTACAGTGATTTGCACCTCGCCCCAAGCCACGAAGTCGCAGTGCTCCAGCAGAAGCCGACCCGCGCCTATGAGGTCCTCGGCGAGATGTGGGTGTCGGCGAACGACTCCAAGGGTGTGCTAGCGATGAGGAAGAAGGCGATGGAGATCGGGGCAGATGCCATCGTGCTGGAGGGTGAGAGGACCGCAGGCGCTGTGGCGGTACCACTGCAAGGCGCGCCGGGCGGCGCAGTGGCGCTCCCGATAAAGCGCAGTTATGCTGTGGCCATCCGCTACAAGCATTGACGCTTATGGAGTCTGAAAAGCCGACAGGCACGAAACAGAGTCGATACCTCGACGACATGTTTTGGGAACGCCCGGGGCCATGGTTTGCCGGTTCACTGTTCCTCCTGACGGTCTTTGTCCTCGTGGCGCATGCATGGTGGGGACTGGACCGCTCGGGTGCGGTATTCTCGCTGATCTTCTGTGGCATCGTCGGGTGGATGGCGGCAGTCGTCGCGATCTGCCTGGGAAGGAGGAGGGACCGGCCCGACCTAGTCCAGATCCTATCCGGCGCGGCGCTTGTTCTGACCTTGTTCATCTCCTGGCATGGAGGACCTGGCGCGGCGATCAGCAAGATGAATTGGGCGCCGCCAGGACATGAGTCCGAGTTTGGGTGGACCATCATTGGGGTCTTCTTTGGCACGGTGTACCTGGCGGCCTACATGTGGCCTGACCGGACGCAGTAGGGCTCGTCGTGTCGGAGTGCACGTGGGTCCCCCCACTCCATCAAGCGCGTCACCCCCTCCACGTCCGTTGGCCCGGTTCCGTGCGGCTTTCGGGGCGGCTTCGAGGGCGTTCGATACCGGCACAGTGCCACTGTAGAGCAACCCCAGACTGTACAGTGCGACTGTGAGCAGCCCGTCCGAGAAAGGCACGCAGAGGTCGAGGAGATGAACTCCCTGCTCGATGACTACTGGTTCACCAATCGGGTCATAGAGGTCCTGCGCATCGCCACGGAACGGACGCGTGAGATGGGGCATGAGCACGTCGAGCCGCGCCATATCCTGTGGGCCATGCTGGAGGAAGGAGAGGGCGTGGGGTGCCGCATGCTAGAGGCAATGGGCGTGGATCGGGCCAAGGTGAAAGCCCAGCTCGCGTGGTCCATGCCAGCGGCAGGGTGGAAGCACGGCGAGGACGGCGTGCCCTACACGGATGGCGCTAAGGAAGTCCTGCACCTGGCGCTGGCAGCTAAGAGGCGGCTGGAGGATCCAGCGACGGGAACGGAGCATGTGCTGATGGGGCTGGTCATGCTGAGCCGAGACGAAGGCACCGACAGTGGACTGCCATCGGATTGCACGCTGGAGGCGGCCCTGACTGCACTTCGGCGCGTCGACCCGATCAGGACAGAGGCTGTGCAGCAGTGGCTCGCCCAAGAGAAAGCACAGGGCTGAGGGCAAGAGCGCCGACCCCTGGCGCAGCAGCAGACTCGCTGGTACCCTGTCCGACGGTCGCTACCGGCCCCCCCACTGCCGGAGACCTAGCCATGCGCGTCGGGCCGCGTTCAGGTCTATCTCCCTTCTCCGCCCTCTGGTGCTGCCCGACCGCGGTCGCTGCGCGTCCCACACCAAAGGCCAGTACGGCACGCGAAGCCCGCTTGCCCAACCTGTCGCCCGGATCCGCAGGATCCGTCAGCAATCGTGGAACACGCGCATGACCCAGGGGGCTCAGGATCAGCAAAGTGCATGGAGGCAGTGAAATGTGCGACGACTCCAGAACACTCGCGAGATGCGACGGAAGGGGACGGTGCGCCTGAAGGACCGCGATTCGCCTCTTCTGGATCGCGCTGCGGCGAGTGTGGCCGGGTTGGCGCCGGGCCCTCGTTCTCGTCCAACCGGCCACCGTCGTCGGCTGGCACCGCCGAGGCTTTCGCGCCTACTGGCGCTGGAAGAGCAGGCCCAAAGGAGGACGGCCACGGATTGATCCGTCAGTGCGACGTCTGATTCGCCACATGTGGAGCTCGAACCCGACGTGGGGCGCGCCGCGCATCCAGGCCGAGCTCCATAAGCTCGGCATCGATGTGAGCGACTCCACCATTCGGCGCTATCGGCCGCCGCGGCCCAGGC
>JBJKRT010000050.1:0-34315 GCA_046704545.1 Longimicrobiales bacterium
ACCCACGGCACCTGAAGCGAATCGGCTGGACCTTCGTCGTGGCGGATACGCTTGCGCTGGCGATTCTGGTGTGGGGGGTGCGGTAAAGCTCGCCCGCCTGTGGCGTCCTGGCGACACCATGTGTGACGTGCGCCCGGCAGGACCCCGTGCGATTTGCCGTTTCACGGCCCATGGTTGGGCTGTCGGTCGCCGGCTCAGCTTCGAATCCGTCGTTGGCACGGGCTATGCCAGGCCTTGCCGCAGCAGGGTACAAGCCACCGGTGGGCCACAATGATCCGACGCAATGGCGACTCGAACGTCGCTTCGCTGCTGTGGAACGCCGCCCGTTCGAAGCCGGAGCACCCGGCCATCGTCAAGGGCGATACCACGGTCACGTATGCGCGCCTTTGCGAGCGGGCGCAGTCGTTCGCGGCCGTCCTGGCGGACCGGATGGGGCCCGGCGACCGGGTGGGCATCTTCCTGGACCGTGCGGCCGACGCGGCCGCCGCCTACTTCGGCGCCCTCGCGGCCGGCGTCATACCCGTCCTCATCACCGAGAGCCTGCGCCCCAGGCAAGTCGAGACGATCCTGGAACATGCGGGGGCCAGGGTACTCGTCACCGACGCCACGATCCTGGGCCGACAGCCTCGTCCGCTGCGCTCGAGCGTTGCGATCCTGGAGCCCGATGACGTAGTCGACCTGCGGGGCTGGCAGCCCGTGCGGCGCCTCGATCGGGACGCCGCTCAGATCGTCTACACGTCCGGCTCCACGGGGCAGCCGAAAGGTGTGACGTTCTCGCACGCCAATGTGCTGGCCGCGATCGACGCAGTGGTCTCCTACATGAAGATCGAGGCCGACGATCGTATCGCGAGCCTCCTGCCGTTTTCCGGCGTCTACGGCCTCAACCAGTTGCTGGCCGCCGTGAGCACCGGTGCCACCCTCGTCGTGGAGTCCTCACCGATTCCACGGACCGTCGTCGACACGCTGACGAGGCGGGAGGTCACCGTGGTCGCGACCGTGCCGCCGCATTGGATGCAGCTGCTACGAGTTGCCGAGTTTCGTGAGCGGGCGATTCCGTCACTCCGAATTCTCCAGAACGCCGGGGGTCACATCCCCGTGACCGTCGTCCACGCGCTGCTCGACGCCCAACCCCAGGCGCGCCTCTTCCTCCAGTATGGGCTGACCGAGGTCTTCCGTAGCACCTATGTGCCCCCCGAGTACGTGCGCGATGCGCCGGACGCCATCGGCTGGCCGATCCCCGATTCCGAAGTGATGGTGTTGCGGCCCGATGGGACGGTTTGCGGTGTGGGGGAGGTCGGAGAGCTCGTGCACCGCGGCCCCACCGTGGCGATGGGCTACTGGAATGCTCCGGAGTCAAGTGAGCGGACCTTCCGGCCGAATCCGCTGAGGCCTCCCGGGACGCCGGCGGTCGAGCGCGTCGTGTACACGGGCGACCTGGCGGTGCGCGGCCAGGATGGATTCCTGCGATTCGTCGGTCGTCGCGACCGAATGATCAAGAGCCTCGGCCACAAGGTGGCACCGGACGAGGTCCTGGACGTCATCTTCGGCTCCGGTGAGATCCAGGATGCGGAGATCACGGCCGAACCCGATGAGCAGCGGGGGCAGCGCATCATCGCTCATGTCGTCCTTCGACCAGGCGGCTCGCTCGAGCGGCTCGGCCGCTTCTGTCGCACGGAGCTTCCTTCGTACATGTACCCGACCACCTTCCGTTCACTCACCGACATCCCACGCCTGCCGGGCGGCAAGCACGACCTTGCGGCCCTCAGGGGGAAGGCCTGACGGTCGTTCCCATTCGCCACGCCACCCACGCCAGGGCCAGGTTCGGGGGGAGGAGGAGGCACACGAACTCGGCGTTGGTCTGAGGCGCCACCGGAAGGAGCTTCAGCAGAAGGCCCGCCAACGCGAAGACCGCGACGGCCACCGCCACCCACCGGCCCGCAGTCTTCGCCCAGCGCTTCTGCCGAGCCAGAGGCCAGAGGAGGAACGCCAAGACCAGTTGGAGGGGTGAGGCCTGGAGGATGTTCGCGTTCCACCGTGTGTCCACGTGATCGGTGAAGACCCAGAGGAACAGCGCGAGCGAGCCCAGCATTCCGAGGACGAAAAGCCAGGGCAACGCTACGGACAGCAGGGCCGCGCGCCAGCCCGCGCGCCCCTGGAGCGCACGGACGCCGAGCCAGGTGAAGAGCGCGGCCAGAAATACTCCCACCAGAGCGAAAAGCCCGATCCACCGAGGGGTCGTGCTCGGCACGGGCGGCCGCGTCGACCGGTAGTACATCGTGTCGATCCGGACGAAGGGAACGCTGTCGCCGCTCGCCGTGGTCACCGTGAAGCCGTGGAGCTCCTTCGCCATCTCCATCGGGATGAACATGGCTTGCCACGCCGTCAGCGGCTTGTCGACGGACGGTCCGAGACCGAAGTCCATGCCCACGCTCGCCCAGAAGAGCCCGTCGGAGAGGCGGAGCACGTAGTCGCGATAGCTGGCGTCGGTGAGGCGGGCCCCTGCCCACCGTCGCAGCTGGCCACCCAGGACGCGGTCCAGGGCGTCGCGCACCCGGGTCGAGCAGTTGTCGCGGAAGTACTGGTACCGGTAGAAGCGGTTCTCCGGAAGCGCGTTCCACTCCAGGAAGCGCTCGAGCCGCTTCACGCGGTCGGGGCCGAAGGCCAGCTCCTGGATCCGGATCGACCGGTTCTGGATCCGGTAGGTCGCGAGCTCCCGGCGTACGTCGTAGCCGGCCATCCAGTACCGCATGTGCCCCATGATGAAGCGCAGGATGAAGTGTTCCTGCGCGAAGCTGAACATGCCGTAGTTGTAGGCCACGTCCGTGCCTGCCGCCGGATCGTGGATCCAGATGAGGGCGTGTCCGAACCGCTCCCAGACGGCCTGGCCCGGGCCGATCGTGACCAGGCAGGCCGTGAGCTCGGGCTCACTGCACGGCGCGGCGGCCGGCGCCTTCCCGAGCGGCGGGGAGGCGGCCAGGACCGGCTTCGGAAGAAACACGCACAGGCCCCACACGAGCGCCAGGAGGGTGAAGCCTGGCGCTCGTGCGGGGAGGAATCCCGCGTCGCCGGGGCGACGTGTGGGCGAGGAGGTCGGCACCGGGCAGGAGGACTCAGTGCTTCGCGAACATCGCCTCGACGTCCTTGTGCAGTGCCGCCTGGCTAGCAGGTCGCGTGTAGAACATGTGTCCACCGGGGTATTCGTGGACGCTCACGCGCGTCGGATCGCCCATGATCGGCATCTGCTCGACCGTGAGCACGGAGCCCATGAAGGGGCACGAGAGGTCGTTCCATCCGTGCGCGATGATGACCCTCAGCTTGGGATCCGCGGCCACCGCCTCGCGCAGGTCCGCCACCGCGCCCGCCCGCAGCGCTCGACTGTCATGATCCCACTGCGCGTTCACCGAATAGCTGAGCGCGTGGTACATGCCCGATGCATGCCATCCGACGACCCGCGTCACGAAGTCCACCATCGCCGTGGTGACAGGGGCGATCGCGCTCTCGAGGATCGGATCGCCGCTACGCTGCTGGGGCGCGAACGGGAACGGGTCGGACTCGGTGACGTTCGAGTCGTAGACGCTGCCGATCTCGTCGCTGTCGCGATGGACCTCCCTCAGGTAGGCGCGGGTCTCGATGCGCCCGCCCGCCTGCTCGACGAACTTCCTGGGCAGTCCCGTCAGCGCGGTGACGCTGTCCTCGAGCCGGGCCAGCGCTTTCGGGTCGGAGTGGCCCTTCATGAAGTCCGTTACGAACTGGCCTTGAGCGTAGGCGATGATGGGCGCCATCGCCTCCCGGGTCAGCTCGTGGTGCCGCTCCAGGTTGGCCGCCGCCATGGAGGGCAGGGTCACGACCCAGGGGATCGGCGAGAGGTCACCGTCGTTCTCGATGGTCGGGTTCAGGTAGGGCGAGAGCGCCACCACCCCGTTCATCGCAATGCCGAGCTGCGTCTGGAGATAGTGCGTGATGCGCGGCACCCGGTATCCGCCGTAGCTCTCACCCACGATGTACTTGCGCGACTGCAGCCGCTTGTTCTTCACCAGCCAGTCGAAGATGACGCGCGACAGGTAGTGGATGTCATTGTTCGTGCTGTAGAAGTCCGTCTTGGTCTTCTCGGCGGACTCGAGCGAGCGGCTGTAGCCCGTACCGACCGGATCGATGAAGACGAGGTCGGTGAAATCCAGCCAGGTACCGGGGTTGTCGGTGAGCGTGGCCGGATCGGACGGGCTGTCGCCCTTGTTTCCGAACTGGACGTGCTTCGGTCCGATCGCGCCCATGTTGAGGAAGACCGATGAAGCGCCGGGCCCGCCGTTGAAGGCGAACGTGACCGGGCGGTCCGGGCCGTCCATCGTATAGGCGGTGAAGACCACTTCGGCGGTCTTCTTGCCCTGGCTGTCGTAGACCGGAATGGTGCCGACCGTCGCCGTGTACTTGAGCGTCTTGCCGTGGTCCTGGATGCTCTGGGCGACCTGGGCGTCCGGAGGCAGAGGCGGAAGCTTGTCGGCCTGCGCGGTGGACGCGGCGGGCACGGCATGGGACTTCGACTGCTGGGCCGCGAGGAGCGACGGTGCCAGCGCAAGCATCAAAGACGCCATGACGGCAGAGGATGATCGCACGGGAGCGACTCCTGGAAAGGGGACGAGAAACCTCATGAAATCGAGATCGACGCGACGGCGACCTGTTACCCTGCCAGCTCCTTCAAGGTCTCGGTGACGAGCTCGTAGAATCTCTCGACCGATGCCACGTGCACCCGCTCGCTCGGCGAATGGGGGAACTCGATCTGCGGCCCGATGGAGATCATGTCCATGCCGGGGATCATCTCGCCGATGAGTCCGCACTCCAGGCCTGCGTGGATGGCCTCCACACGCGGCTCGGATCCCAGGACCCGCTCGTGCACGTCACGAACGACCCCGAGGAGCCTCGAATCGAGGTTCGGCTTCCAGCCCGGATAGCCGTCGTGATGGTCCACCTCGGCGCCGGCCAGCGCCGCTACCGCTTCGATCTTCTCTCGCATCCAGTCCAGGCCGGACGCCACCGACGACCGGGAGCTCATGAGAACCTCGAGTGCTCCCTCGACGCGCTTCGCGGCCGCCAGGTTCGTGCTCGTCTCGACAAGGCCTGGGATGTCGTTGCTCATGACCTCGACGCCGTGGGGCAGGGCCACCAGGAGCTGGAGCACTCGATCGCTGGCTTCCGTGCTCCACACCGTCTCGGGGACGGCGCCCTCGGCCACGCTCATCTCCATGCGGGGCTCGGGCACGGAGAACTCGGCCTTCACGTTCCGGAGCTGGATGTCGAGGCGCTCGAAGAAGTCACCGGCCGCACCGTCCGGAATCACCACCGTCGCCCGGGCTTCGCGGGGAATGGCGTTGTGCTTGTTTCCGCCCTGGATGTCCGCGAGGAAGCCGGGCTGCCCCGCGGCGCGGAGCATACGGGCAAGGAGCTGGACCGCGTTGCCGCGTTGCAGGTGGATGTCCACCCCCGAGTGACCTCCGTTGAGTCCGAAGAGCCTCACCGTATGCGCAGCGGCGTTGGCGGGAGCGGGGATGGTGTCCAGCGTCAGGGTGAGGTCGGTGTCGGCGCCACCGGCGCACCCGACCGTGAGGGTTCCCTCCTCCTCGGAATCCAGGTTGATGAGCTGCTTGGCCGAGAGCACGGACGCATCCAGGCCGGCGGCCCCGGTGAGTCCCGTCTCCTCGTCGATGGTGAACACGAGCTCCAGAGGGCCGTGCACCAGGTCGCCCGCCTCCATGATGGCGAGCATCGTGGCGACGCCGATACCGTTGTCCGAGCCAAGCGTCGTGCCGTCCGCGGTCAGGTATTCCCCTTCCATAAGCGGTCTGATCGCGTCCTTCGCGAAGTCGAAGTCCACGTCGGAGTTCTTCTCGTTCACCATGTCCAGGTGTGCCTGGAGGATGGTGGCGGGTGCATCTTCCCTACCTGACGTGCCGGGCTTCTTCACCACCACGTTGCCCGTGGCGTCGACGCTGTGCTCCAGGCCGTTCCGCTCCGCCAGGCCGACCACGAAGGCGCGTATCCTGTCCTCCTCCTTGGATCCCCGGGGAATCGTCAGGATCTCGTCGAAGTGGCTCCAGAGAGGCTTGGGCTCGAGGTCGGATACGAAGGTCATGGGTCTCTTCCCGGTGAAGGCCCGGTAGGTCCGGGTCAGAATGGCTCAGGGTCGCGGAAGTGCTGCCTCAAGGAATCTGGCGATGGAGCGCTCGGAGCGAAACGACACGTCGAGACACGGTGCGAGCCGCCCCTGCGGGTATGCGTTGTGACATCTATACACCGGGCGTACATTGGCGCGTCGACCTGTCCCTCGCGGCGCGGAAGGTCATGCGCACGCGACCGGATTCCGAACGCCACATCTTCCGCGGAACGTCCCATGCGTGGTCGCATGCTTTGGGCGGCACTCTCGATCGCCGCCGCGCCGGCGCTGGCCCAGGCGCAATCTCCCGTCGTCACTCCCCGGGGTGACTCCTCCGTGCAGCCCGACACGATCTATCGGTTGGCCGTGGACTCGACCGCGTACCCCGACAACTCGACGGCGCTGCTCCTGGACGATGGCATCATCCGTGTGGAGGCCGACGGCCGAGCTTCGGAGACGTACCGGCAGATTACCCAGATTCTCAAGACGGACGCGGTCAAGGACCACAGCGAATACACCTTCTCCTGGGACGCCGACCGGGATTCGTTCCGCATCAACTGGGCGCGCGTGGTCCGTCCGGACGGGACCGTGGTGAGCGCCAAGCCGATCCATGAGCAGGAATACGACGTACCGGCCGGGGAGGACGCGCCGGTCTACACGCACCGCAAGCAGATCCGTATCTCGCTCTCCGGTGTGGCGCCGGGGACCATCGTCGACGTGAGCACGACCTTGAAGGTCCTCGAGCCGGCGCATCGCGGCGACTACTACACCAACTGGCTCATCAACACGTCGGTGCCGACCCGCCGCTCCCGGTTCATCCTCGACGTTCCTGCGAGCGTGCATCCCCTGATCGAGGAGCACAACCTGAAGGTTGCGCGCACGGAAAAGGTCGTGCGCGGCAGGCGGGTCTATACGTGGTACCAGGCGGACGTGCCGCGGGTCGTCCCGGAGGAGTTCGCGGCCGCGGACTCGAACCATGTGATCGAGACCGTCGATGCCGCGCTGCCGATGACGTGGGACGAGGTCGCCCACTGGTACGACGGGGGTGCGCACGACCGCTACCGGCTGAGTCCCCAGATCCGAGCCAAGGAGAAGGAGATCCTGAAGGGCGCGAAGACCCGTGCCGACACGCTACACGCGCTCTATCGCTGGGTGGCCCAGGACATCCGGTACGTCTCCCTGGACCTGGGCGACGGCGGCTACGTACCGAGAACGCCGGCGGAGGTGTTCAAGACGGGCGCCGGCGACTGCAAGGACAAGACGACGTTCTTCGTCGCGTTGGCGCGCGATGCGGGCTACCGCGTCGATCCCGTGCTGGTGCAGTCGAGCGGAGGGATCGACCCGGAGCTTCCGTCCGTCCTCCAGTTCGATCACGTGATCGCGGCGGTTGCACGACCCGCCGGAGGATACGACTTCGTCGAGCTCACTTCGGATCTGGCGCCGTACGCCCAGATCATGCCGTCGTATCAGGACGGGAAGGCCTTGCTGGTCCACGCTGACGGACGTGGTGAGGTCCTTCGTTTGCCCGCCGACTCGGCCCGGTCCAGCGAGATGCTGACGAACATCGTCGGCACCCTCGACACGACCGGCGTGTTTCATGGCACCCTCACGCAGACCGCGACGGGAGCCGAGCAGTTCACGCTGCGCAGAGCGTTCGAGAATCCCCTGAGCGACGAGAACGTGAAGCGCGTGGCGCTCGCCATCGCGAGCCGGGTGTTCTCGGGGGCGGAGGGGTCCGACCTCACGTATGCGAACGGGAAGGACCTGACGGCCACACCCCGAGTGAGCCTCCACGTGGACGGAGGGCAGGCCGCCCGGACGATGGCCGACGGCAGCATGATCCTCACGCTTCCGATCGTCCGTTACAACTTCACGAAGCTGATCGCACGCGTGCAGGAGACGGCGGACAAGCGGCTGTTCCCGATCGACATCGGCGACGTCGTAGGCCCGGTGACCGTCCGCTCGGAGATCTGCGTCGGGCTCCCGAAGGGGTGGGATCCCGAGCTCCCCGCGGACGTGAAGGCCAAGAGTGTCTTCGGCTCCTACGTCGGGGTGTACTCGTTCACGGGCGGCAAGCTCTGTGCGCGGCGAACGATCTCCGGCTGGAGAGGAGTGGCGCCCGCATCGCAGGTCGGTGATCTGATTGCCTGGATGCGGGCGGCCTCCAAGGACGATGTTCCCTATATCGTGCTGAAGAAGACGGTCGCGTCGTCCGCGTCGTGACCGACGCGCTCGGCCCGAGCCGGGCTCCGGGCGCTACTCGACGGGAATCCGGCTTCCGTTGTCGGCAAGCCAGGCGGAGAAGCTCTGGAGTGCCGGATTGAGCTTCCGGGCGGTCTCGACGGATCGCCTGCCGCGCACCACGTCCTGGAACTCGGCGTGGTGCTGGAACATGTTGCCCAGATCGTCCGCGCCCGGGAACCCGAACGACCGATACGTTTCCGGAGACACGGCGGCGTGCTCCACGGGCTCACCGAGCGCGTCTGTGAGGGCGGCGGCCATCTCGGCCCCGGAGAGGTGCTCACCCGCCACGCCGACCTTGCGGCCGATCCAGCTGTCTCCCTCCTTGAACACTCCGTAGGCGCACCGGCCGATGTCCTCGGCGCCGATCCCGGGCAGCTTGGTGTCGCCCATGGGGAGCACGAATCGGAGCACCCCGTCCTCCCCGCGCTGCGGACCCATCCCGAAGTGGATCAGGTTGTCCCAGTAGAAGGAGGCGTAGAAGTACGTGGTGGGTAGGCCGGCCTGCTCGAAGATGGCGTTCGCCTCACCTTTCGCGTCGAAGTGGGGCACCTTGTACTTCTCCTTCAGGGTCGGCATGCGGTCGTCGTCCAACGGCACCTGCTCCCGCGTATCCTCCAGCGTCGACCAGACGACATGTCGGACGCCGGCGTCCTTGGCGGCGGCGGCGATGTTGCGCACCTGCGCGATCTCCTTCTCCGGAGAGAAGTGCTCCCAGAAGTTCGTTACCGCGAAGACCCCGTAGACGCCGTCGAAGGCCTTGCGGAGGCTGTCGGCGTCATCCAGGTCGGCCCGCACCACCTCACCGCCCGCCGCCGAGAGCGCCCGGGCCGCGTCGGAGTCGGGGTTGCGTGTGATGGCACGAAGCCGGAACGAGCCGTCCGGATCGTCGAGGATGGCGCGGGCGAGTCCGCCACCCTGAGCGCCGGTGGCGCCGAGCACCGCGATGATTCTGTCGGACATGGTCACGACCTCCTTCACGAGGGACGCCAGCGAATTTAGTTCAACATTCAAAGATATGTCATCGAACTAACATGGACAACGTCTTCACGGCGTCCGTTCGGCCCGCACATCGGTCACCCTCGGGTGCAGCGCGCGAGGCTCGGTGTTCCTACCTTTCTGGCGTCCATCAACGGAGGGCTTCTCCATGACGTCATGCTTCGGGGCGACACTGTACGCTTCCCTCGTGCTCGCCACCTCGCCGGTGGGCGGTCGGACGCCTGCGCCCGCACTCGCTTCGGATACCACCCCACAGAGCCTCCAGCTCACCGATCTGCGGCGCCTCACGAGTGTCTCGGATCCGCAGATATCTCCGGACGGACGGACGATCGCGGTGGTCGTGTCGCGTCCCGACTGGAAGAAGGACAAGACCGAGCGAGAGCTCGACCTCGTGGACGTGGCGAGCGGCAAGGTGCGGCGGCTGACGTACGACCGGACCGGAGTCGGCCACCCGAGATGGTCACCGGACGGCACACGCCTGGCGTTCACGGCGCCGGACACGGCCAAGCACGCGCAGATCTTCGTGATGCGGATGGACGGTGGAGACCCGATGCGCATCACTGACACCAGGACCGGCGTGGACGAGTTCACCTGGAGCCCCGACGGGCGCACGATCGCTTTCGTCGCACAGGACACCGTGCCCGATCCCAAGGCGATCAAGCACCACGAGGATTGGTTCGAGGTCACGGACAACAACTACACCGTGCGTGCGCCGGTCCGGCCCTGGCACATATGGATGGTGCCTTCGGACGGCGGCACGGCCCGCCGGCTCACGTCGGGCACCTGGAGCGTCAACACGGACCAGGGCTCGATGGACCCGCTGGCCTGGACCCGGGACGGCCGCTCGGTGGTGTTCACGCGCTTTCCGGAGCCGTACTGGGGCAACTCCTTCCACTCCACGATCGCCGAGGTCGACACGACGGGTGGAACGGTACGCACCCGGGTGTCCATCGAGGGCGTGGGGCGGCCGACGTTCGCGCCCGGTGACACCACCCTCGCGTTCATGCGTCCGCGTGGCGGCGACCAGAACAACGGCAACGCCGTCTACCTCGCGTCCGGAGGTGGAGCCACCGATGTGACGGCGGCGCTCGCCCGCAACATCGGGCGGTTCGCCTGGCTGCCCGGCGGGAAGTCGATGCTGCTCACCGGTGACCTGGGCACCCGTTCGGTGCTCTGGCGACAGCCCCTCGCGGGAAGCGCGGCACGGGTCGATCTCGGTGACGTCGAGATGGGCCGTGGCTTGAGCGTCGCGCACGACGGTACCGTCGCTTTCGCGGGCTCCACGCCTTCCCACCCGGGGGAGCTGTACGTGCTGCCTGCGTCGGGGGACGCGCCTCGCAGGCTGACGGATTTCAACGCATTCGTGGACTCGCTCGACCTCGGACGGGTGGACACTATCGCCTGGAAGGGTCCGGGCGGGTTTGCGGAGGACGGGGTGCTGGTCTACCCCGTGGGCTACGAGCCCGGACATCGTTATCCACTGGTTCTGGTGATCCACGGTGGCCCGGAAGGCGCGTCGACGGTCGGGTTCTCTCCGCTGCCTCAGCTCCTGGCCGCGCACGGATTCCTGGTGTTCGAGCCCAACTACCGGGGAAGCATCAACCTCGGCGACGCCTACCAGCACGCGATCTTCCGGGACACGGGCGAAGGACCCGGCAAGGACGTGATGGCCGGGCTGGCGGCCGTGGAGCGGCTGGGCATCGTGGACCGGAGCCGGATCGGCGTGTCGGGGTGGTCCTATGGCGGATACATGACCACCTGGCTCGAGGGCCACTACGACGTCTGGAAGGCCGCGGTGGCGGGAGCGGCGCTCACCGACTGGGTCATGGACTACACGATCGCCTACTACCAGAAGGGCGACCTCTACTTCTTCGGTGGCTCGCCGTGGGTCTCGAAGACCTGGGACATCTGGCGCGACCAGTCTCCGATCAAGTACGCCGCTGCGGTCAAAGCCCCGACGCTCATCATGGGCGACGTGGGCGACCCGAACGTCCCGATCGTGAACAGCTACGAGTGGTTCCACGCGATACGCGACAACGGTGTGGAGACGAAGTTCTTCGCGTATCCGGCCGACACGCACTTTCCTCGCGACATCGTGCGAACCACCGACGTCTACCGTCGCTGGATCGGGTGGATGGAGGAGCACCTGAAATAGGGATCGGGGGGGCGCCTTCGTCAGGTCACCCCGACCCCGCCTGGAGGTTCGAATGATTCAGACACGAGGCGGAGCCGACCTCCGCATCACCTACGTCGGAGGGGCGACCGCGCTGCTCGAGGTCGAGGGTGTTCGGGTCCTCGTGGACCCGACGCTCGACCCTGCGGGGACGGAGTATCCCGGTCAGGGCTACACACTCAGAAAGACCCTCGGGCCGGCGCTCACGGCAGCGGAGCTCGAGCCGATCGATGCGGTGCTCCTGACGCACGAGCATCACGCGGACAACCTCGATCATGCCGGACGGGACCTTTTGAGGAGTGTCGAATCGGTATTCACGACGCCGGACTCGGCGGTTCGCCTCGGTGCGGGCGCCATCGGATTGTCGCCATGGGAGCAGCGGGAGATCTCGACGCCCGCCGGTCGGACGGTCTCGATCACCGCGACGCCCGCGCGGCACGGACCGGCCGGGGGTGACCGCGGCCCCGTGTGTGGATTTCTCGTCTCGTCGCCAGGACGTCCCGACCGCGACATCTACCTTTCCGGCGACACCGTCTGGTACGAAGGGGTCGTCGAAGTCGCGCGGCGGCAAACGGTCTCGGTGGTGGTGCTCAACGCGGGGGCGGCCAAGGTACGGCCGGCGGGTCCGGAGCCGCTGACGCTGACGGCGGCGGAGGCGGTGCGCGTGGCCGAAGCGTTCGAGAAGGCGGTGATCGTGCCGCTGCACTTCGAAGGGTGGGAGCACTTCTCCGAGGGGCGCGCCGACGTCTCGGCGGCGTTCGCGGAAGCGGGGCTGACACACAGGCTGCGTTGGCTCGAGCCGGGGCGGGCGACCGTCGTGGACGGATTCTGAGGCGACGGTGCGACGAGCGAGCTGGCTCTCGAGTCTGCTGGTGGCTCTCCTCGGAGCCTGCACGCGGGCGCCTCGGCTACCCGAAGTGTCGGATCCCGCCGCGTACGTCGATCCCCTCGTCGGAACGGCGCATGGAGGAAACACGTTTCCGGGGGCGGTGACGCCCTTCGGGATGGTGGCGTGGAGCCCGGAGACCACGCGCGGTGATCCGACGCGAAGGCCCGCACCGGGCGGATACGCGTTCGACGCGCCCCGTGTGCGAGGCTTCAGCCTTACGCATCTCTCCGGCACCGGCTGCCGGGGTGCCTCGGGCGACGTGCCCATTCTACCCTGGGTCGGCGCGGTCCCGCCGGGCGCTCCGTCACCGTCCGCAGCGTCGAGGGACGGCGTGTCGGTCCCCTTCGACCACGCGAACGAGACGGCTCGCGCGGGCTACTACCAGGTGCGCCTACGCAACGGTGTGAACGTCGAGCTCACGGCGACGCCACGGACCGGCATGGGGCGGTTCACCTTTCCGCCGGACAGCGCCGAGACCTTCTTCGTGCGCACCTCGGATTCGGAGGTGGGATCGAGCGACGCCCACACCGTGGTCGACACGGTCGCGCACACGGTGAGCGGGTGGGTGCGGAGCGGGAACTTCTGCGGCTATATCGACCCGGTCACGCGCAAGAGCTACTACACCCTGTACTTCGTCGCCCGGTTCGACCGGGCGTTCGCATCGGTCGGCGGTTGGGTGGACGGGACGATGGATCCCGACGACACGGCGGTGTCGGGCGGAACGACCTATGGCACGGACGGATATCCCGTTCCCGGCAAGGGCTCCGGCGTATGGGTCACGCTCGACCCGGCGGGTGGACCGGTGGTCCGGCTGCGCGTGGGTGTCTCCTACGTGAGCCTGGACGGGGCTCGCGCGAACCTGCGGGCGGAGAGTCCGGACTCCCTCGGCTTCGCGGAGGTCAGACGCCGCGCCAGGGCCTCGTGGAACGCCTGGCTCCGGAGGGTCACGATCTCGGGGGGCTCGGAGGCACGGCGGACCACGTTCTACACTGCGCTCTACCACGCGCTGCTCCATCCCAACCTGTTCAGCGACGTCGACGGACGGTACGCGGGGTTCGACGGGGCCGTGCACGAAGTCAGCGGCGGCCAGGACGCGCAGTACGCCAACTTCTCCGGGTGGGACGTCTATCGCTCACAGCTGCAGCTCGTCACGCTGCTGGATCCTTCGGTCGGGGCCGACGTCGCGCAGTCGCTCTTCAACCAGGCACGTCAGAATCATGGCGATTGGGACCGCTGGACCCACAACACCGGCGCCACCCACGTGATGGAGGGCGACGCCGCGGCGAGCGCCGTGGCCGCCATCCACGCGTTCGGAGGCACGCGGTTCGACGCCGAGGGAGCGCTCGCCTCCCTGCTCACGGCGGCTCGCACACCCACCGCCCTCGACCTCAGCGACAGAGGCTGTCCGGTCATGTGTCCGGGCCAGCGTCCCTCGCTCGACAAGGTTCTGGCGCTCCACTACGTGCCGACGAAGTCCAACGCATGGGGTGGCGCGGGCGAGACCCTCGAGGATGCCTCGGCGGATTTTGCGCTCTCACAGCTGGCCGCGAGCCTCGGAGACTCCGCGGACGCCCGCGAGATGCTGGCACGCTCGGGGTGGTGGCGGAACCTGTACAACCCCGAGGCGACGCGGCATGCGGGCTACATCCAGGACCGCAATGCCGACGGCACATGGCCCGAGCTCGATCCGGCATCGAGCCGTGGCTTCGCCGAGGGCTCCAGCGCGCAGTACACCTGGATGATTCCCTTCGACGCGCGCGGCCTGTTCGATCTCATGGGGGGCGACTCGGTCGCCGTGGCCCGGCTGGACGCGTTCTTCCGCACGCCCGACGGCGGCTGGGCCCTCACCGGCCTCGGAGCGTTGCATGCCCAGATGGACAACGAGCCGTCGGTCGGCGCGCCCTGGCTCTACCTGTTCGCCGGCAGACCCGACCGCACACAGGAGACCGTGCGTGCCATCCTGAACACGCTCTGGAGTCCTACGCCGTACGGCATTCCCGGAAACGACGACCTGGGCGCGATGTCGTCGTGGTACGTCTGGTCCGCCATGGGCATGTATCCGCTCTTTCCCGGCCGAGCGGAGCTCGGGCTCACCAGCCCCATCTTTCCACGCGTGGTGGTGAAGCGCGCGGACGGCACCCTCATCACGGTGGAGGCGCACGGAGCGTCGGCCGCGAACGCGTATGTCGGCGGCTTGAAGGTGAACGGTGTCGCGAGCAGCCGATCGTGGCTTCCGGCCTCCTTCGTGAAGGAAGGCGGCACGGTGGACGTCGATCTGGCGTCGTCTCCGGACTCCACATGGGGCCGGAGCCCGCGGGACGTACCGCCCAGCTTCGGGGTGGCGGCTCGGCGGTGACTCGTGCTCCGTGGCAGAGATTCCTTGGCATTCGAGCGCCGCTGCATCCGCCGTGGCTGCGTTGCTTCTCCTCCGAATAGCGCTGCTATTCCTCGTCGTCGCGCCTTGCCACAGCGGCGCATCGGCACTCTCGGTGCTCAACGAATCTCTGCTACGGAACACGAGCTACTCGCTCCGAAGCGCGACCACCGGGTCCACCCGCGTGGCGCGGAGCGCCGGGACGAGGCACGCCAGGACGCCCGCTCCGGCCAGCACCAGCGGAACCACGACGAACGTGAACGGATCCGCCGCGCCCACCTGGAAGAGCACCAGCTGAAGGGCCTTGCCCACCAGGATCGCGAGGCCGAAACCGAGAATGATGCCGCTCGCGATCTGGGTGAGGCCCTGGCGCAGGATGAGGGCCAGTACCTGAGAGGACGCAGCGCCGAGCGCCATGCGGATCCCCACCTCGGGCGTGCGCCTGCTCACGCTGAACGCCATCACCGCATAGAGTCCGACCGACGCGAGGAAGAGCGCCACGAACCCGAACACCACGAAGAGCACACCGAAGATGTTGTAGATCCACGTGTTCTCGGCGATGCGGCCGGCGGCCGTGTCGACGAAGTAGATCGGCGTGTCGGCATTCACGGCCTGCACGGCCTTGCGCACCGCGACGGTCAGGGTCATCGGGTCGGTCGGGCCGCGAGCCAGGATGCTCATGAAGTGGGCGTCGCTCTGGGCGACCGGCACGTAGAAACCCGCCGGAGACGCGTCTTCGTTCGTCATGCCCTGCATCCAGAGGTCCGGAACCACGCCCACCACGGTGAGCCAGGGGGCCGAGCTCTGTGATGTACCCTGGCGGAACCGACGGCCGACGGCCGTTTCGCCCGGGAAGAACTTCCGGGCGAAGCTCTCGTTCACGATCGCCACCGGAAGGGACCTGGCGACGTCGGCGTCCTCGAACGTGCGTCCCGCCGCGGCGTGCACTCCGAGCGCGGCGAAGTATCCCGGGGTCACCGACCCGGAAAATGCGGACGGGTAGTCGCGGTCCTCCGCATAGGCCTTTCCCTCGATCGCGAGGCGTGCATAGCCCCGGCCGAATCCTCCGGGGAGAACCGTGCCGAGCCCGGTCGCGGTCGCTCCCGGGATCTCTGCCACGCGGCGCCGTACATCCTCGAAGAAGCGCCGACGGGCCAAGGTGTCGGGGAACTCCGCATCGAAGAGCCCGAGCCGGGCCGTGAACACGGCGTGCGTGTCGAAGCCGTAGTCGTAGCTCCGCAAGCGAGTGATGCTCTTTGCGGTCAGACCGGCGGCCACCAGAAGCGCGAGCGACATGGCGATCTCGCCCACGACGAGCACCTTGCTCGTCCGGCCCATGGTCAGGCCGGACGAGCCGCGGGACTCATCCTTCAGGATGCTGCTGACGTCCAGCCGCGACGCTTTCAGGGCGGGGAGCCCTCCCGCGACGATGGCGGACAGCACGGACACGACCAGGATGAAGAGCAGGACCGGGGTATCGAGCGTGAACACGAGGAAGTAGGGCGGCTCCGTGGCCACGATCGCTCGGGCGAACAGCGTGATGCCCACCCACGCCAGGGCGGCTCCGAGCGCTCCTCCCACGAGTGCCAGGGCCAGCGCCTCGGCCACCATCTGCGAGACCACCCGCGCCCGATGCGCTCCGAGCGCCGTGCGGATGCCGACCTCCTTGCTGCGTACCGTGGCGCGTGCGAGCAGCAGGTTGGCCACGTTCGCGCAGGCGATCAGGAGCACCAGGAAGACCACGGCCAGCATGGACCCGAGGAGCCGGCTTCCCTCGCTGCCCACGAACGCCTTGGTGAACGGCTGGATCAGGACGCCCATTCCCTTGTTGGCTTCCGGGTAGGCGCGCTCCAGCCGGCGGGCGATGCCGCCGAGCTCCGTACGGGCCTGCTGGAGGCTCACTCCGCGGCGGAGCTTGCCGTAGACGGTCAGGCCCTGACCCGCCCCACGGGGGAGGGTCCGAGCGTCCAGGCGCAGCGGCACCCAGAGGTCTTCCCGGTTCGGAAAGAGGAAGCCATCGGGCATGACCCCCACCACCTCGGCGGCCTCTCCGTTGACCTTCACGACCTGGCCCAGCGCACCGCGATCGCCGTGGAAGCGGTCCTGCCAGAGATGATACGAGAGGACCAGGGGCATGAGCCCGCCAGGTCGCTCCTCGTCCGCTCGGAACGAGCGGCCCAGCACCGGCTGGATGCCGAGAACCGAGAATCCGTTGGCCGTGATGAACGCACCGTCGAAGCGTTCGGGACGATCCGACCAGGTCACGTTGACCGTGCCCTCGTAGTACGCGGCCAGATCCTCGAAGGACTTCTGCTGGTCCTTCCAGTCCTGGTAGTCGTGGATCGGGACCGCCAGGCGCGACTCGCTCTGGGAGAGTTGCGTGCGCGACAGCATCATGACGCGGTTGCCACCCTCGAACGGCAGGCCGCGCATCAGCGCACCGTACACGATGCTGAACATCGTCGCGGTGACGCCGATGCCCAGTCCGAGCGCGATGATCGCCATGGCCGACACGCCGGGGCTTCTCAGCAGCATGCGACCGGCGTAGCGGAGGTCCTTGAGGAACCCGGTCATGGCGGTGCCTCCGGGAGGGCGGTGCTCGAGCTGCTTCGGTTACGCTTCCCCTACGAGGCGGGGGGGATGGCGGTTTCCATACGGGTCGCTGAAGGTAGTGCCAGATCCTGCCGATACTGGTAGGCAAACGGCTCACGGAGACCTGCCCGATCCGTGCCGACACCATGCGTGATCGGGCCATGTCTTCCGGGGCCCGACCGTCCATAACGCAAAGCCGATGTGGCAGGCGTGCGAGCCACGCTGTGTCGTCTCGGTCGTGTCTGCATGAGGATTGCCACGTCTCCACCCCCAGGGAGGCCGCCCTCCGGCTCGGACTCCCCGCTCGCTGCCCGCCGGGACCGCATCGTCACGGCGGCGCTGCGGGCCGTGATGTGGGTGGGCCTTGTCGCCTATGTGCCCAGCGTGTGGGCCGGGTGGCTGGTGGGGTATCGCAGCATCATCGTGCTCGATACGGTCGCGTACGTTACCCTGGTGGTCGCCTACCTGCGTCCCGGCACGAGCTACCGGGCCCGCGCGGGCCTTCTGGTCGGCCTGTCCTATGCGCTTGCGCTTGCGCTCAGCATGGACTTCGGACCGCACGCCGCAGGCGCCCTCTGGCTCCTGGGCACTCCGATTCTGACGGCGGCGCTCTTCGACTTGCGGGCCACGCTGAGAATGCTCGCGCTCACCGTGGTGACGATCGTGCTCGTGGGTTGGGCCCAGGCGAAGGGGATCCTCACGTGGCAGGATGGCCTGGTGTCGCTCGATGGCTGGGTCCTCTTCGGCAGCAACGCGATCCTCCTTTCGACGGCGCTGGCGCTCACGGTGGCGTCCCTCATCCGAGGTCTCCACGACGCCGCCGCGGAGTCGGAGGAGCACCGTGCGGCGCTCGCCGTCGAGAGCAGGCGTCTCGCGCTGTCCAACGCGCAGCTCGAGGCCGAGATGGAACGCCGGGAGCGCGCGGAAGCGGACCTTCGCCAAGCCGAGAAGCTCCAGGCCGTCGGGATCCACGTGGCCGGGATCGTCCACGACATCAACAACCTCTTGACGCCGATCCTCGCCGGGGCGGAGGTCCTGTCGACCGAGCCGGGCCTCAAGTCCGACGGGGCCGGAATGGTGGACCGGATCGTGACCAGCGCCCGGAGTGGGCGGGACCTGGTTCGGCGCCTGTTGGCGTTCAGCCGCCCGGCGGGCGAGGAGCGGCATCCTCTGGACGCCGCGGCCACGTTCGGGGAAGCGGCCCGACTGCTGCGTGCCGTGCTGCCCGGGGACGTCGATCTTCGGTTCGAGTCGGGTGACGACGTGGGAGCGGTGGTCCTGACGCCTGCGGACGTCCAGCAGATCGTGCTGAACCTCGGGGGCAACGCCGCGAAGGCGATGCCGGGCGGGGGCGTGCTCCGGATCTCGGTGACCGACGCCCCCGACCGCTCATCGGAGCGTGAGTCGTCGATGGTGAGCGGTCCGTGCGTCCGGGTGCGCGTCACGGACACCGGTGCGGGGATGTCGGAGGAAGTGCTGCGGCGGGCGATGGAGCCGTACTTCACGACCCGGCCGGACGCGGGCGGCAACGGGATCGGCCTCTCCACCGTGCGGTCGGTCGCGGAGGGTGCGGGGGGCGAGGTGAGGATATGGAGCACGCGCGGAGTCGGTACGACCGTGGACGTGCTCCTCCCGCGGGTCGACCTGCCTGTCGAGGATTTTATACGCCATTCGGCCTCCTCGGCTCCGTTCGGTGACGGCTCGCACATCCTGGTCGTCGACGACGAGGATGCGGTTCGCGAGACCGTCGTTCGCGTGCTCGAGCGTCGAGGCTTTCGCGCGTCGTCCGCGCCCGACGGACGGACGGCCCTGGCGATGACGAGCGCGGCCGGCTTCGCCGCCGTCGTCACCGATCTCAGCATGCCTCACATGGGGGGACTCGCGCTGGCGCGGCGTCTGCGGCACAAGCATCCCGATCTTGCGATCGTCCTGACCAGCGGGCTCGTGGACGAGGATTTGCGCCGGAATGCGACTCTCGTGGGGGTCCAGCGCGTCGTGCCGAAGCCGTTCGAGGTCGACGAGCTCCTGGTGGCCGTGGGAGACGCCCTCGCGATGGTCCGTCAGCCGGATGGAGCCGGGGGCGCGTAAGCGCCGGGCCTCTCGGACATCGGTCGGCCCGGGCCGTTGTCGGGTGGCCGCACGGGGCCTGTTGTGGACTCGACGACCTCGACGGTGGCGCCGGGCCGATTCGGGCGGCATTCTTTCCCTTCATGACGACTCTGATTCCCACCCCCGCGATCCACATCGGCCTCGTCCTCCTTCTGTCGTTCCTCATCGGATTCGAGCGAGAGGAGCACAGGCAGATCGAGGGCAAGTGGGTGTTCGGCGGCGTCCGGACCTTTCCGCTGATCGGGCTCGTCAGCTATTCGCTCGCGCTGGTGTCCGGTCCCGGGATGCTTGGGTGGATGCTGGGTTTCGCCGTGGTCGGTGGGTTCATGCTCCTCTCCTACCAGCGCAAGCTCACGGGCATCCCGGATGCCGGGCTCACGACGGAGATGAGCGGGCTCGTGACCTACCTGGTGGCGGGCCTCGTCTACCAGAACCAGTACTGGATGGCCACCACGCTGGCGGTTGTCGGTGTGCTCCTGCTCGACCTGAAGAAGGCGCTGGAGGGCCTCACGCGTCGCGTGGCCCCTGGGGAGATCGCGACCGTCGCCCAGTTCCTGGTGCTGACCGTCGTCATCCTGCCCATCGTTCCGAACCACGACTTCACGCGGTTCGGCCTCAACCCGTTCCGCACGTGGCTCGTGGTCGTGGCGGTCAGCGGGGTGTCGTTCGGGAGCTACGTGGTGCAGCGCCTGCTCAAGGGCCGCGGAGGTGTGATGGTTTCGGCGCTTCTCGGCGGCGCGTACTCCTCGACCGTGACCACGGTGGTGCTGGCTCGCGACGCGCACCGCGAGCCCCGCCCGAACCTCTTCGCCGGGAGCATCCTCGCAGCGTCCGGCGTGATGTACGTGCGGTTCCTCGTTCTCATCGCGTTTTTCAACGCCGCGCTGGCGGAGAAGCTGCTTCCCGGCTTCGCGATCGGCGCGGTCGTGGGCATCTTGGGTGGATGGTACGTGTCGGTTCGAGGCGATGGACAGGCGGTCAGCGGGGCGCCGCGCCAGCCGACCGCGAATCCGCTCGAGATCACGGCGGCGATTTTGTTCGCATTCGTCTTCGTCGCGCTCCTCGTGGTGACCACGCTCGTGCGCGAGTCGCTCGGTAAGCCGGGCCTCTACACGTTGGCCGGCATCGTGGGCGTGACCGATGTCGATCCCTTCATTCTGGGGGTGACCCAGGCGAAGGCGACGGTGCTCTCGCTCCACGTCGCGGCCGTGGCGGTCGTCATCGCCGCGTCGAGCAACAACGTGATCAAGGCCGTCTACGCGCGCAGCTTCGCGGGTGGTCAAACGGGCCGGCTGGCGGCGGCGCTGCTGGTCGGGCTCGCCGCGGTGGGGCTGGTCGGGCTTCTCTGGGTCTGAGACGAGGACGAGCGTCCGCCGACGCCGACTCAGGGATTCTGGTCGCAGGGGATGAGCTTCTGCAGGCCGATGTCGTAGGTCCTGTGCTCTCCCGGGGCGAAGGTCAACGTGTCGTAGCCGATCGAATACTCGTCGATCTCACCCTTTCCGAAGACCGGCACGGGCTTGGCCCGCGCCTTCAGAGCGTACCGGGTGTCCGGCACCAGGGCGTCGATGTAGAAGGTGCCTTCCGGCGGGGTGACGTAGGTGCGGACCTCGGACGGGTCGTGGTCCAGCTCCGTGAGGGTCAGCGTGACCTGATCGATCGGCCCACCGCCGCAGCGGGTCTCGGTGACCGTGCCGCGTAACGACGCCGACGCCTGGTCATAGCGGAGCTTGCAGTAGGAATCGACGAGCTGACCGCCGGACTCGAGGGCGCATTGCTCGTAGGGGATGTCCTTGCTGAGTACCCCGCCGAGGAACCCGACGGCGTTGGCGACGTTGGACGTGAGCTCCGAGCGGCCCAGTCCCTGGATCGAGTACTGATCGCCGGCGGGCCAGACCGAGTCGGATCCGACGAGCCACAGATCGCGACTCTTCACCACCGGCGTGCCGCAGGTCGCCTCTCCCCTGGGCGGGACCGTGGTTCGCGCGATCGGGATCTCGAAGCTCCCGTCGGAGCCCGGCTTCGCCTTGTACCAGACGGTATCCACGCCCGGGCCGCAGCCGTCCGTGAAGTGCTCCGCCTGCCCGACGAAGGGCAGGTGCTTCAGCCCGGTGATGCGGAGGTAGTCGGAGTCGCGCGTCACGAAGTGGTTCGACGAGGAGGGAGCCAGCCAGAGCTCGACGGCGTAGTCCGCCGGGATCTTCACCAGGGCTTCGGCGGCCTCGCCCGTGTCCAGGCGGGCCGAGAACCGATAGGTGGCTCCCGGCTCGATCTTCTGCGTGGTCCAGTAGTCGTGTACGTACTGGGTTCCGGAACCCAGGTCCGTGCCCGCGTACGAGGTGAAGGCGAAGAGGGAGTCCCTCAGCTCGACGCTCGCACCGGTTGCCACGTTCTCCAGCGTCACCGTCATCCCGAACGAGTCCGGAGAGGTCTGCCTGAGCGGGCGGATCGGCATGACCCGGATCCACTGAGTGTCCGCCGAGGCATCCAGATAGCCGAAGATCGAGAAGCGTTTCGAGGAGCTCTCCTGGAGGGGTGCGAACGCCTCGTTGCAGGCGCCCGCGAGCAGTGTCGCGAGCAGGCAGGTGACGGGGAGCGCGCGTCGAATCGAGAGCCCCGGACGGGACATGCCGCTCACCGGCTCTTGAACGTCACCGACAGATACGGCGCCAGCGGAAGCTGGTCCAGCCTGTGGCCGGTGAACAGGTCGTAGTAGAACATGTTGTGTCGGTCGTACGCGTTGATCGCACCGGCTTGCAGGGTGAGCTTCCCCGCCGACAGGTCGAAGGCCCTCTGGACCGAAACATCGAGCCGGTGGACGGCCGGCATCCGAGCGGTGAACGGCTTGTTCAGCACGAGGCGTGTGGTGCCCGGGTCCGTATGGACGTCGTACAGGCCCTTCGAGAAGTCGAATCCCTCGTCGAAGCCGAGCGGCTGCGTGTAGGGCAACCCCGATCCGAACTGCCACCGCGCCGAGAGCTTGAAGCCTCCGAGGTCGAACGTCGCCAGGGCGTTGATCTGGTTCCGCCGATCGTGCGCGGGGTGGTAGCTCTGCACGGGCTGGCCGAACCAGTCCGCGAACGCGGCCTGGGCCGCGCGGTAGAGCGTCCAGTCGTATCCGTAGCCGATGAACCCGTAGAAGTGCGGCCGCCTCAGCTCGATGCGGGCGTCGGCGCCGTACACGGTTCCGTTGGCGCGGCCGAGTGTGGTCGTAAACTCGGCAATCGACTGCCAGACCGGCACGGGGATGTTCCTGAGTCGCTTGTAGTAGCCCTCGACGGAGCCGTTGAAGCCGTCACCCAGCGACTGCTGCCAACCCAGGATGGCATGCAGCGCTTCCAGGGGCTTTCCGTCCGGCGCGCTCATCCAGGCGGTGAACACCGACCCGACGTCGCGCATGTCGCTCGTTCCAACGACGCTCTGACGGTAGATGCCGAGCGCGCCCTGGAGTGTTCCACCCGCCGCGCCGAAGGGAGTCCAGCTCGCCCGCAGCCTCGGCTCCACGCCGGCGTAGGGGGCGGCCAGAAGCACGACGCCGGGTTTCACGTTCAGGTTCGGTCCGATCGGGAGCTCCGCCTCCCCGTACACGCTGGCGCCGAAGATCCCGTCGGAGCTCTTCGCCTGGTCGGCAAAGAGCTCCGACAGGTCGTAGTCCATCACTTCGACGTAGACCTCGTAGCCGCCTTCGACGGGAATTCCGCCGAAGACGTCGCTCGCGTGCGTGTCGTTCTGCACGCGCCAGATGCTCGAGCGGAGCTTGGAGGCTCCGTAGGTCACCGCTTCGCTGCTGGACCCGCTGTAGCTCCAGTTCGCCTCGACGCGCTGCCCGTTCGGACGCAGGGTGACGCACTTGAGCCCGACGAGCTTGTTGTTCCACGCCACGTACGACTGCGAGACCTTGGGGTCGATCTGGCCACGGTCCGCCGTGTGCATCGCGAGCAGCGAGCATCGGTAGTCGTGGCCGGACGTCATCTTCAGGAGCTCGCTCTGGAACGACATCGGCTCGCGTGAGCCCAGCAGCGTCGGGCTCGTCTGCTGGACGAGGGAGTGACGCACGGAGGCCAGCCACGTGGCGCCTCCTCCAGGTCCCTCCACGACGGCACTCGCGAGGAACGGGCTCACCGAAGCGGTGGTGCGGAACCGGTTCGGGTCGCCTTCGCGCAGATGCACGTCCAGAACCGAGGAGGTGCGTCCGTGATAGCGGGCCCCGAACCCCCCGGCGTAGAAATCCGCGCTGGACACCAGGTCTTCGGGAAAGACCGAGAAGAAGCTCAGGATGTGGAACGGCTCGTAGATGGGGATGCCGTCCACGAGCACCTCGTTGCCGGCCGGGAGCCCGCCCCGCACGTAGAGCTGACCGCCCCGGTCGCCGGTGGTGACGACTCCGGGCAGGGTCTGGAGGTACGATGCGAGGTCGCCGGAACCACCCGGTACGGGCACGGCGCGGATCTCCTGCGGCGTCACCACCTGACGGCCCAGCTGCTTGATCGCGGCGCCCTGCTGCGGGTGTACTACCATGCCCTGGAGCGCCACGGGGGTCTCTTTGACTCGAAAGCTCACCGTGAGCCGCTGGCCGCCCTTCAACGTGACCTTCTGCACGTGGCTTGCGTAGCCGATGAACTTGCTCCGGAGCGTATACGTGCCCGGCTGAACGTTGTTGATCCGGTAGACACCGTTCTGATTCGTGAAGGTGCCGTATGCCACCTTTCCACCGCTTTCGAGCGTGACGGCGACGTCTTCCAGTGGTCGCCCCGTGTTCGTCTGGGCGATGATGCCCTGGACGGCCGCCTGCTCCTGGGCGGAGGCGGGGCGGGCGGTGAAGCCTTGCAGACCCAGGGCCAGGAGCACGACCGCACGTGCGATGACCGTGACCGCGTCAAACGCGCATCGCACTGCGTGTCCACGGGATACGCGTGAGCTCGATGTCGTTACCACCCTCGTGCGCACCCTTCCCGGGCGTGGGGTGATCGCTGCAGATCAGCGTCGGCGCATCCGTGCTCACCCGGCGCGAGCGCGGCGGGGCCGGCGAGATGTGGCTCATGTGTTCGAGGCACCGATGTGCACGTTCACATCCGTACCCGACCACCGAGGTATCACGGGTCGCCCGATCGCGCAACGCTTCCCGCGCGCCGTCGCTCAGGACCCGCTAGATTCAACGAACCTGCCCACGCGTCCCCACATTCGCGCTCGAGGAGGAGACCGTGGCGGAGCCGCGTCGCGTCCCGCGGGCGACGTGGATGGAGGCCGGGGCCGTCGTGGTCCCGGCGGTGGTCCGGCTGGGCGTGGTGTTTGCGCTCGTGGGCGTCTTCGTCTGCATGCCGCCGGGCCCCTGCGTCGCGCAGGTCCCCCTCGTCGCCTCGTATCAAGACGACTTCGTCCTCCAAACGGAGGATGGCTCGTTTCAGCTGCGTATACGCGGCACGTTACAGCTGGATACACGCGTATTTCACGGCGATGTGCGTGGAGCCGTCCAGGATCTGGACCTCCGCAGGGCACGCATCGACCTGATGGGTCGTGTCCACCGGCGATTCGCGTTCCGGATCCAGCCCGAGCTGGCGTCGTCACCCTATCTGAGAAATGCCTGGGCCGATTGGGAGGTCCGGCCCGACCTCCACGCGCGGTGGGGGCAGATGAAGGTGCCGTTCAGCTCGTCGTGGCTCACCCAGGACAACAACCTGGCCTTCGTCGAGCGCGGAGGCGCGAGTCCGGTTCACCCGTTCTTCGACCGCGGGCTGACGCTACGGGGAGAGGTGGCGTCGGGCCGGTTGGCGTGGGATGCGGGAGTGTACACGGGCGAAGGCGCCGACGTCGACGCTCCGTCCGGTGACGTGAACGACGGGAAGGAATGGGTGGGGCGCTTCTTCCTGCGTCCCTTCCTGCATGGCGGATCGCGGAGCCTCGAGGGTGTGGCGGTCGTAGTCGAGGGAACCTGGGCCGGACGAGGCGTGCCGTCGCCTCGGGTGGACACGCGCGGGTACGCGGCTGCAGACTTCGCGTCCGCCATCTGGCGATGGCGAACGGAGCAGGTGTTGGGAGCCGACGGGCACGTGACGGACCGTATCGGGGCAGAGGTCGGAGGGCGGAGCCGGCTCGGGGCGGAGCTCCACTATCTGCGGGGGCCGTTCTCGCTGTCGAGCGAGCTGCTCGAGGTGCGGTACCGCGACGTCACACTCTTCCACGACCTCCTGGTCGGGAGCACTCGCGTCGCCCATGTGCGGATGGCAAGCTGGAGCGGTGCGGTCCGCTCGTGGTCGACCTGGGCGTCCTGGTATCTCACCGGTGAGTCGAGGCGGTTGGACGACGACGGTTGGAGGTCGGCACGACCGCACTCGATCTGGGGAGAAGGCGGTAGCGGGTCGTGGGAGGTGCTTGCTCGTTACACGAGGACCTGGTCCGATCCGCGTCTCTTCGATCCGGTATCGGTGTCGGGCTACGCGCCGGGCTCCGGACCGCTCGGGGGCTACCAGGGTTCGACGCCGGGTGCCGGAAGCGTCGTCACCGCGCCGATGCTGAGCGGAGCCCATCTCGCGCACGAGGTGACGCTCGGGGTGAACTGGACGCTGAACCCCATGGTCAGACTCCAACTCGACGATGTGCTGGTCTGGGCGCCCCCGGCGGACCGCAACGGCGACGGCGTCGACGACAACTTCTTGATCTCGGGAGCGTTCTCCGGTCAGTCGGATCCGACCCGGAAGTCCCGAGCGTCGAGGTGGGAGAACGCGATCCTGCTTCGATTCGCCTTCAAGCTCTGACGTCGATCCGACAGGGAGTTCGCGGTCCTCACGGGCGAGGAGAAGGCATGTGGCGCAACGCGGGCGCTCGAAGCCGGAGCGTCCGACTACGTGACGAAGCCGTGCGAGGTGGACGAGCTGGTGGCGGTCATCCGCCGGGCCATTCCCATTGCCCGGGACGTGGGCGAACCGGAGATTCGCGATGTAGGTGGACGACCACGCCAGCCCAACCGTCATGTCCTCACGCTCCGAAGCTCCCGGCGCCCGCCTCCGCAGGCTCTGGACGCTGCTCTCACCCCTGCCGGGAGGGCGATGGCTGTTCAGCCGCGTTCTGGGCTGGCTGGCGCCGTACTCCGGGAGGCTCGGCGCGACCGTCACGCTCTTCGAGCCGGGCCACGTCCGGGTCGAGCTTCAGGAACGCCGAGCCGTCCGCAACCACCTCGACTCGATTCATGCGGTGGCGCTCGTCAATCTCGGCGAGCTGGCCAGCGGCCTGGCGGTGATGAGTGGGTTGCCGGCGACGGTGCGGGGCATCGTCACGGGGCTCGAGGTCACCTTCGCGAAGAAGGCCCGCGGTCGTCTGGTCGCGGACAGCCGCTGCAGCGTCCCACGAGAGGTAGCGGCGGCCACACCGGTGGATGTCGAGGCGACGCTCCACGACTCATCCGGGGACCTCGTTGCGCGCGTGGTGGCGCACTGGCTTCTGGGTCCGGTTCCGAGCCGCGCCGCACGGGGGGGCGGCGCCGCTTCGTGAGCCGATCGTCGCTCGACACGGCGCTCACCCGGGACGCGGGTGTGTCCGTGCCGCTCATCTGTGGCGCCATGTATCCCTGCTCGAATCCGGAGCTGGTGGCGGCGGTCTCGGAGGCGGGCGGGATGGGCGTAGTGCAGCCCGTGTCGCTCACGTTCGTGCACGGCCACGACTTCCGCGAGGGTCTGCATCTGATCCGACGCCTCACCGATCGTCCGATCGGGATGAACGCGTTGATCGAGGCGTCGTCCCGCCGCTACCACGAGCGAATGATCGAGTGGGTCGACGTGGCCCTGGAGGAGGGCGTCCGCTTCTTCATCACCTCGCTCGGAAAGCCGCGCTGGGTCGTGGAGCGGGTCGCGCCCATGGGCGGTGTGGTCTACCACGACGTGACCGAGCGCAAATGGGCGGAGAAAGCGCTCGACTCGGGTGTCCGCGGGCTCATCGCCGTGAACCGTCGCGCGGGTGGACATCCCGGCCGGCTCGATGCCCGTACGTTGTTGGACGATGTGGGTGGGCTGGGCCTTCCGGTCGTATGCGCCGGCGGCGTTGCCACGCCGGAGGGGTTCACGGAGGCTCTGGCGATGGGCTACGCAGGCGTGCAGATGGGCACACGCTTCATCGCAACGCCCGAATGCAGGGCGGCGGGTCCGTACAAGCGGGCCATTCTGGAGGCGGGTGAGAGAGACATCATGCTCACAGAGCGGATCACGGGCGTACCGGTCTCGGTCATCGGCACGCCGTACGTCCACCGGCAGGGGGTCCGCGCCGGCCCGCTGGCGCGCCTCCTGCTGCGGGGCCGGCGCACCAAGAAGGTGATGCGGGCCCTCTACGCGTTGCGCTCCGCGTGGCAGCTGAAGCGATCCTCTCTGGACGAGTCGGGTGCCAGGGAGTACTGGCAGGCTGGGCGATCCGTCGCCGATATCCACACGATCGAGCCGGCGGGGGAGATCGTTCGCCGGTGCGCGCGGGCCGCGTCGGGCTCGCCCGACACACCTTGAGCGAACGGCTATCGCTTCGGAGCGGCGGGCCGAGAAAATCCTTGCCCCGTCGGCGATTCCGAAGCATGCATGAAAAGGGTGCCGCTTCGGCGGTCTCCCGATACAGGGCCGTTCCGTAGGCCCCTCGATTTCGCATGTGACGCACACTCGCAGTCGAAAGGACCCTCCCATGTCGATGCGACGCTTCACGGCCGGCGCCTTCGCGCTGGCCGTCCTCGCCGGTGGCTGTGCCCAGACGGACAGCCCGACCACGCCGAAGGCCCGACCCGACGTGCAAGCACCCGTGGCTGCACCGAAGGGGCCCGAGAGCCTTCAGAAGGTCCCATCCTCGTCCATAAACCTCACGGTGGCGGTGGGGTGCGCCGATGAATATCCGCTGAAATGCGAAGAGATCACCGCCCAGACTCGGTACGTGGCGATGTTCACCATGACCCCGGCGGCCGTGAGAGCCCTGAGGAACGTGCGCACGCCGGCCGACATCAGCTTCATCTCGTCCGCCGCTGCGCCGTCGCCGAGCGACACCGTCCCGGCCGGTCCGGGGCCGGGCCTCTTCCGTGCGTACCGGAAGGGTTCGGGCGCCGTCGCGGTCGCGAGCCTGCTGAACGCCGAGCGTTTCGTAATGCCCAGCGATACGGTGCCGGCCGGACCCTCGAAGTCTTTCCTCTTCTTCCGGAGCGAAGGAGCTCCGGCCGCGATGCTCTTCCTGTCGGTTCAGCAGTTGGCACGTGACGGCGTCCTGAGCCGCAGCCCACAGCCCGACGGAACGCCCATGTCAATCCTGCTGAGCGATCACGGGCGGTACACGTACCAGATCAACATGGTGCTCCCTCCGTCCGACACGGTGCCGGCAGGGCCGGGGAAGTAACGCCGGGACCTACGAGTCGCTCTTCAGGCGGCTCAGGCTGGCACGGGCCTCGGCGAGGACCCCGCGGCACTGCGGATCCGCGTTCTTCCAGAGTCGCAGGAAGGACGAATAGGCCGCAGCGGCACGAGCGTCGTCGCCGAGGCCCGCGTACGTCCGGGCGAGCTGCAGCGTCGCAGGCCCCAGCAGGAACAGGTCGTTCCTTCCTTGCATGGAGACCTTCAGCCACTGCGCCGCGCTGTCGGGCTTCTGGGCCTGCCGCAGCAGGAGGCCTCGGGTGTAGCGCTGCAGTGCCTCTGCATAGAACGAGGAGTTCGCGACCTGGTCGAGCGACACGTCGACGGGCGGCCAGGACAGCACGGTATCCTCGGAGGTGGACCGCTTCGCAAGCGCGAGCTGCATCCGGACTCCGTGTGCCAGTCGGCTCGCGAAGTGTCGCTTCTTCGCGGGAAGCGAATCCCGCGCGCCCCATCCGTCGAGTTGCTTCGCGTCGCGCTCGGCGGCCGTGTCGTCACCCAGGCGCACGTTCATCAGGCCGAGCGTGTAGAGCCGCAGGAGCGGCCAGGCGCCGTTGTGGATTCCGAGGAAGGCGCCCGGTGCGTCGATGTCGTCCGCGGGGCCCGGCTTCCATCGCTCGAGGTCGCTCCGGATCCCGTGGAGCTCCGCCGAGTCGACGTGGAGGAGGGGGACGCTCGCGTAGAGCGCGCGATAGACGAGCGCCGTGGGACGATGGATCGTGCCGAGCGTATCGAGGTCGGCGCTGGCCTCGGTCCAGCGACCTCGTCCGGCCGCGATCTGCGCGAGCATGAGATATCCGGCGCCCCGGATCGTCGCCTTGCGGGTCCGTGCGGTCAGCAGACGCGCCACCCGGTGTGCCATGTCGAGATCCCGCGCGAACGTGGCGAGGTTCGCGGCGACCACGAACACGTCTCCACCCCACGACGATTGCAGATCCCGAAGCGTCTGCGTCACCTGCGCGCTGTCTTCCTTCTCGAGCGCGTGCGCGGCCGTGCGTCGGAGCAGGGCCGGCCCCTGGAGCCCCGCGCGCGCCGCGAGGGAGTCGAACGCCGCATCGTCGTGCTGGTAGAGTGCGATCTCCATCAGATGGTTGAGGATCGGCTCTTCATCCGGGGCGTCGGCGAGCGCGTGGAGGAACGGAGTCTTCGCCTCGAGGAACGACTTTCCGCGGACGGGCCCGTAATGAAAGCGCACCTCGCCGAGGAAGTACCACGCCTCGGCGTCTGCCGGATACCGCTCGGTCAGATCGGCATAGAGCCGCTCCGCGGGCGCCGCCTCACCTCTCGTCCAGGCGTGGAACGCCTCGACGAGCTCCTGATCGTGCCTGGAGAGGCGGCTCCGCATCCGGAATGCGCGGTCGGCGGCGATGTTCATCGTGTCGAACGACGCTGCCCAGAATGCGGCCGTGGCCAGCCTGTAGTCCGCCAGGGCGAACGCGGTATCGAGGGTCACGGCCTGGCGGAGCTCGCTCATCGCGGACTTCCACTGGGACGATCGGTACTCGGACACGCCCGTCAGGTAGGCCTTGAGGGCGGGCATGGACGACGTGGTCAGCGCGGCCGTGCTGGCCAGATGCATCCCTTCGCGGCGGAGTTGATCGCTCAGGAGCACCTGAGAGAAATGGTCGACCAGCCCGGGGACGTCGTTCCTGGAGCTGGGAACCGCGATGGTGGTCAGCGGCGCATCCTTGCCCACCTGGTAGAGGCGACCGTTCAGCAACACCCCCGAACCGGTCTCGGTCAGGCTGCCGAGCACGAAATACGCGGCCGAGAACTGCGATGCGATGCGCCGGGCCTCCTGCGGGCTCACGTCCTGCTTCGGGTGGCTGAGCGCGTGGATCACCGCCGTCGGGTCGATCACGTGCACATCGCCGGCACCGTTCAGGCTCGTGCTGAGCAGGGAGACCATCCCTTCGCGCAGGTACGCCAGGGTGGGCGAGCCCTGCACCTGGAAGGGGAAGATCGCGATCGAGAGGCTCTCGGGGGGTGCGCTCTTGCGCCGGATGATCGACGCGGCCGTCCACGCCCCGCCGAGCACCACCACCACGGCGACCACCGTGATCAGCGGCTTGAGCCAGCGCGCACGGGCGACGCGGCGGGTGCTGCCTCGCTCGTCCGACGGGCGACGCGCCCAGACGAGCCCCTCCTCGGTGATGTCGAAGATCCAGGAGAGGACGATGGTTACGGGAAACCCGATGATGGCGGCGACCACCACGAACGTGACGTAGCGATTCGGGAGGTTCAGCGCGGGCAGGATCGTAGAGGAGGTTTCGATCACCGCCCACGCAGCCACCACATAGAACGACGCGACGCGGAATACGCGCCTACGCTTCAGCTCGGTGAGGAGCTCGCGCAGCCAGCGGGGAGGGTCGGCGTGGTGCATGGCCTGTGGACGGTAGGTCGCGACATCTCCGGCGGCAAGCTCGAAGCGCGGTGCGGGGTGTCCCGGGGACCACCCCCTGCCTTCACGGTGTAGCTCAGCGAATGACCGGGGCTACACGTTCGTGCTCCCGGTAGGGGTGGCGGTCGGGGGGGATCCCGAAGCGTCGCCCTCGTCAGGCCCTCCGGGTGGAGTGTTCGCCGATGCTCTCCTGTCCTCGATGTGCAGTCGCCGTCCTCGCGCCGACGCTGGCGCTTCTCGTCGCTCCTTCGCTCGCCCCGACGGGACGCGCCCTCGCCCAGACGGCTCCGCTGTCCTCCGCGGATTCGACCGCGCTCGTCGAGGAGGCGCACAAGCATCAGAAGGACTTCGAGGAGCTGCGGGCGAAGATGATCCCGCTCAGCCCCATGCCGGTCGGTCGGTGCGAGGACCTGATCAACCGGATCTGTATCTGGTGGGGTGGGGAGGCGGAGGGGGACATACCTCCGGAGTTCCAACGCGTCGTGGACGCGCGCACCGACCTGATCGAGTTCCTCTCCCATGCGAACGAGCAGATTCACGATCCCTGGATCACGGGGCAGCTCGTGCGCTATCTGGTGGAGGACGGCGAGAGCATCCAGGCGGAGCGGATCGCGCGAGGCTGTGCGGTCGCGGAACGTTGGTGGTGCGAGGCGCTGCTCGGGTACGTGCTGCACATCCGGGGCTCGTACGTGGATGCCGAGACGGCGTATCGGGCCGCGATGGATTCGATGCCGCCCAAGGAGCTCGAGCGCTGGACCACGCCGGGCTACCTCCTCACCGACGTCGGTAAGAAGGTCTTCCACGAGGACACGCCGGAGCAGCGCGCGAAGCTCTGGAAGCTCTTCTGGCGCCTCTCGGATCCGCTCTACCTGGTGCCGGGCAACGACCGGCTCACCGAGCACTACACGCGGCTCGTGCAGGTACGGATGGACGAGGACGCCGCCAATCCCCAGGGGATGGACTGGGGCGACGATATGGCTCAGGCCCTCATTCGCTACGGCCGGCCCATCGGGTACAGCCGCAGCCGCACGGGGCCCGTAGGCATGCAGGGTGGGCGCCTGGACATGCAGGACACGCGTCAGGTCATCGCGCACAATGCCCCCGGAAGTCGCGGGTTCCTCTTTCCGGAGCAGTTCCTGAAGGCACCGGCCGAGATTCCGCCGGAGAGCTGGGTGACCGCGCCGAGAAAGGCGTGGACCTGGTACGCGCCTCCGTACGCACCGCATTTCGCCGAGTTGGAGACCCAGGTCGCGCGCTTCCGCCGTGGCGACACGATGCTGGTGGTGGGCGCCTACAAGCCGGCTCCCCCGACGCCGGCCGAGCGGGTGGGTTCGCCGCAGAAGGAAAAGCCGCGTGACGAATTCGGTCGAAGAGGCGGCATCATGAACCCGTTCGACCACAGCCGGCGATCGCGTGAGCCGCCGAAGCGCGACACCACCCCGCCCTCCGTCAAGATCGTGGGTCCCGTCGAGACGGGATTCTATCTCGTGCCCGTGGACGGTGGCCCGGCCGTCGACATCCGGGGGAGCGCGCCCCGGGGCGTTCTGACGCTGAAGGCTCCCCAGGGGCGCTACGTCAGCAGCCTGGAGGTCTTCGATCGGCAAGGAAAGCAGGCGTGGCGGGCACGCCAGGGTGTGGTACAGGACTCGCTGGTGCCGGGCGTGCCGGCCGTGTCCGATCTCATGATCCTCAAGCCGGGCGCGACGCTCCCCGCCTCGCTGGATCAGGCGATTCCGGAGGCTCGGCCGGGTATCCGGATCGAGCAGGGGGCGCGCTTCATCGTCGTCTGGGAGGTGTACGGCCTCCATGTGCAGGAGCCCGTGGGTGTGACGCTCGGCTTCACGCGCGGTCACCCGGGATTCCTCCAGCGGGTCGGCAAATTCATGGGCATCCTCAAGCCGGCGCAGCCGGTGACCGTGACGTTCCAGGACATCGCGCCGACGACGGTGCAGACCGTGTTCCGCGCCGTGCAGCTCCAGCTTCCCAAGCTCGATCCGGGCCAGTACACACTCCATCTCGAGCTGGACCTCCAGGGGCGCAGCCCCGTCGTGACGAGTCGGCCGATCGTGGTGGTGGCCAAATGAGCCGCGCGCACGCGGTCACGGCGTTCTGCGCCGCGGTTCTTCTCGCGGGGGCTCCCGGTCGGGCGCGTGCGCAGGACTGGCCGATGTTCGGCTGGAACGTGGAGCGCTCGAGCGCGCCGATGCGGTCCATGGGCGTCACTTCGGCCGACCTGGCGCATATGCAGCGCCAGCGGGTCACGCTCGACGGGACCATCGATGCGTCCGTCATCTACCTGAAGGGTGTGCGGGTCGGTGGGCGTGCCCACGACGTCTTCTTCGGAACGACGACGTACGGAAAGACCGTCGCGGTGGACGCCGACTCCGGCACCGTGCTCTGGGAGTACACGCCGCCGAGCTACGATCGGCTCGCCGGCTCCAGACAGATCACGACGGCTACGCCGGTGGCCGATCCCGACCGACGGGCGATCTACGCTGCCGCCCCGGATGGCATGATCCGCAAGCTGGCCGTCTCGGACGGGCACGTGGAGTGGAGCACCTCGATCACCAGGCTGCCGCACCGCGAGAAGATCGCCTCCCCGCTGGGCTTCTTTCACGGGCACGTCATCGCGACCACGGGTGGCTACATCGGCGACCGCCCGCCCTACCAGGGTCACGTGGCCATCCTGGACGGCGCCACCGGCAAGCTCCTGCACGTGTGGAACTCCCTGTGCAGCGATCGAGCGGGACTGATCGAGCCGTCTTCGTGCCGGGCGAGCGACTCCGCGATCTGGGGACGTGCCGGGGCCGTGGTCGATTCCACCACGGGCGACATCTTCGTGGCCACCGGCAACGGTCCCTGGAACGGGAAGACGAACTGGGGAGACGCCGTCATCGAGCTCGATCCGGACGCCACGCACATGCTCGGCAACTACACGCCGACGAACACCGCGCAGCTGAATGAAGACGACGCGGACCTGGGCTCGACCTCACCGGTGCTGCTGGGTGGTGGCATCGTCGCGCAGGGCGG